>CAIJQQ010000044.1 GCA_903822825.1 uncultured Burkholderiales bacterium | reverse complement strand
TATTAATTGATGCCCAATCGGTGATCAAAAAAATTGCAATGATAATTACAATTGAATTTAACACAAGTAAAAAAGAGTATAATATATTTTTTATGTAATTAATTGAAAACTCTCTTGAAAATCCAAATTTTTCATTTATGTTATAATACGCATAAATTGAAAATATGCTTATTGCTATTGGAGTGATTAAACACAAGGCAATGACGCCAATAAAATTAATTTCCGAAATTGGATACAATAATAAAAAGCAGATCCCACTTGCAGCACCCAAAAATGGCAATTGAATTAGCACTTGAGTTAAAATGTAAGGCATATCTTCAACCAATTTTTAATTGCCTCGGAAATATATTTCCGAGGCAATTAAAGTTTTAAAAATTATCCCCAGGCACCCGCGCCGCGGTCTTCGGTATAAGCACCGCCATTATGTGATGCAGCCCACATAGCTATCAAAAATAATAAACCAGCAGAAACATTCTCCAACTCACTATCACTCAATACTTTCATTTTATTTCCCCTTCGGTTTTCACCCTTTTCCGCATTCGGTCAGCCACGCACCATGCATGGCCATACCGATCACAGAACCTTCACTTTTTGCCGTGCTGCCAGCACTGGCTCAAAAACCCATTCCCACACTGCCCGCTTTTCCTGCACCACATCGGCTTCTAACGTCATGCCGGCTTTCAGGGGCAGCTTGTAGCCGTAGGCGGTGATACTTTGATCCTTCAGCTGCACCTGGATGCGGTACAGCGGTTCTTGCGTTTGTGCAGCGGTTTGCAGCGCTGCGCTCTGGCCGTTGGGCAGGTCTTGCGGGGCCGTGGGCGTGGCGCTGATGCTGTGCACCAGGCCTTGGGCCAGGCCAAACTTTTGGTAGGGGTAGGCGCCGTAGCGCATCCACACGGTTTGCCCAGGCTGGACAAAGCCTGCCGTGCGGCTAGGGGCGTACAGGTTGGCTTGCAGTTCTGTTTTGCCTTGGCCGCTTGTATCCACCGGCACCAGTGTGGCCACGCTTTGGCCCGCCTGGACGGACGCGCCTTTGGGCAGGTGGATGGTGGAGACCACGCCTGACTGGGGTGCGGTGATGACGATGGTTTTGCGTGACTGGTTTTCTGTGCCTTCTTGCGCCAGACTGACCAAGGCGCGGTCCAGCTGGGCCAGGTCGATGTTCAGTTGGCGTTGGTTGGCTTGCCGCTCGGCTTGCAGGCTTTGTTGTTCGCGTTGCAAGGTGGCGGCATTGCGTTGGGTGTTTTCGACCCGGGCTTGCAGGTCAATAAGTTCTTCTTGTTTGTTTTGGGCCTGGATGTCTGACACAAAGCCTTCTTGGGCCATTTGTTGGTAGCGGCCCAAGGTCTTTTGGGCCAAGGCCACCCGGCGGCTGGCAAGCAGCGCTTCTTGCTGGGCTTGAATGATTTCGTTGTCCAGCGCCCGGATGCGCTCTTGCAGGGCGGCCTCTCTTTGGCGGGTTTGCTGCACACGTGCTGTGCGTTCGGCTTCCAATGTGCTGCGGCGTTGGGCCAAATGGGCCGCCAGCAGCACGGCGGCCGACCCTTCAGCGGTGGTGCGGTCAGTGCCCAGGACAAACAGGGCTTGGCCTGCGCTGACGTGTTCGCCTTCTTGCACCAGTTGCTCGGTCAGTACCCCTGCAGCATGGGCACTGAGCTGCACGGTGCCTTGCACAGGCATGAGCACACCCGGGATGCGGGCCTTGCGGGCCACTTGGCCCCAGGCGGCAAAAGCCACCAAAGCGCCTGCCAAGGTCAGCGCCACACCCGCCACCAGGCTGAAGCCGGGGTTCTTGCCCATGCAGATCCCGCCCAGCCAAGAGGCTTGGCGGGCTTGCATCACTTCGAGGCGGAACAGTTGCTGGTTCATTTTGAATACTTTAATAAACTTAATTGAAGGCATTTATCAGTGAATACCCTGATCCTGTCGAATCTTTGTCGCGAGCTTTACGGTGTATTCACAAGGTTGATGTTGACGATCTCTGTGCCAGCACCTACATTACTAACCTTCGAGTCATTAACCAGTTGACGGCCTTGTCCGACCTGACCCTCCCCCACAAACGCGAACGCCGCAAAGAGGCCCGCCCCGGCGAACTGCTGGAGTCGGCGCTCGATTTGTTCGTCGAAAAAGGCTTTGCGGCCACACGCGTGGAAGAGGTGGCTGTGCGTGCCGGCGTGTCCAAAGGCACTTTGTTCTTGTACTTTCCGACCAAGGAAGACCTGTTCAAAGCCGTGGTACGCGAAAACCTGGTCAAGCACCAGAACGAAGGCGCCGAAGAAATCGCCCGTTTCGAAGGCGGCTCAGGAGAGTTGCTGGCGTTTTTGATGCTCGAATGGTGGCGGCGCTATGGCGCCACCAAAGCGTCTGGCATCTCCAAGCTCATCATGAGCGAAGCCAACAATTTCCCGGACCTCGCCCGCTTCTTCCAAGAAGAGGTGATCGCACCCGGCCACGCCATGGTGCGAGCGGTGCTGCAGCGGGGCATCGACCACCAAGAGTTCCGCCCCGTTGACCTTGACTTGGCTGTGCATTCGGTCATCACCCCTTTGCTCTTTTTGATCATGTGGAAACACTCGATGGGCCCTTGCTGCCCGCAGACCACGCAGATCGACCCCGAAGCCTTCATCACACAACACGCCCAGCTGCTGGTGCGTGGCCTCTCACTGACGGAATCACCATGAAACGTTCTACTTTTTGGATCCTCACTGGGGTGGCTGCGGCCGTTCTGATCGCGGGCGGCGTCCGTTGGGTCAGTCAGCGCAAAGCAGCATCCGCTGCACCGCCAGCCACGGCGGTCAGCACGTCTTTGATCGAGCTGAGCGCCAGCGAAGTCATCACCGCACAAAAAATGGACATGACCGTCGGGCTGCCCCTTTCGGGCACGCTCAAGGCCAGCCAGACGGCGGTCATCAAGGCCCGCGTCGTGGGTGAGTTGATGGACTTGATGGTGCGCGAGGGCGACATGGTCAAGGCCGGACAGGTGATCGCACGCATCGACCCGGTCGAGTACCAAGCCCGCGAGCGCCAGGCCAAGCTGCAGGCCGATGCCGCGCAGTCCCAGGTCGAGATCGCCCAAAAACAATACGACAACAACAAGTCGCTGGTGGACCAGGGCTTCATTTCGCAAACCGCGCTGCAAACTTCTTTGTCAAGCCTGAACGGCGCCAAAGCCACGCACATGGCCGCGGTGGCCGGGCTGGATGTGGCGCGCAAGGCCATGGACGATTCGATCATCCGCGCCTCCATTGCCGGCCAAGTTTCACAGCGCCTGGCCCAGCCGGGCGAGCGCATGGCGCTGGACGGGCGCATTGTGGAGATCGTCAACCTGTCCCAGCTCGAGATTGAAGCGGCGGTGGCCCCGGCCGACGCCAGCGCCATCCGTGTGGGCATGAAAGCCCAACTCAAAGTGGAGGGGCTGGAGGCCCCCGTGCAAGCGCGTGTGCTGCGCATCAACCCCAGCGCACAGGCGGGCAGCCGCAGTGTGCTGGTGTACCTGGGAGTCGCTGGCGAAGACGGCTTGCGACAGGGTCTGTTTGCCGAGGGCAGCCTGGGCACGCGCAGCATCCAGGCGCTGGCGGTGCCGCTGTCGAGCGTGCGCACCGACAAGCCCCAGCCTTATGTTCAAGTGGTGGAGGGCGAGCGAGTCAAACACGTGACGGTGCAGACCGGCACGCGGGCAGAAAAAACGGTGCAAAACAACACCTTGACCTGGGTGGAGGTTCAGGGTCTCGCCGAAGGCGCGAAGGTGCTGGCGGGCAGCGCAGGCAGCGTGCGTGAAGGCACGCAGGTCAAGTTCACTGCTGGCGTTCGCTGAAGGGCCTGATCCATGTGGTTCACACGCGTAAGTCTCAAAAATCCCGTTTTCGCGACCATGGTCATGCTGGCCCTGGTGGTGATGGGCTTGTTTGCTTACCAGCGGCTCAAAGTCGATCAGTTCCCCAACATCGACTTCCCGGTGGTCGTGGTCAGCACCGAATACCCCGGTGCTTCTCCTGAAATTGTCGAGAGCGAAGTCTCCAAAAAAATCGAAGAAGGTGTCAACTCGATCGCGGGCATCAGTGCCCTGACATCGCGCAGCTACGAAAACCAGTCGGTGGTGGTGATCGAGTTTCAGCTTCAAATAGATGGGCGCAAGGCGGCCGAAGACGTGCGTGAAAAAGTGGCCGCCATCCGGCCCAACCTGCGCACCGAAGTCAAGGAGCCCCGCGTCCTGCGGTTTGACCCCTCGGCCCGGTCCATCTGGTCGCTGGCGGTGGTGCCCGAAGCTGTCAACGGCAAGGCACCCAGCGGTGTGGAGCTGACCAACTGGTCCGAGCAGGTGCTCAAAAAACGGCTCGAAAATGTGCGCGGCGTGGGCTCGGTCACGCTGGTGGGAGGCACACGCCGCGAGATCAACCTGTACCTTTTGCCCGACGCCATGGAAGCGCTGGGCGTGACCGCTGACCAAGTGGTCAATGCGGTGCGCAACGAAAACCAGGACTTGCCCGTGGGAGCGATCCGCTCCATCGAGCAAGAGCGCATGGTGCAAGTCGAGTCGCGCATGCTCAGGCCCGAAGACTTTGGCCGGATCATCGTGGCCCGCAAAGGCAGCACTTCGATTCGCCTGTCGCAGGTGGCGCGTGTGCAGGATGGCGCGCAAGAGATCGAGACCTTGGCCCTGTACAACGGCCAGCGCACGCTGCTGCTGGCCATTCAGAAGGCGCAGGACGAAAACACCATCGACGTGATCGACGGCTTGGTCAAGACCCTCGCCGAGATGAAGGGTCAAGTGCCGCCCGGCATCCGCCTTGAGCCCATCGCCGATGGCTCTCGTCCCATCCGCGTGGCGGTGGACAACGTGCGCCGCACCCTGATCGAGGGCGCTGCGCTGACGGTGCTGATCGTGTTCTTGTTCCTCAACTCCTGGCGCTCGACCGTTATCACGGGCCTGACGCTGCCGATCTCGATCATCGGCACGTTCATGTTCATGCAGATGTTCGGTTTCACCATCAACATGGTCACGCTGATGGCCCTGAGCCTGTGCGTGGGCCTCTTGATCGACGACGCCATCGTGGTGCGCGAGAACATCGTGCGCCATGTGCAGATGGGCAAGGACGCATACAACGCATCGCTCGACGGCACACAAGAAATCGGTCTGGCCGTGCTGGCCACCACCTTGTCCATCGTGGCGGTGTTTTTGCCCATTGGCTTCATGGAAGGCATCATCGGCAAGTTCTTCCACGAGTTCGGCATCACCATCGTTGCAGCCGTGATGATTTCAATGTTCGTCAGCTTCACGCTCGACCCGATGCTCTCGAGCATCTGGCACGACCCGAGCATCGAGGCCCACGGCAAGCAGCACGCGCCAGTCACGTTCTACGACAAGACCATTGGGCGAGTCACGCATTGGTTTGACCAGTCCACCGAGCGGCTGGCCGAGGGTTACCAGACCATCCTGGCTTGGTCTTTGGTGCACAAACGCAAGACGGTGCTCCTGGCCATTGGCATCTTTGTGTTGAGCATTTTCATGGTCCGCTTTGTCGGCACCGAGTTCGTGCCCAAGGCCGACTTCTCAGAAACCTACGTGAATTTCCAGACGCCTGTCGGCAGCTCGATCGAGGCGACCGAAGCCAAAACGCGCCAAGTGGAAGCCATCATCCGCGAGTTCCCCGAGGTCAGGTACACCCTGGCCACGCTCAACACAGGCAATGCCTTGGGCAAAAACAGCACCAGCATCTACGTGCGGCTGATCGACCGCAAACAACGCAGCCGCAATGTGGACCAGATGTCTGCTGCGTTGCGCGATCGCCTGGCCAGGGTGCCGGGCGTCACGGTCACGCATGCCGGTTTGCTGGACTCGGTCGGTGGCAACAAACAGATCGAGTTTTCACTGCAAGGCCCAGACCAACGCGAACTCGAGCGGCTGGCCCGTCAGGTCATGGAGAAGGTCCGCAGCATCCCTGGCCTCGTGGACCTGGACTCCAGCGTGAAAGCCAACAAACCCACCTTGCGTGTGGAGGTGCAGCGCGCCTCGGCCGCTGACCTGGGGCTGGGCACAGGCCAGCTGGCTGGCCCCTTGCGCACCCTGGTGGCCGGGCAAACCGTGGGCAACTGGCGTGCACCCGATGACCAGACCTATGACGTGAATGTGCGCCTGGCCCCCGAAAGTCGCAACGCCCCGCAAGACCTGGAACGCCTGCCTTTTGCTGTGACCTCTGCGGTCGATGGCGCGCAGCGCACAGTCCGACTGGGCCAAGTGGCCAAAGTCACCGAATCCTCGGGCTCCAACCAGATCAACCGCCGCGACC
Organism: uncultured Burkholderiales bacterium; assembly: GCA_903822825.1. Taxonomy (GTDB): domain Bacteria; phylum Pseudomonadota; class Gammaproteobacteria; order Burkholderiales; family Burkholderiaceae_C; genus Limnohabitans_A. The sequence continues at coordinate 97,122 of CAIJQQ010000044.1, read as the reverse complement.
TGCTGCGTGAAGTGGCCATCAACGCCAATGCCTATGGGCGGGCTGCGGGTGAAATTTCCGCCGACGTTCGCAAGACCATGGACAGCATCCAATTGCCCCCGGGTTACCGCTACCAGTTTGGTGGCTCGACCAAGAACATGGCCGAGTCCTTTGGCTACGCCATTTCGGCATTGGCCATGGCCGTGATCTTCATCTACATGATCCTGGCCAGCCAGTTCAAGAGTTTTTTGCAGCCGCTGGCCCTGATGACCGCCCTGCCCCTGACCCTGATCGGCGTGGTGTTGGCCTTGATGGCCTTCCGCTCCACTTTGTCGATGTTCTCGATCATCGGCGTGATCATGCTGATGGGCCTGGTGACCAAGAACGCCATCTTGCTGGTGGACTTTGCCATCCGCGCCCGCGAGGATGGCATGGAACGCAATGAAGCGCTGCTGCTGGCCGCCCGGGTGCGACTGCGCCCCATCTTGATGACCACTTTGGCCATGATTTTTGGCATGGTGCCGCTGGCTTTTGCCCTGACCGAGGGCTCAGAACAACGTGCCCCCATGGGCCAGGCTGTGATCGGCGGGGTCATCACCTCGTCACTGCTGACGCTGGTGGTGGTGCCCGTGGTGTACTGCTACATGGATGACCTGGCGCAATGGGTGCGACGCAAAATGGGCCTGACATCTGCACCTGCGCCAGCCAGCCACCCCGACGCATCCCCCCGACAGTAAAATCGGGCCCACTTCCCAATTTCCCCTCAGAGTCAAACATGGACATGAACCAAGCCCGCTTCAACATGATCGAACAGCAGATTCGCCCCTGGGAGGTCTTGGACCCTCAGGTGCTGGCCTTGTTGTCGGTCGTTCGCCGCGAAGACTTCGTGCCCCTGGCCCACAAGGCCCTGGCCTTTGTCGACATGGAAATCCCCCTGGGCAAGGGCCGAGTCATGCTGGCCCCCCGCGTGCAAGCGCGCTTGCTGCAAGACCTGGCCCTTCAAAAAACCGACAAAGTCCTCGAAGTGGGCACCGGCTCGGGCTTCATGGCCGCGCTGCTGGCCCACCAGGCCGACAGTGTGCTGAGCCTGGAACTGGACGCTGATCTTGCCGCGCAAGCTCAAAAGAACCTCTACAAAGCCGGCGTGAACAACGTCACCGTGCGCAACGCCAACGGGAGCCAAGGCTCTGCCGCTGACGGCCCGTTTGACGCCATTTTGCTGTCAGGCTCGGTGGCCGAAGTGCCGCAAACCCTGCTGGCCCAACTCAAAGTGGGCGGTCGTTTGGTCGCCATCGTGGGCCACGAGCCCATGATGCGCGCCACCGTGGTGACCCGCACCAGCGACAACGCCTTCGCCACCACCCAGCCCTGGGACGCGAACACCGCCCGATTGAGCGGCTTTGCCGAGCCATCACATTTCTCTTTCTGAACCATGCATCAAATCAACCCCTCTCAATTGGTGCAGTGGGCCAGCGCCCAGGCGCAACGCCCGGTGTTGCTGGACGTACGTGAAGACTGGGAGCTGCAAACCGCCAGCGCCACCGCACCCGAGTTGGACTTGCTGCACATGCCCATGCAAACCATCCCGGCGCGGCTGGACGAACTGGACCGCACCCGACCCATCGCCTGCCTGTGTCACCACGGTGGCCGCAGCATGCAAGTGGCCCACTTTCTGGCCGGTCACGGCTACGAAGTGGTGAATGTCGCAGGCGGCATCCACGCTTGGTCGGCGCAGGTCGACCCCCAGATTCCCGTTTATTGAGCTCCAATCACTGAGCTTTTTTCAGGTTTACAAGAAAGATGTCCATGCTGCTGTCCCGCCCCTCATCCCTGTTTCGCCAACTGCCCCTGAGCTTGGTGTTGTCGCTGGCCTTTGCCGGCAGCAGCCAGGCGCAAAGCCTGGTGGACCTGTACAACCTGGCCAAGGGCTATGACGCCAGCTTCCAGTCGGCCAAGTCGCAATACGACGCCAACCTGGCCAAAGCCGACCAGGGCAAGGCGCAGCTGCTGCCGCAAATCGGCTTCTCGGCGGGTGCCACGCGCTCCAACTTTGACCTGACGCCCTACAACCCCGCCTTGTCCAACCGCGCCTACACGACGCAAACTGCGGGCGTGAACGCCACCCAACCGCTGTACCGCCCAGCCAACTTGGCGGTGTACCAGCAAAGCCAAAAAGGGCTGGATGCCGCCCAGGCTTCGCTCAGCCAAGCAGAGCAGGACCTGATCGTGCGGGTGAGCCAAGCTTACTTTGACGTGCTGGCCTCGCAAGACAGCCTGACCTTTGTGCAAGCGCAAAAGACCGCCGTGGCCGAGCAATTGGCCAGCGCCAAGCGCAACTTCGAAGTGGGCACCGCCACCATCACCGACACGCGCGAAGCCCAAGCGCGCTATGACCTGGTGATCGCCCAAGAAATCGCGGCCGACAATGACCTGCGTGTGAAAAAAGTCGCGCTCGAATTGTTGGTCGGCAAAAACGGCCTCACGCCGCTGCGCCTGAAACTCAACACGACCCTGCCTGGCGTCGAAGCCAATGGCGTTGACGGCTGGATCGTCCAAAGCGAGCAAGCCCACCCCAGCATCTTGTTGGCCAAGGCCAACCTGGACATTGCCAAGCTGGAGTCCGAAAAAGCCATGGCCGGCCACAAACCCACCGTCGATTTGACGCTCGGCTACAACGTCCAAAAGAACCTGAACGGCACGTCCACCACCAACCTGGGCAGCAACTCCAACCAAGTCACCGTGTCCAGCGCGGGGTTGAGCTTGAACCTGCCTTTGTTTGCAGGTCTGGCCACCCAAAACCGCTTGCGCGAGACCGTGGCCCTCGAGGAAAAAGCCCGCATCGACTTTGAAGGCGCGCAGCGACAAGTGGCCCAGGCCACCCGCACAGCATTCCTGGGCCTGCAATCGGGTCTCGGCCAGGTCAAGGCCTACGAAGCGGCTGAAAGCTCCAGCCAAGTGGCATTGGATGCCAACAAGCTGGGTTACCAAGTGGGTGTGCGCATCAACATCGACGTGCTCAACAGCCAAAGCCAGCTCTACCAAACCAAACGCGATTTGGCCAAAGCCCGTTACGACGTGTTGGTCGGCCAGCTCAAGCTGCGCCAGGCCGCAGGCGTGCTCAAGGCCGAAGACATGGCCAACATCAACAGCCTGCTGGCGCCCTGAGCGCTGCGGTAGGAGGCCCGCCCTCGGGCCGATGGTGGGATGAAGCTCGCGGCCTGCATGGGCCGCATCGCCGCGAGGGTGCGGCTCCTACAAGATCCACTTTGCCGCAGGGCCGCGCGCCTACAAACCCGACAATTCCTGCACCAGCGCGACCACGCGCCGGGCTGCGCCCTTGTGCGCTTGTGTGAACGACAAAGCCTGCGTTCGCCACGCTTGCATGGCCCCAGCGTCTGCCACGGCAGCGCAAGCTTGCTGCAACGCCTGCGCCATGTCCGGCACGCGCCGGGCGGCCCCTTCGGCCACGGCTTGCTGCGCCACTTCGGCAAAGTTGAAGGTGTGCGGCCCCATGAACAACGGGCAGGCACAGGCAGCGGCCTCGATCAGGTTCTGGCCACCCCAAGGCGCAAAGCTGCCCCCCAGCAAGGCCGCGTCGGCCAGGCTGTAGTAAAGCGCCATCTCGCCCAGGCTGTCGCCCAACCAGACATCGGACTGAATTGCGGTGCCCAGTGGGCCGTCCACTGACCACCTGCTGCGGCGCGACACCGTGAGGCCCGCCTCGACGAACAAGCGCTCCACCCCATCCACCCGCTGTGGGTGGCGCGGCACGATCAGCCATTGGACCGAACGCAGGGCCTCGGGCAAGGCGCGCACCGCTTCAAGCCATTGCGCTTCTTCACCCTCGCGGCTGCTGGCCAGCATCAGCACAGGCCGCTGCCAACCCGCGCGCCAGGCCAGAGCCTGCGCGCACTGCGCGCCGTCGGGCTGCGCATCGAACTTGAGGTTGCCCGTGATGGCCTGCACCGTGGCGCTCAAAGCGCGCAGCCGTTCGGCATCGGCCTCGGTCTGCGCCCAGACGGCGGACAAAGCGCCGTAGGTTGGCCGCATCAGGCTGGCCCAGCGCAAAGCAGAATGCAGTGACTTCTCGCTCATGCGGGCGTTCACCAGCGCCATCGGCACACCCTCAGCGCGGCTTTGCAGCACCAGGTTGGGCCAGACTTCGGTCTCCATCAAGAGGCCAGCACGGGGGCGGAAATGCCGCAAAAAGCGCCGCACCGCAGCGGGGGTGTCCCAGGGTTGCCAGACCTGTACATCCCCTGCTCGCAAAAGGCGCTGGCCTTCGGCGCGGCCAGTGGCCGTGCCGTGGGTGAGCAAAATGCGAACACCCGGCACAGCTTCGCGCAAAGCCTGGATCAACAAGCCTGCGGCCCGCGACTCGCCGAGCGACACCGCATGCACCCAGACGAGTTCAGTGGCTGTTTCAGGCGGCTGTGGGTAGTGGCCAAACCGCTCAGCCACAGCAACGCCATAACCCGGTTCGGCCACCGCACGACGCGCCAGCTTTCGCAGGAGCAGGGGCTGCGCCGCCCAAACGAGCCCGTTGTAAACCGCGTGGCTCAAACCTGGCATGGCCTGGTCAGTGGGCCGATGCGCCCACTTGGGCATCGGGTTTGACTTCGCGCAGCAGCGCCAGCATGTTGGCTTCGATGCGGTGCAAGGCCGCTTCGGTCTGGCCTTCAAAGCGCAGCACCAGCACGGGCGTGGTGTTGGACGCGCGGATCAGGCCAAAGCCATCGGGCCAGTCCACACGCAGACCGTCGATGTCAGAGACCCGGGCCGGGGCAGAAAATGCGTGCGCGGCTTTGGCCTGCAAGGCGCGGGTCACGGTGTGCGGCTCGCCCTCAGCGCAGGCCACGTTCAGCTCGGGTGTGCTGAAGCTGCTGGGCAGCGCATTGAGCACCACGTTGGCGTCTGGGCTACGGCTCACGATCTCGAGCAAGCGGGCACCCGCGTAGGTGCCGTCATCAAAGCCGTACCAGCGCTCCTTGAAAAAGATGTGGCCACTCATCTCGCCGCCCAGCGGGGCTTTGCCGCCTGCGGCCTCGACTTCTTTCATCTTGGCCTTGATGAGGGAGTGGCCGGTCTTGAACATCAGGGCTTGGCCACCCGCCGCCTCGATGGCCGGGGCCAAGCGCTGCGAGCACTTGACATCAAACAAGATGGTGCCGCCGGGCACGCGCGTGAGCACGTCTTGGGCAAAGAGCTGCATCTGGCGGTCGGGGTAGATGTTGTGGCCGTCTTTGGTCACAATGCCCAACCGGTCGCCGTCGCCGTCAAACGCCAGGCCCAGTTCGGCATCGGTACTTTGCAGGGTGCGGATCAGGTCCTGCAGGTTTTCAGGCTTGCTGGGGTCGGGGTGGTGGTTGGGGAACTCGCCGTCGACTTCACTGAACAACTCGATCACCTCGCAGCCCAGCGCCCGGAAGATGCCCGGTGCCGAGGCCCCGGCAATGCCGTTGCCCGAATCGATCACCACCTTCATGGGGCGCGAGAGCTTGACATCGCCCACGATGCGCTGCGTGTAGTCGGCCAGCACGTCCAGGTGCTCGACGCTGCCGCCCGCTTGCAAAAGCCAGGACTCGGCTTCCATCGTCTGGCGCAAGGCCTGGATCTCGTCGCCGTAAATGGCGCGCCCGGCCAAGACCATCTTGAAGCCGTTGTAGTCCTTGGGGTTGTGGCTTCCGGTGACCTGGATGCCGCTTTGGCACGCGGTGTTGGCCGCGAAATAAAGCATGGGCGTGGTGCACAGGCCCACGTCGATGACGCGCACGCCTGCCGCCACCAGACCGCGAATGAGCGCGGCCGACAGCGCGGGGCCGCTCAGGCGCCCATCGCGGCCCACAGCCACGGTTTTTTGGCCTTCGGCCAGGGCGCGCGTGCCAAACGCCATGCCCAAGCCTTCGGCGAGCGTCTCGTTGAGCGTGGACGGCACCACACCGCGGATGTCGTAGGCTTTGAAGATGGAGGCAGTGACTTGCATGTGAAACCCATTTGTGCTCAAGGAATGAGTGCCAATTGTAGGTGTCAATGACGGCCCAACATTCCTAAACAGGCTCGAAACCGCATGTCCGAAAACGGCTCATGCCTTCGTTTTTTGCGACTAACATGCCCCACATGCACATCCCTCAGGAACTTTTTCTGTACGGTCAGCCCGTCGACGAAGAGCGCTGCTACCGCGCCTTCCAGGACAAGGATGCCCGCTTTGACGGACTGTTCTTCATGGGGGTGCGCTCCACAGGCATTTACTGCCGTCCCGTGTGCCGGGTGCGTTTGCCTCTGCCAAAAAACTGCCGCTTCTTTGAAACACCCACCCAGGCCGAGGCAGCGGGTTTCCGGCCTTGCCTCAAGTGCCGCCCCGAACTGGCTCCGGCCCAGCGCTGGTGGTCCACCACCGATGCCAGCGCCATCCTGGCGCAAGCGGCAGCCCGCCTCCTCGACCAGGCTTTGCGTCAAGGCGGCAAAGCGCCAGCCATGACCACACTGGCCGCCCAATTGGGCGTGAGCGACCGGCACCTGCGCCGCGTGTTTGAAACGCACTGGCAGGTCTCACCCTTGCAGTATTTGCAGACCCAGCGGCTGCTGCACGCCAAACAGTGGCTGCACGACAGCCCCTTGCCCACGTCAGAGATCGCCCACCTCAGCGGCTTTGGCTCGACACGGCGCATGAATGCCAGCTTTGCCCAGCATTACCAGCTGACGCCCCGCCAGCTGCGTCCCAAGGCACGCGACCCCGGGGCACCTGTGACACTGCGGCTGGCCTACCGCCCCCCCTTGCAGCGCGAACACCTCTGGGCCTTTTTGCAAAGCCGCTCGCTGCCAGGTGTTGAACTCTGGACAGGCGAAGGCACGCAGGCCCAGCTGCACAGAACGGTGCGTTGGCATCCAAAGACATCGCAGCCAACTTCGCTCACGGGCTGGATCGTGGTCGGTTGGGTGCCGGATTCGCCCCATGTGCAGCTGCAAGCGAGCGCCAGCCTTTTGCCGGTGCTACCCGAGTTGGTGGCCCAGGTGCGCCAGTGGCTGGATCTGGACGCCGACCCGGCTGCCGTGCATGCGGTGCTTGGGCACCACTTTGCGCAGGCCCACGGCATCCGCATCCCGGGTGGGCTGGACAGCTTTGAGCTGGCCGTGCGCGCCGTGCTCGGGCAACAGATCACCGTCAAAGCCGCCCGCACGCTGGGCGAGCGCCTGGTGCAGGCCTTGGGCCTGCCCTGCCAGACACCCTGGCCTGAACTGAATCGGCATTTCCCCGATGCGGCGACCGTGGCCCGCGAGGAAAACGCCGCCCTAATGGGCAGCTTGGGTATCGTGCGCCAGCGCCAACGCGCCATCCAGTCCCTGGCGCGGGCCGTCGACAGCGGTCAACTGCACCTGGCACCCGGCAGCGATGTCGCCGCCACCTTGAGCGCCCTGCAAGCCCTGCCCGGCATCGGCCCTTGGACAGCCCATTACTTGACCATGCGCACCCTGCACTGGGAGGACGCCTGGCCGGTGCAGGACGTGGCCCTGCAAAACGCACTGGGGGTGCGTGCTGAGGCGCGGCCCACCCAAGCGCTGGAGCACATGGGCCAGGCCTGGCAACCTTTTCGCAGTTACGCCCTGTTGGCCGCCTGGACACGCCTCACCCCATCACTACCCACGCCGGAGAAGCCATGAGCACATTCACCACCCGCACCGGCAGCCCTTTGGGCGAACTCATCCTCGCCTGCAGCGACCGGGGCCTGTGCGGCGTCTGGTTTGAGGGGCAACGCCACGGCCCGCAAACGCAGGTCGTGCAAGGCTGGCAGCCCGCGCCAGACCACCCGGTGCTGCAAGCCACTGCGGCGCAGCTGCAGGACTACTTTGCCGGGCGCAGAACCGCGTTCGATCTGCCGCTGGACCTGTCTCGCGGAACAGCCTTTCAGCAAGCCGTTTGGCAAGCCTTGCAAGCGATTGCGTCGGGCACATACCAAAGTTATGGCCACTTGGCTGCACGGTTGAACAAGCCCCTGGCCGTGCGCGCTGTGGGTGCGGCGGTGGGGCGCAATCCGATCAGTATCATCGTGCCTTGCCATCGGGTGCTGGGCAGCACGGGCCAACTCACCGGTTACGCCGGAGGCCTGGAACGCAAACGTGCGCTGCTGCGGCTCGAGGGCCATCACGACCTCTTTCAATGACCCACTCCCCTGCCCGTCCTTGGGTTCGCGACTTCTTGCTGCTGGCCCTCATCTGGGGTTCTTCGTTTTTGTTCATGCGCATCGCCGCGCAAGAACTGGGGCCACTGCCCACAGCCGCCTTGCGCGTGACGATTGCCGCGCTTTTTCTGTGGCCCATCTTGCGCATGCGGGGCCATGCCCCGCTGCTGCGCCAGCACTGGAAACCCATCTTCTTTGTGGGCGTGCTGAACTCTGGCATCCCATTTGCGCTTTACTCTTTTGCCGTGATGCACATCAGCACGGGCCTGTCGTCGATCCTCAACGCCACCGTGCCGCTCTTTGGCGCCATCGTGGCCTGGCTGTGGCTGGGTGACCGCCCCGGTCTGTCGCGCAGCTTGGGGCTGGCGCTGGGCTTTGCGGGCGTGGCCTTGCTGGCTGGGGGCGAAGCCTCGTTCAAGCCCAACGACTCGGGCATCGCCCCGTTCTGGGCGGTGCTGGCCTGCCTGGGGGCCACGGTTTTCTACGCGCTGTCGGCGAGCTTCACCAAAAAGCACGTCCCCAGCCTGCCGCCGCTGGTCACGGCCACGGGCAGCCAGATGGGTGCGGCGCTGGCGCTGGCCTTGCCCGCCTTGTGGTGGCACCCAAAGCACCTGCCCAGCCTGCAAGCCTGGGGCGCATTGCTTGCGGTGGGCATCGTGTGCACTGGGCTGGCGTACATCCTTTACTTCAAGTTGATTGAAAACACCGGCCCCGCCAAAGCGCTCACGGTGACCTTCATGGTGCCGGTCTTTGCGATTGTGTATGGCGTGGTGCTGCTGGGCGAGACCGTCACGCCCTGGATGCTCGGGAGCGGCCTGGTGGTGCTCTTGGGCACGGCCTTGTCGAGTGGGCTGGTCCGCCTGCCTCAAAAGGTACTTTGAACCTGCAGAGTCAAATGGCCGTGTTCGCTGAGCGCACGATCTTCACGCGCTGAACCACATCGCGGGCGCGCAGCTGACCACAACCTCCCTCCACATCCTGCCCGGCCGACTGGCGCAGCTTGGTCAGCACGCCGCGCTGGTGTAAGCTGCGGGCAATGGCCGCCGCCTTCTCCCAACTCGGGCGGGCATATGGCAAGTCGGGCAAGGCGTTGTAGGGGATCATGTTCATCAGCGCGTATTTGCCCTTGAGCAGGCGCACGATGCCTTCGACTTCTTCTTCGCTGTCGTTGACACCTTCGATCAGCGTCCACTGGTACTGGATCGGGTAAGCGGTGGCACGGGCGTAGCGCTCGCCCGCCTCCACCAGGTCTTTCGGGTCCCAACGGGGGGCGCGTGGCAAGAGCTGTGCCCGCAAGTCGGCCCGCGTGGTGTGCAGCGACAAAGCCAATGCGGGCTTGACCAGCCCTTGCGGCAAGCGTTCAAAGACGCGTTCGTCACCCACCGTGGAAAACACCAGATTCTTGTGGCCGATGTTGCCCACCGTGCCCAGCAGGTCGATGGCCTCCATGACTTGCTCGAGGTTGTGCGAGGGCTCGCCCATGCCCATGAACACCACTTTTTTCACGGGTCGCAGGGTGCGGGCCAGCGCCACCTGGGCCACGATTTCGGCGCTGCCCACTTGGCGCACCAGGCCTTCGCGGCCGGTCATGCAAAACACGCAGCCCACCGCGCAGCCCACCTGAGAGGACACGCACAGGCCATCGCGCGGCAGCAGCACACTCTCAACCGACTGCCCGTCCCGCAAGCCCACGAGCAACCGGGCCGAGCCGTCTTCGGCTGGGTGCTGCTCGCGCAGACTGGCCAGCGCCGCCAGCTCCTGGCTCAGCTGCGGCAGCGCGTCGCGCAAGGCGCGGGGCATGAAGCTGTCGAGTGCACGGCGTCCGCTGTCCTGCGGCAGGGCCTGCGCCCACAGGCGAAGCACCCGCAGCTCGTGCTTGGGCCGCGCGCCCAAGGCACGCAAACGCTCACTGATGTCTTGCACGCTCCACATGACGGTCAATAGTGCGGCGGGATCTCATCGCGCAGGTTGCGCACATCCGCACCGCCACCGCCCTCAGGCATGCGGTCGCGCAAAGTGCGCAGCTCGTGGATGAGTGCGTCGATTTGTTGCTGCTGGCGAAACACCTGGGCATTGAGCTGGTCCAACAGGTCTTCGGCGAAACCGGCCTTGATTTCCAGATCAACCAGTCGGTTTTCAATTGGGGTGGGGATGTCCATGGGCTGTATTGGACATGATTTTGACCTCACCCCTTCCCATCCGCTGCGTCAGGACCGCCCACTGCTTCAGGGCGGACTTGTTTCAGGGTTGACCGAGCCCTCGGTCTCCAGTCGCCAGCGCGTTGCAAATTCAAATCGGTCAACGGGGTAAACATTCATGGATACCGACAACAAACGCTCTGCTCTGCCCAGGTAATAACGGCGAACCAACAGGCCCGGAGAATCGGGCTGCACCCCTAAAATTTTCGCACTGTCTTCGGGCACTGCGACTGCACCAATGATCTGTTGGGCCTCCAGGATGCGTTGCCCACCGTACTTTTCAATCAAGCCATAAATCCAGGCCCCGCCGTCTTCCAAGTCGTTTTGCATCCCATCGCACTCCGGGCGCACATAAACGCGCATGTGCACGATCGGCACATCACCGTCCACACTGCACCGGTAGGTATTGAGTTCAAGCCAACGCTCACCCGGCTCGCAAACGATCTGCCGGGCGAGGTTTTCATCGGCATCAACCCATTGACAACCCAGGTATTTGAGCCGCGTTTGCTGGGTGTACTCCATCAAATCACGCAAAGAAGACAAGGATGCGGTGTAACGCTTGGCCAACTGCTTGGCCCTGACGCGTGTCCCTACGCCCTGGTGACGTGACACCAAGCCCAGTTCGCACAAAGCGCGCACCGCTTCGCGCACGGTATGGCGAGACACCGCAAACTGCAGGCACAGCTGCGGCTCGGGCGGCAGCAAAGAGCCAACGGGGTACAGGCCCGATTGGATGTCGCGCTGCAAAATGGCCGTCACCTGCTGGTAGCGTGGTGAAGAACTGGACAGGGTGGTCAAGACAGGGTCCTCAATGAATCATCAAAGCGATCAAAATGCTCAGGCCATCAGTACATGTAATGGCCACCGTTGACATGCAGCACTTGGCCTGAAATGAAGCCTCCCCGCTCTGAACACAGCAAATCACAGGCCGCAGCCACCTCGTCTGGCTTGCCGTAGCGTCCCAAGGGAATTTCCTTTTCCAGCTGCGCCCGCAACTGGTGTGTGTATTGTGACCAATCGCGCACCGTATCAATGGCGCCCGGTGCAATGGTGTTGACGGTAATGCCATCGGCCCCGAATTCCCTTGCCAGCGCCATGGCCAGGCCATGCAATCCCGCCTTGGCGGTGATGTTGTGAGCCCGCTCAGTGACTTGACCCCAGAAGCCATCGAATCCGGAGATCAGGACGATGCGACCCCAACGCCTGTCTTGCATATGGGGAATCACATGCCGTGCAATGTAAAAAGCAGGGGTGAGGTTGGTCTGCATCACCGTGTCCCAGTCTTGGGGACTGATGTCCAGAAAAGCCTGCTTGCGGCGGATGCCCACATTCGAGACGGCGATGTCCACCGAACCGAATTCCGCCAGGGTGGCCTTCACCATCTCGGCCACTTCCCGGTCTTGGGTGACGTCTGCCATGAAGGCCATCGCCCGACCGCCCGTGGCCTTGATTTCATCGACCACGGCCTCGACCGCAGCGCGATCCTGGTGGCCATTGACCACCACACTGGCACCTTGCGCAGCCAAAGACAAGGCCATGGCTCGACCGATGTTCCGTCCCGAACCGGTGACGATGGCCGTTCGATTTGAAAAAGATGAAAGATGCGTTGCGTTCATGGGGTCTGCCTTGGTTGACAAAATGAAGAGCCACAGCTTAACATTCGGACGTCCGTATGTTAAGTTAATCTACAGAACATTCCCAACTCGGAGGGGACATGAAAAAGTTCATCAAAACCTTGCTTCTGGCCTCTCTCCCCTGGGTCATCCCCGGCGTGCTCCACGCCCAGGCCTATCCCGACAAACCGATCAAGCTGGTCGTGCCCTATCCGCCCGGCGCGTCCACGGATTCGCTGGCACGGACAGTGGCGCAAAAAATTTCTGGACCCCTGGGACAAACCGTGGTGGTCGACAACAGGGCGGGTGCCAGCGGCAACATTGGCAGCGAAATCGTGGCCAAGTCGGCCCCGGACGGTTACACCTTCTTGCTGGGCACCGATGCCACCCATGCCGCCAACATGAACATGGTGCCCAATCCACCCTTTCACCCGGTACGAGACTTCACGCCGCTTTCTTTTGCTGCCATCAACCCGATCGTCCTTGTGGTGCATCCTTCCATTCCAGCCACCAACGTGCGCGAACTGGTGGCCTTCGTCAAAGCCAACCCGAGTAAAGGCGCTTACGGCACATCGGGCTCGGGCTCGCCCCACCACTTGTCAGGTGAACTGCTCAAACAACGCTCTGGAGCCCCCCTGACACACATCCCCTATCGCGGCGGCGGCCCGGCACTCAACGATGTCATGGGCGGTCAAATTCCCATGATTTTTGCCAGTGCCATCACGGTGCTGCCGCACATTCAGGGTGGGCGGTTGAGGGCCATTGCCGTGACTGGCAACCAGCGCTACGAGGGCTTGCCCACCGTCCCGACCATTGCAGAAACCTACGAAGGCTTCGACATGCCATCCTGGCTTGCCTTTTTTGGACCGGCCAATATGCCTGAAGCCGTCAGCCGCCGTTTGAGTGATGAGATCAACAAAGCCCTGATGGAGCCCGAAACCAAAAACAAATTGACCGCCAGCGGATTGATCGTCATGGCGGGCAGCCCTGCTGAACTGGGCGCAAGGGTCAAACGTGAATTCGAGTTGCGCGGCAAGCTCATCCGCGAAGCCAACATCAAGGCCGATTGAGCCATGCCTGCAGCTGCACAAAATCACGCACCATTGCCACTGGCGGGGAAAGTGGTCATCGAATTGGGTCACAGTGTGGCAGCACCATTTGCAGGGCAGATCCTGGGGGACTTGGGCGCCGAGGTCATCAAGGTCGAAAAACCCGATGGGGACGATGCGCGCAAATGGGGCCCCCCTTTTGTGGACGGCAGTGCGGCCACATTTCAGGCGCTCAACCGGAACAAGCGCTCATTGCGGCTCGACCTGCGACAAGCCGAAGACCGCCTGCTTCTGAAAAACCTGATCCTTGAGCGGGCCGACGTGGTCTTGCAAAACATGCGGCCGGGTCAAGTGGAATCCTTGGGGCTGGACGCGGTCAGCTTACGCCTCGAAAAACCCTCCCTAGTGTACTGCAATCTAGGGGCTTTCGGGGCCATGGGCCCATTGTCGGAACGACCCGGTTACGACCCCCTCATGCAGGCCTTTGGCGGCATCATGAGTGTGGTGGGCGAGCCAGGAAGCCCTCCAGTGCGGGTAGGCCCTTCGATCATTGACATGGGCACGGGCATGTGGGCTGCTATGGGCATCGTTTGCCAGCTCATGCAAAGGCAAACCACAGGTGTGGGTGGGGTGGTGGATGTCTCACTCTTTGAAACGGCTGCCGCTTGGATGACCATGTATTCGGCCCAGTACCTCGCCAGTGGCAAGGTGCCCGGCAAGAACGGTTCCGGTCAAACGGGCATCGTTCCCTACCGTGCGTACCGAACGGCCGATGGCGATCTCGTGGTCACGGCAGGCAACGACGCGCTCTTCAAACGCCTGTGCGAGGTGCTCAATCACCCGGAATGGGTCACGAACGAACAATTCTCAAGCAACCCAGCGCGCGTGTTGCACGCCCACATCCTCAACCCGCTTTTGGAGGACTGCTTTGTCAAAAAAACCAGTGCGCAATGGTCTACCCTGTTGGACAACGCAGGCATACCCTGCGCGCCGGTACAGGACGTCGCCGCCATGGTGGCCCACCCACAAACCCAGGCGATGGGATTGTTGCAGGCAGTCCCTGGCAGTTCGATACCCATGATCGGTCTGCCCATTCGACTCGATGGCGCTCGCCCCCAGCCGCGCAGCAGTTCCCCGTCACTGGGGGAAATGAACCCACCAAGCACATCAAAGACAAGGGATACCGCAGCATGAAATGGCCCGAATACAACACATTGCGCCTGAGCCTGCAAGGCAATCACGTTCTGGTGATCTCGTTGCACCGACCCGAGGTCCTCAACGCCATCAACACCCAAATGGGACGGGACCTGCTCGACCTGTGGAGCAGGCTGACAACCGACCCGCAAGAGGTTCGATGCGTGGTGCTGACCGGTGCTGGCGACCGTTCTTTTTGTGCCGGAGGCGACCTGAAAGAGCGCCAGGGCATGAGCAATGAAACCTGGCGGCAACAGCACGAAATTTTTGAAAGGGCCTTTTTCCAGTTGCTTGAAGTCCCGGTCCCTGTGATCGCGGCAGTCAACGGGCATGCCTATGGCGGCGGCCTCGAAACCGCCTTGGCCTGTGATTTCATTTATGCATCCGATCGGGCGCGCATGGCGCTGACCGAGGTGCGTCTGGGCATCATGCCTGGCGGTGGAGGAACACAAACCCTGGCGCGTGCCGTTGGAGAACGAAGAGCCAAAGAGCTGATCATGCGCGCCCAGGCATTCAGCGCACACCAGGCGGCTCAATGGGGCTTGGTCAACCAGGTTTGCGAGCACGGCCAGATGCTGAGCGAAGCCTTGGTTTGCGCACAGGACATGGCGGCCAACGGTCCGTTGGCCGTCATACAGGCCAAGAAATCGATCCACCATGGCTTGCAAACCGATTTGCACACCGCTTGCCGATTTGAAATCGAGGCCTACAACCGCCTTGTGGTTTCCGAAGACCGCCTAGAAGGTGTTCGGGCGTTCAATGAAAAAAGACCCCCTGAATTCAAAGGAAAGTAAAAGCATGAAAGTCGAACAGGATGTTCATGTGCGGGAAGTGGGGCTGCGTGATGGCCTGCAAATGGTCTCCACGTTTTTCCCCACGGAAGAAAAAATGGCATGGATCGCTGCGGAATGTGCTGCGGGTGTTCGGGAAATTGAAGTCACTTCATTTGTACCCGTCAAACTCATTGCACAGTTCTCAGATGCCGAAGAAGTCACCCGCCAGGCGCTGCAAATTCCCGGCCTAACTGTCATGGCGCTGGCGCCCAATCTGAAAGGGGCTGAACGTGCATTTTCATTGGGTGTGCATGTGGTCGACTATGTGGTTTCGGTCAGCCGAACCCACAACCTGAAGAACGTGCGTCGTGAGCGCGAGGAATCCCTGGCCGATTTCGAGCGGATTGTCAGTGCACGCAATGCCGCGGGCCTGACAGGCCGCGTCAAACTGGCCGCAGGCTTGTCCACCGCATTGGGGTGTTCATACGAGGGTCGCATCGCCGTCGATGAAGTCAGGCGCTGCGCGGCCTTTCTGGCACAAGCGGGTGCCGAAGAAATCATGGTGGCCGACACCGTGGGCTACGCAGACCCCCAACAAGTGCGTGAAGTTTTTAAGAGTGTCATGGCCGAGGTGGGCAACATTCCGGTCGCGGCCCATTTCCATGACACGCGCGGAACGGGTCTGGCCAATGTGGCTGCAGCACTCGATTGCGGCGTTCGCATTTTTGATGCCTCCCTGGGGGGGCTGGGCGGATGCCCGTTTGCACCAGGCGCCAGCGGCAACATCGTGATGGAGGACCTGTGCTTCATGCTGGACTCGATGGGCTTGACCACTGGGGTGGATCTGCACCAACTGCTGCTCGTTCGGGACATTGCGGCACGCAACCTGCCCCCGAACATGCTGACTGGCGCCCTGGCGCGCGCCGGGCTGCCCAACCACTACACCACTGCCAAGCAACGCGCTGCCCCGCGCTCTTGAAAATATTCATCACAAAATTGCCATGAAAACCGAACCCAATACAACAAGTGTGTCCATGGAC
The DNA here is from genome assembly GCA_903822825.1 of uncultured Burkholderiales bacterium. Lineage (GTDB taxonomy): Bacteria > Pseudomonadota > Gammaproteobacteria > Burkholderiales > Burkholderiaceae_C > Limnohabitans_A. The sequence goes on along the minus strand of CAIJQQ010000044.1, from coordinate 81,099 downwards.
TTGGACGAAGACCATGCGGATATTCGCGAAAGTGTTCGCCGCATTTGCGCCGACTTTCCCGGCAGCTACTGGCGTGATCTGGATGAGCGCGAAGCCTACCCCAGTGAATTCGTCAAAGCCATGACCGACGCGGGCTTTCTGTCCGCACTGATTCCCGAAATTTATGGCGGCTCAGGTCTTAGCTTGCGGGCTGCAGGGGTGATTCTTGAAGAAATTCACGCCTCAGGCGGCAATGCCTCGGCCACACATGCACAGATGTACACCATGGGCACAGTCTTGCGCCATGGCAGCGAGGCCCAGAAAAATTTCTATTTGCCACAAATTGCCTCCGGTCAATTGCGCCTGCAAGCGTTTGGCGTGACAGAGCCCACATCGGGCACTGACACGACCAAACTCAAAACCCGCGCAGTCAGAGACGGCGACCATTACGTGATCAATGGCCAAAAAATATGGACCTCGCGGGCCTTGTATTCCGATTTGATGCTGCTGCTGGCACGAACCACCCCAATCGACCAGATCACCAAACGCACCGAAGGCCTTTCGGTTTTCTTGATTGACATGCGCGAGGCCGTCGGGCATGGCATGACCATCCGGCCCATCAAGGCCATGATCAACCACAACACCACCGAAGTCTTTTTTGACAATTTGCGCATTCCTGCCAACAGCCTCATTGGTGAAGAAGGCAAGGGACTCAAGTACATCATGGATGGCATGAATTCTGAGCGCATTCTGGTCTCGCATGAGTCCCTTGGCGATGCCAAATGGTTCATCAAAACCGCCACCAAATATGCCAACGAGCGGGTCATTTTTGACCGGCCAATTGGCAAAAACCAGGGCATCCAGTTCCCGATTGCCAAAGCCTACGCCCAGACCCAAGCCGCTGAACTCATGGTACGCAAATCCGCGTCGGTGTTTGAAGCAGGCCTGCCCTGCGGAGAGTTTGCCAACCTGTCCAAGCTGCTGAGCGCAGAAGCTGCCTGGGAAGCAGGCGAAGCCTGCATTCAGACCCATGGCGGCTTTGGCTATGCACGCGAGTACGACATCGAACGCAAGTGGCGTGAAGCTCGGGTACAGAGGACTGCGCCCATTTCCACCAACCTGATCCTGTCCTACCTGGCCGAACACGTTTTGGGTCTGCCTCGTTCTTATTGATGAAGCGACAAAGTCCATGCCGCACCTGACCCAAGAACTGGCGCAATTCATCCATCAGTTGCAGCCTGGTGACGTGCCTGCATCGGCGGTAACCACGGTTCGCCGGGGGATCAGTGACTGCATGGGCGTTTTGTTTGCAGGGCGCAACCAACCCGTTGTGGAACACGCCTTGTCCATGGTGACCCTGTCCAACAGTCCAGGGACAGCCCGGGTGCTGGGGGATCGAGGCCACGCAAGTGCTGCAGATGCTGCTTTTGTCAACGCCGTTGCTGCCCATGCCCTTGACTACGATGACACCGGGCTCGATGGCCACCCCAGCGTGGTTCTGACCCCGGTGGTTTTGGCACAAGCGCAATCTCTCGGCCAGAACTGGCAATCGGCCATCACCGCCTACGTTGCGGGCTACGAAACCTGGGCCGACTTGATCGGGCGAGATCCCGACAAGCACCACGGTAAAGGCTGGCACCCCACTGCGGTTTTCGGGGCAGTCGCTTGTGCTGCCGCCAGCGCCCATCTGAGGCAACTCACACAAGAACAAATCGGCCATGCACTGGGTATTGCAGCTTCGCTGGCGGGTGGATTGGTGGCCAATTTCGGCTCTATGACCAAGCCTCTGCAGGTGGGATGGGCCGCGCGGAACGGCATCATCGCCAGCCAACTGGCCCAACAAGGTGTTAGCGCATCGCAAGATGCACTGGAAAGTCCCAGAGGTTTCCTGGCCGCGCTGTCGCCCCAAGGCCAAGTCGACCTTGAGCGCCCCTGTGGTGCCGGGCATCCATGGCAAATTCAGTTGCAAGGGCTGAACATCAAACGCTATCCGGTTTGCTACGCCGCACATCGCTTGATCGATGCCACTTTGTCATTGCAGGCCCACATGCAGCATCGCCATAAGTCCATTGAACACATTGATGTTCACATCGGCCACTTGCAAGCGGGCATGCTGCGTTCATCTTCTCCGCAAAATGGGCTGGATGCCAAATTCAGCGCCGAATTTGCCGTCGCCTGCGCCTTGACCCAAGGGCATGTGAACCTGGACGACCTGAACGATGCGAACATTACCCAAGCCCACATCCAGTCCCTGATGCAGCTTGTCCGGATTCATCCCGTGACCACACAGGACCCCGGAGACCCATTGTTTTCTCCCCATGACCAAGTGGTCATCCACCTGCGCGACGGCTCCAGCATGAGCTCGGAGCCTGTCAGCAAGGCTCTTGGGCATGCGCAGCGCCCCATCGGCGAAGCCGAGCTGCATGAAAAATTCCAAGACTGCTCCCAGCGGACACTGACGCCCTCGCAAGCCAACCAGTGGTGGTCATCGTGCAACGCGCCGGAAAAGGAACCCGTACGCTGGCCCTGAATACACCGAATCGATATAATTCACGCATCGCCGAGTTACCTGAACTACTTGCAGGGCGATTCACAAATCCTGCTAAAGCGTTCGCCAGGCTCCGGGTTTTCAGGGTCGGCAACGCCGACAAACCCCTGAAAATTTAGGAGCTTTTTTCATGTCCAGCAATTACCTCTTTACCTCTGAATCCGTCTCAGAAGGCCACCCAGACAAAGTGGCCGACCAGATTTCTGACGCGATTTTGGACGCCATCTTCGCGCAAGACCCCCGCAGCCGCGTGGCCGCCGAAACCCTGACCAACACCGGCCTGGTGGTACTGGCTGGCGAGATCACCACCAACGCCCATGTGGACTACATCCAGGTGGCGCGCGACACCATCAAGCGCATCGGCTACGACAACACCGACTACGGCATCGACTACAAAGGCTGCGCGGTCATGGTCTGCTACGACAAGCAGTCCAACGACATTGCTCAGGGCGTGGACCACGCGTCCGACGACCACCTCAACATCGGCGCGGGCGACCAAGGCCTGATGTTCGGCTACGCCTGCAGCGAAACGCCGGAGCTGATGCCCGCCCCCATTTACTACGCTCACCGCTTGGTCGAGCGCCAGGCCCAACTGCGCAAGGACGGGCGCTTGCCCTTCCTGCGACCTGACGCCAAGAGCCAGGTGACGATGCGCTATGTGGACGGCAAACCCCACAGCATCGACACCGTGGTGCTGTCCACACAGCACAGCCCCGACCAGTCAGAAACCGCTACGAAGATGAAAGCCAGCTTCACCGAAGCCATCATCGAAGAGATCATCAAGCCCGTGCTGCCCCAAGAGTGGCTGCAGAACACCCAGTACCTGATCAACCCGACAGGCCGTTTCGTCATCGGTGGCCCCCAGGGCGACTGTGGCCTCACAGGCCGCAAGATCATCGTCGACACCTACGGTGGCGCCTGCCCGCACGGCGGCGGCGCTTTCTCGGGCAAAGACCCATCCAAGGTGGACCGCTCGGCCGCTTACGCGGCCCGCTACGTGGCCAAAAATATCGTTGCCGCAGGCTTGGCCGAGAAATGCCAGATCCAGGTGGCGTATGCCATTGGCGTGGCCCGCCCAATGAACATCACCGTGAACACGCTGGGCACCGGCAAGGTCTCGGACGACGTGCTGTCCGCCCTGGTGGCCGAGCACTTTGACTTGCGCCCCAAAGGCATCATTCAGATGCTGGATCTGCTGCGCCCCATCTACACCAAAACCGCCGCCTACGGCCACTTTGGCCGCGACGAACCCGAGTTCACCTGGGAGAGAACAGACAAAGCCCAAGCGCTGCGTGCAGCGGCCGGGCTGTAAGCACGGCACCCGCGCAGCGGGTCTTGGGGTTTGGGGCGAAGCTCATATCGCGCAGCGATGTGAGCGCAGACCACAAGGCCGCAGCGCTGCGTGCAGCGGCAGGTCTGCAAGGACTGCCAGCGCGAAAGCAAAAGGGCTTGCCATTTGGCAAGCCTTTTTTATAAGGCCCGTTTTGAGCAAGGAAGTTCAGTCGAACTTTTGAGCGTCTTTCAGCAAGGCACCCGCTTGGTCTTTGGCTGCCAACAATGGCTGGCCTTGCACCGGCCATTGAACACCGACAGCCGGGTCCGACCACAGCAAACTGCGCTCGTGTTCGGGGTACCAATAATCGGTGGTCTTGTAGAGGAACTCGGCACTGTCGCTGGTCACCACAAAGCCATGCGCAAAACCGGGTGGCACCCACAACTGGCGGTGGTTGTCCGCGCTCAGGTGCACACCGACCCAGCGGCCAAAGGTGGCCGAGCTTTGGCGCAGGTCCACCGCCACATCGAACACCTCGCCTTGCACCACACGCACCAGCTTGCCCTGCGGGTGCTGGATCTGGTAGTGCAAACCGCGCAGCACGCCTTGGGCCGACTTGCTGTGGTTGTCCTGGACGAAGTCCACATTCAGGCCGGTGGCCTGTGCAAAGTCACGCGCATTGAACGATTCAAAAAAGAACCCACGCGCATCCCCAAACACCTTGGGCTCAAGGATCAGGACATCGGGGATTTCAGTGGCGGTGACGGTGTAGGGCATGGCTTATTTCAACAAATTGAGCAGGTATTGGCCGTAGCCATTTTTGGCCAGCGGCAGGGCCAACTTTTGCAAGGCAGCGGCGTCGATCCACTTCTGGTGGAAGGCAATTTCTTCTGGGCAAGCGACCATCAGGCCCTGACGTTTTTGCAGAGTGGCGATGAAGCCCGCGGCTTCGAGCAGGCTGTCGTGCGTGCCAGTGTCGAGCCAGGCATAGCCCCGGCCCATGATTTCCACATTGAGCTGCTGCTGCGCCAAGTAGTGCTTGTTCACATCGGTGATTTCCAGCTCACCCCGGGCAGAAGGCTGAATGTCTGCTGCAACGTCGCAGACCTGCTGGTCGTAAAAATACAAGCCTGTGACCGCATAGTTGCTCTTGGGCGCCGTCGGTTTTTCTTCGATCGACAAGGCACGAAAGTCGGCATCGAACTCCACCACGCCATAGCGCTCCGGGTCGTGCACATGGTAGGCGAACACACTGGCACCGCTGCTGCGTGCATCGGCGCTGTGCATCAGTTTGACCAGGTCATGGCCATAAAAAATGTTGTCCCCCAAAACCAGCGCGCTGGGGTCATGGCCCACAAAGTTCTTGCCGATGATGAAGGCCTGCGCCAGCCCATCCGGGCTGGGCTGGACGGCGTATTGGATGTTCATGCCCCATTGGCTGCCATCGCCCAGCAGCTCGCTGAAACGTGGTGTGTCTTGGGGTGTGCTGATCAGCAGCACGTCGCGTATGCCCGACAGCATGAGCGTGGTAAGCGGGTAATACACCATGGGCTTGTCGTAGACGGGCATCAGCTGTTTGCTGACGGCCTGTGTGACGGGGTAAAGGCGCGTGCCCGAACCGCCCGCGAGAATGATGCCTTTGCGTTTTTGCATGGTTGTGTTGTTGAACCTGTTGGGCTCACCTTTCAGAGTGGGGCTGACGAGCCGAAACGCCTGTCGCGTTGACCAAACCAGGTGATCGCTTCGCGCAAAAGTGGCGATCCGAAATCGGGCCACAAATCGTCTGTGAAAAACAGCTCCGCATAGGCCGCCTGCCAGAGCAGGAAGTTGCTCACACGCGACTCACCGCCGGTGCGGATCAACAGGTCCACTTCGGGGGCATCGGAGGTGCTGAGGTAAGGCACCAGCCCCTCTTCGGTCAGCCCCTCCAGAGTCTGATCCGGGTGTGCCGCTTGCCAGGCCTTCACGGCATGGAGCATGTCCCATCGACCGCCATAGTTGACGCAGACCAGCAAGGTGATGCCCTGATTGCCGGCCGTCTGTTGTTGCGCGTTCTCAATCAAGAGCTTCAGGGGTTCAGAAAACCGCAACTTGTCGCCGAGAACCTTCAGGCGCACGCCGTTGGCATTCATCGAGTCCACCTCTTTTTGGAGGTAGCTCATGAACAAGCCCATGAGGCTGCTGACTTCTTCTTCTGGACGCTTCCAGTTTTCGGTGCTGAATGCAAACAAGCTCAGATAGGCCACGCCGGCCTCGGCGCAGGCCTGCACGATCTCGCGCACACGCTTGGCCCCTGCTGCATGACCCAGCGCTGCAGGCATGAACCTTTTTTTGGCCCAACGCCGATTGCCATCCATGATGATGGCCACATGGCGAGGGATCGCGAGGTCGGTTAGGGCTTGAGACAAAGTGCTGTGCGTGTGGTGTGGACTGCCAAAGGATTCTAAAGGCCGCAGGCGCTGGATTCCTCATGGCAGACCCGCAAGCACGGGTCCGCCATTTTTTGCGTCAGGCAGCTGCAGCTTTGGCAGCCTCACAGGCCATCAAGATGCGCTCAGGCGTGGCCGGAGCGTCCATGTAGACCACCGCTTGGTGGTTGGCGCTGGCAGCCACCGCATCGCGCAAGGCGAAGAAGGTGGACAAGCCCAGCATCAAAGGCGGCTCGCCTGTGGCCTTGCTGTTGAAAGGCGTGGGCTTCATGTTGGCGTTGTCGAACAGCGTCACTTTGAAGTGCTCTGGGATGTCGCCCGCCACCGGGATTTTGTAAGTGCTGGGGCCGTGCGTGAGCAGTTTGCCTTTTTTATCCCAAATGCACTCTTCCATGGTGAGCCAGCCCATGCCTTGCACAAAAGCGCCTTCGATTTGGCCTTTGTCCAATGCAGGGTTGATGCTGCGGCCCACGTCGTGCACGATGTCCACAGCCAAAAGCCTCCACTCGCCGGTGCGGGTGTCGATCTCCACTTCGCTCACGGCAGCGCCGTAGCAGTAGTAATAAAAAGCGCGGCCATTCAGGGTGGCGAAGTCGTATTTGATTTCGGGCGTCATGTAAAAGCCCGTGACCGACAAGCCCACACGTTCCATATACGCTTGCTTGGTCACATCGGCCCACTTGACAGACTTGCCCTCAGGGTTTGAGCCATCGTGCAATTCGTTGTTGGCAAAAGCCACGTTTTCAGACTGGCAGCCCAGCATTCGGGCGGCCACAGGCTTCAAGCGCTCGCGCATTTGCATCGTGGCGTTCATGATGGCCGCGCCGTTGATGTCAGCACCGCTCGAGGCCGAGGTGGCCGAAGCGTTGGGCACTTTTTGCGAGTCGGTGGCGGTGATCCGCACATGGTCCACGCTGATGCCCAAACCATCGGCACAGACTTGGGCCATCTTGGTGTTCAGGCCCTGGCCCATTTCGGTGCCGCCGTGGTTGCAACTGACCGAGCCGTCCATGTAGACCACCAGCAAGGCGCCGCCTTGGTTCAGGTGCGTGGCGGTGAAGCTGATGCCGAACTTCAGGGGCACCAATGACAGACCACGCTTGCGGGTTTTGCTCTTGGCGTTGAAGGCTTGCACTGCGGCGCGGCGCTCGGCGTATTTGGATTCGTGCTCGACCTGATCGATCACCTTGTCACCCACCCAGTCTTCGATGAGCTGGTTGTACTGGGTGGTCATGGTGTCGGGCGTGCCACTGATGGCGGGGTCTTTGTAGAGGTTGAGCTTGCGCACTTCCAAGGGGTCTTTGCCCAAAGTCATCGCAATCTCATCCATCACCGTCTCGATGCCGAACATGCCTTGTGGACCACCAAAGCCCCGGAAAGCGGTGGCGCTTTGCGTGTTGGTTTTGCAGCGGTGGCTGATCAGCTTGAGCGCCGGCAGATGGTAGGTGTTGTCGATGTGCAGGCAAGCACGGTCGTTCACGGGGCCCGAGTAATCGGTGCTGTAGCCGCAGCGCGACATGAGCGCGATGTCCGCACCGAGGACGCGGCCATTGTCGTCAAAGCCCACTTCGTAGTCGATGCGGAAATCGTGGCGCTTGCCGGTGATGGTCATGTCGTCGTCGCGGTTCACGCGCAGCTTGACGGGCTTTTGCAGCTTGAACGCGGCCAGCGCAGCGCTTTGGCTGAAGATGCTGGCGTTGCCCTCTTTGCCACCAAAGCCACCCCCCATGCGGCGGCAAATCACCTCCACATCGTTGGTGTGCAGGTTCAGGGCATGGGCGGCTTCGCGCTGGTTGCCATCGGGGTGCTGGGTCGACACGTACAGCGTGAGCTGGCCGTCTTCTTTGGGCACGGCGTAAGTGATTTGGCCTTCAAGGTAAAACTGCTCTTGCTGCCCGGTGCGGGTCGTGCCCTTGATCTTGTGAGGCGAATTGGCTATTGCGGCAGCTGCGTCGCCACGCGTGATGCCCTTGGGCGGCATGATGAAACTGCCCGCTGCCATCGCTTCTTCCACGGTCAAGATGGGTTGGAGTTCTTTCACCAGCACCTTGGCTTTGTGGGCGGCCTCGCGGGCATAGAGCATGTCGCGCGCCACGACCACGGCCACGGCTTGGCCAATGAACTCGACCTTGCCAGCGGCCAAGAACGGGTCGTCGTGGATGATCGGGCCGCAGTTGTTTTCGCCGGGAATGTCTTTGGCGGTGTAGACCGCCACCACACCGTGTTCTTTGAGAATGGCTGCACGGTCGATGCCGTCGCCAATCAACTCGCCATGCGCCACGGGCGACAAGATAAGTGCAGCATACAAAGTGCCTGCGTGCTCAGGGATGTCGTCGATGTAGGCGGCCGAGCCGGTGACGTGCAGGTGCGCGGACTCGTGAACGATGTCGGTGCCCTGCTGAACGCCCGATGAGGGCAACAGGTTTTTCAGTGCGGTAGGAGCGTTCATTCTTGCCTCTAGAGTGAGGGGACAGAGCAAATTTGCTGCGCAAATATGGGTCTATCCCCAGGTTTTAAGATTGTTCTTCGATGAATTCAAGGGCCAAGTTGCGGGCCACCAGTGCACGGTAAGCCCATGTGGCACGCAAGCCGTCGCGCGCGGTGAAGCTGGCGGCAATCGCGGCATCCAAATCAGCGGCTTTCACGTCAGCGGGCAACTTGCCTTCCAGCACGGCCTCGAGCTTGGGGGCGCGGCAAGGCGATGGGGCCAAGCCGTTGTAGGCCAGCTTCACGCCACTCAACTTGCCGCCTTTCAGCGTGTAGCTGATGGCCGCGCAAGTGGCCGAAATGTCTTGTTCAAAACGCTTGCTCACCTTGTGTGCGCAGAACACCTGTCCGGCAACGGGCTTGGGCAACTCAATGGCTTCGATGAACTCGCCGGGCTCCATCACGTTTTTCTTCATGCCGGTGTAGAAGTTGTCCAGCAAAACATGGCGGATCCTCTCGCCACGGCGCAGCACCAGCTTGGCCCCCAGCGCCAGCAAGCAAGGCATGGTGTCGCCAATCGGCGAGCCGTTGGCGATGTTGCCCGCCAGGGTAGCAGTCGACCGGATGGGTGGTGAACCAAAGCGGCGCAGCACTTCGGTGAAATCGGGGTAAGCCTGGGCCAGCAGCACTTCAACCTGGGTCAGCGACACGGCCGCGCCAATTCGCCAGACCTTGTCGGTCTCTTTGACTTGACGCAACTCGGCCACATTGCCCAAATACATGATGTGTTCTGGTCGTGCGAACTGTTTGTTGACTTGCAAACCAATTTCGGTGCTGCCTGCCAGCAGTGTGGTGGTGGGGTTCTTGACCAGGTAGTCGGCCACTTCGGCAATCGTGGCGGGCGAGACGAATTCGTTGCCCTTCTTGGTTCGCACCACCGGCTGCACGATGATCTCGCCGTCCAGGCTCAAGGTGGGCACGCTGGAGCGCTTGATTTCCTTGAGCAATGGCACATCGGCACTGTCGTCAAGCTTGAGCGCCGCGGGTTTGGCGCAGGCCTTGGTGGCCGACTCGATGATGGGCTTGTAACCTGTACAGCGGCACAGGTTGCCGCTGAGCGAATCGGTGATTTGCTGGCGGTTGGGGGTGGGCAAGACCTGCACCAGGTTCACCAAGCTCATCACGATGCCCGGGGTGCAAAAGCCACATTGCGAGCCGTGGCACTTGACCATCTCTTCTTGCACTGGGTGCATGCTGCCGTCGGCTTTTTTCAGACTCTCGATGGTTTTCACCGATTTGCCGTCCAGCGACGGCAGCAGCTGAATGCAGGCGTTGGTGGCCACATAGTCCACCCCATTGCCGGCGGCGTTGAGCTCACCCACCATCACCACACAAGCGCCGCAATCGCCCTCAGCGCAGCCCTCTTTGGTGCCAGTGCGGTGCAACTGCTCGCGCAGGTAATCGAGAACGGTGGTGGTGCGGCGCTTGCCTTCGGCTTCAACGATTTGGCCGTCAAGCACAAAGCGCACAGTGTTGGTGACTTGGGTCATGGGAGGATGGTGTGGAGGGGTAAATAAACGGCAGGGCTCCATTCTAAGTAAGCAGGGGCTGGGCTGTCGGGATTTTTCAAAAGGATCGAGAGAATCACCGATTCCACCGTGTGAGGTCACCACTTGGACTGCCAGGCACATTGCCCAGTTCTGCCGTGCACTCAGGACTGGCGGCGCGCATCCATTTCCCGAATCAGCGCACGGGCGTCTTCACCCTCGGGAATCGGCAGGCCGCTGTCGCGCCACTGAACGGCCGACTTGAAACCCTTGTCCTGTGCATGGCGGCGGAACCAGACGCCCTCGGGGTTGTGGCGAGTGATGCCGTCGAAGACCGTTGCCATTTGCTGGCTCTGCTCCAGGCCCATGGCCAGCATCACCTGGTTGACCACCAACTTGTGCATGGCCAAGTGGCTGGACGGCACACTGGCTATGCGGCTGGCCAGTGCCATCGTGGCGCTTTCCAGTTCGCCCTGAGGCACCGCTTCGTTGGCCAAGCCCCAAGCCGCAGCGGTGCGCCCATCGATCACATTGCCGGTAAACATCATTTGCTTGGCCCGCGCGGGGCCCAGGCGGTAGGTCCACATGGCGGTGGTGGGGCAGCCCCAGACGCGGGTGGGCATGTAGCCGATGCGGGCATCCTCGGCCATGACCATCAGGTCGCAACACAGCGCGATGTCGCTGCCACCGGCCACCGCCGCGCCATGCACCATGGCAATGGTCGGTTTGGCGCTGCGCCACAGGCTCATGAAATCCTCTGTGTTGCGCTTCATGTAGGCGTAGTCGACCATCGGGTCCCATGGCGTGCGCTCCTGCTGACAGGGGTGATCGATTTCACCTTCTCCAAAAATGCTCAGGTCATAGCCGCCGCAAAAACCTTTGCCTGCGCCTTCGACCACGATGACGTGGATCGTGGGCTCGGCGTTAGCCCAATCCACTGCTGCTCGGATTTCCCGAGGCATCTCTTCGTTGATGGCGTTCAGGCGCTCTGGCCGGTTGAGCAGCAGGCGTGCCACGCGGGGATTATCTTGGTCGGGCTGGATACTCAGGGTCGTGAAATAGGGCATGTTGCCTCCTGTTTAGATGGATGATGCCAGGTCCGTCGCCAGCGGCGACAGCGGATCGTTGAACTGCAGTTCGCGCCATGGTTTGGCTCAGGATGGGAACGCATGCACCAGGTTCACCCAGCGCAATCACAGATCGGTGTGCCAACGGACGGGCTGGGGCTGACAAAGTGCCTACACTGCCCCAATGCACCCCAAAGACTACACCCCTTGGTATGTTTCACCCAAGAGCCAATGCCAACTTTCGGACTTTGACACCGAGCCCCCCGCCAAGGGGCAACCCTCAGGCGGCGAATTGGAGGACCATTTGGTCGACATGGGCGAGAAGCTCGACAAACTGCAAAGCACCCTGCATGCCGCGAAAACCAAGGGCTTGCTCGTCGTGTTCCAGGGCATGGACACCGCGGGCAAGGACGGCGTGATCCGCAGCGTTTTCAATCACATCAGCCCCTTGGGCGTGCGCGCCGAGGCTTTTGGCGTGCCCACCGAGCTGGAAAGCCGCCATGACTTTTTGTGGCGCATCCATGCCAAAACGCCTGCTCGGGGCGAAATGGTGATTTTTAACCGCAGCCACTATGAAGACGTGTTGGTCACCCGTGTGCGGGGCTCGATCGATGAGAAAACTTGCCAAAAACGGTTCGACGACATCCTGCACTTCGAGTCTTTGCTGCATGGCGAGGGCATCACCGTTTTGAAGTGCTATTTGCACATTTCAAAATACGAGCAAAAAAAAACGCTTGCAAGCCCGGATGGACGACCCTCGCAAACACTGGAAGTTGCAGCCTTCGGATTTTGACGACCGCGGGCTTTGGCCCAAATTCACCCAGGCTTACGAACAAGCCCTGAGCGCCACCAGCACGCCCGAATCCCCTTGGTACGTGGTGCCCGCCGACAGCAAGCCCCACCGGGATGGCTTTGTGGCCGGGCTGCTGGTGCAAACCCTGGAAAACATGAAACTGAAGTTGCCGAAACCCAGTTTTGACCTGTCCAAAGTCAAACTGACTTGAGGGTCCCCTGGTCAAAAGACACTTTCTGGTCGTTTCGCCGGGCTCGGGCAACGATGGCATTCAGGACCCACGGTAAGTCGAATAGCTCCAGGGGCTGGCCAGCAGGGGCACGTGGTAGTGCTGGTCTTCGTGGGCCACGCCGAAGTCCAGACTCACTTTGTTCAAAAAGTTGGGCTCGGGCAGTTCGACGCCTTTGGACTTGAAATAGCCCGCCACGTCAAACACCAGACGGTAAGTGCCTTTGCGCAGGCTGGCGTGGTCGTAAAGCATGCCGTCGGGGTTGCGCCCGTCGTGGTTGAGGGTGAAGCTTTTGACCAAGGTGGCCTGCTCATCTTGCGTGGTGTACAGCCTAACCTGCATCCCGGCAGCGGGGCAACCGTGCATCGTGTCCAGAACGTGTGTGCTCAATCCCATGGTGTGGCTCGCTTTTCAAAGGCGTTATCAAACGACAATGGGCATGGCCCAATTCAGTCGACTGAAGTGTATACAATTTTGGATTTAGTGGCTATCATTTCAAAAAATCAGAACGCCCAAGGCCTTGCAAGACATGGAAACATCCACCACGCACCACATCGTCGAGTCCCTCACGCGGGCCATCGTGGACCACCGCTTGCTGCCTGGCTCCAAACTGGCCGAACAAAAACTGGCCGATCACTTCGGCGTGTCGCGCACGCTGGTGCGCCAAGCCTTGTTTCAACTGGCGCAAAACCGTTTGATCAAACTTGAACCGGCACGGGGCGCTTTTGTCGCAGCCCCCTCGGTAGAGGAAGCCCAGCAAGTATTTGCCGTGCGCCGCATGCTCGAAGCCGAAATGACCCGCGTGTTTGTTCAGCAAGTGACCCCTGAGCAGATCACCGCCCTGAAAGAACACATCGTGCTGGAGCGTACCGCGGTGAACCAGGGCGACGTGTCGGGCCGCACCGAACTGCTGGGCGACTTCCATGTGCGCATGGCCGAGCTGATGGGCAACGAGGTACTGGCCCAGGTGTTGGGCGAGCTGATCTCGCGCTGCGCCCTGATCACATTGATGTACCAGTCGCGTAACGAGGCCGAGCACTCGACCGAAGAACATGAAGCCATCGTGGCCGCGTTGGCGGCCCATGACGCAGACCTGGCCGTGCAACTGATGAAGGAACACCTGCTGCACGTCGAAGAAAGCCTGACCTTTGACCGCCAAGTGCCAACCCACGACATTTCCCTGGCCCTAGCCTGACCTTTGCACTGGACTGCGCCATGAGCACCTACGACAGCACCCTTGCCTACCCCCGCGACTTGAAGGGCTACGGCCGCCAAGTGCCCCACGCCCAATGGCCCGGCGGCGCCCGCGTGGCGGTGCAGTTTGTGCTGAACTACGAAGAAGGCGGGGAAAACTCGGTACTGCACGGCGATGCGGGGTCTGAGCAGTTTTTGTCTGAAATGTTCAACCCCGCGTCCTTCCCCGAGCGGCACATCAGCATGGAAGGCATCTACGAATACGGCTCGCGTGCAGGCGTGTGGCGCATCCTGCGCGAGTTTGAAAAACGCGGCCTGCCGCTGACGGTGTTTGGCGTCGCCACCGCGCTGCAAAAGCACCCCGAGTTGACCGCCGCCTTCCAAGAACTGGGTTACGACATCGCTTGCCATGGCCTCAAGTGGATTCACTACCAACACATCGACGAAGCCACCGAACGCGCGCACATGGCAGAGGCCATGGAGATCATTCAAAAGCTGACGGGTGAACGCCGGGGCGTGGAAGGCCATATCCATGGCTTGGGCTGGTACACCGGGCGCGACAGCCCCAACACCCGCCGCCTGGTGGCCGACTTCGGCGGCTTTGAGTACGACAGCGACTACTACGGCGACGACCTGCCGTTTTGGATGAAAGTGAAGAAGAGCGACGGCACCGATGCGCCCCAGCTCATCGTGCCCTACACGCTGGACTGCAACGACATGCGCTTTGCGCTGCCCCAAGGCTACTCGCACGCCGACCCGTTTTTCCAGTACATGAAGGACACGTTTGACGCGCTGTATGCCGAAGGCGACCCGGCTGGTGACAACGCCCCCAAGATGATGAGCATCGGCATGCACTGCCGCCTGCTCGGCAGGCCTGGCCGCATCACCGCGCTGCAACGCTTTTTGGACCACATCCAGTCGCACGACAAGGTCTGGGTGGCCAGGCGCATCGACATTGCACGGCACTGGAAGGCCATACACCCTTATGCCGGGTAAGTACTCCTGTAGGAGCGGCGCCCTGGCCGCGAAAAATCCTCGCAAACCACAAACCATCGCCCCGAGGGCGGGGCTCCCACAAAAGTCAAAAACAGCACCAGGACACACATGACACTGACCTTGGAACAACTCAACAACGCCAGCCGAGAAGCAGCGGCGCAAATGCTCGACGGCCTGTACGAGCACTCGCCTTGGATCGCCGAGCAGGCGTTGAAAGTACGCCCCTTTGCATCACTGGCGCACCTGAAACACGCCATGTGCGAAGTGCTGGCGAACGCCGGGCGCGACGCGCAACTGGGCCTGATCCGCGCCCACCCGGAGCTGGCGGGCAAGGCCATGATAAGCAAAACGCTCACAGCAGAATCGACAAACGAACAAACCAAGGCGGGACTGACCGACTGCACGCCCGAAGAATTCGCCAAGATCCAAAAGCTCAATGCCGACTACAACGCCAAATTTGGCTGGCCATTCATCCTGGCCGTGCGCGGACCGCGTGGCGTGGGCTACAACAAGCAGCAGATCATCGACGCCTTTGAGCGCCGTCTGCACGGTCATCCGGACTTTGAACTGGCCGAATGCATGCGCAACATCCACCGCATCGTTGAGATCCGCCTGAACGACAAGTTTGGCGTGGAGCCCACGCGGGGCCACCAGGTCTGGGACTGGCAAGAAAAACTGGCGCAACACAGTGACCCCGGCTTTGCCGAACTCGGCCAACTGACGGTGACTTACTTGACAGACGCACACCGCGCCTGCGCCCAGCGCATCACACAAAACATGCGCGACTGCGGCTTTGACGAGGTCTACACCGACGCCGTGGGCAACGTGGTGGGACGCTACCACCCGGCTACAGCTGGCGGTAAATACTTGCTCACGGGCTCGCACTACGACACCGTGCGCAACGGCGGCAAGTACGACGGGCGCTTGGGCATCTTCGTGCCCATGGCCTGCGTGCAACAGCTGCGCCAACAAGCCCAGCGCCTGCCCTTGGGCATCGAGGTCGTGGCCTTTGCCGAAGAAGAAGGCCAGCGCTACAAAGCCACCTTTCTGGGTTCGGGCGCGCTGATTGGCGACTTCAAGCCCGAATGGCTGGACCAGCAAGACGCCGACGGCATCACCATGCGCGCCGCCATGCAACACGCGGGTCTGTGCATCGACGACATCCCCAAAATCCAGCGCGACCCGGCGCAGTATTTGGGCTTTGTCGAAGTGCACATCGAGCAAGGCCCGGTGCTCAACGAAGTGAACATCCCGCTGGGTGTGGTCACTTCCATCAACGGCAGCGTGCGCTACCTGTGCGAGGTCTTCGGCACCGCCAGCCACGCGGGCACCACCCCCATGGACCGCCGCCGCGACGCGGCCTGCGCAGTGGCAGAACTGGCGCTCTACATGGAGCAACGCGCGGCCAAAGACGGCGACAGCGTGGCGACAATGGGCCAGCTGCAAGTGCCCAACGGCTCGATCAACGTCGTGCCCGGCCGCTGTCTGTTCAGCCTGGACATGCGTGCTCCCACCGATGCACAGCGTGACGCGCTGGTGGCGGATGTGATGGCGCAGCTCGACCAAATCGCCGAGCGCCGTGGCGTTCGCGTCAAAGCCGAACTCACCATGAGCGCAGCCGCCGCGCCCAGCGCCCCCGAGTGGCAAGCCCGCTGGGAACGCGCTGTGAGCGCCTTGGGCGTGCCGCTGTTCAAGTTGCCCAGTGGCGCTGGCCACGACGCCATGAAGCTGCACGAAGTCATGCCGCAAGCCATGCTGTTTGTGCGCGGCGAAAACGCGGGCATCAGCCACAACCCGCTCGAATCGACCACCAGCTGCGACATGCAGCTGTGTGTCGACGCCTTCACCCATGTTTTGAACCAACTCTCTCAGGAACTGTCATGAGCGCTACCCCCCAACAATACGCACAACTCGACACTTGGATCGACGCGCACTTCGACGAACAGGTCAAGTTCTTGCAAGCGCTGGTGCAGGTGCCCACCGACACGCCACCGGGCAACAACGCGCCCCACGCCGAGCGCACCGCTGAGCTGCTCGCGCCCATGGGCTTTGTGGCCGAAAAGCACCCCGTGCCCGCCTCGGAAGTCAAAGCCTACGGCCTGGAGTCCATCACCAACCTGATCGTACGCCGCCCCTATGGCACAGGCAAAACCATTGCCCTGAACGCCCATGGCGACGTGGTGCCACCGGGCGAGGGCTGGACACACCCGCCCTACGGCGGCGAAATCCACAACGGCGCGATGTACGGCCGCGCTACGGCGGTGAGCAAGTGCGACTTTTCCACCTTCACCTTTGCCACGCGGGCGCTCGAATCGCTGGGCGCCAAGTTGAATGGCGGCGTGGAACTGCACTTCACTTACGACGAAGAGTTTGGCGGCGAAATGGGCCCCGGCTGGCTGCTGGCCAAAGGCCTCACCAAGCCCGACCTGATGATCGCAGCAGGCTTCAGCTACCAAGTGGTCACAGCGCACAACGGCTGCCTGCAAATGGAAGTCACGGTGCACGGCGAGATGGCGCACGCGGCCATCCCCGACAGCGGCACCGACGCGCTGCAAGGCGCGGTGCACATCCTGAGCGCCCTGCACGCCCTGAACAAGCAGTACCTGCAAGTGAGCTCCAAGGTCGAGGGCATCACCCACCCCTACCTGAACGTGGGCCTGATCGAAGGCGGCACCAACACCAACGTGGTGCCCGGCAAAGTCAGTTTCAAGCTCGACCGCCGCATGATCCCCGAGGAGAACCCGGCCGAAGTTGAAGCCAGCATCCGCCAGACCATTGCCGATGCGGCCGCCAGCTTCACCCCGCCGCGCGGTGGGAAAGAACTCAAAGTGGACATCAAACGCATGCTGCTGGCCAACGCCATGAAGCCCCTGCCCGGCAACAAGCCACTGGTGGACGCGATCCAAAAGCATGGCGGCGAGGTCTTTGGTGAACCCATCCCTGCCCTGGGCACACCTCTCTACACCGATGTGCGCTTGTATGTGGAGCGCGGCATCCCCGGCGTGATCTACGGTGCAGGCCCCCGCACCGTGCGCGAGTCGAATGCCAAGCGCTCGGACGAGCACGTGCAACTGGCAGATTTGCGCCGCGCCACCAAGGTGGTGGCGCGCACCCTGCTGGATTTGCTGGCCTGATGGCCCGCCCTGCCTGAGTCGCACCGAAGGCAGGGTTTTCACGCATCCAAACACCTTTTATTTTGTATACAGTTAAGAACACAAAGAAGCACACATCTGTTTTCCTTGCTGTTTTTACCTCTGTTTACTTTCCAGGAGCCCTCTGCATGCGTTCAACCATCCACCCCGTAGACGAGAGACTGCCTTCGGGCAAACTCGCCGCTTTGGGCCTGCAACACGTCCTGGTGATGTACGCCGGCGCGGTGGCCGTACCCCTGATCGTGGGACGCGCCCTCAAACTGAGCCCGCAAGACGTGGCTTACCTGATCTCGGCCGACCTGTTTTGCTGCGGTCTGGTCACCCTGATCCAGTCGCTGGGCGCAACGCAGTGGTTTGGCATTCGCCTGCCAGTGATGATGGGCGTGACCTTTGCCTCCGTGGCGCCCATGGTGGCCATGGCCAACACCAACCCCGGAGAAATGGGCGCGCAACTGATCTTTGGCTCCATCATCGGAGCCGGGGTGATCTCTATCCTGATCGCCCCCTTGGTCAGCCGCATGCTGCGCTTTTTCCCGCCTGTGGTCACCGGCACCATCATTGCCGTGATCGGCATCAGCCTGATGCGCATCGGCATCAACTGGATTTTTGGCAACCCCTTCGGCCCCACAGCGCCGAACATCGTGACGCCCGAGCACAAGCAGTGGCTGGACGCAGCCGCAGCTGCCGCAAGTGCACCGGGCTCCACAATCCCTGCCATGCCCAAAGACCTGGCACTGCTGCCCAAGATGCCCAACCCCAAATACGCCGACCTCACGGGCGTTGGCATTGCGTCCTTGGTGCTGGTGTCGATCTTGCTGATCGCTCGCTTTGCCAAGGGTTTTGTGGCCAACATCTCCGTGCTGCTGGGCATCGTAATCGGTGGCGTCGTCGCCACCGGCATGGGCCTGATGAACTTCGACAAAGTCGGCAAGGCCGACTGGTTCGGCATCGTGACGCCTTTCCATTTCGGCATGCCCATTTTTGAGCCCGTGCTGATTCTGACCATGACCTTGGTGATGATTGTGGTGATGATCGAGTCGACGGGCATGTTTCTGGCCCTGGGCGAGATGACCGACAAAAAAGTCGACCAAGCCGCACTCACACGCGGTCTGCGCACCGACGGCCTGGGCACGCTGCTGGGTGGCATCTTCAACACCTTCCCCTACACCAGCTTCTCGCAAAACGTGGGCCTGGTGGCCGTCACCGGCGTCAAGAGCCGCTTTGTCTGCGTGGCCGGTGGTTTGATCTTGGTGGCGCTGGGCCTGCTGCCCAAGATGGCTGCATTGATTGAGTCACTGCCCACCGTGGTGCTGGGCGGCGCGGGTCTGGTGATGTTCGGTATGGTGGCTGCCACAGGCATCCGCATCCTGGGTGCCGTCGACTTCAAGAACAACAGATCCAACGCCATCGTCCTCGCGGTCTCGATCGGCATCGGCATGATCCCGCTGATCGCACCCAACTTCAAACAGTGGATGCCGCATGGTCTGCACCCACTGATCGAGTCGGGCATTTTGCTGGCCTCCATCTCAGCCGTGACCCTGAACCTGTTTTTCAACGGCGCCAGCGGTGACAACCGCGATGCGATTGAAGCAGCCAAGCAAGCTGAAGCGCATTGAAAAATGGATGCCCCCGGCTTGACCGGGGGTCCGTGTCACCTGCCTGAGACAACTGCACAGCAAAGCCCTGCTCTGGTGCGCAAAAAACAACAACCGCACCAAAATCAATAATTTCTAGGGGATGCACCTGAGACGGGTCAGCAAATCCATGGCCGATAATGGCATCGATTTTGCTTGGCAAGAATCACCGTTTATTGATCCAGGAGCCCCCATGAACAAGCGTTTTTTACTCAAGGCGACCACCGCGCTGATCGCAGCAGTTGCCTTCGGCTCAGTCCAAGCCCAAACCACCCCTATCAAGTTTCAGATGGACTGGCGCTTTGAGGGCCCTGCTGCTTTCTTTTTGGTGCCTGGTGCCAAAGGCTATTTCAAGGACGCCAAACTGGATGTGACCGTGGACTCGGGCAATGGATCGGGTGGCGCGGTCACCCGCGTGGCTTCGGGCACTTACGACCTGGGTTTTGCCGATCTGGCAGCCTTGATGGAGTTTCACGCCAACAACCCCGATGCGCCCAACAAGCCTGTGGCCATCATGATGGTTTACAACAACACGCCCGCATCGGTCATGGCTTTGAAGAAGTCTGGCATCAAGACACCTGCCGACTTGGCTGGCAAAAAGCTCGGCGCTCCAGTGTTTGACGCAGGCCGCCGTGCTTTCCCGATCTTCCAAAAAGCCAATGACATTGGCGCCGTGGCGTGGACCGCCATGGACCCCCCTTTGCGCGAGACCATGCTGGTGCGCGGCGATGTGGATGCCATCACAGGTTTTACCTTCACGTCTTTGCTCAACATTGAAGCGCGTGGTGTGAAGGCCGAAGACGTTGTGGTGATGCAATACCCTGACTACGGCGTCAAACTCTACGGCAACGCCATCATCGCCTCGCCAAAAATCTTGAAAGAAAACCCTGCTGCCGTGAAAGCCTTCTTGGCGGCCTTCACCAAGGGGGCCAAAGACGTCATGGCCGACCCGGCCAAAGCGATCGAAACGGTCAAGGCCCGTGACGGCATCATCAATGTTGAGCTGGAAACACGCCGCCTGAAGCTGGCCATCGACACCGTGATCAACAGCCCTTCGGCCCGCGCCGAAGGCTTTGGCCAAATCAACGCCCCCCGCATGACACTGATGGCTTCGCAAGTGTCCGACGCCTTCAACACCAAGACCCGCGTCAAATCCGAAGAGATCTGGAACGGTTCTTTCTTGCCAGCCGCCAAAGACCTGGACATCCTGCCTAAAGGCAAGAAGTAAATCTGCGCCAGCTTCGGGGCATTCAGCCCCGGCGCTGCGGGCCCACCGTGACCTGAAAGGATCGGTGGGTTTTTACAGAGCATGGCGTGTATACACTTTCGAACACCATTTTCGAGCCTTCACCATGACCCAAGAATCATTCGTTGATTTCCAGAATGTCTGGCTGGCCTACAACGACGAGTTGCTGGCACAAAACCACTTTGCGGTCGAAGACATCAACCTGCAGGTCAAGCAGGGCGAATTCATTGCCATCGTCGGGCCCTCGGGCTGCGGCAAGTCCACCTTCATGAAGCTGACCACGGGACTGAAGATGCCCAGCAAAGGCCGCATTCTGGTGGACGGCCAACCCGTGACCGGCCCACTCAAGATCAGTGGCATGGCGTTTCAGGCTTCTTCACTCTTGCCTTGGCGCACCACGCTGGACAACGTTTTGCTGCCGCTCGAAATCGTGGAGCCTTACCGCTCCAATTTCAAACAGAAAAAAACCGAGTATGCGGAGCGTGCCCGCAAGCTGCTCAGCACCGTGGGCTTGGCCGGTTACGAAGACAAGTTTCCCTGGCAGTTGTCAGGCGGCATGCAGCAACGCGCCAGCATTTGCCGCGCCCTGATCCACGAGCCCAAAATGCTGCTGCTGGACGAGCCCTTTGGTGCGCTCGACGCCTTCACGCGTGAAGAGCTCTGGTGCATCTTGCGAGACCTGTGGACCGAGCAAAAGTTCAACGTGATTTTGGTCACGCACGACCTGCGCGAATCGGTATTCCTGGCCGACACGGTGTATGTGATGAGCAAGAGCCCTGGCCGCTTTGTGGTGAAAAAAGAAATCGACCTGCCCCGCCCGCGTGATCTGGAGATCACCTACACCCCCGAGTTCACAACAATAGTGCACGAGTTGCGCGGCCACATCGGTGCCATGCGCAAGACCGGTGCGGCGATCAACCCCTGAGCGGCAGCACCTTATGAAAAATAAATCACTGGAAACATGGTCACCCTGGATCTTGCTGGTCTTGAGCATCCTGATTTGGGAAGGCCTGTGCCGAGCCTTCAACGTGTCGGAATTCATCTTCCCCAGCCCCTCACGCATTGCGCAGCAAACCATCGAATTCCGCGATGTGATCGCGGGCCACGCCTGGCGCACCTTCTGGGTGACCATGGTCGGCTTTGGCATCGCCATCGTGGTGGGCGTGTTGCTTGGCTTCATCATTGGCAGCTCGCGCCTGGCCTACGCGGCCGTGTACCCGCTCATGACCGCTTTCAACGCGCTGCCCAAAGCCGCCTTTGTGCCCATCTTGGTGGTGTGGTTCGGCATCGGCATTGGCCCGGCCATCCTCACGGCATTTTTGATCAGCTTCTTTCCGATCATGGTGAACATTGCCACAGGCTTGGCCACGCTCGAGCCTGAGCTCGAAGACGTGCTGCGCGTGTTGGGCGCCAAGCGCTGGGACGTGCTGGTCAAGGTCGGCTTGCCCCGCTCTATGCCTTACTTTTACGGCTCACTCAAAGTGGCCATCACCTTGGCCTTTGTGGGCACCACCGTGTCCGAGATGACGGCGTCGAACGAAGGCATTGGCTACCTGTTGATCTCGGCCGGCTCGGCCATGCAGATGGGCCTGGCTTTCTCGGGTCTGGTGGTGGTGGGTGCCATGGCCATGGTCATGTACGAACTCTTCAGCTACATCGAAAAGCACACCACCGCCTGGGCCCACCGCGGCTCGCAAGGCGAGTAAGCCCCGCCAATGACCTGGCACGCCAGCCTGCAACTCGAGTACACGCTGGAGTCTGAACGCAGCGTTGTCCGCTACCAGCACAAGGGGCCGCTGCGCATTCTGCAAAGCCTCTATCCCGAAGGCGATTCGGTCTGCCACAACGTGCTGGTGCACCCACCCGGTGGCTTGGTGGGTGGCGACACGCTCGACATGCAAGTCACTGTGGGCGCAGGCGCACATGGCCTGGTGACCACGCCCGGGGCCACACGGTTTTACCGCTCAGTCGAAGGTTTGGCCACGCAACAAGTCCACGCCCAAGTGGCTGAGGGCGCACGGCTCGAATGGCTGCCGCTGGAGGCCATTGCCTACAACGCCTGCGATGCGCTCAACCGCGCCACCTTTGAACTCGCACCCGGTGCCGAAATGATGACCTGGGACATCACGGCCCTGGGCCTGCCCGCCGCCGACTTGCCATTCGAGCAAGGCACGTTCCGCCAGCACATGGAGATCCCCGGCGTCTGGCTGGAGCGCGGCAGCATCCACGCCAGCGACACCCGTTTGATGAACAGCCCCCTGGGCCTGGCCGGCCAGCGCTGCATGGCCACGCTGGTGTTTGCCGCAGGCAGCGCCATCGCCGCAGAGCGCAGCGAACGTGCCTTGGCCTGCGCCCGTGAATTGCTCGAAGCGTCCCCTTTGCGCATGACAGCAGGCGCCACATCGCCACATCCACAGGTCATCGTGCTGCGCGTGCTGGCACCTGTGACTGAGCCCGCGCTGCAACTGCTGCGCCAGGTCTGGGCCGCATGGCGACATGCAATGTGGGGGCTGCCGGGGATAGTGCCTCGGTTGTGGAACCTGTAGGAGCGGCGCCCTCGCCGCGATAGGGCATGGGCTGACCGCCAAGTTTCACTGATCGCGCCGAAGGCGGCGCTCCTACAAAACCCATCGCGACGAGAGCGTCGCTCCTGCAAAGTCAAATCGCCACCAACTGCTGGATGTTCTTTTCCTTCATCTCACTGCCCGGCCCACGGGCAATCACTTCGCCGCGCTCCATCACCAGGTACTGGTCGGCTAGTTCTTCGGCAAAGTCGTAGTACTGCTCACACAGCAGCACGGCCATGCGCTGGCCTTGCAGGCCCACGTCGGCCAGCTGGCGGATCACGCGGCCAATGTCTTTGATGATGCTGGGTTGGATGCCTTCGGTGGGCTCGTCCAAAATCAGCAAGCGCGGTTTGGCGGCCAGTGCGCGGGCAATGGCCAGTTGTTGTTGCTGACCACCTGACAAATCGCCTCCCCGGCGATGCAGCATCTGCTTGAGCACCGGAAACAACTCAAACAACTCCGGCGGAATCGGCGTGCCGCCGGGCTGCGTGGCTAGGCCCATGCGCAGGTTGTCTTCCACCGTCAGGCGGGCAAAGATTTCGCGGCCTTGCGGTACATAACCAATGCCTGCAGCGGCGCGCTCATAGGGCTTGGCATTGGTGAGGTCTTGGCCATCCAGCGTGACACTGCCGCTTTTGATCGGCACCAGGCCCATCAGGCTTTTGAGCAGGGTGGTCTTGCCCACGCCGTTGCGCCCCAGCAGCACGGTGACCTGGCCTTGTTCGGCGCTCAGGCTCACATCGCGCAGGATGTGGGAGCCGCCATAGTATTGATGGATGTTTTGAACGGTCAGCATGACTTGGATACTCTCGGAAATGATGTCATCGCGTGGGAGCGGCGCCCTCGCCGCGATGGACCGGTTGGAGGTGCGCTGACCATCGCCGCGAGGGCGCGGCTCCCACAGAAGAAGCTGATTTCAACGACCAAGGTACACCTCAATCACCCGCTCGTCGGCTTGCACCTGATCGAGCGTGCCTTGGGCCAGCACCGAGCCGTCGCACAGCACGGTCACGATGTCCGAGATGGTTCGGATGAAGCTCATGTCGTGCTCCACGACCATCAGCGAGTGCTTGCCCTTGAGCGTCAAAAACAACTCGGCAGTGCGCTCGGTCTCATGGTCGGTCATACCGGCCACGGGCTCGTCCAGCAGCAGCAGTTTGGGGTCCTGCATCAGCAACATGCCGATTTCCAGCCATTGCTTTTGGCCGTGACTGAGCAGCCCCGCTGGCTTGCTGACGCTGTCTGCCAAATGGATGGTGTGCAGCACTTCGGCCAAACGGTCTGACTGCACCGAATCGAGCTTAAAGAACATCGAGGCTTTGACGCCCTTGTTGGTCTTGAGTGCGAGCTCCAGGTTTTCAAACACCGTGAGCTGCTCGAACACCGTGGGCTTTTGGAACTTGCGGCCAATGCCCAGCTGTGCGATTTGCGGCTCGTTGTGGCGCAGCAGGTCAATGGTGCTGCCAAAGAACACGCGGCCCTCGTCGGGTCGGGTCTTGCCGGTGATGATGTCCATCATCGTGGTCTTGCCCGCACCGTTGGGGCCAATGATGCAGCGCAGCTCGCCCGGGGCGATGTCGAGCGACAGCTTGTTGATGGCCTTGAAACCGTCAAAGCTCACGCTCACGTCTTCCAGATACAAAATGCGGCCGTGGGTCACGTCCACTTGATCTGCGTCTTGCACCACGCGGCCATAGCCTGCGCTGCGGCCACCGGACTCGGTGGATTCCACCACCAGCTTGGCGTGTTCGGCGATGCGCTCGGCGCCTTTTTTCAGCAGGTCGGGCGTCATGCGGCACCGCCTTTCTTGTCTTGCATGGTTTTGGCTTTGAGTTTGGCGACCAGACCCACCACCCCGTTCGGCAAATACAAAGTCACCGCAATGAACAAGGCCCCCAAAAAGTACAACCAAAATTCAGGCGCAGTGACCGTCAGCCAGCTCTTGGCGCCGTTGACCAAGAAAGCGCCCACAATCGGACCAATGAGGGTGCCACGGCCACCGACAGCGGCCCACACGGCAATCTCGATCGAGTTGGCAGCGCTCATCTCGCCGGGATTGATGATGCCCACCTGTGGCACATACAATGCGCCCGCGATGCCGCACATGACCGCCGAGATCACCCAGATACTGAGTTTGTAGGGCAACGGTGAATAACCCGAAAACATGACACGGCTTTCCGCATCGCGGATGGCTTGCAGCACACGGCCATACTTGCTCGTGACCAGCCAACGTGCGAACAAAAAGAAGCCCAACAGCGTCAGGCCCGTGATCACAAACAAACCCATGCGCATGCTCGGTGTGGCAATGGGCATGCCCAAAATGCGCTTGAAATCGGTGAAGCCGTTGTTGCCGCCAAAGCCGGTTTCGTTGCGAAAGAACAGCAGCAAAGCCGCATAGGTCATGGCCTGCGTGATGATGGAGAAATACACCCCTTTGATGCGCGAGCGAAAGGCAAAGAAGCCAAACACCCCGGCCACCACCGCAGGCACCAGCACCACCAGCACCAAGGTGGCGACAAAACTGTCCGACAGCAGCCACTGCCAGGGCAATTCTTTCCAGTCCAAGAAGACCATGAAGTCGGGCAGATCGCTTTTGTAGTTGCCGTCTTGCCCGATCTGGCGCATGAGGTACATGCCCATCACATAACCGCCCAGCGCAAAGAACAGGCCGTGGCCCAGCGACAGGATGCCGGTGTAGCCCCAGATCAGGTCCATGGCCAACGCGCAGATGGCGTAGCACATGATCTTGCCGACCAAGGCCACCGCATAGTCGCTCATGTGCAAAGCACTGCCCTCGGGCACAAACAGGTTGAGCATGGGGGCCAGCACCCCCACAGCGAGCAAGCACACGAGGAACGCCGTCCAGGCTTTGCGTGTCAGCAAAACGGGCGCAGCAGGAAGTTGAAGTTTGTTTGTCATGTTCAGGCCTCTGCGCTGCGACCCTTCATCGCGAAGATGCCTTGTGGGCGCTTCTGGATGAAGATGATGATGAAGACCAGCACACAGATCTTGGCCAGCACGGCCCCTGTCCAGCCTTCGAGCAGTTTGTTGACAAGGCCCAGACCCAGCGCGGCATACACGGTGCCGGCCAGCTGGCCCACACCACCCAGCACCACCACCATGAACGAGTCCACGATGTAGCTCTGGCCCAAGTCAGGACCGACGTTGCCGACCTGGCTGAGCGCACAGCCCGCCAGCCCGGCAATGCCTGAGCCTAATGCAAAAGCGTAGGTGTCAATGCGTGCAGTGTTGACGCCCATGCACGAGGCCATGGGGCGGTTTTGCGTGACGCCGCGCACAAACAGACCCAGGCGCGTTTTGCCGATCAAAAACGCCATGCCCACCAGCACGGCAGCCGCGAACGCGATGATGATCAGGCGGTTCCAGGGCAGTTGCAAGTTGGGCAGGATTTGCAGCGAGCCGCTCATCCAAGCGGGGTTTTCCACACCCACGTTTTGCGCGCCAAACAGGCTGCGCACGCCTTGCATGAGCATGAGGCTGATGCCCCAGGTGGCCAGCAAAGTCTCAAGCGGACGACCGTACAGGTGCTTGAGGATGGAGCGCTCCAGCGCCGCGCCCACCAAGGCCGAAGTCAAAAACGCCACCGGCATCGCCGCCAGCAGGTAATAGTCAAACGCAGCTGGGAAATACTGGCGAAAAAGCACCTGCACCAAATAGGTGGCGTAGGCACCGATCATCATCAGCTCGCCGTGCGCCATGTTGATGACGCCCATCAGGCCATAGGTGATGGCCAAACCCAGCGCCACCAGCAACAAAATGGAGCCCAGGCTTGCGCCTGTGAACAGCTGACCGAGCCGCTCGCCCCAGCGCAAGCCGTCCTGCACTTCACGCAGCGAAGCTTTGATGACGCCCTGAACGGCTGGGTCGGTTTCAGCCGTGAGCTGCTGGTTCAGCAGCAAAAGCACTTCGGGTTGGGCACTGCCTGAAAGCTCACGCGCGGCCAGAAGTCGGTCGTTGGGCACTTCGCTGGCAAGCATCACAGCAGCGCGCGCTTGCTTGATCAACACCAGCACTTGGGGGTCTTTTTCTGCGGCCAGCGCTTTGTCGAGCACGGGCTTGCGGCTGATGTCGGGCTCTTTTAGCAGAGACAGCGCCGCCAATGAGCGGATTTTCACATCGGGGCTGAACAGCTTGAGCGCGGCCAAGGCCGTGTCCACTTCGCCGCGCAAGCGGTTGTTCAGCATCACATCTTCGGCATCTGCGGGCAAGTCGACTTTTTCACCTGTGACCGGGTCGATGGCTTGAGTGCCTTGCAGCACCAGCACCCTGCCGCCTGCGATCTTGACGGCATCGTCGGCCAGCGCTTGCAGGTAAGCGGCAGTTTTTTCATCGCCTTGCGCCACGGCTTTGGCCAGAGCTTCGACCCTGGCGTCGTTGTCTCCGGCGGCAATGCCCAATGCCTCTTCTTTGGTCAGCGCTTGAGCTGCACTGGTCATCAGCAGACACAGCACCACCATCCACCGCGCACACCATCTCATTTTTGTTTGCATTCCAGTTTTCCTTTGCAGGCGCTTTGATCAAGGCGCCTTGCACGCCAAAAAAAAAGGGAGGACATGCGCCCTCCCCTTTTCAGGACGCTGCTGACCAATTACTTCTTGACAGGCTCGTCAGGCTTGACGTTGTTGCCAGGGATGTAAGGGCTCCATGGCTTGGCTTTGACGGGACCGGGCGTTTTCCAGACCACGTTGAATTGGCCGTCGGCCTTGATCTCGCCAATGAACACCGACTTGTGCAGGTGGTGGTTTTTCTCGTCCATCTTGCTGGTAATGCCAGAAGGTGCCGTGAAGGTTTGTCCAGCCATCGCTGCGATGACTTTGTCAGTGTCGGTGGACTTGGCTTTCTCGACCGCTTGCTTCCACATGTTGATGCCGATGTAAGTCGCTTCCATTGGATCGTTTGTGAGAGGCTTGTCTTTGTGACCTGCAATGCCCTTGGCCTTGGCGTAAGCCGACCACTTCTTGATGAACTCGTCGTTGGCGGGGTTCTTGATGGACTGGAAGTAGTTCCAGGCCGCCAGGTGACCGACCAAGGGCTTGGTGTCCACGCCGCGCAGCTCTTCTTCACCGACAGAGAAGGCCACCACAGGCACGTCTTTGGCTTTCAGGCCCGCGTTGCCGAGTTCCTTGTAGAAAGGCACGTTGGAGTCACCGTTGATGGTGGAGACCACAGCGGTCTTGCCACCGGCCGAGAATTTCTTGATGTCAGCCACGATGGTTTGGTAATCGGAGTGGCCAAACGGTGTGTATTTTTCATCGATGTCAGACTCTTTGACACCTTTGCTGATCAGGTAAGCGCGCAAGATTTTGTTGGTGGTGCGGGGGTAGACGTAGTCTGTGCCCAAGAGCACCCAACGCTTGGCCGAACCACCGTCTTTGCTCATCAGGTAGTCCACAGCAGGGATGGCTTGCTGGTTAGGTGCTGCACCGGTGTAGAACACGTTCTTGGACAGCTCTTCGCCTTCGTACTGCACGGGGTAGAACAGCAGGCCGTTCATTTCTTCCACAACAGGCAACACCGACTTGCGGGACACGGAAGTCCAGCAACCGAAGATGACCGAAACCTTGTCCTGACCCAGCAGCTGCTTGGTTTTTTCAGCGAACAATGGCCAGTTGGAGGCGGGGTCGACCACCACGGGCTCGAGCTTCTTGCCCAGCAAACCGCCCTTGGCGTTGATTTCGTCAATGGCCATCAACACAGTGTCTTTCAACACGGTTTCAGAAATGGCCATGGTGCCAGACAGGCTGTGCAAGATACCGACCTTGATGGTGTCAGCAGCTTGCGCTTGCAGAGAAAAAGTCAATGTGCCAGCAGCCAAGGCAGATGCCAGGGCCAATGCTTTGAGGTTGCCGCGACGGTTCATCATGAGATCACTCCAGTTAGGAAAAGATTTGTCAAACACTTGAGGGCAAGATTGCCAACCCGCAGCTGTATTAGCAAACACCGTGCCAGCTTTTTAGGGGTGCGCCACGCACCAGAAAACGGCATACTGCACCTGGGCTTTTCCATGACGCCTATAAAGAGGGCACGCAATTTGCATGGAATCCATCAACGCACGAAATCGGAAAGAAGCGCACCAAAATGGAACTGACCCCTCGCGAAAAAGACAAGCTGCTGATCTTCACCGCCGCACTTTTGGCCGAGCGCCGCAAGGCCCGAGGCCTCAAACTCAACTACCCTGAGGCCGTGGCCCTGATCAGCGCCGCCGTGATGGAGGGCGCACGCGACGGCAAGACCGTGGCGCAGCTCATGAGCGAAGGCCGCACCGTGCTGACGCGCGCGGACGTGATGGACGGCATTGCAGACATGATTCCGGACATCCAGGTCGAAGCCACTTTCCCGGACGGCACCAAACTGGTGACCGTGCACCAACCCATCGTCTGAACACCCGAAGGAGCACACCCATGAATACCAAATACTTCGCCACTTTGCTTGTTGGTGCAATGGCCCAAACAGGTGCACTGGCCCACGATGGCCATGGCATGACCGGCGCGCATTGGCACGCCACCGACGCGCTGGGTTGGGCTGTGGCCATCGCCATGGGCCTGGCAGGCTGGTACTTCGGCTCGCGCAAGTGAGGCACACATGACACCCGGTGAACTTTTGATCGACGATGGCGAGCACGCCATCAACACCGACCGGCGCAGCATCACGCTGGTGGTGCAAAACACGGGTGACCGCCCGATCCAGGTGGGCTCGCATTACCACTTTGCCGAAACCAACGCAGCGCTGGGCTTTGACCGCGCCGCGGCCAAAGGCATGCGACTGAACATCGCGGCGGGCACAGCGGTTCGCTTTGAGCCCGGCCAGCAACGCACCGTGGCGCTGGTGGACTATGCGGGGGACCGCGTGGTGTATGGCTTTCGCGCATTAACAAACGGACAACTTGACCCGAGCGTCAAAGGAAAACTCTGACATGGCCACCATTGGAAAACGCGCATATGCGGAGATGTTCGGCCCCACCGTGGGTGACCGCGTGCGGCTGGCCGACACCGAACTCGTGATCGAAGTCGAGAAGGACTTCACACTGCAAGCGGGCGGCTACGGCGAAGAGGTCAAGTTCGGCGGCGGCAAGACGATCCGCGACGGCATGTCGCAGTCGCAACGCACCCGCAATGGGACTGGGACGGGCCCCTCCGGTGGCGGCGCCGTGGACTGCGTGCTGACCAACGCGCTCATCATCGACCACTGGGGCATCGTCAAAGCCGACATCGGCTTGGTGGGCAGCCGCATCGCTGCCATTGGCAAAGCGGGCAACCCCGACACGCAACCGGGTGTGGACATCGTCATTGGCCCCGGCACGGAGATCATCAGTTGCGAGGGCTTGATCGTCACTGCGGGGGGCGTGGACTCTCACATCCACTTCATCGCCCCCCAACAGATCGACGAAGCGCTGGCCAGCGGCGTGACCACCATGCTGGGGGGCGGCACGGGTCCTGCCACGGGCACCTTTGCCACCACCTGCACGCCCGGCCCTTGGAACATCGAACGCATGATGCAAGCGGCCGATGCCTTCCCCATGAACTTGGGTTTTCTGGGCAAGGGCAATGCCAGCTTACCTGCAGCGCTTCATGAGCAAATCAGCGCGGGCGCCATTGGCCTCAAGCTCCACGAAGACTGGGGCACCACGCCTGCGGCCATCGACAACTGCCTGAACGTGGCCGAAGAAACCGACACGCAAGTGGCGATCCACACCGACACGCTCAACGAGTCGGGCTTTGTGGAAGACACCGTGGCCGCCTTCAAGGGCCGCACCATCCACACCTTCCACACCGAGGGCGCAGGCGGTGGGCACGCACCTGACATTTTGAAGGTGGTGGGCGAAGCCAATGTGCTGCCGTCTTCCACCAACCCGACGCGGCCTTACACCGTCAACACGCTCGATGAGCATGTGGACATGCTCATGGTCTGCCACCACCTGGACCCGGCCATTGCCGAGGATTTGGCCTTTGCCGAAAGCCGCATCCGCAAGGAAACGATTGCGGCCGAAGACATCCTGCACGACCTGGGCGCCATCAGCATGATGAGCAGCGACAGCCAGGCCATGGGCCGGGTGGGCGAGGTCATCATCCGCACCTGGCAGACCGCACACAAAATGAAAATGCAGCGCGGGAAGCTGCCCGGCGACACCGAACGCCACGACAACGCCCGCATCAAACGCTACATCGCCAAATACACCATCAACCCGTCGATCGCGCACGGCATCAGCCACGAAGTGGGCAGCGTCGAGGTGGGCAAGTGGGCCGATCTGGTGATCTGGAAGCCCGCCTTTTTTGGCATCAAACCCGCCATCGTCATGAAGGGCGGTTTCATCGCGTTGGCCGCGATGGGCGACCCGAACGCGTCCATCCCGACACCGCAGCCGGTGCATTACCGCCCGATGTTTGGCAGCTTTGGCGGCGCACTGGCCAAGGGTTCGCTGACCTTTGTGTCGCAGGCCGGGCTGCGCGCGGGCGTGGGCGAGCGTTATGGCCTGGCCAAAACGCTGAGTGCGGTGAAGAACATCCGCAGCGTGGGCAAAAAAGACATGGTCCACAATGACTACGCCCCCCGCATGGAAGTCGATGCCCAGACCTATGTGGTGCGCGCCGACGGCATGCTGCTGACCTGCGAGCCCGCGGTCAGCCTGCCGATGACCCAACGCTACTTTTTGTTCTGATGCTCCACTGCTCCAAACTCATGCCGCAAGGCCGTGGCCTGGCCCGTGTGCTGGTCCAACGCGCCAGCACCATCACCCTCGACTGGGACGTTCGCCAGAAAAGCCGTTTTGACTCGACCGACAGCGCGGGCCGTGCCCTGGGCATCTTTTTGCCCCGAGGCACTGTGGTACGCGGCGGCGATGTGCTGGTGGCCGAAGACGGCTCGCTGGTGCGCGTCGAGGCTGCGCCGCAAGACGTGCTGCGCATCACCGCCTGCACCGAGCACGGCTCGCCCTTTGACCTGACCCGCGCCGCCTACCACCTGGGCAACCGCCATGTGCCCATCGAACTGCAGCCCGACCACCTGAAGATCGAACCTGACCATGTGCTGGCCGACATGCTGCGTGCCATGCACATGACGGTGGTGGCCGTGTCTGAGCCTTTTGAGCCGGAAAGCGGCGCTTACGGCGACCACGGTGGGCATGCGCACGGTGGACACAGTGAGCATGGGCATGGCCAACACGATCACGCCCCAGTCGCAGCCAAGCGCATCGCCATACCGATCCGCTCTGCCCCTGCCGCGCCCCATGTGCACGGCCCCGACTGCAAACATGAGCACTGACACCGCGCCTTCGGGTTTGCTGCAACTGATCTGGCTCGCATCACCTGCGCTGCCCATCGGCGGCTTCTCATATTCCGAAGGACTGGAAGCGGCCATCGAGCAAGGCCTAGTGCACCACGAAGCCAGCGCCACCGACTGGGTGGTGGACCAACTGCACCTGACACAGTCGCGCGGCGACATGGCCGTGTTAGCGCAAGCCATACCTGCTTGGCAGCGCGGCGACACCGCACGCCTGCAAGCGCTCAACGACTGGGTCATGACCACCCGCGAATCCGCCGAAATGCGCCTCCAAGCCGAGCAGATGGGCCGATCCCTGCTCGATTGGCTGCGCAACCTGCAACAAGCCAGCGACGCGCAGCTGGCCTGCTGCGCCCAATTGCCGCCCACCTACCCGCTGGCCATGGCACTGGCTTTGTCTCTGGCGCAAGCCCCGCTGGACCAAGCACTGCAATCGGTTGCCTTTGGCTGGGCCGAGAACATGACTCAGGCCGCGCTCAAGGCCGTGCCGCTGGGCCAAAGCGCTGGGCAGCGCATGCTGGCCCGGCTGGCCCGCGAAATCCCGCAGGCGGTGCAAACCGCCATGCAAATGAGCGACGAAGACCGCCAGGCCTTCAGCCCCATGCTGGCCATCCTGTCGTCCCGCCACGAAACCCAATACTCCCGGATTTTCCGATCATGAGCTCTGCACTGCACCACATCCCGAACCGCACCAAAAAACTGCCGCCCCTGCGCGTGGGCATTGGCGGGCCTGTGGGCTCCGGCAAAACCACACTGCTCGAGATGCTCTGCAAAAACATGCGCGAGCGCTGGGACCTGATCGCCATCA
This sequence comes from uncultured Burkholderiales bacterium, assembly GCA_903822825.1. Taxonomy (GTDB): domain Bacteria; phylum Pseudomonadota; class Gammaproteobacteria; order Burkholderiales; family Burkholderiaceae_C; genus Limnohabitans_A. The sequence continues at coordinate 47,913 of CAIJQQ010000044.1, read as the reverse complement.
CCAACGACATCTACACCAAGGAGGACCAACGCCTGCTCACGGTGAGCGGCGCCCTGCCTGCGGACCGCATCATGGGCGTGGAAACGGGCGGCTGCCCGCACACGGCCATCCGCGAAGACGCGTCGATCAACCTCGAAGCCATCGACCGCATGCTCGAGAAGTTTCCGAACGCCGATGTGGTGTTCATTGAGAGCGGTGGCGACAACCTGGCCGCCACCTTCAGCCCCGAACTGTCTGACCTCACGATCTATGTGATCGACGTGGCCGCTGGTGAAAAGATCCCCCGCAAGGGCGGGCCAGGCATCACCAAGAGCGATTTGTTTGTCATCAACAAAACCGACTTGGCGCCGCATGTGGGCGCCGACTTGCAAGTGATGCGCGACGACACCAACCGCATGCGCCCCAACGGCGATACTCGCCCCTGGGTGATGACCAACCTCAAAACGTTGGACGGCTTGGCCGAAGTGGTGGCGTTTATTGAAAAACGCGGGATGCTGGCTCAAGCTTGAACCGCTTTTTAATCGTTACAATCCAGACCCAAGGAAGCGTGGCAGAGTGGTCGATTGCACCGGTCTTGAAAACCGGCGACTTGAAAAGGTCCGTGAGTTCGAATCTCACCGCTTCCGCCAGATACAAAAAACGCGCCTTAAGGGCGCGTTTTTATTGTCCAAAGGACTTCAGCAAACGCCTTTCATGGATTCCACCACGTTTTTGACCGCCCTTAATGAGTCCTGATACGGGGCCAAGAGTTGAGGGGGAAAGTCTTTCGGATCAATTTGGTGAAATAGCCTCAACGCTTCGCGCGCTTCTCGACATGCGTTGTAGCGGTCCCCTGAGTTAGCAGCTCGGGAGGAGTTATTGAAATGCTCAGACGCTGCAGTTGCAATTCTGTTAATTTCTTGCAGTGGCATGCCCGCTGGGTAAACAGCATTTGCAAAAATTGCAGTTACAACCAGCACAAAGAATTTATTTTGCAACATGTCTTACCCGAATAAAAAAGTCGAATTTCTTTTTAGAACATGGTTTGAAATCAAGATTTTATTGTTTTTAACAATTTTAACCATGGCCTCGCAATGATCAAGTCCCTCTTCCGATTTCAGCTCCAATTTCTATAAATTTGCCCGCATTACAGATCCCAATCGCTCCCCGCTGGCCAGAGCGTACCTTCGCTTTTTACAATTGGCGCGTGCCGTGCAGGAGTTGCCCGATGGCTACAGCATGGACGCCAACGAACCCGTCTCGCCCGCGTGGATGGCACGATGCAGTTCCTCAAAGCCACGTGACGCAGCTTGGGTGAAGTTGACCACGCCGGCCAAGCGGGCTTGTCTGGTCTTGACCCTGTAACTGGCATTCCCCCAAATCAGCAGACACATCTTCCGCCACACACAAAAAACGCGCCTTCAGGGCGCGTTTTTCATTGGCGCAAACTCAGGGCTTGCCCACCAACAGCGCCTCCACCAACTCCTGAACAGCCAAGGCTTCTTCTGCCGTGGCGAGTTTGTGCGGTTGACCCTTCAGCCACAAGTCCACCTCGCTCAGCTGACGCTGCAAGGCGCTGGTGCGGGGGTCTTCGGTGGTCCAGTCCAGGGCTTCTTGCCATGGGCCACCGTCAGAGCGCCACAGTTGTGAGAATTCGCGGAACTGGTGGTTTATGCGGCTGCCGCGCACGGTGACTTCCTGACGGTCGGGCTGCTGGCCTCCGGTGGTGGCCATGACGGTCACAGGCCGGCCGTCTGCTGTGCTCAGTCGCGCCAACATGTCCAGCTCGCAAAGCGTCGGGTCTTGCGGGTAACGGGGCGATGCGTGCTCCAGGGTCAGCGGCCCCAAAAAGCGCCCCGCCAAAAACAAGAAATGCGAAATCACCTCGCGTGTGTAGCCCCCTTCGTGGCGCAAGCGCAGCCAGTCGGCGTCTTTTTGCCAGGCTCGGGGCCATGCGGGGTAGTTGACGACGATGTCGATGCCCAGCAGCTCGCCCGTCTCGCCCGCGTCGATGGCGCGATGCAGTTCTTCAAAGCCGCGTGACGCAGCCTGGGTGAAGTTGACCACGCCTGGTAAGCGGGCTTGGCTGAGGTGCGCGAGCAGATCGCGGCTTTGCGCGTTGTCCGTGCCCAAAGGCTTTTCCATGAAAACGCCCTGCCCGGCTGCTGCGGCCTGCAAGGCATAGGCCTTTCGGGGGCCGGGTGGGCAAGCCAGGTACACCACGTCGGCCCCGGCCATGGCCGCCCGCGCAGTCGGCGACAAAGGAGCTGCAGAGAAGGCCATACGCGTTTTTGCCAACGACTCAGGCGAAGGGTCCCAAACACCACAAACCTCAAAAGCGGGGTGTTGCAAAGCGTTTTCCAGCATCCTTCGGCCCATGATGCCCAGCCCAATGATGGCCAATCGGTGTGTCATGTATTTCTCCTTGAGGCACCAGCTTAACAATTGAACACTCAATTGGTGTTGTGGATCACAAAAATTAAAAAATCAATCGCCAATATCTATAAAATTAGCATCATGAATGATTCCAAGAGTTCCCCACTGGCCAGTGCTTACCTTCGGTTTTTGCAATTGGCGCGCGCTGTGCAAGAACTGCCCGATGGTTCGGGTATGGACGCCAATGAAACGGCTTTGCTGGAGGCCGTGGTGCTGCGTTGGCACGAAGGCCAAGCCATGACGGTTCGCGAGGCCATCAGCCTGGAGCAACTGGGCTCGCCTGCCACCTTGCACAAACGCATCACGCGTTTGCGTGAAAAAGAAATGCTGACCACCTTCAACCAAGAAGGCGATCGCCGCGCCAAGTTCCTTGTGCCGACGGCCCGCACCCTCGAGCATTTCAGCCAGCTGGGTCGCTCGATCAAGCAAGTGCAGCTTCAAGCTGACGCATGAACCGACACGTTCGGCAAGTCTTGGAAGTGGCGACCATGGTCGCCGTCAGTGCTTTGCTTTACGTCGAATTTTTTCACCTGAACGGCATTGTTTTTTCAAACTTTGAGCGCATTCCGGGAGTGAGTTGGGTGTTCTTGCCTGCAGGCTTTCGGGTCTTGCTGGTTTTGGGCATGGGCCTGCCGGGGGCCGCGGGCATCTTGCTGGGCAATTGCTGGTTGGACAGATCGCAATTCAGCGAAGAGTCCTTATGGATGCTGTTGGCGACCGCGCTGGTGTCTGGTTTCAGCCCTTGGTGTGTCAAGTGGGTGATGGAAAAGAAGCAACTCTTGAGCACGCAGTTGCGAAAATTCAGCGCCACCCACTTGCTGAAATTTGTGTTGGCCTGCGCCTGGCTCAACGCATTTGCGCACCATTTTGTCTGGTGGGCATTCAAAAAACCGGGCGCTTCTGCCTGGGGCGACTTGTGGCCCATGTTTGTCGGCGATGCGGTTGGTGCGCTCGTGGTCCTGTACGTCCTGAAATTGATGCTGCCCACACTGTTTGCCTGGGCCGCCCCATTCAGTTCGAAGTTTCAGTCAAAAACAAAGCCTGCAGGTCGCTGAGGAAGTCAAAGCCCTTGGCTGTGGGCCAGACGCGCGATAAATCACGCTCGATCAATCCCAGGCGCTCGGCCTCTTGCAGGCCTTTTTGCAGGCTGGTCACGGCCAAGCCTGTGCGCTCCATGAAGTCCGTCAGGACAAACCCTTCTTTGAGTCGGAAGGCGTTGAGCATGAATTCAAACGGCAGGTCTTGCCGCGCAATCTCGTTGTGCTGGGTCACAGGCTCGCCCTTGGCGGCCTGAGCCATGTACAGCTGGGGCTCGCGGTAACGCACCTGCCGCACAACGCGGTGGGCAAAACTCAATTTGCTGTGTGCGCCCGCACCGATGCCCAAATAGTCGCCAAACTGCCAGTAGTTCAGGTTGTGCGCGCAGGCGTGGCCCGGCTTGGCATAGGCTGAAACCTCGTAGCGGCCCAGCCCCGCTTGGGCCGTGCGCTCGGTGAGAAGGTCCATCATCGCGTAGGCGTCATCTTCTTCAGGCAGCGCGGGCGGGTGCTTGGCAAACAGCGTGTTGGGCTCGATGGTCAGGTGGTAGATCGACAGGTGAGGCGGCGCAAAGCTCAGCGCCGTGTTCACGTCCTCGCTCAATTGCGCCAGCGTTTGCCCAGGCAAGGCGTACATCAGGTCCAGGTTGAAGGTGTCAAAGACCTGGGCTGCCTCGGTCAATGCAGCCAGTGCCTGCTTGCGGTCGTGCACGCGGCCCAGCGCTTGGAGGTGCTCGTCGTTGAAACTTTGCACCCCCACCGACAAGCGGGTGATGCCTGCTTGCCTGAAGGCCTTGAAGCGGTCTTTTTCAAAAGTGCCCGGGTTGGCTTCGAGCGTGATCTCGCAGGTGCCCGACAGTCGCAGACGCGCACGCAGGCCGCTGATGAGCCGGTCGATGGCTTCTGGTGAAAACAAGCTGGGCGTGCCGCCACCCAAAAAAATGGTCTGCACGGTGCGGCCCCAAATCAGGGGCAAACTGGCTTCCAGATCGGCGAACAAGGCGTCGATGTAGGCATCTTGCATGGACGCGGCATCATCTCCCGAGCGAAATTCGTGGGAGTTGAAGTCGCAGTAGGGGCACTTTTTGAGGCACCAAGGCAGGTGCACATACAGCGACAAGGGCGGGAGCGCTGTCAACTGCAACAAGCCAGGGCGCATGGCGTGCACCGGGTCGAGTGGGTGGCCCACGGGCTCAGTCTCCCATCCAGCGGTCGCGCATCAGCGCCAGCATGAGTTGCGTGGCGCGGCCACGGTGGCTGTTGGCGTTTTTGACCTCGATCGGCAACTCGGCAAAGGTCTTGCCGAATTCGGGAATGAACATGATGGGGTCAAAACCAAAACCGTTGCTGCCCCGCCGCTCGGTGGCGATCTCGCCCACCACACGGCCCACCGCGATCAGCGGCTCCGGGTCGTCCGCGTTGCGCACAGCCACCAGGGTGCTGACCATGGCGGCGCGGCGGTTGGTGATGCCCTGCATTTGCTCGAGCAGCACGGTCACGTTGTTGTCATCGCCTTTCTCATAACCAAAACGGGTGGCGTAGTACGCCGTGTCCACGCCCGGCTGGCCGCCAAAAGCATCCACGCACAGGCCCGCGTCATCGGCCAGCGCGGGCAGGCCCGACAAGCGTGCGGCGTGGCGCGCCTTGGTCAGCGCGTTCTCAACAAAGGTTCGGAAAGGCTCTTCGGCCTCGGGGATGTTCAGGTCTGCCTGGCGCACCAGCTCAACTTGCAAGGGGGCCAGCATGGCCTGCAATTCGACCAACTTGCCTGCGTTGTTGGACGCCAGAACGATCTTCATGCCAAGCGCCATGGGGTCACTGCGCCAAGGCTTGTTTTTGCAGCTGCACCAGCTGCCCAATGCCTTGCTCGGCCAGTTGCAGCATGCTGTTCATTTCGGCTCGGGTGAAAGCCACGCCCTCGGCCGTGCCCTGCACTTCGACAAATTTGCCGGCACCGGTCATGACCACGTTCATGTCGGTGTCGCAGGCCGAGTCTTCAGGGTAGTCCAGATCCAGAAACGCGGTGCCATTTTTGAGGCCCACCGAAATGGCAGCCACATGGTCAATGATGGGCGAGGCTTGCAGCTTGCCTGTTTTGATCAACCAGTTCACAGCGTCTTGCGCAGCAACAAACGCCCCGGTGATGCTGGCGGTGCGGGTTCCCCCATCGGCCTGCAAGACGTCGCAGTCGAGGTGGATGGTGCGCTCGCCGAGCTTTTTCAAATCGAACACGGCGCGCATCGAGCGTCCAATCAGTCGCTGAATCTCTTGCGTGCGGCCGCTTTGTTTGCCACGCGCGGCTTCCCGGTCGCCACGGGTGTGGGTGGCGCGTGGCAGCATCCCGTACTCGGCGGTGACCCAGCCCTCTCCGCTGCCTTTTTTGTGGCCAGGCACTTTTTCTTCGACCGAAGCGGTGCACAACACGCGCGTCTGTCCGAACTCGATCAGCACCGAGCCTTCGGCGTGGATGGTGTAGCCACGGGTGATGCGCACATTGCGCAGGGCATCGACAGCGCGGCCGGATCGGACATAGGAGGATGAGGTCATGTGAGGTTGCTCAGGGTGTGGGGTTCAGCGCCCGCCCGGCGAGGCCTGGCGAGTTTGCGATAATGTGTTGTTTCATGCCGCCCATTCAGCGCGGCGCATGGGGTCCAAGCCTTGAATTCACGGCCGACCCGAAGGAACCAAATCGATGCCAGTTTACAGTATGACCGGGTACGCCAGCGTGCAGAAATCTCTGCAACAGGCCGAGGGCGAGCACGCCACAAGCCCCCACCAGCACACCCGTTTGGGCCTGGAAATCCGCTCGGTCAACAGCCGTTTTTTAGACTTGGGTTTTCGCTTGCCAGAAGAGCTGCGCCAGCTCGAACCTGCCTTGCGCGAACTGGTCACCAAACACTTGCGTCGGGGCAAGGTTGAAGTGCGCGCCAGCCTAGAAGCGGGTGAAGGTGCGGCCCTCCCTTCTCCGACGCCTCAGGCACTGCAACGCCTGTCCGCCCTGCAAGACAAGATCCAGGACTGGCTGCCCAAGGCCCGCGACCTGAGCGTGGCCGATGTGCTGCGCCTGAGCCAGGGTGGTGCCAACACCCAGCCGGTGAACGATGCGGCATGGAAAGCATTGGCCATCGAAGCCATTGATGCGCTGCGCGACGCCCGAGCCCGCGAGGGTGCGCGACTGACGGAGATGCTGCAGGGCCACATCGTCCAGCTTCGCACGCTGGCCGAACAGGCCGTGCCGCTGGTGCCTCAATTGGTAGAGCAGCAACGCCAGCGTTTTTTGGAGCGCTGGAAAGACGCCATGGCCTTGGCCGACGGCAGCCACCTGCCCGAGGCCGCGCAAGACCGCGCCCTGACCGAAGCCACGTCGTTTGCCATCCGCATCGATGTGGCCGAAGAGCTGACCCGCCTGCGCGCCCACCTGGACGAAATCAGCCGACTGCTGGACAAGGGCGACGACATCGGCAAACGCCTGGACTTCCTGATCCAGGAGCTGCACCGCGAGGCCAACACTTTGGGCTCCAAATCGGCCGTGTTGGAGATGACCCGCATCTCGGTGGACATGAAAGTGTTGATCGAGCAAATGCGCGAGCAGGTCCAGAACATCGAATAAACACTGAAAAACCATGGACTACCCAGGCAACCTGTTCGTTGTGGCCGCCCCCAGTGGGGCTGGCAAATCCAGCCTTGTCAAAGCACTGATGGAGCTGGACTCGGGTGTGCACCCCTCTGTGTCGCATACCACTCGCTCACCCCGTGGCCAAGAAAAGCATGGCCGCGAATACTTCTTCGTTTCGCCTCAGGAGTTCGACAGCATGGTGCTGGGCGACGCCTTTGTGGAGTGGGCCAACGTGCACGGCCAGCGTTATGGCACCTCCAAAAAGATGATCGAAGACCGCATTGCGCAAGGGTCAGATGTGGTGCTGGAGATCGACTACCAAGGTGCGATCCAGATCAAACGCTTGTACGCCAACGCGGTGCTGATGTTCATCCTCCCCCCCAGCTGGGAAGAACTGCGTTCGCGGCTGGAGCGCCGCGGTGAAGATGCCCCCGAGATCATTGAGCTGCGGCTGCGCAACGCAGCCGAGGAGCTGGCCCAGGCCAAAGAATTCGACTTCGTTATAATCAATGAAGTCTTTGAACGGGCCTTGTTTGACCTCAAAGCTGTGGTTCATGCCCAGCGGCTCAAATACACCGCTCAGCGCCGCGCACGGGCTGACACTTTCAGAGCCCTCAAAATCGACTGACATTCCTAGGAACACACCATGGCCCGCATCACCGTTGAAGACTGCCTGCAGCAAATCCCTAACCGTTTCCAATTGGTGTTGGCTGCCACCTACCGTGCCCGCATGCTCAGCCAAGGTCACACCCCACGCATCGAAAGCAAGAACAAGCCTGGCGTGACCGCCCTGCGCGAAATCGCGGCCGGTAAAGTCGGCGTCGAAATGCTCAAACGCGTGGTCTGATCACCGCCCCCCGATGACCTGGATCAAGCCGGGTCTCATCCAAGCCCCATTCATGGGGCTTTGTCACGTCTGGGCCCTGCCAAACCTGCTGCTTGCGGTACATTGATGGCATGAGCGCCGCCTCCCCCAAAATTTCCCATTCCGCAAGCAAGCCTCAACAAGGGCTGGGGCCAGCTGCAGCCAATGCGGCAGCAGCGAGCTTTGCCGCATTGACAGATCGGCTGGGGTACATGAGCGCAGACGAGATCGATCTGGTGCGCAAAGCCTACCGCTTCGCCGATGAAGCCCACTTGGGCCAGATGCGCAAAAATGGCGAGCCCTACATCACCCACCCCATTGCGGTGGCAGCGCTTTGCACCGAATGGCACCTGGACGCGCAGGCGCTGTGCGCCGCGCTCATGCACGACTGCATGGAAGACTGCGGCGTCACCAAGATCGCGCTGATTGAGAAGTTCGGCGCTCCGGTGGCAGAGTTGGTGGACGGCCTGACCAAACTGGACAAACTGGAGTTCAACACCCGCGAAGAAAACCAGGCCGAGTCATTCCGGAAAATGCTGTTGGCCATGGCCCGCGATGTGCGTGTGATCCTGATCAAACTGGCGGACCGTACCCACAACATGCGCACCATGGGCGACATGCCGCGCAACAAGTGGGAGCGTATTTCGGCTGAAACGCTCGAGATTTACGCCCCGATCGCTCACCGACTGGGCTTGAATCAGATTTACCGTGAATTGCAAGACCTGTCATTTCGGCACTTGTTGCCTTGGCGATACGCAGTGCTGACCAAGGCGGTGGCCCGCGCCCGCAACCGCCGACGCGACTTGATCAAAAAAGTGCAAGCCGAACTCGAAGCCTTGTTTGCCAATGCGGGCATGCAAGTGCGCATCAGCGGCCGCGAAAAAACACTGCATTCCATTTACCGCAAGATGGCTGATAAGCACCTGAGCTTTGCTCAAGTCACAGACATATATGGCTTTCGGGTCATCGTTCCTGAGGTGATCGACTGCTACACGGCGCTGGGCCTCTTGCACCAGCTCTACAAACCCGTCCCAGGTAAATTCAAAGACCACATCGCCATCGGCAAGGTCAATGGCTACCAATCCTTGCACACCACACTGGTGGGGCCGTCGGGGGTGAACGTCGAGTTCCAAATGCGGACCGAGGCCATGCACTTGGTGGCCGAGTCTGGTGTGGCCGCCAATTGGCTTTACAAGACGCACAGCACCGTCAAAAGCCAATCCGAACGCCTGGGCACCCAGTGGCTGCAGTCACTGCTCGATATCCAAAGCGAAACCCGCGATGCTGCCGAATTTTGGGACCACGTCAAGGTCGATCTCTTCCCGGACGCCGTTTACGTCTTCACCCCCAAGAGCCAGATCATGGCTCTGCCTCGCGGCGCTACGGTGGTGGACTTTGCTTATGCGATCCACAGCCGCGTGGGAGATCGCGCCATGGCAGCCAAGATCAATGGCGATCAGGTTCCTCTGCGCACAGAGTTGAAGAATGGGGATGTGGTGGAAGTGATCACAGCGCCTGTGTCGGCCCCCAATCCCGCATGGCTTGGCTTTGTGCGCACCGGGCGCGCCCGCTCCAAAATTCGGCACCATCTCAAAACCATGGCGCAAACCGAGTCCACCCAGTTGGGCGAAAAGTTGCTCAATCAGGCGCTGCGTGCGGAGGGCATCGACAAGCTGCCTGACAACGGAGCCGCCATGCAGCCCCTGTGGGACAAACTGCTTCGCTTCACCGGCAACCGCAACCAGCAAGACCTGTTGATGGACTTGGGCCTTGGCAAGCGCATCTCCGGTATTGTGGCCAAACGGTTGGTGGTGCTGCTGGGCGAGCAAGGCCAAAAACCCGACGCACTGCTGATGACCCGCGAGCGGTTCACTGCACACGAGTCGATTTCGCAAGGAGCCATCACGCTCGACGGCAGTGAAAACGCCTCGGTTACCTACGCGCTGTGCTGCCACCCCATACCGGGAGACGAGATCGTGGGCTACCTCGGCCATGGTGAAGGCTTGGCGGTGCACCGCAGCCAGTGCGCCAATGCACGCAAGCTGAAACAAAAAGACAGCGAGCGCTTCATCGGCGTCGAGTGGTCAGACGAGCCCGTACGCGGCTTCGAGACCACCATCGAGGTCAGCGTGGTCAACGGCAAAGGGGTCTTGGCACGCGTCGCCGGAGCCATGGCAGCGGCAGAGGCCGACATCGTGCACGTCGACATGGGTCAGGAAACAGCCCAAGACACGGCAGAGCTGCGCTTCTCTATCGCGGTGCGCGATCAGCACCACCTCGATGGTGTATTGCGCCAACTCAAACGCACGCCTTCCGTCATCAAGGCCGAGCGCCAAACCCTGCGCAGCTGAACGGTTCAGCCCGGCGAGGGGTAGTGAACATCCAGCACCTCGATGGCCAGGACACCTGTGGGGGTGACCAGTTTGAGCTCATCACCCACGCGCGATTTCAACAAAGTGCGGGCAATCGGAGAGACCCAGCTCACCTGTCCTTGAAGGCTGTCCGCTTCGTCGATGCCCATGATGGTGATGGTGCGCTTCGAGCCGTCAGCCTCAACGTAAGTGACTGTGGCACCAAAGAACACCTGGTCGTTGCCGTGGTGCAAAGACGGGTCGGTGACTTCGGCAATCTCCAGGCGTTTGGTCAAGAAACGGATGCGGCGATCGATCTCACGCAAGCGCTTTTTGCCATAGAGGTAATCCCCATTTTCCGAGCGGTCCCCGTTGCTGGCCGCCCAATGCACCACCTCCACCATCTTGGGGCGTTCGTTGTCAATCAGGTCAAACAACTCAGCGCGCAAACGGGCATATCCAGCAGGTGTCATGTAGTTGCGCGTGCCCGAAGGCAAGGCGGGCAGAGCGATTTCATCGTCGTCATCTGCATCTGTTTCTTTGGTGAAAGCTTTGCTCATGCCGCGATGATGCCGCAAGAAGCGGGCCGCGATGAAAAGCTTTTATGATCCACTCCACGCAAGGGGAATGCCATGAAGTCTAGCGTCCGCTCTATCAGCCACTCCACATGGATCGCTTCCGTGCTGTGGATGAGCGCCTGCGTGCAAGCCCAAACGGCGCCCCCCGCTACTGCCAAAGATCCAGCTGACGGCGCGGAGCCTTGGCACTACAAACTCACAGCTTCAAATTACGACACCCAAGGCTTGACTGCGGCACAAGACATCAACTTGCGCGGCTCGCGAGAAGACACCACCTGGTGGGTAGCGCACTACCGCCGGGCCTCGGAATTTGAACAATCAAGGGCAGGCTGGGAGCAAAACTGGTCCTATGGCTGGGGGCAACTGACCTCCTCACTGCAAGTGGCCACACGCGGTTTTGCGGGTGGCGCAGTCACGGCTCAACTGGGTGGTGAATCGCTCCATGCCTTGGTCGGCTGGGGCCGCACCAACCTCAAGGATTACTACAACCTGAATTTCGACCCCAACGACGCCATCACCCTGGGTCTGGGCGGAAAACTGCAAGGAAAAAGCACCTACAGCCTGTTCATGGTCAAAGACGATCGATTGCACACGGAGCAGCAAATCAGCCATGCTGTGCTGCGCGTTCCGCTTCAGGGACAGTTGCGTTTGACCTTGGACTACGCCAACAAACGTGGACGGGCCTCCGAACAGGAGCAGTTGGTACGCGGCAGTTCTTTGGCAGTCGGGGTGGATTTCAAGGATGTGTTTTTGCGTTTAACGGCAGACAACAAGGTCAACTTCACGCCATACAACCAAACACGCGTGGCTTTGGGTTGGAGGTTTTGACGCCGCCGCATGGGTGTGTCCATCAAGGGGACTCGCCCAATGAAAACGGGTCAATCTTTTCAGATTGACCCGTCCATAATGGTGCGGCTGGCAGGAATCGAACCCACGACCCCTTGGTTCGTAGCCAAGTACTCTATCCAGCTGAGCTACAGCCGCGCAATGCAAGAATTCTAGCACAGGAATTCGCGCTTCTCCTTGAAGGAGATTTGAATTCTCTACATGAAGAATCAACAGCCGAGAGGCTTGCGCCCTCTTCGTCGTTCAGGTTCTACACGCCCGTTCAGGGAGCCTGTTGGTTGACCACCAACTTCAAATTGCGCGAGCCTACAGGCACATTCTCGAGTACACCCACCCAATCGCCTGTACGTGTCATCGCTTCGCCGGATTTGGAAATGCGCACCTTCAGCGTCACCCTGTTTTGTGAGGAAAGTGGACGGCCAGAATTCATGGCCGAGCTGTCGTCAAGCACAAAGTCAAAAGGCAAGGTATCGGCCGTTTTTCGAACAATAGCCAAAGGCATCTTTTGGCCATCGGTCGGGGTGGCATACACAAACACCACGTCTGTGGGCGCAATCTGCGCTTTGACACCCGGATCGACCGTCACCCGACCACTCAGCACGGCGCCAGCGGTCTGCGCATTCGAAGGCGATGAAGACACTCCTTGTGTCGCCAAGGCCGGCCCCCCTACTTTGTCTCGCGCTTGGTTTATGGCGTCATCCAAGCCCTTCACCGCTTCGGCTTTGTCATCCAACTGGCTGCGCGCCTTTTGCCAGTATTGAATGGCTTGCTTGTAATCCTCTTGTGCGTAAGAAGCGCTCCCGGCCAATATCAGGCCGTTGAAATGGCGCGCATTCTTGGCCAGCACCTGGCGAATCACAGCCCAGGGTTCGCCAGTGAAATCCCCATCGCGGAGCAGCGCAAGAACTTCGGCACGCTCCAAGGCGATGTTGTCGTCCAGTTCCAACGCCAATGCTTTTTGGTAAGCGGGAAGTGCTTTTTCAAACTGATTCAAAGCACGGTAGGTGCGCGCCAGCATGACCCACTGCTTGGGATCGCTGGAATTGGCTTCCAGTTTTTGTGCCAAGCTGGCCGCCATGCCTTCCAGGTTGGCAAAGTTGTCAGATGCCTCATTGGCCACCACTTGGCGGTCAAGGCCTTGCGGTTGACCCAACCACACATAGGTGGACATGGCGGCTACAGGCAATAAAACGGCCAGAAGAACCGCACTGGCCAAGGCTCGAGGTGGTCGATGGCCTGAATGCGTTTCGGTTTGAGTCGTATCGTCCAGCATCCGCCCCAGCAACTCAGCGCGAGACTGTTCAAACGATGCAGATGGAATCACGCCTTGGGCATGTTCTTTCTCCAAATCAAGCAACTGCAAACGGTAGATCTTGGCATTGGCCTGTTCGTGGTTTGGGTCCGGCGTCGTCCGGTTGCGCAGCAAACTCCACACCACCACCAACACCACCACAGCGGTCAAGGCCAGGACAATCAAGATAAACAGAAAATTGGAATTCACGTGGACCCTCCGTCCTTCAAAAGTTGCTCAGCTTTTTGCAACTCTTCGTCAGACCAAGCTGTTGTGGGGGCTTGCCGTTGACGTTGGCGCAAATAAATCACCAAGGTGGTCAAGGCCGCCAACAACAGAACAAAAGGGCCAAACCATAAAACCCAAGTCATGGGTTTAACGGTAGGACGGTACAAAACAAAGTCACCATAACGGCTGATCAAGAATGCTTTGATTTCATCATCCGATTTGTTCTGCCGAATCAAGCTTCGGACTTCTTCACGCAAATCTTCGGCCAATTTGGCATGAGACGAAGCCAGCGATTCGTTTTGGCAGACCAAACAGCGCAACTCTTCTGAAATATGGATCATCCTTGCTTCGACCACAGGGTCTTGGGCATTGGGCTGGGCCTCCATGGCCATCAAGGAGCAAGTCAAGACTGCCCCCATGAAGCCGACAGCACCCCATGGGCGACAAAGAAAAGCTAAAAATCGCTTCATAGGAAAGTCAGGTTTTCTGCAGTTCTGTGACCAGTGGCAAGATTTTTTTCAGCAAAATCTCTGGCGTAATGGCCCCCACCAGTTTGTACCGAATCACGCCTTGCTTATCGATCACATAGGTTTCGGGTACACCATAAACGCCGTAATCAATACCCACCCGGCCATCCAAGTCAAAGGCCGTCAGGACATAAGGGTTGCCCCGCGAGCGCAACCATTTTTCGCTGCGCTGCCGAGCCAAAAGCAACTTGGCCTCGGGCGACAACTTGGCCTCGGGGGATTCGTCTTGAGGCTGAACCTCTTTGTAGCTCAAGCCCACAATGGGCAAACTTTGCTGTTTGGAAAATTCAACCAAAAGAGGGTGCTCCACCTTGCAGGCCACACACCAAGTGGCCCACACGTTCAGCATCCACACTCTGCCCTGCATGTCTTTGGGTTCAAAGGTTTGGTTGTCCGCAGCCAAAGTAAACAGCTTAAAGGCAGGGGCCGCTTGGCCTACCAGCGGTGATGGGATTTCTTTGGGGTCACGCTGCAGTCCCAAAGCGAGGAAAATGACCAAGACAAAAAACAATAAAAGCGGAATTAAAAAAATCTTTTTCATGGCTTGAACTCAGACTTGCACCGCACGAGAAGCGCCGCGGCGATAACGTTTGTCCAATGCAGCGGTCAAGCCACCCAGCACCATCAATAACGCACCGGCCCACAGCCATGAAATGAACGGCTTGTCATAGACATGCAAATTCCACCGAGGTGCGCCAGTTTGAGGGTGCGGCTCGACTGGATCTCCCAGGGAGACGTACAGATCACGCATCCAACTTGAGTCGATGGCCGCTTCAGTCATGGGCATGGCCGATGAAAAATAACGCCGTTTTTCTGGCGTCAGTTGCGCGACGGTACGTTGGTCTTTTTTCACTTCCAGCGTGGCTCGCAAGGCTTTGTAATTGGGACCATCCACGTCTTCCATGCGCTTCAACTCAAATGTGAAATTTCTGAGTGTGACCGTCTCGCCAATGCCCATGCGCACATCTCGCTCGAGTTCATAGCCTTTGACCATGGTGATGCCCACCACCACCACCGCCATGCCCAGATGCGCTGTATGCATCCCCCAATACGACCAGGCAATGCGCCCGGGTTGGCCTAAACGCACAAGCACGTGCTTGACCGATCCGAGAATGATCCATGAGGACAAGAACACACCCAGTGAAGTGCTCCACAGCCACGCCCCTTGGCCAAGCCTGTCCAGCAGCGCAGGCACACCGCAAGCCAGCACCAAGGACCCCAAGGCCACCCAGCGCATACGACTGACCAACTGGCTGATCTGGGCTTCTTTCCAAGAGGCTGCAACACCGGGCACCATCAAAAACAGCACTGGCGCGAGCAAGGGCACAAAAACAGCGTTGAAATACGGGGCTCCGACTGATAATTTGCCCATGTTCAAGGCATCAATGATCAAAGGGTAAATGGTGCCCAAGAGGACAGCGCCCGTGGCCACAACCAGCAAAACACTGTTGGCCAACAAAAACGACTCGCGCGAAATCAATCCCATCCGACCTCCCACGCTGACCTTGGGCGCGCGCCAGGCAAACAGCGTGAGTGAACTGCCCACCACCACGGCCAGAAAAATCAAAACAAACACGCCCCGGCGGGGATCTGAGGCGAAAGCATGCACCGAAGTCAAGACACCAGAACGAACCAAGAATGTGCCGAGCAAAGACAGAGAGAAGGCCCCAATGGCCAACAACACCGTCCAGGCTTTGAAGCCGCCGCGTTTTTCCGTCGCCATCAAGGCATGGATCAATGCGGTGCCGAACAGCCAGGGCATGAGTGACGCGTTTTCAACAGGATCCCAGAACCACCACCCCCCCCAACCCAACTCGCTGTAAGCCCACCAAGAACCCAAGCCAATGCCAAAAGTCATGAATACCCATGCCACCAAGGTCCAGGGGCGGGACCACCTGGCCCAAGCCGCATCCAAACGCCCCGACAACAAGGCGGCAATGGCAAATGCGAAGGCCACAGAAAAACCCACATACCCCATGTACAGCATGGGGGGGTGGATGATCAAACCCACGTCTTGCAATAAAGGGTTTAAATCTCGCCCGTCGGCAGCGGCCGGCAGCAAGCGGTCAAACGGATTGGAGGTGGTCAGTATGAAAGCCAAAAAACCAGTGGATATCAAACCCAAAACACCCAGCACCCTGGCTGACATGGCCAGAGGCAAGGTGCGCGAAAAAACAGCCACCGCAGCAGACCACAAGGCGAGCAAGAAAGCCCACAAAAGCAAGGAACCTTCATGCCCTCCCCAGACCGCGGCCATCCGGTAAACCGTGGGCAGCAGCGAGTTGGAGTGCTGACTGACGTAGAGCACAGAAAAGTCGTTGACCACAAAGGACCACATCAAGGCCAGGAAGGCCAACAACACCAATCCAAAGTGCAGTCCGGTCAGCGGCTTGGCCATGGACTGCCATGCCTGATGGCCCGTCGCAGCGCCCGTCAGGGGAAGTATCCCCTGCGCCAACGCGATCCAAAAAGCCAGGATCAAGGCATAGTGCCCAAGTTCGGGAATCATTCAGCGTTCTTTCAAATCAATCGGCAGGGCTCACGGCTTGACCGTTTCGGCCACCTTGCGCGCAGCCGCCTGGTCCATGGCGTGTTTGGCTTCGGGTGGCATGTAGTTCTCGTCGTGTTTGGCCAGCACTTCACTGGCGACAAATTCACCTTGTGCATTGAGCTGACCTTGAGCGACCACGCCGCGCCCTTCTTTGAACAAGTCAGGCAACATGCCGCGGTATTTCACAACAACATCTTTTTGGGTGTCGGTCACAACGAAATAACCCTTTTCTGAATCACGCAATAGGCTGCCCTCTTTGACCATCCCGCCCACACGGAACGCTGTGCCACGCGGCGCCTCGCCGCCTGCCACCTGCGTGGGTGTGAAAAAGAAAACCAAATTGCTGCGAAAGGCATTCAGCACCAGCGCGGTGGCTGCAGCCAACATCAGCAATCCCACCATGATCGCCAAGAGGCGTTTGTGTCGTGATTTCATGCTTGCCAATCCTGTGCCGCGTCCTGTGCAGCGTCTCTTGTCCTCGCTTGCGTTTGCAAGCTTTCGCGGGTGTGCCGATGACGCCGCCCGGCCAGAATGACTTCACCCACCATCAACAGGGCTGTGACGCCAAAGCTGCCCCAAACGTAGAGGCCATAGCCCCCCATGGCCCAAAATTCACTGGCGCTGTTCCAAATCATGATGCTCCTTCAGGGTGCAGTTCAGTCTCTACCCACTGCGCATGTTTTTCACGTTCAAGGATGAGGGTGCGAATGCGGTACAAAGCGATGGCAATGGCATACAGCCAGAAGGCCAGCGCCATGAGCAACATGGCCCACAGCATGGTTTGCGCCATGCTGGCGCCCTGTGTCACCGTAACCGAAGCGCCTTGGTGCAAGGTGTTCCACCACCGAACAGAAAAATAAATGACGGGCACATTGATGGCGCCCACCAAGGCCAGCAAGCCACCTGCTTTGTCTGCGCGGCGTGGGTCATCAATCGATGCGGTCAAGCCCATGAAGCCCAAATACAAGAAGAACAAAATCAGCTCTGAAGTTAACCTGGCGTCCCACACCCACCATGCTCCCCACATGGGTTTGCCCCAAAGAGCACCTGTCCACAGGGAGAGAAATGCGAACATCGCACCCGTTGGTGCCAGCGCCCGGTTCATCATGCCTGACAAGCGGGTGTTGAAGGTCAAACCCAGCAGAGCCCAAAAAGCCATCGCCAGATAAATGATCATGGACATCCAGGAAGCGGGCACGTGTACAAAAATAATCCTGTAAGCCTGCCCTTGCTGAAAATCAGCAGGTGCAACAAACATGCCGATCCACAAACCCCATGCACCCAACAGGGTCGCCAAAGCTGCCACCCAAGGCCACAAGCGCCCTGCCAAGCCGTAAAACGCTTGAGGTGAGGCGAATCGAAACAGGACGTTGGAATGCTGAGTCATGACAATCGAAGACTTATTCAAGCGCAATGCGCAAAGCCGAAGCGCAGGCCCAAGGGCTGAACACGACAGCCACAAGCAGCATGGCCGCCAAAATAGACAGATGCGCCCAGGCCCCCAGGCCCGCTGTTTGCGCTTGCACCGCGCCAGCACCAAAAACAAGGGCTGGCACGTAAAGAGGCAACACCAAGAGCGATAACAAAACGTCGGCGCCCCGCACGCCCAACGTCAGAGCAGCCCCCACCGCACCAATCAAGGACAGCAAAGGCGTTCCCAAAAGCAAAGTGGTCATGAGCACTTCAATGGCTTCGGGATTCAAGTCAAATTGCAGCGCCAGCACCGGCGAGATCAGAACCAAAGGCAAGCCAGAGAGCAACCAATGGGCAAAAATTTTGGCGCCCACCAAACCTGGCAGTGATGCTGAAGACAACACCATTTGTTCCAGCGTGCCATCCTGGTGATCGCCCGCAAACAAACGCCCCAGCGACAGCATGCTGGCCAGCAAGGCCCCTACCCACAAGACCCCGGGGGCGATCAGGCGCAAGGTGTTCATTTCAGGGCCGATCCCCAAAGGAAACAAAGAAGCCACCACGACAAAGAAAAAGACCGAGGTCATGACCTCGTTTTTGCGGCGCAAAGCCAGGGACACATCTCGGCGAACCACCGCCATGTAGGGGCTCATCCCAGCAACCTGTAAGAAGCAATAGAGGTGCTGGGCAGGGGCAGGTGCTGATGGCTTGTGAACAACACCATACCGCCCTCGTCCAAATGTGCTATGAGTATTTGGGTGATGGCTGTTTGTGATGGCACATCGAGCGCCACCACAGGTTCATCCAGAATCCATAAAGCTGCACGACGGGTCAGCAGTTTTGCCAATGCGGCCCGGCGTTTTTGACCTTGCGACAAGACCCGCAACGGGAGATGCTCTCGACCTTTCAGCCCCAAGCGCTTCAAAGCGCTGAAGACCTTGTCTGGATGGACAGATTGCCCCGCTATCGCGGCATCCATTTTCAAGTTTTCCATGGCCGACAGATCCTCTTTCATGGCCAGATCATGTCCCAAGTAAATGCGCTCGGCACAAAAATATTCATTGTCTTTTATGGGTTTCCCGCACCAAGAAACTTCGCCTTCAGACACCGGCGACAAACCACTGACTTGGCGCAGCAAACTGGTTTTACCTGCGCCGTTGCTACCCTGAAGATGCAAGCAATTTCCCGCTCTCAACTGAAAACCAACGCCCGAATACAGGCTGCGGTCCCCTCGGTGACAAGAGAGATCCATCACTGACAACATATGATTTAAATCATGAACTTTCAAAATGAACTCATTAAATGTCCTTTGATGTTATCTGACCATTGTGAATTACCCTAAAAACCAAGCATCCACAGTGGTTTCAAGAACGCACACAGGCCATGATGGGTTGCTGAATATGATTCAGTCCATTCGCATCAGTGTTTGTCCTGCATGAAAGTGTCATTAAATCTGATATCTTCCAATCGACTGAGGGGTCTGCCATTCAATAAAAACTTCGACGGCATGCGAGTCAACGTTGAACCCTGAACGCCTTTTAAGCCACCTTGCTCCATCGGGCCCAACATGGCCCTTCGTGATGGATCCGACAAGCGAAGAAACAGCACATTCGCCGATTGATTAAACCCAAGAATTAGCCCAACACTTTCATGACAGAACATCTGACCATTGCCACGCGCGAAAGCCGCCTTGCTTTGTGGCAAGCCAATCACGTCAAACAGCTCTTGGAAGCCAACGGGCATTCGGTATCGCTGATGGGCATGACCACCCTGGGTGACCAAATTCTTGACCAGCCGCTGAGCCAAATTGGGGGCAAAGGCTTGTTCATCAAAGAGTTGGAGGTTGCGCTTGCCAACGGAACAGCACACATTGCCGTGCACTCACTCAAAGATGTACCGATGGACTTGCCGCAAGGCTTTCATCTCGCCTGCATCTTGTCGCGCGAAGACCCGCGAGACGCATGGGTGTCTCCGCAATTTGACAGCCTGGACAGCCTGCCCCAAGGCGCGGTGGTGGGCACATCGAGCCTGAGAAGAACCGTCTTGTTGAAAGCGTTGCGCCCTGATTTGCAGATAGAGCCGCTGCGCGGGAACCTGGATACCAGGCTAAAGAAACTGAAAGAGGGCCAATACGCGGGCATCGTCCTTGCATCTGCTGGCTTGAAAAGACTCGGATTGAAAGACCAGATCAGACACATCTTTGATCTTGAGCAAATGATCCCCGCTGCAGGTCAAGGCGCCATTGGCATCGAAATCAGTGCAGACCGCATGGACTTGGTGCAAACCTTAGCGAGCTTGAACGACATCACCACTGCCGCTGCGGTCTATGCAGAGCGTGGCGTCAGCCGCGCCATGGGAGGCAGTTGTTCCATGCCTTTGGCCGCGCACGCGACCATTCAAGAGGGCACATTGACCATTTATGCAGCTTGGGGAGATCATCTCAAACCCGGCGTAGCCTTGATTCATGCCCATGACCAAACAAGCATTGATTTAGCAGCCCCAGACGCGCTCGCGGTGGCCAGCGCCTTGGGTGAATCTGTCGCTCACAAATTGATCGCGCAAGGGGCGGTTCCAAGCCAGCTACCCAGCGCATCGCCCAACGCCCAAACCCTTTAATTTTCAAAACGCATGTTCGCCCCTCTTCAAAACAACACCTTCTTGCAGGCCTGCATGCGTCAAGCCACGGAACACACGCCCGTGTGGCTGATGCGGCAAGCCGGACGCTACTTGCCTGAATACTGCGCCACGCGCGCCAAGGCAGGCAGTTTCATGGGACTGGCCACCAATGTCGACTTCGCCACCGAAGTGACCTTGCAG
This sequence comes from uncultured Burkholderiales bacterium, assembly GCA_903822825.1. Taxonomy (GTDB): domain Bacteria; phylum Pseudomonadota; class Gammaproteobacteria; order Burkholderiales; family Burkholderiaceae_C; genus Limnohabitans_A. The sequence goes on along the minus strand of CAIJQQ010000044.1, from coordinate 27,378 downwards.
CCCCTCGATCGCTACCCACTGGACGCCGCCATTTTGTTCAGTGACATCTTGACCGTGCCCGATGCCATGGGCTTGGGTTTGAGCTTTGAACAAGGCGAAGGGCCGCGATTTGCCAAAAACGTCCGCGATGAAGGCGCTGTCGCCGGGTTGGCTGTGCCCGACATGAACAAGCTGCGTTATGTTTTTGATGCCGTCACCTCGATTCGCCAAGCCTTGAATGGTCGTGTGCCTTTGATTGGCTTTTCTGGCAGCCCTTGGACATTGGCCTGCTACATGGTCGAGGGCGCGGGCTCAGACGACTACCGCCATGTCAAAAGTCTGATGTACAGCCGACCCGACCTGATGCACCGCATATTGGAGATAAATGCCGATGCGGTCGCGCTTTACTTGAACACACAGATCCAAGCAGGTGCGCAAGCCGTGATGGTGTTTGACAGCTGGGGCGGCGTGCTGGCAGATGGCGCATTTCAAAATTACAGCTTGGCCTATACAAAACGCGTGCTCGACCAACTGATTCGAAGCCATCAAGGCCAGACCATTCCCCGCATTGTGTTCACCAAAGGTGGTGGTTTGTGGCTCGATGACATGAACACCCTGGACTGCGAGGTCTTGGGCATTGATTGGACCGTCAATCTGGCGAAGGCACGTCAAGCAGTCGGCGGCTTGGCCGGTCAAGCTGGCAAGGCGCTGCAGGGCAATTTAGACCCGAATGTGTTGTTTGCCCCGGCCTCTGCCATTGAACAAGAGGTGCACAAAGTTCTGGATGCCTTTGGAACACCTCATACAGACCCCAAGACCTCTGGCCCCACGCACATTTTTAACCTGGGCCATGGCATCAGCCAGTTCACCCCACCCGACAATGTCGCTGTGTTGGTCGAGGCGGTGCATCGTTACTCCCGAGACCAAAGAATGCAGCGCACAGTTTGACCAAAGCTGATGGGTTTTTGGATTGATCTCGCTCATCGAATTGAAGCAGGAATGGCTGCATGAACACCACTCCAAAACCCCAGGTCATTGTCACAGGCGCTTCTTCAGGCGTAGGTCTCTACGCCACTGAGGCCCTCATCCAACAGGGCTGGCATGTGGTGATGGCCTGCCGAGATGTACAAAAAACAGCGCGTGTTGCTGCTGAACTGCAATTGAATACCTCAAAGTTCAGCATCATGAAACTGGACTTGGGTTCTTTGCAAAGCGTTCGCGAGTTTGCGAAAGACTATGAATCCAAGGGCTTGGCACTGCACGCATTGCTCAACAACGCAGCCAGTTATCAGCCGCGCTTGAAAACACCCGCCAGGTCACCCGAAGGTTTTGAACTCAGTGTTGCAACCAACCACTTGGGCCATTTTTTGCTGAGCCGTTTGCTCATGCCCCTGCTCATCAAGACCCAAACCTCTGAACGCGAATCCCAACCCAATTTTCAGTCACGGCTGGTGACCTTGGGCACAGTCACGGCCAATTCTGAAGAGTTTGGCGGCAAAGTGCCGATTCCCGCACCTGCAGATTTGGGAGATCTTGCAGGACTCGAACGCGGCTTTCATGACCCCATAGCGATGATTGACGGCAAGGCATTCAAAGCTGGCAAGGCCTACAAGGACAGCAAGCTGTGCAACATGATCATGAGCCGAGAAATGCACCGCCGTTACCACGACAGCACCGGCATTGTCTTTGGCACTGTCTACCCTGGTTGCGTGGCTGATACAGCACTGTTTCGCGACACACCCAAGGCTTTTCAAACCATTTTTCCTTGGTTCCAAAAAAACATCACCAAGGGCTATGTCACCCAAACCTTGGCGGGACATCGCGTGGCACAAGTGGTGGTCGACAAAGAATTCTCCACGTCTGGGGTGCATTGGAGTTGGGGTAACCGCCAGGTTCCTGGTCGTTCGGCATTTGCACAGCCCTTGTCTGCCAAGGCAACACAGTTGCGGCTGGGCATCCGGCTTTGGGAGCTCAGCAACCAGCTGGTGGGCATCGCAGATTGACCCGATGCACTGGGCCGACTTAAAAAACGGCGTGCTCGCCTCGGTCTGGCGCAGCTTGGCCGCTCCCCCACATGTCGTACGCCTCAAATAAAGTTTGTGTCCCATGCGAAGGCGTAAGTTCGGCATCGTATCGATTCGAATCGGCATCCCACACCAGCATGGACTCCGTCGCGTAGTAACGTCCAATGCGGGCCAGTTCCGCTTTGTCTGCAGCCGCTGGAACAAGTTTGCCAATCGCATTTAAAACGCCAATGATGACGTCTAGAAATCCGACAGGAACGCTCTTAAATCGGGGTTCTTTTTCCAGCAGTTGAAACAGGTACTCGCCTTGCTGACGCGGGGTAATGGCAGGGCCGGGGCCACCAATCGGCAAGATTTGGTTGTGCCGACTTTGTTCATGCAGACAACCGGCAATGAAGTCGCCTAAATCTTGGTCACTGATGGGCTTGCAAGCGGTCAGCTGGCCATCACCAAAAATCAAGAAGGGTTTTCCTTTTTTCACCCGTTCCAATTGGCCAGACAAAGACTTGAAGAAGGCTGTCGGACGCACGATGGAATAGGTCAATCCTGACTCGATCAAAGCCTTTTCAAAAGCGAGCTTGGCGTTCTGAAAGGCCAGCAATGGTTTTTGTACGCAAATCGCTGAAAGCAAAACGAAGTGTTGAACGCCAGCGGCTTGAGCCTTTTCAAGTGCATCAACATGGGCTTGGTGATCCACACGCCAAGCATCCCGGGGGCTACCGGTTCTTGAGGCCATGCATGAAACCAAGACATCAAAATGCTCGTTGGCAAAACCATCCCGCATTAAAGATGCCGCATCGGTGGGGTCACCATAACGAATCGTTGCACCCTTTAAAGCCGGCAACTTCAGGTTTTCTGAGGCCTCACGCATTGCGCCTTGACGGGGGCGCAAAAAACAGACCACATCGTGACCCCGCTGGATCAGTGCTTTGGCCGTCGCCAAACCGATCGTGCCCGTAGCGCCAAGCAAGAGCACTCGCCGTGAAGGTCCGGCTGTCCATTTCGAGGAGTATTCAGTCGATTCCACAGTGCGGTCTCGTCTCAGCGTCGATAAAAATTTTATCCAGCAAACTGCAAAGCGGCCAAGCTGGCGTACAGGCCAGCACGTGCAATGAGCTCCGAGTGCGTGCCCTGCTCCACCAATTGCCCTTTGTCCAGCACCCAAATGCAATCTGCACGTTGAACAGTGGCCAAGCGGTGGGCAATCACCAAAGTGGTACGTCCTTTCATGGCTGTTTCTAAAGCCGCTTGCACCATGCGCTCGCTGTTGGCGTCCAACGCGCTGGTGGCCTCGTCCAGCAACAAAAGAGGAGGGTTCTTCAAAATGGCTCTGGCAATGGCAATGCGTTGGCGCTGGCCCCCAGACAAACGAACACCACGATCCCCCAAATAGGTGTCGTAGCCCTGCGGTAATTCGGCAATAAATTCTTGCGCAAAAGCCGCTTGAGCAGCCGCCATGACCTCGGCCTGTGTGGCATCAGGTTTGCCATACCGAATGTTTTCCAACACCGTGCCAGAAAACACAACCGCCTCTTGAGGCACCACGCCGATGCGCTGACGCAAAGCGTGCAAATCCATTTGATCAATCGGCACACCGTCTAACAAAACCTCCCCCTGTTGTGGCGCATAAAAACGCATCAACAAAGAAAACAAGGTCGTTTTTCCAGCACCGCTGGGCCCCACAATCGCCACGGTTTGGCCAGCGCGCACTTCACCAGTCAAGCCATTCAAAGCCTGCTGCGTGGGGCGAGAGGGGTAATTGAAGTTCACACCACGCAGCACCAAACTGGACCCGTTCTCTGGCCACGGTGCTTGCTGCGGATGCGTGGGCGAGCGCACATCGGAACGTGTGTGCAACAACTCCATCAAACGCTCAGTCGCACCAGCCGCGCGCAGCACATCGCCATAGACCTCTCCCAACACGGCAAAAGCACTGGCCAACAAAATCACATAAACGATGGTTTGTCCCAACTCCCCTGCAGTGGTATGGCCTGCACGCACTGAAAGGGTCCCCAAATACAAACCCCACAACAATGCAGCGCTGGATGCCAAAATGATGAAGCCCACCAAGAATGAGCGTGCGCGCGTGCGGCGCAAAGCAGTGCCCAAAGCTTGGGCCGTCGATGCCATGAAACGGTCCGCCTCCCGTTTTTCTGCCGTGTAACTTTGAACCACTGAAATGGCGTTAAGAACCTCAGACGCAATGGCGCTTGAATCGGCCACCCTGTCTTGACTGGCCCGAGACAAGCGTCTGACTTTGCGCCCCAGATACACGCTGGGGAAGACAACCACAATCAAGACACCGATCACTTGCAACATCAACAATGGATTGGACCAGACCAACATGCCCACAGCACCCAAACCCATCACCAAATTTCGCAAGCCCATCGACAAAGATGAGCCCACCACGGTTTGAACCAAGGTCGTATCGCTGCTCAAGCGGGACAACACTTCGCCAGATTGGGTCGTTTCAAAAAAAGTGGGGCTTTGCTCTAGCACGTGAGCGTAGACCTTGTTCTTCACATCTGTCGTGATTTTTTCACCCAACCAAGTGACTGTATAAAAACGGCCTGCGGAAAAAAATGCCAGTGCAGCAGCAACCAGAAACAACTCAATGAACTTTTGAGCCAATGCATCTGAGCCCGCCGTTGCGACCAAGCCTTGATCAATCAACACCTTCAAGGCCAATGGAAATGCCAGGGTTGTGGCTGCTGCAAGCAATAAAAAAAACCCCGCAAGTAAGACCTGCAGACGGTAGGGACGAATAAACGGAAGCAATCCAGAAAGCGATTTGGAAGACGATGTCATCGGTACAGTTTAACTCTGCATTGCTTAAAACTCGGCTCATCCAGGCGTGCCATTAGCGTGCCCTGCCAAAAACTTATCCAGCCATGTGGGTCACTGCGAGGCTAGGAAAATGGGCCATTGAGTTCAATCGTGGCCGCATTCAAGAAACCCGCTGCGGTCACCCACACCAGGTACGGTAACAACATCACACTGGAAAGCTTTGACAAGCGCCACAAGCCGATCATCATCAGCACAAGGACAGATCCCCACAGGAAATACAACTCCATCATGGCCCAATCAGGCCGCTGCTGGTTGAAATACAAGAAACTCCAAAGAATGTTCAGCAGCCCATTGAGTGCAAATAAAAATGCGATGCGCAACTTTTGAGTGCTGGTTTTGGAAGCTTGCCACGCACCCCAACCGCTGAAGGCACATAAAGTAAAAATCGTCGACCAGATGATGCCAAAGGCAGCATCTGGTGGTTTCCATGACGGCTGTTTCAATGCTTGGTACCACGGCCCCAAATCTGTCAGAGAAGCACCAATCGAAAGCACCAATGAAGTGCATCCGAAAGCTATCGCCAATCCGACAAATCGATGGTTCAGGGTCATGTTTTAACCATGCCAAAAAGATGTGCCATGTCTTTGAAAAATATGCGCACATGCGCCATGGGTTTTTTCCTCACCAGCACTTTGTTCATGTAGGACTCAAACGTGAGTTGCTGCACATCCTTGTCTTCGCAAATGGTGACAAATTTTTCACGCCGCTTGTCACTTTGATACCAAAAATACTGCATGATGCCAAGCACCCAAAACACGGTTCCGTGCTGTCGCATGAATGTTTTACGGGCTTGCTTCAGGCATGAGGCTTTGCCAGTTTTCAAGGCTTGTTCAACCGCATCGGCCGCCATCCGACCGCACGCCATCGCGTAATAAATACCCTCGCCAGAAGCCGGCGCGACAACACCTGCTGCATCACCCGCCAGGACGACATCTTTGCCATTGTCCCAATGGGGCAATGGCTTCATGGGTATGGGTGCGCCCTCGCGCCGCAAAGTTTCAGCGTTGTCCAAGCCGGCAGTCTCGCGCAACCTGGCCACGGCACTTCTCAAAGAAAAACCTTTGTCTGCGCTGCCCGTGCCAATGCTCATGGTGTCGCCATGGGGAAATACCCAACCGTAAAAATCAGGTGACAAAGCCCCGCGGTAGTAGACATCGCACCGATCGGCATCGTAATCGGCCTGCTGCGTTGGTGCTCGCACAATTTCGTGGTACGCGAACACATACTTGGTACGCTCTGCGCCTTTGACGGTTTGGCGAGCCACCTCAGACTTGGCACCATCTGCACCCACCACAAATCGTGCTCGAATACTCTTGATTTCAGGTGGGGATGAATGCCCATGAGATACGGAAGTCGATTGCAAGATGACATGAATGCGTGCGACACCATCGTCATCGCGGGTCAGTTTTTCGAACGTGCCTCGCAAGCGTTGGGCACCATGCGATCGCGCTCTTTCTCGCAACCACTCATCAAATTCGTCGCGGTTGACCATCCCGACAAAACCATTCTCGATGGGTATATCGACTTTGTTGTCTTTGGGTGAAATCATCCTTGCGCAACGCGCTTTGGCCACCAACAAATGGTCTGGTATTTCAAAATCTTTGATCAAGCGCGGCGGTATGGCGCCGCCGCAGGGCTTGGTTCGTCCTTGGCGGTCCAGCAACAAAACACGCCAACCGCGGCCAGCGAGATCGTCTGCAGCTGTCGCCCCAGAAGGTCCGCCACCAATCACCACAACATCATAGGTTTCAGTACTCATGGCTCAATTCCTTTCGATGACCAACGACCAAAGGGGCATGGGGTAGTTCTGTACCTTGGCGGTCGCAACGACCTACCCAAATGGCACAGACTGCTGCCAAAACAAACATGACAGTTTCAAAACCAAAGACGAAGGCATAAGCACGGCCTTGCTCTGCCAAAACATGGTGGGCCAAGTCACTGGCTGCAGTGCCAAGCAAGCCACCCAAGCCAAACGCAATGGCTTGCGATGCGCCCCACAAACCCATGCGGGTGCCTGCGTGCTGATCACCACCCGCAGTCGCTAAACGCATCATGGTGGCAATGGCCGCAATCGAAAAACTGCCATTGGCGATGCCCAGCAGCATGACATTGGGCTTCAATGGCCAAGGTGGCCCATAGGCGGCTGCCATGCACAAGCCCAGCATGGCCAAACCAGAGACCCAGCAACCACCGACCATCCAACTTTGGATCGATCCCAGACGTCCAGCCACACGGCCGCTTCCAGCAAAAGCAACGGCCAACATGCCACACAGAACACCACTGTGGTGCAAGCCCGACAACTGTGTGGTTTCTCCCGGTGTCAAGCCAAACATAGCGCCTGCAAAGGGCTCCAGAATGAGGTCTTGAGAGCTGTAGGCCAACATCGACAGGAAAACAAAAACCGTGAACGCCTTGGCCTGTGGCTCAGACCAAACCATGAGCAAGGTTTTTTTGAAGTCTTGTTTCTTTTCTTGCGGCGCCTGATGGGCCACTGCCGCCATTTCCAACGAAGGGGACAAAGCGCAAGCTGCTGATTCAGCAGATCTGACATTCCCTTCTAAATTCCATAGACACAAAAATGAGACCACCACCACCAGCAAGCTGAGACCGCCACTGATCTCCAGCAAACGCTCGGGTGTGTAGGGGTCTAACAGCTTGCCCACTGTGATCGCTGTCACAGCGAATCCCACGATCATCATCATCCAAACGGCGGTGGCCGCTGGCGCGCGTCGCGTCTCGGCCACGCGCTTGGACATGAGGACCAACAACGAGGTGCCACATGCACTCACGCCAAACCCAATCAACATGAAGTCGAAAATCGACAAAACGATTCCATGACTGAGCTCCGTCGCCATCCAGCCCGTGGCAAGGCTTGCCAAAAATCCCCCCAAGGCCAAAACCGACATGCCGCCGATCATCCAAGGCGTACACCGCTTGCCTTGGTCAGCGCCAAACCCCATGCGGGGGCGTACCATTTGCACGAGGTAATGAAAGCCAACCAAAAAACCCGGAAGCATGGCGGGAAGTGCCAACTCCACCACCATGATGCGGTTGAGCGTCGATGTGGTCACAACCACGATCGCCCCCATACAAGCTTGGACCAGCCCCAAGCGTGCGATGTGCAACCAGCCGAACATGGGCAATGCGTTCATCAAGTCGCTACCTCCATCGCCCTCAAGGCCCAAGCGCTCACCATCATGCCGCTCACAAACAAGGGAACACCAAAAGCACTGACGCTCAAGGCTTTGTCTACAGGGCTTCTCACAAAGCGGATCATCAAAGGCAGTTGGCAAAGACTCAACACCAACACAGCAAAAGCAGAAAAGGGCGATCCCCACACCCAAAGCAAGATGGCCACAGCCCATTGCGCCACCAACATGAATGTGCAAGCGCAGCAAGCCGCTCGGGTCACGCCCAGTTGCACGGGCAATGAGCGCACACCCATGTATGCATCGCCTTGAACAGCTTTGAAGTCATTCAAAGTCATGATGCCGTGAGCCCCAAGGCTGTAGATCAAGGCCAATGCGATGGTCTTGTCTGTGGGCATCTCACCCCCCAGCATCACAGCAGCCCCAGTGACCCAGGCCAAGCCTTCGTAACTCAGACCACAGGCCGCGTTACCCCACCAGCCATTGTTCTTCAAGCGAATCGGCGGCATGCTGTAGGCCCAAGACAACAACAAACCCAAGCCGGTCGCTGCGAAACACCAAAGTCCCAGGGGCCAAGCCCAAAGCAGGGACAGCAAGGTCCACAACACAGCGATGTAAAACCCCCAATGGCCCGGCATGCGTCCCGAAGGTATCGGTCGATTGGGCTCATTGATGGCATCCACATGTCGATCAAACCAATCGTTCACGGCTTGGCTGCTGGCACAAACCAAGGGACCGGCCAACAAAACGCCCCAGATGATCAAAATCCAATTGTCTGCAAACGACTTACCCGAGGACACCACACCACACGAAAACGCCCACATGGGAGGAAACCATGTGATGGGCTTCAATAGCTCAGCGACTGTAGTTAAAGCAGGACGTTGCATATGCCAATTTTCACATTACACAACCGAGTGTCAACTAGGGTTTACACCTTCATTGATCTCTCTCTCTAGGCCTTTAAAAACATGTGCCTAATGGCCTCACGGGTCTTTTCGAGATGCGCGTCTTCAGCATGGTGAAGTTCTCGCAACGGCCCATTCAGCATTTTTTTCATCAGCCCCATGGACAGCGATTCCAATACAGCATCCAAATCGTCGCCCTTTTCGATCAGTTTTCGGGCTTTGTGCAATTCAGCTTGTCGCCAAGCGTCAGCTTGCACATTCAATTCGCGAATCAAAGGCACATGTCTTCTGTGCTCAAGCCAAGACATGAACTTGTGAACACCCTCATCGATGATGACCTCTGCATCCGTGACGGCGGCCTGCCGATGCGCCTGACCACTTTGGATGATGTCATTCAGGTCGTCCACGGTGTACAAATAAACGTCATTCAACTTCTTCACTTCTGGCTCAATGTCTCGGGGTACAGCGAGATCGACCATGAACATGGGACGATTTTTCCTGGCGCGAAGTGCACTTTGAACAGCCCCCAAGCCAATCAAGGGCAAGGTACTGGCCGTGCAACTGATCACGACATCAAATTCATGCAGCTTTTTAGGCAGATCAGCCAATGCAATGCATCTTGCGCCGTGCAAAGATGCCAAGGCCTGCGCCCTTTGAGCAGATCGGTTGGCAATCGTGATGGAACTCGGCGACTTGGCCGCGAAGTGCGCCACGCACAATTCAATCATCTCGCCAGCACCAACAAACAAAATACGGGTGTCTTTGATATTTTCAAAAATACCACTGGCCAATCGAACACAAGCCGCAGCCATGCTGATGGAGTGAGCGCCAATCTCAGTCATGGTTCGAACTTCTTTGGCCACAGCAAAGGAGCGTTGAAAGAGTTGATTGAGTGTGGTGCCCAACGTGCCGGTGTCCGTGGCCAACTTCACCGCATCTTTGAGTTGCCCCAATATTTGAGACTCTCCCAAGACCATGGAATCAAGGCCACTGGCCACTCTGAAAGCATGACGCGCGGATGCATCGCCTTCCAGTCGGTAAGTGTGGGAAGCCAAAACATCGATCTGGGTTTTTCCTGTCTCTGCCAGCCAAGCCAAAGTTTGAGGGATGTGGCTCTCGTCGCCTGCGCAGTAAATTTCGGTTCTGTTGCAGGTTGAAAGAATCGTGACTTCTTTGTGGGTTGAAAATTTTTGACGCAAGCCTTGCAACGACTGCTGCAAACTTTCAGAGGCAAAGGCAAAACGTTCACGCACATCAATCGGTGCGGTTCGGTGATTCAGGCCTAAAGTCCAGACAGCCATTCAAACAACCCTTCTGAGGATGGTCGAAGATTGCTCGACCGGCCAGCGCTCAGCAATTCGTCTTTGAATCCCGGGGGCAGTCAGCCCATATTGCTGCATCAACAGGGCAGGATCGCCATGCTCAGTGAATTCATCTTCAAAACCCATGACCACAACCTGTGTTGCAATGCCCATGTCTTGCAAGGCCTCCAACACAGCTGAACCAGCACCGCCCATTCGGGTCCCGTCTTCCACCGTGACCAAACGCTCATGCGATTGGACAATCTCACTCAAAGTTTGCAAATCAAGGGGTTTGGCCCAGCGCATGTTCACCACCGTTGCGTTCAATAACTGCGCCGCTTTGAGCGCTTCATGGAGCAAGGGGCCAAAACACAAAATGGCAAGGCCTTCACCCTGGCGAACAATCTGCGCTTTTCCAAAGGGCAAAGGCGTTAAATCTTTTTGCAACGGGGCCCCGACGCCCGCACCCCTGGGGTAACGGACTGTGACAGCATGGTCTTGCGCGTAAGCCGTGCTCAGCAACTGGCGACACTCGTTTTCATCTGCAGGGCAGGCAATGCTCATATTTGGGATGCAGCGGGTAAAAGCAATGTCAAACATACCGGCATGCGTCGGTCCATCTGCCCCCACCAAGCCTGCTCGGTCGAGTGCAAACACAACCGGCAAGTTTTGCAATGCCACGTCGTGAATCAGTTGGTCGTATGCGCGTTGTAAAAATGTCGAATAAATAGCCACCACAGGTTTGAAACCCTCACAAGCCAACCCCGCTGCAAAGGTCACAGCGTGCTGCTCAGCGATGCCCACGTCGTGATAGCGATTGGGAAAACGCTGGCTGAATTCCACCATGCCCGACCCTTCTCGCATGGCTGGCGTGATGCCCACCAATCGCGGATCTTTTGCAGCCACATCGCAGAGCCATTGACCAAACACCTGGGTGAATGTGAGTTTTGAGCTGGCGGCCCCCACCACACCCACCGAGGGATTGAATTTTCCCGGACCGTGGTAAGTCACTGGGTCCATTTCGGCGCGCTCATAACCCTTGCCTTTGCGGGTGACCACATGCAAAAACTGCGGACCTTTGGCCTTGGATATCTTCTCCAGAGCATCCACCAATCCATTGACATCATGGCCATCGATGGGTCCCACATAAGTAAAACCCAGCTTTTCAAAGATGGTGTTCGACTGAATCAGGGTTTGCGTTTGTTTTTCAATATGCCTGGCCAAAGCAAAGAGCGGCGGCGCATTGCGCAGCATCTGCCCTCCCAATTTTTTGGCCTCTGCATAAAATCGCCCCGACATCAACTCGGCCAAGTATTGGTTCAAAGCACCGACGGGTGGGCTGATCGACATGTCGTTGTCATTCAAGATGACCAGCACATCGCAATTGCTCGCCCCCGCATTATTCAAGGCTTCATAAGCCATGCCAGCGGTCAAAGCGCCGTCCCCAATGATCGCAACGGCTTTGCGTTGACTGCCAGACAACTGCGCAGCAGCGGCCATGCCCAAAGCCGCAGAAATGCTGGTCGACGAATGCGCAGTACCAAATGCGTCGTAAATACTCTCTTCTCGCCTTGGAAAGCCGCTCAAGCCCCCCTGCTGACGAATGGTGCCCATGCGGGAGTTTCTACCCGTCAAAATTTTGTGTGAATAGGTCTGGTGCCCAACATCCCAAATAAGTCGGTCTTCCGGGGTGTTGAACACATAGTGCAGCGCAAGGGTCAGCTCAACGGTGCCCAAATTGGAGCTGAAGTGCCCTCCCGTTTGCGAAACCGTCTCGATCAAACGCTCACGCAGCTCAATGGCCAGTGCATTCAAACTTTCACGCGACAACTTTCTCAAATGAGAAGGTGATTGGATCTGTTCTAGTAAAGCGTCCATGTTTGACATGATGCGATGTTTAACCAAGCCTTAATTTAGCGGCATTTCAACAAACGTCAAGTTAAATTGACACTTTGATTGATTTATTTAAGTGACAACCCATGAAACCTATCGTTAACCCTAGGACCGAAGGTCGAACAAATTTTGAGGTGATAAAAATCCATTTTTCAGCAACAAGTGTCCGACGATTCAAGCTCAAACACACCTAGGGCAAGGTGATGCGTTCTGAATAACCGCCAAAGCTTCGTTCAGGGGTTGCAAAAGTGTAAATTTCACTTGACAGTTTATGCGTGTTTTTGGATGATGAGTACCTGCTAAACCAATGGGTTCAAAGAAATCATTTATGGCGATAACGTTTCCTTTTGCAGCGATCGTCGGTCAAGACGAAATGACGCTGGCCATTCAAGTGGTCGCTATTGATCCCTCCGTGGGAGGGGTGCTGGTCTTGGGTGACAGAGGCACTGGCAAATCTACCGCGGTCAGGGCTTTGGCTGATTTGCTCCCCCCCATTCAAGTGGTCAAGGGATGCCCTTACAAATGCGATCCCGCCAAACCCGCTCAAGCCTGCCCCGTGTGTCAGCCTGAAAAGCCCTTGAAGGGACGGCCCGCTGGCAAGTTGGTCACCGAAAGCAGGCCTGTGAGCGTCGTGGACTTGCCATTGGGCGCCACCGAAGACCGCATTGTGGGCGCGCTCGATTTGGAGAAGGCCCTCTCACAAGGGATCAAGGAGTTTTCTCCTGGCTTGTTGGCCCAAGCGCATCGCGGATTTTTGTACATCGACGAAGTGAACTTGCTGGATGACCATTTGGTAGACCTGCTGATTGACGTGGCCGCCTCTGGAGAAAACTTGGTCGAGAGAGAGGGCTTGAGCATCCGTCACCCTGCACGTTTTGTGTTGGTGGGCAGCGGCAACCCCGAGGAAGGCGAACTTCGCCCCCAACTGCTCGATCGATTTGGTTTATCTGTGCAGGTCAAAACGCCCCAAGATGTGGCGTTGCGCGTGGACGTGATCAAGCGACGTGACGCTTTTGACAAAGACCCCGCGGCCTACAAGGCACAATGGCAAGGCGAAAGCGACAAACTTCAAAAGCGGATTGTCAAAGCCCGCAAATTGCTGGAATCGGTGGTGGTCGACGATGACATGCTTACCCTGTGCGCCAGGCTGTGCCAACAGCTTGGCACAGATGGCTTGCGTGCAGAACTGACCCTGCTCAGAGCCACGCGAGCCTTGGCGGCGATGCAAGGCAAAAAGAAGGTCACATCCGAACACCTCAAAACCATCGCACCCTTGGCCTTGCGCCACCGCCTGCGTCGCAACCCGCTGGACGATACCGACTCCGGTGAACGCGTCAACAGATGCCTTCAAGACATTCTGGCTGTTTGAGGCGCGTGAATGGCCGATGAGCTGAAAGGACTGGAGACGTGGAACGATGCCTTGACATCGTTGCAACTGTTGCAAATTGATCCTCACGGCTTGGGTGGCATATGGCTGCGTGCACCTTTTGGACCCGTTCGCGAACAATGGTTGCAGCACTTATCGCAAACAGGTTTGAACACCGTTAAATTACCCGGCAACATCGATGCGGAGCGCTTGCTGGGTGGCATTGACTTGTCGCGCACCCTTCAAACAGGCCATTTGCACATGCAATCGGGTTTGCTGCAACAAGCAGACCAAGGCTTGGTCTGCATCAGCATGGCAGAACGCTTTCCTGCTGCCCTGGTTGCGCCCTTGACACAGGCCATGGACACCCAGTCGTTGCCGCCATTGGCCAACGTCACGCACTCAGAAAGTTCGGTTGACACGCAGTTCAGCGTAGTCGCTCTGGATGAATCCATGAATGACGATCCGCCCATCAGCAAAGCCCTTCAAGAGCGGCTGGGCTTGTGGTTTGACCTGCAAGATCTGGTGCCTTCCGACATCACTGGGGTTGCCATCGACATGATCAGCCCAAAGCGGAGCCAAGAATCTGTCAGCATCCAAATTGCAGAAGATGCCTTGGCCCACATGAAACAGGCACTTCCCCAGATTGAATGGACCGACGAGCAAGTGCTGGCTGTTTGCATCACGGCCCAAGGTTTGGGCATTGATTCCTTGCGCATACCGACCTTGGCACTGCGTGTGGCCAGTGCCCATGCCGCTTTGAATTTGCGCAACCGACTCACCGACGAAGATTTGGCATTTGCTGCGCGGCGCGTGTTGGCACCCCGTGCGACCCAGTTGCCTGTCCCCCCTGAAAATGCTTCCGACACGGAACCTGAAAACAGTCCCAATCCCGAAACAGAGCCTGAACAGTCCAAAGACGACAACAGCACGGCCAGCCCTCCTAAGGCCCCTGAGCCGCCAAAAGCACACACAGAGTCAGAAGGGGCTTCTTCCACGGATGAATCTGAAAAAGATCCCGACATGGAAGATGAATCGCCCAGCACGCCTTCGCCGGAGAACTTGCAAGAGATGCTGGTTGCAGCAGCACTGGCCAGTTTGCCGCCCGACATTCTGGCAGGCTTGCTGACCCAACCGGGTCGAAACCAAGGCAACACCTCCGGCAGAAGTGGTCAGTACCGATCAGGCACGCAGCGCGGTAGACCCTTGCCCCCAAGACCTGGGCGGCCTGGTGGGAATACGCGCTTGCACATCTTGGCCACCCTGCGCGCCGCAGCGCCTAAACAACGCTTGAGGTCTGGTACGCCACAAGGCCGCGTCGCCATTCGGCCCGAGGACTTTCATGTCCATCGGTACCAGCAACACAGCTCCAGCTGTCTCATTTTGGCGCTGGACGCCTCAGGTTCAACTGCACTGCAACGGTTGGCCGAGGCCAAGGGGGCGGTGGAGCTGTTGCTGCAACAGTCTTACGCCCGAAGAGACAGCGTGTGCATTGTGGCGTTCAAGGGCGCACAAGCCCAATTGCTCCTGCCCGCGACACGGTCATTGGTGCGCGCAAAGCGCGCCATGACAGGTCTGCCGGGTGGCGGCGGAACGCCTTTGGCATTGGCCTTGAAAATGGCCTGCGAACAAGCAACCCAGCTTCAGCGTCAAGGCGTGACGCCACTTTTGGTGGTGCTGAGCGATGGTCGCGCCAACGTGAACCTGCAAGGTTTGGGGGGGCGTCCACAGGCGCAAGCCGATGCGCTCCAATGGGCCGCTCAATGGCGACAAACGGGACACCGCGCTTTGTGGATTGACACGTCTCTGCAGCCCGATGCCCAGGTGCAAAACTTGGCACACATCATGGGTGGCAGTTACATGCCCATGCCCCAAGTTCAATCGCAACGCATGGCTTCAGCCATGGACAACCTGCGGCGACTCGCTGCGTGATCCGTTAGAGATTACGAGACACCGCCATCGTGGGGTTCTCGATTGCGCGCCAATGTCCTTTCGCGCTCTCGGGGTCCAAAGCTCGAGGCCAAGGCGCCTTCTGTTGCCAAGCCCTCGAGGTATGACTTCTCGATGTCGGGTGCAGCTTTGACCAGTTCGCGCTCGGCAAAGGGCAAATGAAGTAGCGACCTGAGAGCAAACAGAATTCGCAGCCAAGCAGGTATGAAAAGAGAACGCTGGCGTTTTGACATGGCGCGAACAATGGCGCGCGCCGTATCTTGCGCAGACGTTTCCTTGTTCAAAAAAGCTGGCATGGTGGCTCTTAAGCGCACAAAACCGGGATGCAGCGCCCCCTCTTCAACAAGGGGTGTACGCACCCAACCTGCATACATCACGCCGACGCCAACCCCATGGGCCTGGAGTTCAAGACGCAGCACATTGCCCATGGCTTCTACAGCGGATTTGCTGGCTGCATAAGCCGACATGGCTGGCGGGTGGGCAAAAGAGGACACGGACGCATTGATCAACACGTATCCTTGCTGACGCATCAGGGCAGGCAAAGCAGATCGGATCGTGTTGAAGGTACCGAAAACATTCACCTCCACACAGCGTTGCCACGCTTGTGGGTCCACATAGGCCACAGGACCGAAAGCAGCTACCCCCGCATTGGCAAACACCACATCGATCCGGCGGTGGACAGACAGGGTTTGAGCCACCACGTCCAGCATGGCGGCAAGGTTTGTCACATCTGCCACAAAATGCATGGTGTCTTCGCCGCATTGCTGCGCCATGCGGGCCAGCGGCTGTTCATCACAATCCACCAAAACAGGGATGCCCCCGTTGCTCAACACTTCAAGGGCTGTTGCAGCGCCAATGCCTGAAGCTGCACCCGTGATCAACACAACCCAGCCCTTGAGCGGCTGTCTGTTGGATTGGCCGGTGTTTTCCCACTTCATCAAGGCGCCTGACTTACAAGGTCTTGGTGACCATGAAGTACACAATCGGCAAGGGGAGTACTGTGGCGACTGCCCCCGAAATCTGCCAGATGCGCGACAGCCGCCAATAGTCTTCGCAGACTGTGTCGGTGTTTTGGAGCAACGCACGCTGCTTGAGTTGAATTGGCACCAAAACAAACAACCAAATCACACCAGAAAAACTCAGCAACAAGTAGGACCATTGAATCCATGGGTGGCCTTCAGCGCCCCCAAAATTCTCTGCCATGCCATGACCTGTCCAGACCACACCAATGGATCCGAGCAGGGTAAAAAGAACGTCGGTGATCAACACCATGCGATTGCTGAATTGAATGATGGCATGGTTGCGCGTTCGCTCAGCCAACAAAGCCCATACGCCGCTCACGACCACATTGCCTAGAAATAAACAGGCACAGACCAAATGAACGACTTTGAGATTAGCCTCCATTGGCGTCTCTATTCTCTGCAGGTTTCGTAGACACAGACACGACACTCATGGATGAGGCTTGCTCTTTTTCGCGCTGCTTGCGCGTGATTTCACGTGAACGACGCAGATCACGAAACTGCCAGACCACAAAGCCAAGGCCAGCAAGCATCAAAACCACCACTTCGACAATTTTCAGCATCACCAGTGATCAACGGCTGATTCTTTCGCGTTGCTCCAAACGACCGAACAAATCCACCATCCATTCCACCCGCTCATCGAAACTGCGAGAAGGCACCGTCCAAGGTTTTTGGATGGCCAATGGATGCCGCTCGCGGCTGACGATGTCTACCAAGTAATGGATGGCAGGTACGGGACTCAAAGGCACATCGGGCAATGCAGGCGCCTTCACCGCCACTGCAGCCGCTTTGGCAATCAAGGCCAGTTTACGCGCTGTTGAAACCACCGTGCGGTGGTTCACGGAGTTGAGGCCATCACGCTCTAACTGTTTGCCGATTTCGGCATAAACCAAACGCGCAGCTTGAATGGCCGGGCGGCAATCCCAAGGCAATTCAGCCAAACCAAATTCGCCCCGGCGGTACAGCGCGTCTGCGCGCAACAACAAGCGCTGCGTGAAACCCGCAATGCGCGAATCAAAAACAGGATCGGCCAACCAAGCGTCCGCGTCCATGCCAATTTCGCGAAACCATGCGCGGGGGATGTACAAGCGCCCCATGCGGGCATCGTCGCCAATGTCTCTGGCAATGTTGGTCAGTTGCATGGCCACACCCAACTCGCTTGCGCGGGCAATGGCCGTTTCCGTGCTCGCACCCATGATGATGGACATCATGGCGCCGACAGTGCCCGCGACTCTGGCGCCATAAGCTTCCACATCGGCCAAGGTCTCGTAACGGCGTCCTTGGGAGTCCCACAAAAAACCATCCAACAAGGCCTCCAGCAAGCCACTGGGAACGCCATGGCGGTGAACCACCACAGTCAAAGCGCGGTCAGCGTCTTCGGCCCCAGGACGTCCTGCATAGATGGCCGCCAAGCGCGACTTCAAATCGGCCATGGCCAAAATCGGGTCATCGCCTTCGTCAATGGCGTCGTCTGCCAAACGGCAAAACGCGTAAAGCGCAATGGCGGGCGGCCGCAAACGGGCGGGCAACAGCCTGGAAGCTGCAAAAAAAGATTTTGAGCCTCCACGCATGAGTTCGGTGCAGGCCTCCAAGTCATAAGGCAAAGACACAGAAGGGGAATTCAAAGTTGGATCAGACAAATGATTTGACATCGGGAACCACCTGTTCAAGCATTTTTGCGGACATCAGGACACTGGGCACACCGGCACCTGGCTGGCTGCTGGCACCGACCATGAATAAACCTTCCACATCTTGGCATCTGTTGTGCGGCCTGAACCATGCACTCTGAACCAAGATGGGTTCAAGACCAAAACCTGCACCTTTGTAAGACCACAAACGGTCTTGAAAATCTTGCGGCGTGGTGACTTTGGACGACACCACATGCTGCTTCAAATCGGGCAACACACTTTCTTGCAGCACGGTGGCGATGGCATAGCGGTACTGCTCGGTAATCGCTGGCCAATCGGTCTCGCTGCTCAAGTTGGGCACCACCGAGAGCACATAAAAACTGTCGCAACCCTCGGGCGCCAAAGAGGGGTCGGTGGCGGTGGGACGGTACAAATACAAACTGAAATCTTTGGACAGCTTGTGATTTTTGAAAATATCTTGCAGCAAGCCTTTGTAGCGAGGGCCCAAGACCATCATGTGGTGCGGCACATCGTCGTACTTTCGGTTCGTGCCGAAATACCATACAAACAAGCCAGATGAATACTTGCCTTTGGCAATGCGCTTGTCCGTCCAATGTTTGCGATGCTGCGGCTCAATCAGGTGTCGGTAAGTCCAAGAGGCATCGCCATTGCTCACCACGATGTCGGCAGGCAAGTATTCGCCGTTGGCCAATTCGACACCTTTGGCCTTGCCCTCCTCCACACGAATGCGTGTGACGGGAGCGTTGTAGCGGATCGGCACTTGGCGCTCATCGAGCAGTTTCACCAGTTCTTTCACAATCGCACCTGTGCCGCCCATGGCAGAGTGCACGCCCCAACGGCGCTCCAATGAATGGATGAGGGAATAGACGCAAGTGACCGAATAAGGATTGCCGCCAATGAGCAAGGGGTGAAAGCTCATGACGATGCGCAACTTGGGGTGCTTGATGTGCTGTGCCACCAAACTGTATATGGAGCGCCAAGCTTGCATGCGCACCAAGTTGGGCATGGCCTTGATGACGTCGCCCATGGTTTCGAAGGGCACCATGCCCAGTTCCACAAAACCCAACTGAAAACATTTCTCAGAAGCCACCATCAGGTTCTTGAAACCTTGCACATCCTCAGGGCTGAATTTGGCAATTTGCTCAAGCATTAGCGCATCGTTGTTGCTGTAGTCAAAGTGCGTGCCATCGTCAAACCGGATGCGGTAGAACGGAGACATCAAGCGCAGATCAACGTGGTCTTTCATCTCTCGACCACAAAGCGTGAACAACTCGGCAATGAGGTGCGGTAAGGTGATGATGGTGGGTCCCGCATCAAAGGTGAAACCATCTTGCTTGTGCACATACGCGCGGCCACCCGGCGCATCGAGTTTTTCCAGCATTTGAACGCGGTACCCTTTGACGCTCAAACGGATGGCGGCAGCCAAACCACCAAAACCGGTGCCAATCACGATGGCCGTCGGTGCCTGATCTTCCAGATCTGACGCTGAACCAGTGGGATGGTTTTGATGAACACCACCGCCTGCTGAGCCCGCTTCGGAATTAATTGATTTGTAGAGATTTATCATGTGAATCCAAGTGGGCAGGCAAAACCGAGGACACATGGGCATCAAAGGCTGTCAGTTTTTCTGTAGTTTGTTTCTTGCGTATGGCCCAACGCCACAAAGCCGTCGTGTCCAGTGGCAGCACCAACATCAGGTGCTCGAGAATGGCCAATGCCAACATGGAGCCCACCAAGACCGCACCCACCACCTGCGCAGGTGTTGTCATGGGCTGATTTGCAATGCCAACCAACCACCACAAACAGGCGCATGCTGAGGCGACAGCAAAGGGGAAAAATGCGTTCATGCGGCGGCGCTTGAAGAAACTTTCCAGATACGCCAAATGTGGAGGTAAAAATTCTTCACTCAAATTGCGAACACCAAAAAACAAGTTCAACTTGGCACTGGTGCGCATGATCCACAAAACCAAATAAGTCCCTGTTCCCACTTGGTTGGGCGCATCCCAAGTGATGGCCACAATGGCCAAGCCCACCACGAGAATGGCCAATTCGTGCCAAACCACCGCACTGAAGGAGGCCACAAAGCGCGGCCAGCCGGTTGTGCTTTTCAAGATGGCGGTTTTTTGGGGGCCTGTGATCCAGCCCGTGAGGAAACTCAACTCGTTCCACCCCCAAGCCAGCAAGGCACAAGTGAAAGCGCAATAGGCGCCCGTGACGCCCGTTTGCTGCGCTGTGTGGGACAAACCCACCAAGGCGCCAATGCCTAAGGCAGAAGAGATGACCAGGCTCAAAGTGATTGCTGTGCGAGACATGCGATTCAAAAGGATCACGATGCCCGTGCTGAACCACCAGATGAAAATCGCAAATCCCAACGCGATCAAGGTGTCAGTCATCCTTGGCTTTCAGTGTCTGTAGATCACCAGGCTGGCACCATGCGAACATCCGCTGGCAGGGCATGGTGTTTAACCGGCAAAAAGTACAAGCGAAGGAAAGTGATGCCACCGGAAATGGCCCAACGCGCACGCTGCAAATTACCCACCAAACCACCCTTGGCTTTGGCAACGTCCATTTGGGTTTGCACATGGAACAAATGTGTCAGACCATCTCTGAAGACGGGGCTGTCAATGTCCAAGCTGACCGGGAAAACTTGCCTGGTGATTTCGTTGGTGATCCGGAACACTTCGTAGTCGTAAGTGGAAGACTCCAAGCCCATCTCTTGGTGCAGCATGGGACGCGTGTGATCGCGAACGTACATGGTGGCATAAACGGCCAATAAGAAGAACCGGATCCAAAAGACATTGCCTCCCCGCAACAAATGCGGATTGGCGCGCATGATCAGTGCAAACGATTCACCGTGGCGGAACTCGTCGTTGCACCAGCGCTCAAACCAGCGAAAAATCGGATGGAAGCGCTTGTCAGGATTTTTTTCCAATTGACGGTAAATGGTGATGTAACGGGCGTAGCCAATTTTTTCGGACAAGTAAGTTGCATAAAAAATATATTTGGGCTTGAAGTAGGTGTATGCCTTGGTGCGCTTTAAATCACCCAAGTCAATGCCCAGACCAAAGTCCTTCAAGGACTGGTTGATGAAACTGGCGTGACGAGACTCGTCTCGGGCCATGTAACGCATCAACTGCTTGATGTCCGGGTTTTCAACATTTCTGAAAATTTCGTTGTACAAAATGCACCCCGAAAACTCGGAAGTGAGTGACGAAATCAAAAATTCCAGAAATTCCTGGCGCATTTCTGGGCTGACTTGGGAGAACCGTTCAGCCACTTCCTTGGTAAATTCTTCGTCGCGCTGAAAGTGATCGTGGTTGTTGTCACCTTCGTACTCGGCCATCATTTTGTCCCACTCGGCACGCATGGGCGACACGTCCAACTTGTCCATGGCCGCGAAGTCAGTGGTGTAAAAGCGCGGGCTGAGCATGGTGCTCTCCACCGCTTTTTTAGATGCCTTCTCGGCGCTGTCAATGGTGGAGGTGGCTTGCATAGGTTGGAATTCCGATTTCAATGAAAAAAACACTGCGTTGCTGCTTATTCAGGCTGCATCGCTAAAAACCTGGAAAATTCAGCCACATTGGTGGGGCCAAAGGACTCCAAGTCCACGCGCTGTCCTGTGCTGGGATCAAACAAAGTGACACGCCCATCCACGCGGGCAATCACATCAAAGGGGAGTTCAGAACCAATGCCCCGTGAATACCTTTCTCGGGACAAAGCGCGCAAAGCCCCCCGCACAAAACCCTGTTCGCCGTGCAAGACCGTCAACGTTTCACCCGTCACACCATCTTCCACACGAACACCCCCACCTTTTTGATCTTGGAAAACCAATGAGCGTTGCACTGTGGGTGCTGCGGCCTTTTGATCTGGGCCGTTACCGGTGATGCGAACGAGACCGACGGAAATGAGCGAAAAAGCGAGGATTCCAGCTGCGAAATACAAAACCCACTGAGGAAAGTGATCAGGGGCCGTTTGAGGTGCCGAGGCTGATGCATGCGATGAACTCATGTCAAACTCACTTGCAAGTCATTCGAATGGGCTTGCCTGCTTTCATTTTCAGATGCTGCATTGGCAGCCAGCCCTGTGTTTTGAGTCCAGGCGTCTCTCAATCTGTCTGACACCTCTTGCACATGGGGTATTGCGCGCAGAGTTGGTTCGGGTTTGGAAATTCTCCAGGGCCTGACACTGGGCCACAAATGAATCCACGCAATGCGGTCTGAACCTTGCAACGCCAAAGTGATGTCACCGAAGCCATCTTGCAACAGGCGAACATCCGCCGCTGCCACTTGCTTCAATGGCAAGTTGAACGACACTGTGAACACAATGCCCAAACGCATGACCACGCGCTTGTTTGTCAAGGTGTAAACCGTTGTGCGTGAGGTCATGTAAGCCAACATCCACACAGATCCCAGCCCGATGAGCGCCAGTGGCGTGATCCATTTGATGGACAGCAGCACCGCCATGAAACCGGTGCCCTCTTCTAGCGCGGGCCAAGCGCACGCAACAATGAGCACCAAGAAATAAATGGCCAACTTTTTGATGTGAAAGGCCGACGAGGCAAGCATTCCGACATCCGGCGAGCCTTGCCAAACAATGAACTCATCCGATGGCAACCTCTCGGGCAATCCGAACTGGGGCTCAAACTCGTATTCATGTCCAAGATTTTCAATGGGCATTTTGATTCCTCAACGGCTTTTATCTGACACTCAATTGCAAGGCCAAGAATCCTTAAATCAGCGGCTCAGTGCGTTTGGCATCGGCATACAAAGTTCCGCCACCGTAATAAGCACTGATTTTTTCTTCTTCTAATTTCGTGACTTGGTCTGGATTTTTCAAAGCAGGAACATCGGCAAAATGACGAGCATAGACAGCATGCACTTCAACTTGGTTTCTGCGAACTAGGGAAAACGTGATGGGCAACAAAACAGTTCGGCCACCATCGATTTCGACTTCCAAATAACGGAACATCATTTCAGCGGAGTCGATCCAAATGTCTTTGACCGTGCCGCCTTGTTTGCCATCGCCAGCCATGACGGGCAAACCGCGCGGGTCAACATCTTGCGCTGCGACGGTGTAATCGCTGGCAATTCGCAAAGGTTGAATCAATGGAACGCCATGAGATGTCCGCTCGGGGACATCCTCGCGCATGGTGTAAGCGCCAGCGCCCACTGCAGCGGCCATGGCATCGCCTTTGGGGTCAATCGGCGAACCGGAACTTGGGTTGGAAGCAACGGCGTTGTAAGCTGGCTCTTTGCGTGCCAGGTCTGGCACAGTCACACTTTTGCCACCTTCGAGTAAGAAAGTTTTGGGGGCCGGGATGGGGAAGCCTTTGACGACAACCCGTCCGTTGCTGCTGGACTCCATGGGATAGCCCTCGCGGTGGTTTTCCATCGCCAAATACCAAATAAGGCCAGCGAAAAATATCCAAAATACATAAAGCAGTATTTGGGCTAAATCGATATAACCAGTGATGTTGCCAACTGTTTGCATAGTGACTTCTCCTTTGAAAAACTAAATGCGTGATTCGGACATGCCGAGGGTTGAGGGGACAACAGGTGAGAAAGAGGTGCTGCGTTTGATCAAGGGCCCCACAGCAATCAGGGTCAGAAACAACAAAAGCATTTCTACGTGGTACACCATGCTGTAAGCCACTGAAGGGTCCGTCAAACCTTCGCCCAAGGCTCCCTGCGTGGCGAGCGTGTTCACAACATCGCGCAAAGCACCGCCAAAGAACATGGACAGTCCCGCAGCAGCGGCTTGCACGGCCCCCCAAGCGCCTAAAGCCATGCCCACATAAGCCGCTTCCAGGCGCATGGCCGTGAACAAAGTGCCTACTGCAAACAAGCCACCACCAAATCCAATGCCCAAGGCGCCAAACCTGAATAACCAGCCCGCATCAAGAGGTGCCGAAAAGATCACGGCTGAAAATGCGGGCAAACCTGCCAAAGCGCCATAGGCCGCCAAACGCATGGGGTCTGTGCCTTTGGCCAATTGGCGGCCTCCGGCATAAAAACCCAACAAGCCGCCGCCCGACAACATGGCTGTCAGCGCACTGGTGGCACCCACACTCAAATGCAAAATTTCACCACCATAGGGCTCCAGCACAATGTCTTGCATGTTGAACGCCATGGTGCCGAGCGCAGTAGCCCACAAAAAACGCTTGGCGTTGGGCAAGGCAATGAATTCAAACCAGACCTCTTTAAAGGGTCGACGAATTTCCGTCTTCATGGCTTTTAAACGCTCGGGGTTGCGTGGCTCTTGCTTCCAGAGAGCCACGCCGTTGAGCAGCAACACCACCAAGGCCGTGCCTTGCACGACTTGCACCAAAATTTCAGGTGTGAAGTTGGCCAACAAAAAGCTGTACACCAAACTGCCAAACACAGCACCCACCAAGAGCATGGTGTACATCAAGGCCACCACACGTGGCCGGGTCTCTTCGCTGGCCTGGTCGGTGGCCAAAGCCAGTCCTGCGGTTTGGGAGGTTTGCAAACCCGCGCCAACCATCAAGAATGCGATGGCAGCAGCGCCTTGGCCCACCCAGTCAGGCACAGGAACCTGCCCCCCGCCCGACAGGACCAGCAATGCAAAAGGCATGACTGCAAGCCCCAAGAACTGAATCAAGGTGCCGCCCCACATGTAGGGCACCCGACGCCATCCAAATGCGGAAATGTGGATGTCCGACTTGTAGCCTGTGACGGCTCGAAACGGCGCCACCAACAAGGGAAGGGCCAACATCATCGAAACCAGCCAAGCAGGCACAAACAGTTCGACAATCATCACCCTGTTCAGGGTGCCGATCATCAAAGCCGTCGTGATGCCCATGGTGAACTTGAACAAAGACAAACGCAACAAACGCGCCATCGGCAAGCCCGGACTGGCTACGTCCGCGAACGGCAGCCAACTTGCAGGCATTTGCTTGGCGTATTTGGCAAATGTTTTGGCTCTCATGAGCGAACCCATTCCATGGCTTTGGATTTGTAAAAACCACTGGACACTTTGTGTGCGCGAGCGCAACGCCAGTTGTTCAATGATTCGTGTGTCTTCATCAGCTCAGCAATGCGTGTCTCAGCCATTGGCTCTAGCCAAGGCGCACGGTCGCCCCTTGGTAGCAAACGACCCACAGAGATCATCAAGGCCAACAGGGGCGTGCGGGGTGCAAAGGTAAACACAATGGACTGGCTGGTACGCTCAGCCAACTGGGACAGTGCATGAACGGCATCTTCGGTGTCATAGTGAATGATGGAATCCATCGCTACCACATGGTCAAAGTGCCCCAAGCCTTTGTCGAGCATGTCACCGCTGTGAAATTCCACCAAGTGCGCCACATCAGACGGGATTCTTTCCCGTGCCAAGTCCACCAAGGTGGGGGACAAATCAATGGCCACCACTTCAGCACCCAAACGCGCGGCCTCAACAGCCAAAGCACCCGTACCGCAGCCTGCATCCAAAATGCGTTTGCCCCTGAGGTCTTGACCTAACCAAGAGACCAAGGTCGTTCGCATTTGATCTCGCCCAGCACGCACAGTGGCGCGAATGCGGCCCACCGGCGCATCGGAGGTCAACTTGGCCCACGCGGCAGCGGCTGTGCGATCAAAGTAGTTTTCGATTTGGCCGCGGCGTTGTTCGTAAGTGATGTCACTCATGGTTCAATGCCTCAATCAAAACCCAACAGATCAAAAATATCTCGGTCTTTCATGGGCACCGCAGAATAAGCCTCTCCGCCCAGCCACATGTTCGCAGCCAGTCGCATGTATTCTTTTTGCACCGCCTCGAGTTCGGGCGAATGCTCCATCTCAAAAAGCGTGGACTTTTTCAAGCGGCTGCGTCGAATCACATCCAAATCCGGGAAATGCGCGGCCAGCTTCAAACCAATGCGGTCGTTGTACTTGTCAATCTGGTCGGTGGCAGCACTGCGGTTGGCAATGACGCCCCCTAAGCGCACGTTGTAATTTTTGGCTTTGGCGCCAATGGCTTGCACAATGCGGTTCATCGCGAAGATGGAGTCAAAGTCATTGGCGGTCACGATCATCGCGCGATCTGCGTGTTGCAAAGGTGCGGCAAAACCACCGCACACCACATCCCCCAACACGTCAAAAATCACCACATCGGTGTCTTCCAGAAGGTGATGTTCTTTGAGCAATTTCACCGTCTGACCCACCACATAACCGCCACAGCCTGTGCCTGCAGGCGGGCCGCCGGCTTCTACGCACATCACACCGTTGTAGCCTTCAAAGACGAAGTCTTCGACGCGCAACTCCTCGGCATGAAAGTCCACTGTTTCCAGCACGTCAATGACCGTGGGGAGCATCTTCTTGGTCAAGGTGAATGTGCTGTCGTGCTTTGGATCGCAACCGATTTGCAGCACCCTTTTGCCCATTTTGGAAAAAGCGGCTGACAAATTAGACGATGTGGTGCTTTTGCCAATACCACCCTTGCCATAAATGGCAAAGACTTTGGCATTGCCAATTTTCACATCCGGGTCCAGCTGAACTTGCAAGCTGCCCTCTCCATCCAATTTTGGATTGCGTTTCACTGTGGGAAACGGTAAGGTTTCAACGTTCATGCGGGAGCTCCTTCATAGACACCTTCTAGGCGATCTTCCAATTCATCACTGGCTTGGCGAAGTGCCTGCAAAGTCTCGGCATCGGGCTGCCAATAGTTGCGTTCAGACGCTTCGATCAAACGGTTGGCCACGCGGGCAGAGGCCGTCGGATTCAGTTTGGCCAGGCGATCACGCATGGCGGGGTCAAGCATGAAAGTTTCTGACAGTTGCTTGTAGACCCAAGGTTGTACTTGACCTGTGGTAGCAGACCAACCCATCGTGTTGGTCACATGGGCTTCTATTTGGCGCACGCCTTCGTAACCATGCTCCAGCATGCCTTCGAACCACTTCGGGTTGAGCATGCGTGTGCGAATTTCGATGGACACTTGTTCTTTCAATGAGCGAACACCCGCTTTGCCTTTGGTTTGATCGCCAATGTAGACGGGTGGTGTTTTGCCGCCTTTGGCCGCCTTCACGGCTTGGGTGATACCGCCCAAGGTGTCAAAGTAGTTGTCCACGGTGGTGACGCCCAACTCTACGGAATCGAGGTTTTGGTAGGTCAGTTGCACATCGGCCAAAACGGTTTGCAAGAGCGCCGTTTGTTGCACCGCCCGTCCCGTTCGGCCATAGGCAAAACCTTTGCGGCGCTTGTAGGTTTCTGCCAGTTCGCCTTCATCGTCCCAGCGGCTGCTTTCCACCAGGTTGTTGACGTTGGAACAATAAGCACCTTCGGCATTGCCGTAAACCCGCAAAG
>CAIJQQ010000043.1 GCA_903822825.1 uncultured Burkholderiales bacterium | reverse complement strand
CACAAGTACATCAGTAGGAGCGACGCCCTCGCCGCGATCCCCAGCAGCGCCAATGGTTGACCCAGTGCCCTCCCCGCGATGGCTGTCCTGCGCCGCCCGCCACTCTTTGGCATAGGTCTGCAAACCACTGCCCGCCTCAAAGTAAGCGCGGCTGAAGGGTTGCAGCGGGTGCACGGTGGTCAGGCCTTTGGCCGTGTCCTTGCCCCAGAGCAGGTCGATCTCGTCGCGCAATTGCGAGACCAGCACCGAGGGCGGTTGTTCGCTGTTGTCACGTACGCTGCGGCCGCTCCAACTGACATAGAGCACTTGACGTGCCGACAGCAGGGCTTCGAGCATGAGTTGGCGATCGTCATCACGGCGCGAGCGGTCACCGGGGCGGCTCATGCCAGGCAGGCCCATCAGGTCAAAGTCGGCGCGCGGGCTGCGGCGCGGGTAGTCGCCATCGTTCATGCCCAGCAGGCACACCGCCTTGAACGGGATCGCCCGCATCGGCATCAGCGTGCAAAACGTCACCCCGCCAGCGCGAAAGCGCTGCTCCAGCCGGGGAGACTTCAAAGCTTCGAGCCAAGCCGATCGGGCCACAGCCAGCGGCACGGCCTCGGCAAAACCGGCTTCGCCGCAGGCGCGCACCCAGTCGGTCAGCGCTTGGTCGAGCGCTGCCAGTGCATTGCGGTCGTTGTCGTCACGGGGCTTGAACATCGCGGCCAGCATGGCACGGCCACGCTCGGCCCATTGCACGGGCGTGGTGTCTTGCGTGGCGGTTTGCCACCAGTCGATCAGCGCTTGCAGCAAGTGCGCCAAGGATCCGGCCAGATCGGCGTCCAGCCCGCCCACTTCGGGGTAAGGCGTGGCTCCGGGTGCATCGGCACCAACAGAATCGGGGCTCACCGGATCGGCCCCGCAGGCATAACCCATGAGCATGCGCTGCACGCCAAACAGCGCCGAGTTGTCGTCGCCGCACACACCCAGCCCCAAGCCCGCACGGTGCTCGGCCGACAAGCCCCAGCGGATGCCTGAGCCCGCCATCCAGCGCGTGAGCGTGGGCAGGTGTTCGTCCTTCAGGCCAAAGCGGGCCGCGAGCGCGGGCACTTCGAGCAGCTCGACCAGCTCGCTCATGCGGCTGCGCTGCTGCGGCAGGGCCAGCAACCATTCGACCGCGTGGATCAGCGGGCTGATGGCCTGCGCGCCCAGGTCGGCAATGTCAAACGGGATATACCGCGCATCGCTGCGCTTGTATTGGCCAAACACGGCGCGGATCGCCGGGGCCATGAGCTCGATGTCGGGCACCATGACCACCACATCGCGGGGTGACAAAGACTGATCGCCCGGCGGGGTGTGGAACCACTGCAGCAACTGGTCGTGCAGCACCTCGAGTTCGCGCACCGGGCTGTGCGCTACGCTGAAGGTGACCGAAGCGTCGCCCTTGCGCAAAGGCTGGGCTCGGGCGCCGCCGCTCGACGGCTCCAGGTCGCGGATGCGGCGCTGCAGCTGCGCGAGCAAGCGCGTGCCGTCTTCGCCGGGCACATCGTCAAAAAAGTCCAGGCGCGGCCACTGCGTGACCTGCTTGGCCGCTTGCAGGTCGTCAAAGGCGTCGAGCTGGCGAATGAAGTCGCGGCCCTGCCGCCCCCAAGCAGCCAAGAGCGTGGGCGCATGCAAATGCATCTGCGCCAGCGGCAAGCCTGCCAATGCCTCGCCCCGGTAGGCGTGGCGACGCCGCTCGGCCTGTAGCCATTCACGCCCGTCGATGATGTCGCCCCAGTGGTACTGGCAAGGGTTGGGCACGGCCAGCAGCACCTGGCTGTGCGCGGCCAGCGCCTCCAGCATCTCCAGCAATTGCCCCGGCATGTGGCTCATGCCAAACACCGACACGCGCCGCGCCACGGGGCTGGCCAGCGGCTGGCCCGACTGCAGGTGCGCCAGCGCCCGCGCATGCAGCGCGGGGCGGGTGGCCTGTCGCTGGCTGTCGTCCAAAGTGTCGAGCACACGCCGCCAGAGTTCGGCCTGCCAGAGTTGGTCTTCGCCGAGCTCATCTTGGCCGGCAGCCTTGCGCAGCACGTTGCGCCCGGCGGCCCAGTCTTGCAGCCAGTCGGGGCGGTAAATTTGGTACTGGTCAAACAAGTCTGCCAAACGGCTGGCCAGTTGCAGCAGGCGGTCGGGTTCATCGCCGCGCAAAAAGCCCGCCACGGGTTGGAACACCGGGTCTGCCAGACACCCCGTCAGCAAGGCCATCAATCGCCAGGTCATGGGCAGTTTGTCGAGCGGCGAGTCGGGCGGCACGTTTTGCGTGCCCAGCACTTGGCGGTAGGTGCGCCACAAAAAACGCGAGGGCAGCTCCACCCGCGTGGCGGCGCACACCCCACCTTGGCGGGCGAGTTCGATCTTGATCCACTCGGCCATGCCGTTGCTTTGCACCAGCACCACTTCGCTCTCGAGTGGCAGCAAAGGGTGCGTGCGCAACCAGCCCGTCAGGGTGTCGGCCAGCACCTCGGAGCGGTGGCTGTGCAGGGCAATGAAGCCGGGCGAAATGGAGGATGCAGGCATGCAGTGGGTGCAGACAGAGGGCGACTGAAAACAACAAGAATAGCCGCAATCTAGCCCGCCATTGGCTCAAAACACGAGCTTGTTTTTGCCTGTTTTTTAAGCACCATCGGGCAAGCGAGTAAACACGGGCCTTGGCGCAGTTGTTCATGGACTTATCCACACCTTTGGACACGGTCTGTGGGGACAGCTGCTGATCATCCATCGCCGATCGGGACATCGGTGACTGCACAGCTCGATCCAAAACGGACACAATCGCACCCACCCCCAGCAACAGGACACCCACCATGAAACGCTTGAGTCAACTTTTCACCGTTCTGCTTTTCGTCATGCTGATGGCTCCTGCTTTTGCGCAACGGATGTACGACAGCAGCGGCAGCCCCATTGGCCGCGTGGATGGCGAAAGGTATTACAACGCTTCAGGCCAGCCCATTGGCCGTGTGGACGGCGAGCGCATTTACGACGGCTCCGGGCGCCCGATGGGTCGGATAGATGGTGACCGGATTTACAACGCTTCGGGCAGTCCGATCGGCCGCGTCGATGGCGACCGCCTGTACAGTGCGTCGGGCTCGCCCATAGGACGGATGGATGGCGACAGGCTCTACGACGGGTCTGGTCGGCCGATTGGCCGCGCCGATGGATTGCGCCGCATGCAGATGATCGTGTTCTTCTTTTTCTTCATGTGAGCTGTTTGGCCCATGTCATGCGCATGACTCGGACAATGCCGTCCTCAATTTAGAGTGGCGTCATGATGCACTTTTACGAACCCCACTTGGGCCACGGCCTCAAGCACGACCCGTTCAACTCGATCGTCGGTCCTCGGCCCATTGGCTGGGTGTCCAGCCGCAGTGCCGACGGGGTGCTCAATCTGGCGCCTTACAGTTTTTTCAGCGCCTTCAACTACGTGCCGCCTCTGATCGGCTTTTCGAGCATCGGTCGCAAGGATTCGCTCAACAACATCGAGGCCACGGGTGAGTTTGTCTGGAACCTGGTCACGCGTGACTTGGCAGAGGTGATGAACCAGACCTGCGAGGCGGTGCCGCCCGAGGTGGACGAATTTCAACTTGCGGGCCTGACACCCGAGCCTTCGCGCATCGTGGGCGTGCCGCGCGTGGCGCAAAGCCAGGTGAGTTTCGAGTGCCGCTGCACACAGATCCTTCAAATGCAAGACCTGCAAGGCCAAAAGCTCCAGACCTGGATGATTTTTGGCCAAGTGGTGGGCGTGCACATCGACAAGCGCTTGGTGCCTGAGGGCATTTACGACACGGCCCGTGCGGGGCATATTTTGCGCGGCGGCGGTCCGGCCGATTACTTCAGCATCGGGCCGGAGCAGCTCTTCAAGATGTACCGCCCCGAGAGCGGTGCGCGCGATTTACCCAAATGAATCAGCAGCGCATCAAGACTGAGTGGTCATGAGTCCGATCTTTTATGCCATCCCTGTGTTTGTGGTGCTCATCGCACTCGAGATGGCCATCGCCCACCGTCGGGGGCTGCGTGTTTACAGCCTGCAAGACACGCTCACATCGCTCAACATCGGGGTGGTGAGCCAATTCGTGAACACCCTGGGCGGACTCATTGGCGTGGGCATTTATGCCATAGTGACAGAGCGCTGGGGCGCATTCACCTGGGACACCAGCCACCCGATGACCTGGCTTACAGCGTTGGTGCTTTACGATTTTTGCTACTACTGGTTTCACCGCCTGAGCCACGAAGTCAACATCCTGTGGGCTGCGCATGTGGTGCACCACAGCAGCGAAGAGTACAACTTGTCCACGGCGCTGCGCCAATCGTCGACCGGGTTCCTGACCCACTGGATGTTCTACATGCCACTGGCCTTGCTGGGCATTCCGGTCAAGGTGTTTGTGATCGTTGGGTTGGTGGATTTGGTTTACCAGTTTTGGGTGCACACCCGCCTGGTGGGGCGGCTGGGCTGGCTGGAGTGGGTGCTGGTGACGCCGTCCAACCACCGCGTGCACCACGGGCAAAACGACTACTGCATTGACCGCAACTACGGTGGGCTGCTGATCGTTTGGGACCGGTTGTTTGGCACGATGGCTGACGAGCGCGATGACGAGCCACCTGTTTACGGTATCCGCAAACCCCTGCACAGCTGGAACCCGGTGTGGGCCAACTTGCACCAGTACGCCAGCGTGTTCAGGCAACTGGCGCGCAGCCCAGGCTGGGGCCAAAAGCTTGGTGCACTGCTGGCCTCGCCAGGATCGGCCAGGCCAGGCACAACACCGCCAGTGGTGTTCGCGCCCTCGGCATTCCAGCGCTTTGCCACGCCTGCGCCACTTGGGATGGCGATGCTGGGTGCGGCCTGCACCGCAATGGGCACAGGCCTGCTCATGCATTTTTTGTGGTTCCAGTCGCAATGGTCGCTGGGTGAGCGATCGGCCTATGCTGCAGGCATGGTGGTGTTTTATCTGACCGCAGGCGCACTTTGGCTGCACCCGCGTGTGACTGGGCAACCCAAGGGCTGAGCCTTTCTCACTTCATCTTCACGGACAAAGCGGGCAAGGGTGCAGAGAAACGCGCCGACCAATGCTCGCCCGGCGCGATGGCAAAGGCATCGGTCCAGGTGCCTGTGGTGACCACGTCCCCTGGCTGCAGGTCTGTGGCCCCCGGGCATGCACGCAACTCGTTCAAAAAGTGGTGCAGCGCCAGCAGAGGGCTGTCGAGCACATTCACGCCCTTGCCTTCGGCCACGGCTTGGCCGTTTTTGTACAGCGTCACCTGCGCCTGGGCCAGCAAGGCGTTGAGCGCTGCGGCATCAGCCGCCAAGCTGCGCAGGGGCACACGGGGCCCGACCAGCAAGCGCGCATGCAAGCCGCTGTCGCCCACCGCCTCGGCGGCCACAAATTTCCAGTCCGGGCAATGCGACTGCACCACCTCAAAGCCTGGCGCCAACCAGTCAATGGCGTCGAACAGCTGATCCACCGTGGCGTTGGCTGCTGGCGTGGTACGCAGGCCAAACACGATCTCGGGTTCGATGCGCGGCTGGCAGGTGGCTGTGAGGTCGATGCTGGCCTCACCATCGCAATAGCTCAAGCCACCCGCCCACACCGTGCCCCAAATGGGCGCAAACACGTTGTACAGCGGCCAAATGGTGCGGTTGGTGAAACCGATCTTGTAGCCTCGGGGGGCTTCGCCGCGCTGCAGCCGCAATTGGCGCACGGCCAGCGCTTGCTGGTAAGCGCCGGGCACGTCAACAGGAGCGCCTGATCGGTCAGCGGGGGACCAGGGCAAACCTTGGTCGTGGTGTTGGAGGCGTTGTTCAGGGGTCATGCAGCCACTATAGCCAGCGTGACAAAGAGCCGCTGGCACGGAAACGACAACAGAGGCTACAGTGGGCCCATGGAACACCCGACCCCTGCCCACCTGGCCGCCACGCCTTTGATTGACAGCGAGCACCCCGAGGTGATCGCCTTTGCCCGCAAGCACGCCCAAGGCAGCGATGCGCGAGAGCGTGCGGTGGCGCTGAACCTAGCCGTGCGCGACCTGATCCGCTACGACCCCTACAAGATCGACCTGTCGCCCCAGGGCATGCGCGCCAGCACGGCGCTGCACAACGGCCACGGCTGGTGCGTGCCCAAGGCGGCCTTGCTGGCGGCCGTGTGCCGCGCAGCGGGCATCCCTGCGCGGCTGGGCTACGCCGATGTGCGCAACCACCTGAGCACCGAGCGCTTGCGCCAGACCATGCAGACCGATGTCTTCATCTGGCACGGCTACGCCGACCTGTGGCTGGATGGCCGCTGGGTCAAGGCCACCCCCGCATTCAACATCGAGCTGTGCAACAAGTTCGGCCTGCTGCCGCTCGACTTTGACGGGCAAAACGACTCCATCTACCACCCCTTTGACCAAGCTGGCAACCGCCACATGGAGTACGTGCAGCAGCGCGGCACGTTTGACGACATGCCGCTGGACCAGATCACGGCCGACTTCAATGTGGTGTACGGCGACTGGATGAAAGGCCAAAACACCCTGCAAGCGGCCAGTTTCGAGCAGGATGTGCAAAAGGAAAACTGAGCTTGGCATGGGCTCAGGAAAGCAACCACCGTGTTTTTGACCGTTCACCCCTTCCGATCTGCATTTCGTCACATGGTGCATGACGGCGCCAGGGGCTTTTTTTAAAGTGCCAGCACTTGAAAAGGAGTTCCCGCATGAACACAATCACCCCACCCTCCCCCCGCTGGCAGCGAGTGCGCGCCGCCTTTCATGCCTATGCCCGCTGGCTGGTGTCGATCAGCTGGAAGCGTTTCTGGCTGCTGGCCCTGCTGTTGATGATCGGCGCCAGCATCCTCAAAAACTTGCCGCCTTTCAGCTGGCAATGGGGCCCCACTGAAAAAGTCCAGGTGGTGCACAAGAAGGAAATCCGGATCACTCCAGCACAAGTCAAGATCGTCCACGGCGATGGCCAGAACAGCGAACAGGCCAGCGAGGGTTTGGACATCTCGATTGACGAAAACGGGGTGCGGATCAAAAAACGCAAGATCAGTCAAGAAGCTTTGCCTGCCGCTTCTGCGGCGGCCGATGCCTCAAGCACAGCCGCACAGTCGTCCGGGCCCGCCAACACAACGCCAGCCAGGGTTGCACAAGAGCAAACGAACGAAGGCGAAGCCGAGGAGAGCACCGAATGGCATGAGAAAACAGGCTTACGCTTGGGCAAGGTGCTGGAAGACCTGGCCCTGTTGTGGATCGTGGCGTCAATCATGGTCAAGATCACCTACAAAGGCCAGTTGCAAGCACAAGAAGTGGCTGTGCAGGCCAGCGCCCACGCTGAGGCCGAACAACTCAAGCGCCAACTGATCGAGGCCCGCATGGCCACCATCCAGGCCCAAGTGGAGCCCCATTTTCTGTTCAACACATTGGCGTCCATTGACCACCTGATCCAAGTCGACCCGGCCAAGGCCAGCCAGATGCAAAAGAACCTGATCGCCCTGCTGCGTGCGGCCATGCCCCATCTGCGAGAGTCACCCCAACAGTCCCTGGGCACATTGGGCCAAGAACTGGACATGGTGCGCCCCTACCTGGAGATCCAGAAAATCCGCATGGAGGAACGTCTGGACAGCCGCATCGATGTGGCGCAAGGCCTGCTGAGCGCGCAGCTTCCCCCCATGATGCTGCAGACCCTGGTAGAGAACGCGATCAAGCACGGCATCGAACCCCAGCCCGAAGGCGGTCGCTTGCAGGTCAGCGCCGGAGTGCTTGACGGTCAGCTGGAGATCTTGGTCAGCGACTCTGGCGTGGGCTTGAACGCCGAGCGCGGCGGCGCAGCTGGAGCCCCATCTGGAGCCGCATCGGGCGCGGCAAATTCGACCGGCACAGGCCTGCAAAACATCCGCGAGCGTCTGCAACTGCACTATGGATCGCAGGCGCAACTGGAGCTGCTGCCCAACACACCGCAAGGCGCCCTGGCCCGCTTGCGCCTGCCCTACCGAGTGGCACAGACCCCGGCCAGCCACCGCACTCACTCCCCTGAAAGCCAAGCCGCATGAACCGCTTGCCAGCACGGGCCATCCTGGCCGATGACGAGCGCCTGATGCGCGACCAGCTGAAACTGGCCCTGCAGCAGGTCTGGCCCGAACTGAGCATCGAGGAGCAAGCCCGCAACGGGCAGGAAGCGCTGGAGGCGGTCAAGCAGTGGCGCCCTGAAGTGGTGTTCCTCGACATCCGAATGCCCGGCATGAACGGCATCGAGACCGCCCGCGCCATTTTGGACTGGGCCGATGAGCAAGACAGCGTTGCACCAGAAATTGTGTTCATCACCGCCTACGACCAATATGCTGTCGAAGCCTTTGAGCACGGCGCGGTCGACTATGTCCTCAAACCCGCTGAGCCTGAACGCCTGTCCAAAACTGTGGCCCGGATTTGCCAGCGCCTGCAACAGCAAGGCACCGGGAAGCCTCTGCTCGAGCCCGCCCCATTGCTCTCGCAGGTACTGCAGCAGCTGACGCGTCAGATGACGCCTCAATCCCGCGCACCACTGCGCTGGATCCAGGCCAGCATGGGCCAAAGCATCCAGATGGTGCCCGTCGAGGAAGTGCTGTTTTTCAGCAGCGACGACAAGTACACCCGGGTGCGCACTGCCGAACAAGAACACTTCATTCGCAAGCCGATCAAAGAGTTGCTCGACGAGCTGGACCCTGCCGAGTTTTGGCAAATCCACCGCTCGACGCTGGTGAACGTGAGGGCCATCGAGACGGCACGGCGCGATGACCGGGGCCGCTTGGTGCTCAGCCTGCGCGGGTGCAGCGAAACGCTGGTCGTCAGCCGCAACCACAGTGCACAATTCAAAGGCATGTGAGCCCCTCAGGAGAACCCGATTGAACCCAGCCAGCAACCCTTTATTGGCAACTTGGAATACGCCATTTGGCATCCCACCTTTCGAGGTGATTGAGGCCAGTGATTTCGAGCCTGCATTTGCCCAGGCCATGACCGAACACTTGAGCCAGGTCGACGCGATCGCTCAGAACCCACAAGCACCCTCTTTTGACAACACCATCATCGCGCTGGAGCGCTCGGGCCAGGCACTCAGCCAGGCGAGTGCGGTGTTCTACAACCTGAGCGCATCGCACACCAGCGAGGCGCTGCAAGCGGTCGAGCGCGTCATGGCGCCCAAGCTGGCCGAGCACGAGAGCCGCATTCGCCTGAACACGCCGCTGTTCAAACGCATCGACGCTGTCCACGCACAGCGCGCAGAACTGGCGCTGGACTCCGAAAGCCTGCGCGTACTCGAGCGCTACCACCTGGACTTTGTTTTGGCCGGGGCTCGGCTGGACGAGCCCCAAAAAGCGCGGCTGGCCGAGATTTCGCAGGCGCTGGCCGGGCTGTACACCGGGTTTTCTCAGAACGTGCTGGCCGACGAAGGTGCGTTCAGCCAAGTCCTGAGCACCGAAGAAGAACTGCGTGGCCTGCCGGAGTTTGTGCGCGCATCGGCCAGGCAAGCAGCGCTGACAAGGGGCTTGAGCGACCCGCAGGCCCATGTGGTCACGCTGTCACGCTCCTCGCTGATGCCTTTCATGACCTTCTCGGAATGTCGCCCCTTGCGTGAGGCACTGTGGCGCGCCTGGTGCCTGCGCGGTGAGCGTCTGGCCGAACACGACAACCGCCCCTTGATTCGCCGCATCATGGCCCTGCGCCACGAACAGGCCCGCTTGCTGGGCTACCGCACCAGCGCAGACAAGGCCCTGGCCGATACCATGGCAGGCAGCCCTGCGGCTGCAAGGCAATTGCTCATCACAGTGTGGGGGCCCGCAAAGGACCGTGCCCGTCAGGAATATGCCGACATGCTGGCCTTGGCACGCCAGCAACAGCCAAACACCCCCCCCGAGACCATCGAGCCTTGGGACTGGCATTTCTGGGCCGAGCGCGTGCGGGCCGAGCGCTATGCCATCGAAGAGACCCAGATCAAACCCTACCTGCAACTGCACAAACTGACCGAGGCCATGTTCCATGTGGCCGGGCGATTGTTCGGCCTGCAGTTCAGCCCCTTGAGCCAGTTCCCCAAATACGCCGAGGCGCTGCAGGCCTATGAAGTGCGGGACGCACAAGGCCAACATGTGGGCGTGTTCGTGGCCGACAACTTTGCCAGACAGAACAAACGCTCGGGTGCCTGGATGAGCACCTTCCGTGACCAGTCGACGCTGCTGAGTTCGCGCCCCATCGTCATCAATAACAACAACTTCTCGGCCCCCGCGTCCAATGGTCAGGCCTTGCTGAGCCTGGACGATGCGCGCACCCTGTTCCATGAGTTTGGCCACGGCTTGCATGGGCTTCTGTCCCAATGCCACTTCCCGCGCTTGGCGGGCACCTCGGTGCTGCGCGACTTTGTGGAGTTCCCCTCGCAGATCATGGAAAACTGGTTGATGCAACCGGCCGTGCTGCGGCAATTTGCACTGCACCACGAAACGGGCGAGCCCATGCCAGAAGTGCTCATCGACAAGATCTTGCAAGCGCAGACCTTCAACCAGGGCTTTGCCACGGTGGAATACCTGGCCAGCGCCCTGGTGGACCTGGCGCTGCACGAGCACGAGAACCCCGCCAGCGTCGACCCTACGGCGTTTGAGCGGGATCTGTTGGCCGAGTTGGACATCCCTGCGGGTGTGGGCATGCGCCACCGACTGCCGCAATTTCTGCACCTGTTTGCGGGTGACGGTTACGCCTCGGCTTATTACGTATACCTTTGGGCCGAAGTGCTCGAGGCCGATGGCTTTCAGGCCTTTGTGCAAAGCGGTGACATCTTTGAGCCGACGGTGGCGGGCAAGCTCAAGGACCACATCTTCACGCGAGGCAATTCACTGCCGCCGATGCAGGCTTACGAAGCCTTCATGGGTCGCCCACCCCAGGTGGAGGCACTGCTGCGACAGCGGGGCCTTTGGGGCACGGCCTGAAAAGGCAAAATGCTAAATCTGTCAAACGGAGACAATATGAAGAACATGACGATGCTCGGCCTACTGGGCCTTTTGCTGGCGACAGCATTGCCAGCCTTGGCCCAAACGCCAGCGCCAGCGCCAACGCCCAGCGCGCAGCCTGCTGCAGCCAAAGCGCCCGCAAGCGCAGCATCTGAGGCCGCAGCCAGCAAACCCGTGGCTGCCGCGCCCGCCAGCGGCCTCAAGGCCTACGCCGAGGTCATCAAAGACAGCAAAGAGTTGCCCGGCCATTTCACGCTGCACCAAAAGGACGAGAAAGTCTGGCTGGCCATCACCCCAGAGCAGTTGAACCAGCCTTTCTTTTTCACCGTGAACGTGAGCCGATCGGTGGGCGAGCGCGGCCTGTACGGCAGCCAGATGGGGCGTTCTTACCTGACCACGTTCCGCCGCGTGGGCAACCAGATCCAGCTGGTCGCGTTGAACACCCGATTCCATGCCAAACCCGGCACACCGCAAGCCCAGTTCGTGTCCGAATCTTTTTCAGAAAGTTTGCTGGGCAGCGCGGCCGTGGTCTCGCTCAAACACCCTGACACGCAAGCGGTTTTGGTGGAAGCCAATGGCCTGCTGATCACCGACATTCCTGGCTACCAAACAGCGCTCGAAGAAGCGTTCCGCATGCCGTTTGCGCTGGATGCCAAGAATTCCGAGTTCAGCTCGATCAACAACACGCCAGACAACTCTGGTCTCGAGGTGCGGGCGCATTTTTCGGTGTCCAAGCTCGCGGCCGCACCGCTGACGCCTTCGCCCACGCCCTCGCCACCGCCGCCCAGAACCACACCCGACGCGCGCAGCCTGTTCACCAGCTTTTATTACAACCTGGCCAAACTGCCCGCACAGCCTCTGACGCCACGCCTGGCCGACGAGCGCATCGGTTATTTCGTGATGACACGCACGGACTACACCGAAGACAGGCAGCCCAAAACCCGCCAACACTGGATCAAGCGCTGGCGCCTGGAAAAGCAGGATCCAACTGCCGCGCTGTCGGCCCCCAAGCAGCCCATCACGTTCTGGCTGGACAAGAACATCCCTGTCAAATACCGCGAGTCGGTCAGGCAAGCCGTGTTGGAGTGGAACAAAGCGTTTGAAAAAATCGGCTACCACAACGCCATCGCGGTGCAGCAGCAGTCGGACACCGACAGCTTCAACAACATGGACGCGCGCCACGCCTCGGTGCGCTGGTTCACCGGGTCTGACATTGGCTTTGCCATTGGTCCCAGCCATGCCGACCCGCGCACAGGCGAGATCCTGGACGCGGACATGGGCATGTCAGACGTGTTCGCCCGAGGTGCACGCCGCCTGGTGAGCGAGGACCTGCGCCACACGCACAGCGCGATCACCCACGACGCAACCCACTGCGATTACGGCCAGCAGGCACAGCAAGAGCTGGACTTTGGCATGGACCTGCTCGAAGCGCGCGGCTTGGACATGGATGGCCCCGAGGCCGAAGCCCTGGCCCAAGCCTATGTGAAGTCGGTGATGATGCACGAGGTAGGCCATGTGCTGGGCCTGCGCCACAACTTCCGCGCTTCAACCGTTTACAGCCTCAAGGAACTGCACAACCCTGCATTTGCGGGCAACAAAGGGCTGTCCACGTCCATCATGGACTACATTCCCTTCAACCTCACCTCTGAAGGCCAGCCCACATCGCAAATGGTCATGAGCACCTTGGGTGAATACGACCACTGGGCCATCGAATACGGCTACCGCGAAATCGCGCCTGCTGACGAAGCCAAAGTGCTGGCCCAGATCGCCAGCCGTGCACGCGAGCCCCAACTGGCGTTTGCCACCGACGAGGACGCGGGCTATGGCCCCGTGGGCGGCGTGGACCCACTGATCAACCGCTTTGACCTGGGCAATGATCCACTCGATTACTACAAGCACCGCATGCAGCTGTCCAAAGAACTGTGGCGTCGCACAGAGCGCATGACATTGGCCGACGGCGAGAGCTATGAACGCTTGACGCGCAGCTTCATGAGCGGATTCCGTGCCGTTAGCAATGTCGCGCCACTGGCGGCCAAGTACGTGGGCGGTGTGCTCACCCGCCGCGACCGCGCAGGCGGCCTGCCTCTGGCAGAGCCCGTGCCTGCGGCGCGTCAACAAGAAGCCCTGAACCTGATCAGCCGCGACTTCTTCCAAACCAACAGCTTCCGCTTCAAGCCCGACTTGCTGGCCCGTCTGGCACAAGACCCGATGGACCGCGAGTCGCCACGCCAAGACCTGTCGGTGCCAGCCATGGTGCTGGGCCTGCAAAAGGCGGTGCTCGACCCCATCATGTCGGCCCCTACGGCGCAACGCCTGGCCGAGTCGCCTCTGCGTGATCTGGCGGGCAAAAACAGCCTGACGCTGGCCGCGGTGTACACACGCTTGCAGTCGGACATCTGGAGCGAGGTCGCCAGCGGCCAACAACCCGACCTGCTGCGCCGCAACCTGCAGCGTGAACACCTGCGCCGCAGCATGGACAGCCTGCTGCGCCCTGCCGCCAACATGCCCGCCGATGTGCGCAGCGTGCAACGGCTCTTGCTGTCGCAACTGGCTGACCGGCTGGAACACCGCCTCAAAGGCGGCACCTTGCAGCTCGAAACCCAGGCCCATTACAAGGACGCCTTGGGCAGCATCCGCGCGGCCTTGAGCGCCAATCTGCAACGCAGCGGCTGATCGCCAAACCGGCTGCTGGTGAGCCCTGGCGGGCGCAGACGCTCCAGCCACAAGTCCCGAGAAAGCTGAAACCGAGGCGAGCAAGGGCGACAATCAAACCATGCGACCGCATAAAATAGCCGGTTGCTCAGCAAGGAAGCCCCATGGCACGCAC
Organism: uncultured Burkholderiales bacterium; assembly: GCA_903822825.1. Classification (GTDB taxonomy): domain Bacteria; phylum Pseudomonadota; class Gammaproteobacteria; order Burkholderiales; family Burkholderiaceae_C; genus Limnohabitans_A. The sequence continues at coordinate 15,534 of CAIJQQ010000043.1, read as the reverse complement.
GCTTTACGACAAGATCTGGGACGAACACGTCGTCCACACCGAAGAAGACGGCACTTCCGTTTTGTACATCGACCGCCATCTGGTACACGAAGTCACCAGCCCGCAAGCCTTTGAAGGCCTGCGCCAAGCCGGTCGCAAAGTCTGGCGCGTCAGCTCCATCGTGGCCACCGCCGACCACAACACGCCCACCACCGGGTGGGAACTGGGCTACGACGGCATCACCGACCCGATCAGCAAAGAACAGATCACCACGCTCGACAGCAACATGGCGGAATTCGGTTCGGCCGCTTTCTTCCCTTTCCTGTCCAAGCGCCAAGGCATCGTGCATGTCATTGGCCCTGAAAACGGCGCCACCCTGCCCGGCATGACCGTGGTCTGCGGCGACAGCCACACCTCCACGCATGGCGCGTTTGGTGCGCTGGCCCACGGCATCGGCACCTCCGAGGTGGAGCACGTCATGGCCACGCAAACCCTGCTTGCCAAAAAAGCCAAGAACATGCGGATTTTGGTCGAGGGCACGCTGGCCAAAGGCCTCACCGGCAAAGACATCGTGCTGGCCATCATCGGCAAGATCGGCACGGCAGGCGGCACCGGCTACACCATCGAATTTGCAGGCTCGGCCATCCGCAGCCTCTCCATGGAAGGCCGCATGACGGTTTGCAACATGGCCATCGAAGGCGGCGCACGCGCTGGTCTTGTGGCGGTGGACGAGAAAACCATCGACTACGTCAAAGGCCGTTTGCTCTCGCCTACAGGGGTGGAATGGGACCATGCCGTGGCCTACTGGAAGACCCTGCAGTCCGACCCCGGCGCGCATTTTGACGCTGTGGTGGAACTGGACGCCAGCACCATCGTGCCGCAAGTCACCTGGGGCACCTCGCCCGAAATGGTGCTGGGCATCGATGGCCACACGCCCGACCCCGACAAGGAAAAAGACGACGTCAAGCGCGACGCCATTGAGCGTGCCTTGACCTACATGGGCCTGCAGCCCGGCAAGGCTCTGGCCGACATCACCATCGACAAGGTCTTCATTGGCTCGTGCACCAACAGCCGCATCGAAGACATGCGCGAAGCCGCTGCCATCGTCAAAAAGCTCGGCCAAAAAGTCGCCAAGAACGTCAAGCTGGCCATGGTCGTGCCCGGCTCGGGCTTGGTCAAAGAACAAGCCGAGCGCGAAGGTCTGCACGAAATCTTCAAGGCCGCTGGCTTTGAATGGCGCGAGCCTGGCTGCTCCATGTGCTTGGCGATGAACGCCGACCGCCTGGAGCCGGGTGAGCGCTGCGCATCAACGTCCAACCGCAACTTTGAAGGTCGCCAGGGCGCGGGTGGCCGCACCCACTTGGTCAGCCCCGCCATGGCCGCAGCTGCTGCGGTGCACGGCCACTTTGTTGACATCCGCAAATTCGCCTGAAGCGTTCGAGGAACCACAACATGCAGAAATTCACCCTCCTCAAAGGCATCGTGGCCCCGATGGACCGCGCCAACGTGGACACCGACGCCATCATCCCCAAGCAGTTCCTCAAATCGATACGCAAGACGGGCTTTGGCCCCAACTTGTTCGACGAATGGCGCTACCTCGACGTGGGCTTTCCAGGCCAAGACCCGGCCAGCCGCAAGCCCAACCCGGACTTTGTGCTGAACCAGCCGCGCTACCAAGGCGCGAGCGTCTTGCTGGCCCGCAAGAACTTCGGCTGCGGCTCCAGCCGCGAACACGCGCCCTGGGCGATTGACCAATATGGCTTTCGCTGCGTGATCGCGCCCAGCTTTGCCGACATCTTCTTCAACAACTGCTTCAAAAACGGCCTGCTGCCCATCGTGCTGCCTGAAGCCGTTGTGGCCCAATTGTTCGACGAAGTCTTGGCCTTCCCCGGCTACCAACTCACCATCGATCTGGAACGCCAAGTCGTGGTGCGCACCCAAGGCGAAGAAATCCCGTTCGAAGTACAAGCTTTCCGCAAATACTGCTTGCTCAATGGTCTGGACGACATTGGCCTGACTTTGCGCCACGCCGACAAGATCAAGGCGTTTGAAGCCGAGCGCCTGACCACCAAGCCCTGGCTGGCGCACACCCTGGTCAACGCCTAAGCCCCTCAAAACTCTGGAATCCCCATGAAAATCGCAGTCCTTCCCGGTGATGGCATCGGCACCGAAATCGTCGCCGAAGCCGTCAAAGTCCTGAACACGCTCGACTTGAAATTCGAGATGGAAACCGCCTTGGTCGGCGGCGCCGCCTACGACGCGTTTGGACACCCCTTGCCCGAAGCCACGCTGAAGTTGGCGATGGACAGTGATGCCGTGCTGTTTGGCGCGGTGGGCGACTGGAAATACGACAAGCTCCACCGCCCCCTGCGCCCCGAGCAAGCGATTTTGGGCCTGCGCAAGAACATGGGCCTGTTCGCCAACTTTCGCCCTGCCATTTGCTACGAGCAGCTGGTGGGTGCATCGAGCCTCAAGCCCGAGCTGATTTCGGGTCTGGACATTTTGATCATCCGTGAACTCACGGGCGATATTTACTTCGGTCAACCGCGTGGGCGCCGCATCGCGACCGATGGCCACTTTCCTGGCTCGGAAGAAGCTTTTGACACCATGCGTTACTCCAAGCCCGAGATCGAGCGCATCGCCCATGTGGCCTTCCAGGCCGCACGCAAGCGCAGCAAGCGCCTGACCAGCGTGGACAAAGCCAACGTACTCGAAACCTTCCAACTCTGGAAAGACGTCGTCACAGAAGTCGGCCAGCAGTACCCCGATGTGGCGCTGGACCACATGTACGTGGACAACGCCGCCATGCAACTGGTCAAAGAACCCAAACGTTTTGACGTGGTGGTCACCGGCAATATGTTCGGCGACATCCTGAGCGACGAAGCGTCCATGCTGACAGGCTCCATCGGCATGCTGCCCTCGGCCAGCCTGAATACGAAAAACCAAGGCCTCTACGAGCCGAGCCACGGCAGCGCCCCCGACATCGCGGGCAAAGGCGTGGCCAACCCACTGGCCACCATCTTGAGCGCGGCCATGATGCTGCGCTTCAGCTTGAACCAGCCCGAAGCCGCCCAGCGCATCGAAGACGCTGTGCAAAAGGTGCTGGCCCAAGGCCTGCGCACGGGCGACATTTACAGCGAAGGCACCACCAAGGTGGGTACACGCGAAATGGGCGACGCGGTGGTCAAAGCACTCGGCTGATCCAACCCCGCTCAAAACAAAGCCCGGCACCTGCAGAGGTGGCCGGGCTTTTTTTAAAAGCGGTCTCAGGCCCGGCCCATGCGCACCAGCCGCCCGGGCCGGGCTTCGGTGATCTCGCCTTCACGTTGCACCTGCTCGCCTGCCACCCAAGTGGCCACATAGCCCTCGGCCTTTTGTACAAAGCGCTTACCACCCGCGGGCAAGTCGCGCACCAGTCGAGGCAGGCCCACGCTCAGGCGCTGGGGGTCGATCGCATTCAGATCAGCACGCATGCCCTCAGCAATCACGCCCCGGTCTGACAAGCCCAGATAACGCACATTGCGGCTCGTGAGCATTTCCACCGCCGTTTCAAGGGCGATTGATTCGCGCCCTCTGTCACGCACCCAATGGGTGAGCATGAAGGTGGTGAAGCTGGCATCGCACACTGTGCCCACGTGCGCACCCGCATCGCTCAGGCTGCTGAGCGCGCGCGGGTGGTCCAGCATGCGGCGCACAGCGTCAAGCGAGCCTTCGTTGTAGTTGAAGATCGGAAAATAAATCAGGCCCTCACCAGCGCCTGCGCACAGGTGGTCGTAAATCACCGCCAAAGGCGTGACCCCTGCCTGCTTGGCACGCACCAGAAAGCTCTGCATCACCGAGGGCTCGTAATTGAGGGTGCCCTCCAGCGCGAACATGCGGCCGCTGATCAGGTCGATCTTGGCCAGCAAAATGTCCACCAGCGGCGGGATCGCGCTGCCGTCCCCGGCCAGACGGTCGGACTTTTCAGACAAGATGCGGGCCTTGCGGGCGGGGTCGCGCAAAGCCTCAGCCCGCTGCGCCAGCGGCAAATGCGCCACTTCTTTGTAAGACGGAAAGCCCATGAAAGGGTGAAAACTCGCGTCCAACCCGTTGAGCACGCCGATGCCGCGAACCGCTGTTTGCATGAAGAGCGGCAGGCCCGCCTCCACCGCTGCTTCGACCCGCTCTTGGATCTTCAGGTACTGCTCGCCGCCAGGGTCGCGTTGCAACCAGGTCATGGACACCGGCTTGCCACTGGCCCGCGCCAGCGCCTCCACACAATCGAACTCGGCGTCGAAGGGGTCTGGGCCGTTCATCAGGTTGAAGTCGCTCACGATCTGCACCACGCCGTGGCTCAGGCCTTCAAAAGCTTGCGCCAGCCCGGTCAGCTCTTCTTGGCCCGCGTTGGCCGCAGGCGTGTCCTTGCCCTCGGACGTGCGATGGTTGTCGCTGCGCCCGGTGCTGAAGCCGGCAGCGCCTGCCTGCAGGGCCTCGCGCAAGAGGGTTTGCATGGCCGCAATGTCTTGCGCGGTGGCCTTCTCATGGGCCAGCGCCCGCTCGCCCATCACGTACATGCGCAAAGGATCGTGCGGCACCTGGACCAGGTAGTCCAGGCTGCGCGGTGTGGCCGCCAGCGCGTCCATGTACTGCGGAAAGCTTTCCCAGTTCCAGCGGATGCCTTCGTGCAGCGCAGCGCCAGGGATGTCCTCCACACCTTCCATCAGCTTGACCAGGTCGTCCTCATGGCCCGGGCGCTTGGGGGCAAAACCCACACCGCAGTTGCCCATGACCAGGGTGGTCACGCCGTGGTAAATGCTGGGCGTGAAGCATTCGTCCCAAGTGACTTGCCCGTCGTAGTGGGTGTGGATGTCCACAAAACCAGGGGTAATCCAAAGGCCCTCTGCGTCCAGCGTTTGTTTGGCGGGTTCGTCCACAAGGCCTACCGCCACAATGCGGCCGCCGCGCACGCCCACATCGGCCACACGCGCAGGCGCGCCGGTGCCGTCCACCACGGTGCCGTTTTTAATCAACCAATCGAGCATCTTTTCTTCTCCAATACAGAGCCAGGCCCATGCCACTCACGATGTGCCAAATGCCCCACAGGCTGGCCAGCGTGACCATCCCTAAGTCGCTGCCAAACTGCACCGCGATGATGCCCAGCGCCAGGCCCGAGTTCTGCATGCCGCCTTCGATCATCACGGCGCGTCGGTCGCGCTCGCTCACACGCATGGCCATGGCTGTAGACCAGCCCAAAAACAAGCCGCTGGCGTTGTGCAACACCACGATCAGCAAGGTGGGCAACAAGCCCAAGGTGAGCAATTGCCGCTCCTTGATCAAACCCGCCACGATGAACAAGATCAGCGCGCCCACGGCAAAGTTGCCCAGCGGCTTGCGGATGCGCTCGGTGAGCGCGGGCAATCGGTGCGAAAAAAGCAAACCCAGCGCCAGCGGAATACCGAGCAGCGCCACCAGACTCAGCCAGATGCCCGACGGGTCAATCGACAACTGGCGAAGCCATGAAGCGGTTTCGGGGTTGGCCGCGATCATCCAACTGAAGTTGAAGGGCGTGGCAAAGAGCGCAATCACGCTGGCCACGGCGGAGATGCTGACCGACAACGCCGTGTTGCCGCGCCCCATGTGGGTCACCACATTGCTCAAGCTCCCACCCGGGCAGGCCGCCACCAAAATCATGGCCGCCTCGATGTTGGGCGGTAAATCCAGCACCAGCGTTGCCAGCCACGTGCCCACGGGCAGCAAAATGAACTGCGGAATCAGGCCGCAGACCACCGCCTTCGGAGTTTGGGCCACCCGCCTGAAGTCCTCGATGCGCAACTCCAGAGAGACAGAAAACACCATGGTGGCCAACACCAGGCTCAAGATCAACTGTTGTGCAGTCATGCGTACTTCCTTTCAAAAAGTATAGTCAACCCCCGTCCCCTCAGAGCAAAGGGTTTACGCGCAAACGCAAGCAAAGCCGCCCAGGCCCTGTCAGGTCGGCACAAGGCAATCCGGTACAATGTTTCCCATGTTTCACGCCCACATGTTCCCCATGAACGCCGCTGCTGCCAATGCAGTTGCAGGTGCGCGTGCAATCCCCACCAAAACGACGACCATTAAGGGCTAAGTGCTCTGGTTCGTCGTGTGCCCTCCCCGGCCAGACGAGCCGGGGCAAACAGTCAACGGTCCAGCCGTGTTTGGCACTGTTTAACTTTGAAAGGGCATTGAAATGAGCAAGTTGGTAGGTTTGGTCGGCTGGCGCGGCATGGTCGGCTCTGTGTTGATGGACCGGATGATTCAGGAAAAAGACTTTGACCTGATCGAGCCCTTGTTCTTCTCCACATCGAACGCGGGGGGCAAAGCCCCCGCGATGGCCAAGAACGAAACCACGCTGCAAGACGCCTTCGACATCGAGCAGCTCAAGCGTTGCGAGATCATCATCACCGCCCAAGGGGGCGACTACACCTCTGAAGTCTTCCCCAAGCTGCGCGCTGCAGGCTGGAACGGCCACTGGATCGACGCCGCTTCGACCCTGCGCATGGAAAAAGACGCCGTGATCATTCTCGATCCGGTCAACATGCCCGTGATCAAGAACGCGCTGGCCCACGGCGGCAACAACTGGGTGGGCGGCAACTGCACCGTCTCGTGCATGCTGATGGGCGTGGGCGCTTTGTACAAAGCCGGTCTGGTGGAGTGGATGAGCACCCAGACTTACCAAGCGGCATCCGGCGGCGGTGCGCAACACATGCGCGAGCTGCTGACCCAATACGGCACCCTGAACGCCGAAGTCAAAACCCTGCTGGACGACCCCAAGAGCGCCATCCTTGAAATCGACCGCATGGTGGTCGCCAAGCAACGTGCCTTGACAGCTGCTGAAACTGCCAACTTTGGCGTGCCACTGGGCGGTTCGCTGATCCCTTGGATCGACAAAGACCTGGGCAACGGTGTCTCCAAAGAAGAGTGGAAAGGCATGGCCGAGACCAACAAGATCTTGGGGCTCGGCGAGGCGTTTAATTCTGCCGCCATTCCGGTCGACGGTTTTTGCGTGCGCGTTGGCGCGATGCGCTGCCACAGCCAGGCCCTGACCTTCAAGCTCAAAAAAGACGTGCCTGTGGCCGACATCGAAGCCCTGATCGCGGCCGATAACGCGTGGGTCAAACTGGTGCCCAACACCCGCGAAGCCACCATCCAAGACCTGACGCCTGTGGCCGTGACCGGCACCATGACGATTCCCGTGGGCCGTGTGCGCAAGCTGGCCATGGGCCCTGAATATGTCGGCGCGTTCACCATCGGTGACCAGTTGCTGTGGGGCGCTGCCGAGCCGTTGCGCCGCATGCTGCGCATTTTGCTGGACGCCTGACCCCCATGCGTTTGGCCTTGGGGGTCAGCTACAACGGACAGCCCTATTTGGGCTGGCAAAGCCAACCCTCGGGTCAAACCATCCAGGACCAGCTCGAAAAAGCACTGGCGAAGTTCTGCGACCAGCGCGTGCTCACCCACTGCGCAGGCCGCACCGACACGGGTGTGCACGGCCTGATGCAGGTGGTGCACCTGGACACCCCGCTGAAACGCGACTTGCACTCCTGGGTTCGGGGCACCAACCGCTATCTGCCTTCTGACATCGCTGTGCAATGGGCTCGGGAAGTCCCCGACACATTCCATGCCCGGGGCAGCGCGGTGGCCCGGCGTTATGTGTATGTGCTGCTCGAGTCTGCGGTGCGGCCTTCGTTGGAATCGGGCCGGGTGGGCTGGTCGTTTCGCCCGCTCGACGAAACCGCGATGCGCGAAGCCGCGCAGCACCTGCTGGGCGAGCACGATTTTTCTTCGTTTCGCGCCAGCGCCTGCCAGGCGCTCAGCCCGGTCAAGACACTGCACCGCATCGACATCTCCCGCCGTGGGCCCGAAATGGCCAGGTATTGGCGCTTCGAGTTCGAAGGCAATGCTTTTTTGCACCACATGATCCGCAACATCATGGGCAGCTTGGTCTATGTGGGCCACGGCATGCACCCGCCCAACTGGCTGCGTGAAGTGATCGATGCACGCAACCGCGACGCGGCAGCGCCCACTTTCTCGCCCGACGGCCTGTATTTTGCGGGCCCGGTCTATGCGCCAAAATGGGGCCTGCCCACGACCACCCCCGCCTTTGACTGGCTGCCATGAGCATTTCACAACGCACCCGCATCAAAATGTGTGGCTTCACCCGCGAAGCCGATGTCGACGCCGCCGTGCAAGCGGGGGCCGACGCCATCGGTTTTGTGCTCTATCCCCCCAGCCCGCGCAACGTGTCCATCGAGCGCGCTGCAGTGCTGGCCGCACGGTTGCCCGCCTTTGTCACGCCTGTGCTGCTGTTCGTGAACGACACGCCCGAGCGCATTGCCCAGGCCTGCGCCGCCGTGCCCGGCGCGGTGCTGCAGTTCCACGGCGACGAAACGCCCGAATTTTGTGCTGCCATGACCGCCGCCACGGGCCGCCCGCACCTCAAAGCCGCCCGAATCCCCCTCGAATCGGCAGGCGACTTTGACTTGGTAAAATTTGCGCAATCCCACATCACAGCCCAAGCCATCCTGCTCGACGCACATGTCGACGGTTTTGGTGGCGGCGGAAAAACATTCCCTTGGTCACAGCTGCCTCCAAACGTCGAAGCTCACCTCGTTTTGTCTGGTGGACTCACACCTGCAAACGTGACCGATGGCATTCGGGCACTGCGCTCGCACGGCTGGTCTCTGGCCGTTGACGTGAGCTCGGGCATCGAAGAAGGCAAGGGCCTCAAAGATGCCGACAAAATCCAGCAGTTTGCCTGCGCCGTTCGCGCCGCCGACAACGTCTCCTGAAATCCGTTTTCCAAGGTCACCATGTACGACTACCAACAGCCCGATGCCAAAGGGCATTTCGGCATTTACGGCGGCAGCTTTGTATCAGAAACGCTGACCCATGCCATCAATGAACTCAAAGACGCCTACGCCAAGTACCAGCACGACCCCGAATTCATCGCTGAATTCAAGTCCGAGCTGGCGCATTTTGTAGGCCGCCCATCCCCCATTTACCACGCCGCGCGCATGAGCCGCGAGATGGGCGGTGCGCAGATTTTCTTGAAGCGCGAAGACCTGAACCACACAGGCGCCCACAAGATCAACAACACCATCGGCCAGGCCATGCTGGCCAAGCGCATGGGCAAGCCGCGCATCATTGCCGAGACGGGCGCAGGCCAGCACGGTGTGGCCACGGCCACCATCTGTGCCCGCTACGGGCTCGAATGCGTGGTTTACATGGGCAGCGAAGACGTCAAACGCCAAAGCCCCAACGTCTACCGCATGAAGCTCTTGGGCGCCACCGTGGTCCCCGTGGAGTCAGGCAGCCGCACCCTCAAAGACGCCTTGAACGAAGCCATGCGCGACTGGGTGGCCAATGTGGACAACACCTTCTACATCATCGGCACTGTGGCAGGGCCTCACCCCTACCCGATGATGGTGCGCGACTTCCAAAGCGTGATCGGCGAAGAATGCCTCACGCAAATGCCCGAGATGTTCAAGTCGCTCAAAATGGCAGAACAACAACCCGACGCAGTGATTGCCTGCGTGGGCGGTGGCAGCAACGCCATGGGCATCTTCTATCCCTACATCCACCACGAAAACGCCCGCCTCATTGGGGTGGAAGCGGCGGGTGAAGGTTTGGACACGGGCAAGCACTCCGCATCGCTGCAACTGGGCAGTCCCGGCGTGCTGCACGGCAACCGCACCTACATCCTGCAGGACGAGAACGGCCAAATCACCGAAACCCACAGTGTGAGCGCGGGCTTGGATTACCCTGGCGTTGGCCCCGAGCATGCGTTCCTGAAGGACATCGGCCGCGCCGAGTACGTGGGCATCACCGACAAGGAAGCGCTCGCAGCCTTCCACTACCTGTGCCGCACCGAGGGCATCATCCCCGCGCTCGAGTCGAGCCATGCCGTGGCCTACGCCATGCAGTTGGCCAAAACCATGCGCCCCGACCAGTCGATCCTGGTCAACCTGTCGGGCCGGGGTGACAAGGACATCGGCACCGTGGCCGACCTGTCGAACGCCGACTTTTTCTGCCGCCCGAGTTGCCAAGGCCAATCGGTCAAAGGCGGCGAGCAGCCCGTGGACTTCGTGAAATGAGGGCTGGAACATGAGCCGCATTGATGCCACCCTCTCTGCCCTGAAAGCCCAAGGCCGCAAGGCGCTGATCCCCTATGTCACGGCCGGCTTTCCTCAAGTCAGCACCACCGTGCCACTGATGCACGCCATGGCCGCGGCCGGGTCAGATGTCATCGAGCTGGGCGTGCCGTTTTCCGACCCGTCTGCGGACGGCCCGGTCATCCAAAAAGCGGGCGACAAAGCCCTGGCGCTGGGCGTGGGCCTGCTGCAGGTGCTGACCATGGTGCGCGAATTTCGCCAGACCAACACCAGCACGCCCGTGGTGCTGATGGGCTACGCCAACCCGGTCGAGCGCTACGACCAAAAGCACGGCGCAGACAGTTTCATCCGCGACGCCTCTGCCGCGGGCGTGGACGGTGTGCTGGTCGTGGACTACCCACCCGAAGAGTGCGTGGAATTTGCCGCCAAGCTGCGCGCCCACAGCATGGACCTGATCTTCTTGCTGGCCCCCACCTCCACCGACGAGCGCATGCAGCAAGTGGCCCAGGTGGCCAGCGGCTATGTGTATTACGTCTCGCTCAAGGGCGTGACCGGCTCTGGGGCGCTGGACATCGACGCGGTGGAAGCCATGCTGCCCCGCATCCGCCAGCACGTGAGCGTGCCTGTGGGCGTGGGTTTTGGCATCCGCGATGCCGCCACGGCCAAGGCCATCGGCCGTGTGGCCGATGCGGTGGTGATCGGCACGCGCTTGATCCAGCTGATCGACGCTGCGCCTGCCGATGGCATCAATACAGTGGCCGCCGAATTCCTCTCAGGCATACGCCAGGCCCTGGATGCCTGAAAAGCGATAATCCACAGCAACAGGAGATAACCCCATGAGTTGGCTTGAAAAACTGCTGCCGCCGAAGATTGTTCACACCGACCCGGCGGACCGCCGCACGGTGCCCGAAGGCCTGTGGATCAAATGCCCCAGTTGCGAGTCCGTGCTGTACAGGAACGACCTCGAAGAGAACGTCAATGTCTGTCCCAACTGTGGTCACCACCACCGCATTGGCGCTCGCGCCCGTCTGAACGCTTTTCTGGACGGTGAAGGCCGCTACGAAATCGGCCAGGAAGTGCTGCCTGTGGACACCCTCAAGTTCAAAGACAGCCGCAAGTACCCCGAGCGCCTGAAAGAGGCCATGGACAACACCGGCGAGACCGACGCGCTGGTGGTCATGGGCGGCGCGGTGCAGAGCATTGAGCTGGTCGTGGCTTGTTTCGAATTCGACTTCATGGGTGGCTCGATGGGGTCCGTGGTGGGCGAGCGCTTTGTGCGCGGCGTCGAAACCGCCATCGAGCAAAAAGTGCCTTTCATCTGCTTCACCGCCACGGGCGGTGCACGCATGCAAGAAGGCCTGCTTTCGCTCATGCAAATGGCCAAGACCAACGCCGCCTTGACCCGCTTGGCCAAAAAAGGCTTGCCCTACATCAGCGTGCTGACCGACCCGACCATGGGGGGCGTGTCCGCAGGCTTTGCCTTTTTGGGTGACGTGGTGATCGCCGAGCCCAAAGCCCTGATCGGCTTTGCAGGCCCCCGCGTGATCGAGAGCACCGTGCGCGTGACCCTGCCTGAGGGCTTTCAACGTGCGGAGTTCCTGCAGACCAAGGGGGCGGTGGACTTCATCTGCGACCGCCGCGAGCTGCGCAAAACCATCTCGAGCGTGCTGGCCATGTTGCAGCGCCAAAGCGCCGACGCGGTCAGCTGATCGACTGAACACCCCAAAAAACACAAGGCCCTCTTCGGAGGGCCTTGTGTTTGGATCGCTTGCCTTGAGGCACCGTCCTTGTGCCTCAGTACATCCAGCCCATCTGCAACTGGGCCAGCACCATGCCTGCCAACTGCAAGACCAGCAACAAAGCGATCGGTGACAAATCCACCCCGCCGATCAGCGGCACGACGCGCTGAAATGGCTTTAAGAACGGGTCGCACAAGCGGGCGGCCAGGCTGTACATGGGCGAGCCAGGGTTGACCCAGGACAACACCGCCAACACCAGCACCAGCGCACTCAAAGACGACACAAGCAGTTGGGCCATGCCCACCAGACTCATCACCGGTAACATGGCCAATGCGCCATGCCCGCCGGCCACGAGCCACAAGACCGTGTATTGCACCAACTTGATGAGGAAGGCCCCCACCAGGCTCGACAAGTCCCAAGAAGACCATGGTGGTATCACCCGGCGCAAAGGCAGGAGCAGCCAATCGGTGACGGCAAACACGAACTGCCCCAGCGGCTGGCGGAAAGAAATCCGCTGCCATTGCATCAAAAAGCGCAGCAAACAGGTGCCTGCAATCAGCCCTGCCACCACGTCCAACACCAAGCTCACCATCTGGAACAACATCGTTTACTCCTCCACGTGCGATGATACCCAGATGCCCGAACGCGATGCCCCTTCCCCCGAAGCCCTGACGGAATGGCCCCTGTTCCCGCTGGGCACCGTGCTTTTTCCGGGTGCGTTGCTGCCATTGCAGTTGTTTGAGTTGCGCTATCTGCAAATGATTGGCGAATGCGAACGACAGGGCACCGGTTTTGGTGTCGTCACCCTGACCCAGGGCCAGGAAGTCCACCAACCCGGCAAGGCCGAGCAGTTCGAGCCCGTCGGCACCCTCGTGCACATCGAGCGCGTTGAGCGCCCCCAGGCAGGCCTGGTGAAGGTCTGGTGCCGCGGCGTAGAAAAATTCAGCATTGAAGCCACACGGCAGCGCAGCGACGGCCTTTGGCTGGGGCGAGTGCAAGCCCTGCCGCCCGAACCAGCCATCCAGGTGCCCGAGGACCTGCAGCACCTGTCCACCCAAATGCACGAAGCCCTGACCCAGCTGAGCGCCCAGCCCAGCGAGGTGCCGCACTGGAACGAAGCCTGGCGGCTGCAGGACTGCAGCTGGCTGTCCAACCGCTGGGGCGAGTTGCTGCCCTTGCCGTTGCAAATGAAATACCGGCTGTTTGCACTGCAAGAGCCCTTGATGAGGCTGGAGTTGGTCGGCGACATGGTGGCCCCTTCTGAGCGCTCGCCTTAGCCTTCGGGGACACCCACAGGCCAAGCAGGCCAAAAGCCACCCCGCAAACTCTTAAAATAGTCCGTTTTGCGCCTTGGCGCAGTTCTGCTTTTCTACATTTTTTATGCCAACCCGGTTCAGGCACGCTTCGCGCCCAGAGCCCAACCACCGCCCGACATGTCCGACACGAACGCCAATGCCGCAGCCGCGCCAGCCCCTCAAGATGAAAACCAGCTGATCGCCGAGCGCCGTGAAAAACTCAAGGCCATGCGCCAGGCGCAGGCCGACGGCAAAGGTGTGACCTTCCCCAACGACTTCAAGCCCGAGCACCACGCGGCCAACCTGCACCAGGCCCACGGCGAGAAAGCCGCAGAAGAACTGAACGGCGAAGGCGTGGCCAAGACCACCGCCAAGGTCGCGGGCCGCATGATGCTCAAGCGCGTGATGGGCAAGGCCAGCTTTGCCACCCTGCAAGACGCCACAGGCCGCATCCAGGTCTATGTGACCCGTGACGATGTGGGTGAAGACCTGTATGCCTTGTTCAAGCACTGGGACTTGGGCGACATCGTGGGCGTCGAAGGCCATTTGTTCAAAACCCGCACGGGCGAGCTGTCGATTCACGCCACCGGCATCCGCATGCTCACCAAGAGCCTGCGCCCCATGCCCGACAAGTTCCATGGCATTGCCGACCAAGAAGTGAAGTACCGCCAGCGTTACGTCGACCTGATGACCGATGAAGCCGCCCGCAAGCGCTTTGTGGTCCGCAGCAAGGCCGTGAGCGGCATCCGAGAATTCATGGTCCAGCACGGCTTTTTGGAAGTCGAAACGCCCATGCTCCACCCCATTCCTGGAGGTGCCAACGCCAAGCCCTTTGTGACGCACCACAACGCGCTGGACCAAGAGATGTTCTTGCGCATCGCGCCCGAGCTGTACCTCAAGCGCTTGCTCGTAGGCGGTTTTGAGCGCGTGTTCGAGATCAACCGCAACTTCCGCAACGAAGGCATCTCGGTCCGCCACAACCCCGAGTTCACCATGATGGAGTTCTATGCGGCGTACTGGAACTACCAGGACCTGATGGGCTTTACCGAAAGCCTGATCCGCGATGCGGCCATGACCGCCGCAGGCACGCTGGACCTGACCTACAACGGCAAGCCAGTCGACCTGAACAAGCCTTTCGCCCGCATGACGATCCGCGAAGCCATCGTCAAGCACACCGAAGCTGGTGACAACGTGGACAACGCCGAGTGGCTGATCAACGCCCTGAAAAAGCTGGGCATGAACGAGGAGAAAAACAAGCTGTCCACCCGCAGCTTGGCCAGCCTGCAGGTGTTCTATTTCGAGGAGACCGTGGAAGACAAGCTCTGGGAGCCGACCTTCATCATGGAGCACCCGACCGAGATCAGCCCGCTGGCCCGCGCCAACGACACCCGCCCCGAAGTGACCGAGCGCTTTGAGCTCTACATCACCGGCCGCGAATTCGGTAACGGTTTCAGCGAGTTGAACGACGCCGAAGACCAGGCCGCACGCTTCCACGCCCAAGTGGCGGCCAAAGACGACGGCGACGACGAAGCCATGTACTACGACCACGACTTCGTGCGTGCACTCGAGTACGGCATGCCCCCTGCAGGCGGCTGCGGCATCGGCATTGACCGCCTGATGATGCTGCTGACCGACAGCGCCAGCATCCGCGACGTGATCCTGTTCCCTGCCCTGCGCCACGTGCAGGAATAATTAAAATTCTCTATTGAAAAGCCTTGTCAAGTGCTCAGAAATTACTTAACATTGATTCTGTAATAAACAAACAAAGAAAGCTAAACATGAGAAAAAGTATCACTATCAGTATGATTGCGCTATCCGCGCTTGCATCTGGATGTTCAACACTAACAGCTGATGGCACCAGTCAAAATCTTTCAGTAATGACGTATACGACTGACAACAAAGATTTGGTTGGTGCTGCATGTGAGCTAAAAAATGATGAAGGTACATGGACTGCTGTCACGCCTGCAACAGTGATGGTCCATCGATCAAACAAAGACTTGATGGTTAAGTGTACAAAATCGGGGTTCTCTGATGCCCGCGCCAATGTGGTATCGAAGACAAAAGGAAACATCTTTGGAAACATTGTTTTTGGTGGCGGTATCGGAGCCATCATTGACCACAACAATGGCAGTGCTTATCAATATCCCCCAGTAGTTAAGATGACTATGGGTGAAGAGAAGATAATCAAAGAAGGATCAAACTAAAGTAAGAAGATACCTGAGATGAACCCATCATCTCAGGTATTAAAATTTTAATGAAGAAATTTATAACGATAATTTCGATTGCACTCGTAATTGTTGCAAGTGGATTATATTTAACCATTAGCCACTCCTCAAAAAATCAGAATGAAACACTGATCTTTAGTATCAAAGACTATCTCTTAAGAAGTTT
>CAIJQQ010000042.1 GCA_903822825.1 uncultured Burkholderiales bacterium | reverse complement strand
TGTATCAGTCTTGGCTTTGGCGATGTCGCTGTCTTTAAATTTCTTCTCCAAATCCTTTAGCTTTGTGTTTAATTCGACAACCTTGATTTGGGCATCAGCTTTTACTTTTTCTGTTGTTTGCAGAAGTTTCTTGAGCTCTTCTCGGTTCAAGACAATAAGCTCTAGTTCTTCTTGCACTTTGTGAAGCTGTTTGATAAGCAGATCACCTTCGCGCTGCTGGTCCTTTAGTGCAGTTTTGGCTTTGGTTTTTTCGGTCTGTAGGTCTTCTGCCGCCTGCAGCGTCCTGCGCTTGTGCTCAGCCTGGGTTTGGTCAAGCTGGGTTTGCAGGTCTGAGTGCTGCGTTTGGGCGTGTGCCAAATCGGCCAAGGCCGTTTGAAGCTCAAACCGGGTTTGTTGCAGTTCTTGGTTCAGCTGTTTGCTTTTGCCAGACAAGCCAAAAAGGTTCGACAAACTCCAGCCACTGTTGGCTTTGTCGGCACCCGGGTTGGCCATGACCTGGGTGTTGGGGTTGAACAGTGCGGAGGTGGCTGCGTCCAGCTTTTTATGCAGAGCACGCACAGCGCCCAGGTTGGGCAGGCTCAAACTGTTGATGTCTGCGGCCTCTGGCCAAGCGGGTGCGCTTTGGCCTTCGAGCTTTTGCCAGTCCAGCTGTTGCAGGCCCAGCTTTTTGGCGCAGGTGTGGGCCAGGCGCAGGGGGTGTTGGGTGGCTTCGTGCAGGTTGAACAATACAGCGCGGTTGCCCATTTTTTGGGCAAATGCCAGCAGCTCGGTGTTCCAAGCCAGCCAGGCCTGCGCCAAGGTGTGGATGCCTTCGTCTGTGGCTTCGGGCTGGGCCTGGCGGTACAGGGCCACGGCCTGGCCCAGAGACACATGGCCCAAAGCAAAGCGGGTTTGGGGGTCTACGCCTGCCCAAAAGGGCAGCACCCAGGTGGCGCGCTCGTCTGCCAGGCCCCACGCGGGCTGGTTCATGTTGGCCAGCAGCAGGTTGACGGCAAGCTCTTCCCACATTTTGCCCACGGTCAAAGTGGCGGTGGGGGTTTGCAGTTGGCCTGTCAGGCCTTGGGCGGCCAGCAGTCGTGTGTGCCATTCGTTGGGGCCAATGGTGCCTGCGGAACTGGCGGCAGGAAGTGAAGCCGGTAGTGCACCGGCCAAGCCAGCTTGCTGTAACAAGGGCAAGCAGTGTTCCAGGCCACTGTAGGGGGCTGCGCTGGCGATCAGAATGTTCATGCGGTGCGGCTGTAAAAACGGCTTATTTTTTGTCAAACAGGTAGCTGTTGGCTTGCGATACGGCGTCTGCCGGGTCGGTGGCGGCCAGCAGCATCAGGCTCAGGATGTTTTCTGCCTGTGTGGTGGCCAGCTGCACGTAGTCGCTCTTGACCTGAAACACGGTCTGGATGGCGTTGAGCACGTCCACCGCCGAGCGCACACCGCCCTGGTAGCTCTTGGTGTTGGCTTCCACGCTCAGCTCGGCTGCGGCAATGGCGTCTTTTTGGATGCGCAAGGCCTCCTCGCCCGAACTGACCAGCGCCTGCAGGCGGTCCACATCGAGGCTGACTTTGGCTTCGGTTTCGCGCTGGCTTTCTTGTGCGCGCACCACCCCGGCTTGGGCAGCGTCCAGCCCATACACCGTGCCGGCCTTGATCGGCACGCTGAAGCCGATGCCCACATATTTGTTGTCGTTGGCCGTCGCGCCAGACTTGCTGTAAGAATAAACACCACTCATGGTGGGCAAGAAGCTGGCCTTGATCTTTTTGACCTCGTACTCGGCAATCTCGACGTTGTAGCGGGCCGCCAGCACACTGGGGCCCGAGCGCAAGGCGGTATTGGCGTAGTCCTGCATGGACTGAATCGGGTAGGTGCCGTGCACGGCAGGCAACACAAACTCAGCCGCCCCGGGCAAGACGCCTGCAATGGCTTGGTACTGCTTGAGCGCAATCAGCAGCTGAGTGTCCAGTGCCAATTGCTGGGCCTTGGCTTGGCTGGCTTTGACTTCAATGTCGCGCAGGTCGGTGATGGTGCCCAAGCCACCGCTCAGCAGGCGGCGTGCCCGCTCGGCCTGCTCGTTCAGTGCGGCCATCTTGGATTTGTTCAAGGCAATGTTTTCCATCGCTTGCGTGATGACGTTGGCTGCCTTGACCAAGCGCACGGCCAAATCTTGGCGCTTGCTCAGCAAACCCACCTCTGCCAACAGCAGCCTGGGGGCCGCTTGGTTGTAAGTCATCAAGCGTTCAATGTCCACAATGGGCTGCGTCACGCTCAGTGAGGTGCGCGAGCCGTTGTCGGTGGCCAAGCGCATGGTGCTGAAGGTCGCTTCCGGAAAAAACACCGACTTGGCCTGCTTGACGTTGCGCAGCCCGACCTCGAACTCGGCTTTAGCACCCTGATAGGTGGGGTCAAACCGCTGTGCAGCATCAAAGTCTTGCAACAGGTTGCGTGCTGCCGATGGCAATGCAAAACCGCAAAGCACCATGGCTACCGCACTGAAAACCGCAGAACGGCTCCAGAATTTAGTTAAATTTGTCATTTTCCCCCCAGATTTGCTATTCTTTGAACGCTTTTGCTAATTTATCAGAAAGTGGCTTGAGCAAGTAGCTCATGAACGATCTTTCTCCAGATTTGATCACCACGTCAACTGGCATGCCGGGCTGCACCTTGAGCTCTCCCAAAAGCTTGATGCCCTCTTTGGTGGTATGGATCTGCGCCAAATAGTACTCACCCTCTTGAGGGATGGGGCTGGCAATTTTGTCAGCACCGATCACCTTGACCACGCCCGGGATCACCGGGGTCGTGCTCTGGTTGAACGCCACAAAACGCATGTCGGCCAGCATGCCGGCATTGACCTTGTCGATCAGTTGCGGCGGGACCTTGGCGTCCACGGCCAGTGTTTCGTCTTTGGGCACCACCTCCATCAGCACCTGGGCACTGGTGATGACCCCCCCGGCGGTAAAGACCTTCATGCCCACCACCGTGCCGCTGACAGGCGCGCGCACCTCGGCCAGTTCACGGTCAAACTTGCTGGCGTCCAACTTGCTGAGCACGGCATCTCGGTTTTTTTGGATGTCTTGCAACTGGTTGTCCACGTCCTTGTTGTATGCCGAACGCACCTGGCTGATCTGCAAACGAGCACGGGCAGTTTCAGCCTGGGTGTTGGATATACCGGCATCAAGTTCGGTTTTTTGGCGCTCGGCCGAGTTGGCTTGGGCCTGTGGCACAAAGCCGTCCTTGGCCAGTGCGCGGGTGCTTTTCATTTCCTCTTCGAGCGAACGGATTTGAATCTGCCGCGACTTGAGCGAGGCATTCAACCCGACGATTTGCTCATTGAGGCTGGCCAACTGGCTCGACAGCTCCGACCGACGTGAGTTGTACAACTGCACTTGCAGGGCTTTGGCCTCCACCACACGCGGGTCGTCTGACTTGTAGCGTTTGGGCAGTTCTTGCCCCCAGTTGATGCCGCCCGTGCTGTCGCGCTCGGCCTTGAGCCGTGCCTCAGAGGTCAGCAGGTTGATGTATTGCAACTCCACCGTGGTCATCTCGGCCTCGCTCTTGAGCGGATTGACGCGCAGCAAGACGGCGCCCTGCTGGACTTCGTCGCCCTCAGCCACCAGAATTTTTTCAACCACGCCACCCGAAGGGTGCTGCACCGCCTTGCGGTTGCCCACCACCACCACGTTGCCCTGCACCGAAACCCCTGCGTCGATGGGCGCCGCGAAGGCCCAGACCAGGAACAGCGCAAAGAAAAACAAAAACAGCTTGGATGCCTTGCGTCGGATGCCCGACTCCTCCACATCCACAGGTTTGAGCTCGCGGTGCTTGAGCTTGTCAGGGTCATAGGGGTTCCAGCCGCCGATCCATTGGGTCAGCACGCCATCCAGCCGAGTCCAGAAGCCTTTTCGGGGCTCGTCTGCGGGCACTGGGGCTGTGAGGTCTTTGGCTTCCTCGCTCATTTTGGCTTCGTCGCTCATCCTGCGGCCTCAGGCTGCACGGGCATGGCGGGCACGGCAGGTTTGGGCGCGGGGTTGCCGCCATTGACCACTTGCAACTTGCGCACCGCCTCCAAAATGTCTTTGGCCGGGCCAAAGGCCACCTGTTTGCCCGCTTTGAGCACCAGCATTTTGTCCACCACGGTCACCAAGCGTGGGCGGTGCGTGGTGATGACCACCGTCGAGCCACTGGCCTTGAGGGTTTGTATGGCCTGCATCAGGGCCGTCTCGCCCACTTCGTCGAGGTTGGAGTTGGGCTCGTCCAGGACGATGTATTTGGGCAGCCCATAAACTGCCCGAGCAATGGCCATGCGCTGGCGTTGCCCCCCAGACAGGGCAAAACCGGTCTCACCCAGGGGCGTGTCGTACCCCTTGGGAAAGCTCAAAATCACTTCGTGCATGCCAATGGTGTTGGCCGCTTGCACCACCTTGTCAGAATCCACCTCGCCCAAGCGGGCGATGTTTTCTGCCACCGTGCCTTCAAAGAATTCGATCTCTTGCGGCACGTAGCCCACCAGTGGGCCAACCTCGTCGTGGCTCCATTCAGACAGCTCCACCCCATCCAGGCGAACAGACCCATCAGCCGGCTTCCAAACGCCCATCAACAACTTGACCAAAGAACTCTTGCCCGAGGCACTGGGCCCCACCACGGCCAAGACGGTGCCTGGCTCCAGCGTGAAGTCGATGCCCGCCACCACAGGTTTGTCGTGCCCAGGGGGCACGCCCACCAGTTGCGTCACCTGCAGCTTGCCCGTGGGCGCAGGCAATTGCATGCCGTGGCTTTCTTTTTCGTCTTCGATGAGCAAGGCGTTCAGACGCTCATACGATTGTTGGGCCTTGATGATCGGTCGCCAATTAGAGATCAGGTTGTTGAGTGGGCCAATGGCCTTGCTCACCAACATGGAGGCCACCATGACCATGCCCCCAGTGATCAGCCCTTCGATGGCCAAAAACGCACCCAAAGCGATCTGCATGGAAGGAATGGCCTTGGTCATGAAACCCGTAAAGCCGCCCATCAGCCCGGTGGCCTCGCTGGCGTAGACCTGCTTGGTCAAGAACTGGCGGTGGTGGTCATACCAGCGGTTGCGCACTGCGCCCAACATGCCCATGGCCAAGGTGGTTTCAGCGTGCCGAAGGCTGGCAGAAGCCAGCCGGGTGGCCTCGGAGTTGGCGTCTTCGGCCTCGCGCAAAATCGGCGCAGACACCTTGAGCGAGAGGTAGGTAAAGACCACCATGAGCGCACTGGCAGCCAGCGCAAACATGGCGAGCATGGGGTGAAAAAGCCAGCCAATGCCAATGAAAAACAAACTGAAGGGTGCCGATATGACGGCCAGCACTGGCCCCCCTGTAAGAAACTGCCTCAGGTTGAGCAAGTCGCCCAACAGCTGCTGGACGTTGACGTTCTTGCGGCCCACATAGCGGCGAAAAGACGCATCAAACACATCGGCGGCCAAGTCCCAGTCAATGCGCAGCGACAGGCGCACCATCAGGCGCGATCGGATCCACTCGATGGCCGACCAGAACACATAAAAGCCAACGATCACCAGGGTCAGGGACATCAGTGTGACGCCACTGCGGCTGCTGATGACGCGGTCGAAGACGTTCATCATGTAGAGCATGGGTGCAAGGGCCAACAGCTCAATGGCCGCCGTCAAGATGACCATGAGAAAGAACGTATGACGACAGTCGACCAGCAAACGCCTGAGGGGCGGCGAAGGCAATGGCGCCCCCTGCTCTCCGACAGGTTTCTCCATCATCCACAGAGCAATGCTTTTTGCGGCCCCCGGGGATATTGGTTTAATTTTCATTACTGAATGCCGTGCTTATCAAGGAGTTTTTGCAAGTCTACAGCGTTGTAGCTGTCGCCGCCCAAGATCTCAACAGGGGTGGAGATGTCCTGGACCAGGTCCTGCGCCACAACGCCGGACTTGAAGTCCAACTCCTTAACGCCCAGCTTCTGCAGGTCCTGGATGACAGAGACAGCGTCTGAAGACAGCAACTGGCTGACCAATGCGCTGGCGGTGTGCTCGTCCAACACCAGAGCAGCGGGTACATCGCTCGCACCATCTTCGGTGTGGAACAGCGCGCCATCGTGCGTGCCGTCCAGCAGGCCGTGCAGCATGCTGGCCAATTCTTGCAGGTCGGAGACATCGCCCACTTCCAGGAACAGCTTGTCCTGGGTGGTGGTGACGTTGTCGACACCAAACTGGGCCAACAGGTGGAACGGCGTCTTGAGCAATTCGTTGCTGCCGGCATCGATCTGGACCTTGGCTTGTGGAACGGCCTCGAACATGCCCGCATCGGCCAGCGCACGGGCCAACTCGTCAGACATGATGACATTGGCTTCGGCCTTGGCCACAAAGCCCTGGACGGCTTCGTGACCAGATTCGGTCTGCAACGCCTGCAAGAACAGGTTGGCATCGAAGTCTTGATCCGCATTGGCAGGCTGGTTGTGCGGTACGTCGCCCATGGCGTCAGTGAGCGCGCCGAGCAAGTCGCCCATGGAGGCGTCATTGGCGAAGTGGACACCCGCGTTGACCAGGTCATTCACCACGTCCTTGATCTCGCTGGCCATCTGAACAGGCGCATTGTTGACAGGCTGGTTAGGCTGGCTGTCAATCGCCACTTGGATGGCTGGCATGTCTTTGAACTCGCCACTCAGGATGCTGAACAGTTCAGACAGGTCGTTCTTCGTTTCCAGGGCCTGCTCAAGGGTTTCCTTGAGGACCACAACGCTGTCCACACCCAAGGCATGGAGGTTATCGCCTGCGAAATTGGTGGCCAAGAAGGTGCCCAATGCATGGGCATCGAGCAAGTTGGTGGCATCCACAACGACTTGGTCGTTTTGTGCGAACTGCAATCCCGCATGGATGAGGTCAAGGGCAT
Organism: uncultured Burkholderiales bacterium; assembly: GCA_903822825.1. Lineage (GTDB taxonomy): Bacteria > Pseudomonadota > Gammaproteobacteria > Burkholderiales > Burkholderiaceae_C > Limnohabitans_A. The sequence continues at coordinate 890 of CAIJQQ010000042.1, read as the reverse complement.
TGACCTCATCGATGCGCACTGCGCCCTGGGCATCCAGGTTCAGGCTGGCGATCACGGCGTTGTCATTGCCGTGAATGACCAAGTGATCCACACCCAGGCCATTGTTGTGTGCACTCAGCGACGCCAAGCCAGAACCATTGGCACCCATGTGTGCTGCCAGGAAGCTGCCTTGGGCATGGGCATCCAGAGTGACCGAATCGTTGCTTGCAAAGTGCAGGCCTGCATTGATCAGGTCCACCGCATTGGCGTCGTTGATCTGCACCATGCCGACCACGCCTGCACCGCCAATGTCCAGCGTGTCAACACCCAGCCCGTCTTTGCCCAGTTCAGCCAAGCTCATACCGCCAGCACTCAAAGTGGTGCTGAGGAAGGTTCCGTGCACAGCATCGGCCGCCACATTGAGTGTGACGTTGTCCTGTGCAGCGAAATGCAAGTGCGAGCTCAACAGGCCTAAGGCGTCGCTCTCTTGAATTTGGGCGTTGCCGAATGCATCGAGCGCCACATGGGCAACCACGCCATTGCCTGAGAAGACGTCCACTTGGTCAATACCAAGGCTGGTCGCCAGATGGCTCAATCCGCTGGCACCCAGAGAACCGCCCACAAAACTGCCCTCAGCAGAACCTGCCATCACATCCAGTGTGACATGGTGGTCGTTGTCTGCGAAATGAATGCCTGCGTTGATCAAATCAACCGCGTTGCCTTCGGTGATGTGCACCACCGCGTCGTGCTGAATGTCCAGCACGTCCACGCCCAGCGCGTCGATCTGGCCAATGCTCAGGCCGCCCAGCATGCCTTGCTTGCCCGTCAGGTACGAGCCTTCGGCGTTCGAGCGCTCCACGTCCAGCGTGACGTTGTGGTCGTTGTTGGCGAAGTGGATGCCTGCGTTGATC
>CAIJQQ010000041.1 GCA_903822825.1 uncultured Burkholderiales bacterium | reverse complement strand
TCGTTGGTGTTCAAAGGCAAACGCCACACTTCACAGCCATTCACCAAGCTGTGTTGCAAACCTGCCTGATTGAAAGGGACCTTCGGTAAATCCAAAATAGGCGCGCCCATGTTGACCGTGACCCGACCATCGGCATACATCTGCAGTTCAATTTCGCCATGCTGCACTTTGACGCGAACAAAGTCTTTGGCGGTCAAGCCTTTGTCGCGCACATATCGAACAAAGCAACGCGCACCATTGCCGCAATGCTCCACTTCACCGCCGTCGGCATTGTGAATGATGTATTCGAAGTCAAGGGAGGCATTGGGTGCTGGGCGCACCGTGAGAATTTGATCGGCTCCCACCCCAAAGTGACGGTCGGCCAAGAAACGGTATTGGGCCCGCGACAAATGATGGCGCTCGCGCGTTTCATCGAGCACCACAAAGTCGTTGCCCGCCCCTTGCATTTTTGTAAAGCGAATTCGCATGGCCGAATTATCCTCGGTTCAGACCCTGGTTGGCGCAAGGCCTGATAATCGGTGCATGGTCAGACCTCAACAACTTTTGCATCCTCAGCGAGAACCCGTCCTGCCACGGCCTGCAGCCACCGTGCTGTTGCTGCGCGACAACCCTCAAGGCATTGAAGTGCTCATGACGCGCCGCTCGCTAACTGCCAGTTTTGCACCTGGCGCTTATGTGTTTCCAGGGGGCGGCATTGACGCACTCGATGCGGCATCGCATGCGCAAGCACTGCGCCGGCCCACCCAAAGCGACTTGCACCTCACGCAAGCCATTGCCGCCATTCGCGAAAGTTTTGAAGAATTGGGCATCTTGCTGGCCTATCGGGCTGATCAAAGCATGGCCACTGCGCAAGACATTGCCCTGCTCGACCGAAGCCAGCCCTTTGCCGCGCAATGTGCCGCTTTGGGCATGAAACTGGCTGCCGAACAGGTCTATGTGCTGGCCCACTGGATCACAGACCGCGATTTGCCCAAGCGCTTTGATGTGCCCTTCTTGGTGGCCCGCATGCCCGAAGGTCAAACCCCCGTGGCCGATGAATCCGAGCAATTCGAGCCAGTGTGGGTGCGTCCTGCCGACGCGCTCAAGCGCCATGAGGAGCGCGACTTTTTCATCATCTTCCCCACCATTCGGACTTTGCAACGCCTCACACCCTTTGCCGACGTGCAAGCCGTGCTCGATGCCTGCGCTGTCAACGACGAACCGCTGTGGACCAGTTGCCCGCGCGCGGGTTGGTTGGCAGGCAAAGAAGAGCGTTACATGGAGCACGACTCTCCCTATGGCGAATTGGCGCTCACCAGCCCCGATGGGCATATCGTGCACCACCTCGATTGGCAATCCCAGCACCCCGTTGCGCTGCTTAAAAATGTGCAGCGCCTCACCGCGCCCAACCCTGGCGTGATGACCGGCCCTGGTACCAATACCTACTGGGTGGGCGACCCTCATGGGGGATATATCGTGATCGATCCGGGTCCTGCCGACCCAGATCACCTAGACAGAATTTGGCGCGCCACGGGCGGTCAAATCCGCATGATTGTGTGCACCCATTCACACCCCGATCACTCGCCAGGTGCCAAGCCTTTGCAGTCT
>CAIJQQ010000040.1 GCA_903822825.1 uncultured Burkholderiales bacterium | reverse complement strand
CTTTCTGCCGATAACCGAAAAACCCAATGTGTCTGCTGCGAAACCAATGCCACAAGAGCCGTGCGTTCAGCGCCGCAGGCGCTGGACCCCAAGGCAAACGCTTGAACTTGTCAAACAGACCAAAGAATCTGGTAGCGCCGCCTCGATGGTGACTTGACAATTCGACCTCAACAGAAAGCCGCCCAAGCCCATTGAACGGCTCACCCACAATGGCAATTTCTGTAAAGCAGCCGAGACGAGGAGCTTGGCCAAGCAATTGGGCCTTTAGCTGGTGACCACTTCGCAAAGCTGTTCAGGGCAAAAGAAGCGGTAAATTAAACACAACGGCGGTACTGGTTCGCGAGGTCAAGGCCCATTCACGTCCACTTCGCTAAAACCAAAAACGCGGGCTAGGGCGCGTTTTTTTGCAAGCGGCACTTTCCCAAAATAGCCAACTTGCAGTAAGCTCCACCTCCCTCCCAGATTTCTTCCCGCTCCTTCTCCTATGGACAGTGTTCTTCCAACGATCCCCGCCAAGCGCTATTTCACCATCGGTGAAGTCGCCGAGCTGTGTGGCGTGAAGACGCACGTGCTCCGTTACTGGGAGCAAGAGTTCACGCAGTTGCGTCCGGTCAAGCGCCGGGGCAATCGGCGCTATTACCAGCACCATGAAGTGTTGATGATTCGGCGCATCCGGGATCTGCTGTATGAGCAGGGCTTTACCATCAGTGGGGCGCGCAACAAACTCCAAGAGTTGGCACAAGCTGGTCGCCAGATCACACGTGCCAATGGCGAGGTGATGGAGGAAGACAATGCGCAAGAAACTTACCGTGATGTCGGAATCGATGCGATGCCTCTGAACATCATGGGCAGTTTGTCAGTGCCCTCTGGCGACTTGAGAAAAGAGCTGCTCGAAATCCGGACCATGCTGACTTTTTGATGCCCTACTGCGGGTATAATCAACCTCTTCGGCGTGTAGCGCAGCCTGGTAGCGCACTTGCATGGGGTGCAAGGGGTCGCGAGTTCGAATCCCGCCACGCCGACCAAAACAAAAAAGGGCCAGCAGTTTTGCTGGCCCTTTTTCTTTGTGTGATTTGAAGTGGCGAAGTCTGGGCTTTGCCTTGTGTGGATCAATTCTGTCTACCGGCCATCATGGCGGCGAAGAAACCGTTGAACCAATGCATGTTCACCGGTTTGGCCATGAAAATCGTGCCTTCAGGCAACCCGCCACGTGACTCGATTTCTTCGGCTGACAGTGCCGACACCACCAAGTTGGTCATCTTGTTGAACTGCGGGTTGTTACGCAAGGTGCGCAGCAATTCGAAACCATCCACCCCCGGCATGTTCAAGTCAGCGATCAGTACATCGGGCTGGATGCTGGCGATGTCGATCAAGGCTTCCAAGCCCGACGACATGGCGGTGCAGTCCACCGGCATGACGCAGCGGTTGCAAAAGTCGCGCAGCATTTCGCGCGTGACCGGATCGTCTTCCACCAGCAGCACGCGCAAACGGTTGTCGCGCGCGTCTGTTGGGGTGGTCAGCATGTTGTGCTTGCGTTGGTATTCTCGGATTGAAGGCATGGAAATGCGGCGGTGTCCGCCTTGCGTTTTCCAGGCTTGCAACTCGTTTTTCTCGACCAGAGTTTGGATGGTGCCCACGGACAGCCCCAACAGCTTGGCTGCATAAGTGGTGCCACAGTAGTCTTCGAGCGTATCGGGTGTAGGATGGGTTTGCATGGGGTGTATTTTAGTAACAAAAACCTTTTAGATGCCAAATAGTAATCTTAAATATTTATTAAATCATCGAATTTGTTATAAATATCAATGAAATCACCAAAGGTCTCGCCTGCGACAAAGGGACGGCCCGCTGACATGCGCCAGACGATTAACATGCAGTGGCATTCTTAAAAGGAGACAAAAACATGCGTGCCCATGAAGCGTTTTGGCCTTCCCGCCTGCCTGCGAGCTTGCAGCACGCGGCGACATCCCTGTGGATGAATTTGTGGATCAGTGCAGCACGGTTCCCTGACAAGAACGCATTGGTCTTCATGGGCCGCACATGGTCTTACAGCGAGGTGTTGCAAGCGGCGGAAAAAATCGCTTGCCAATTGGTGCAATGCGGCGTGCAGGCTGGGGACCGCGTGGTGCTTGACATGCAAAACTGTCCTCAGTTGGTGATCACCCATTTCGCTATTCTCAGGCTCGACGCCGTGGTGGTGCCGGTCAACCCGATGAACCGGGCCGAAGAACTCAAACACTACATCAGCGACCCCGACACCAAGGTGGCGGTGACCACCTCGGATTTGGCGCCTGAGTTGGCGCAAGCCAGCGAGGCTTTGCCCTCGGACCAGCGCCTGGCGCATTTGGTGGTGACCGCCTTCACGGATGTCTTTGACCCTGCACTGGTGAGCCCGCAAGACTTGCCTGATGGTTGGCGCGCTTGGTTGCTCACCGCGCGTGAATTGCCCACACTGTCTTCTGGGCAGGTGCACAGCTGGAAATCCTGGCTGGACAACTCGCAAGCGGTCTCCTTGCCCCCAACACAAGCCATCAGCAGTGACCTGGCCGTCTTGCCCTACACCAGTGGCACCACGGGTTTGCCCAAAGGCTGCATGCACACGCACGGCACCATCATGCACAACGCAATGGCCAGTGCCGCCTGGGGCAACGGCACGGCCGAAAACGTCGCGCTGTGCGTGGTGCCGATGTTCCACATCACCGGAATGGTCAGCGTGATGCACACCACCATCTTCATGGGGGCGAGTCTGGTCATCATGCCCCGCTGGGACCGTGATGTGGCGGGCCATTTGATTTCCAAATGGAAGGTGACCCATTGGACCAACATCCCGACCATGGTGATCGATTTGCTGGGCAGCCCGCACATGGACAAATACGATCTGTCCAGCCTCGTCTACATTGGCGGCGGCGGCGCGGCCATGCCCGAAGCGGTGGCTCAGCGGCTGTTTGATCAGTTCGGCTTGCGCTTTGCCGAAGGTTATGGCCTGACCGAAACGGCTGCACCTTCCCACAGCAACCCCCCTGACCACCCCAAAAAGCAATGCTTGGGCATCCCCTTCATGAGCGTTGACGCACGGGTGGTCAACCCCGATACGCTGGAGGAGGTGCCACAGGGCGAATCGGGTGAGATCGTGATCAGTGGCCCACAGGTGTTCAAGGGCTATTGGAAGCGGCCTGACGCCACGGCTGCAGCGTTTTTTGAGCGCGATGGCAAATCGTTCTTCCGCTCTGGTGACTTGGGCCGAGTCGATGAAGAAGGTTATTTCTTCATGACCGACCGCTTGAAACGGATGATCAACGCCAGTGGCTTCAAGGTGTGGCCAGCCGAAGTCGAGGCCTTGATGTTCCGCCACCCTGCGATTCAGGAGGCTTGCATCATCGCCACGCGCGATGCTTACAGGGGAGAGTCTGTCAAAGCCGTCGTTGTTTTGCGTGGCACCCACAAAGGGCAAGTGAGCGAGCAGGACATCATCGACTGGTGCCGAGAGAACATGGCCGTTTACAAAATTCCTCGTGTAGTGACATTTGCCGACGCCTTGCCCAAGAGTGGCAGCGGCAAGGTCATGTGGCGGGCTTTGCAAGAGGCCGAAATGGCTGCCTTGGATACCGAAGCTAAACCCCAATGAGTTTGAAACTGTCCATCCTCGACCAGTCCGCTGCAGCCTCCGGGCGAGGGCAGGACGAGACCATTCGGCAAACGTTGGCGCTGGCCCAACAAGCCGAAGCTTGGGGGTACCACCGATTTTGGGTGAGCGAGCACCACAGCCACCCCAGCATCGTGGGCACTGCTCCCGAGGTGCTGATGGCCGCCATCGCCGCCCGCACCCAGCGCATCCGTCTGGGCAGTGCGGGGGTGATGCTGCCTCATTACGCTGCCCTCAAGGTGGCCGAGCAGTTCCGCGTGCTCGATGCGCTGGCACCTGGGCGCATCGACCTGGGTGTGGGCCGTGCACCGGGCAGCGACGGGCGCACGGCGCAATTGCTGAACCCCGACCGCAACGCATCAGAGCGCTTTCCACAGCAAGTGATGGAGCTGCAAGCCTGGGTGAATGGACAGAACCTGCCGCCCAGTCACCCTGGCCACAACGTGTATGCCTACCCGCAATCGGACACCGCGCCTGCGGTGTGGATGCTGGGCAGCTCAGACTATGGCGCGCAACTGGCCGCGCATCTGGGCTTGCCGTATGCGTTTGCCTACTTCATCACAGACGGTCAGGGCGCTGATGAAGCGCTGCAGATCTACCGCGAAACTTTTCGCCCCAGTGCGGGCCTTCAAAAGCCAAGTGCTGCTCTGTGTGTGTGGGCCTTGGCAGCAGACACCGACGAAGAGGCCCTGCGCCTGTTCGAGAGCCGAGCCCGCTGGAAGATGGACCGCAACCTGGGCCGCATCGGCGCGCTCTTGCCCCCCGAAGTAGCCGCACGTGAGTACAGCCCGGCCGAGCAGTTTGCAATTGAGCGTCTGCGCGAATCGGCACTGATCGGCTCGGCCGCCACCGTGGGCCGCAAACTGCGCCAATTGGCCGCACGCCTGGAGGTCGATGAACTGGTGGTCATCACTTGGACGCACGACCCGGTGGCGCAAAGCCGGTCTTATGAATTGCTGGCGCAAGAATTTGCGCTCACCCCCTCGACCTGAAATTTTTGAAAAGGATCAAACCATGTTCACCACCGCGATCGCTGGCAGCTTGCCCAAACCCGCTTGGTTGGCCGAAACCGAAAAACTCTGGCCCCAGTGGACCACCCAAGGGCCCGAGCTGCAGCAAGCCAAGGCCGACGCCACGCTGCTGTGGATCAAGGCGCAAGAAGACGCTGGGCTGGACGTGATCGGTGACGGCGAACAGGCCCGTCAGCACTTTGTGCATGGTTTTGTTGAACAGGTCGAAGGCATCGACTTCGTGAACAAAGTCACTATGGGCATCCGCAACAACCGCTACGACGCCCAAGTGCCTCAGGTCATCGCACCCCTGCGCCTCAAGGGCCGCGTGCACGCCTTTGAAGCCCAATTGGCCCGCGCCCACACCAAGAAAAAACTGAAATTCACCTTGCCTGGCCCCATGACGATTGTGGACACGGTGGCTGATCGCTTTTATGGTGACAAGGTCAAGATGGCCATGGCCTTTGCCGAGTTGTTGAACCAAGAAGCACTGGCGCTGCAAGCCGACGGTGTGGACATCATCCAGTTTGACGAGCCCGCCTTCAACGTCTACATGGACGACGCGGCCGATTGGGGCGTCAAGGCGTTGGAGGTGGCCGCACGCGGCCTGACCTGCACCACCGCTGTGCACATTTGCTACGGCTACGGCATCGAAGCCAACAACAAATGGAAAGAGACGCTGGGTCAAGAGTGGCGTCAGTACGAAAAGGTGTTTCCAGCATTGGCTAAAAGCAGCATCCAGCAAGTCAGCCTGGAGTGCATGCATTCGCATGTGCCGATGGAAATGATGAAGTTGCTCGAGGGCAAAGACGTGATGGTTGGCGTGATCGACGTGGCCAACCCGGCCATCGAGACACCCGAAGAAATCGCCGACACCATTGGCCGCGCCTTGCAGTTCGTACCCAAGCACCGCCTGATTGCCTGCACCAACTGCGGCCTGGCCCCCATGAGCCGCGCTGTGGCCGAGGCCAAACTCAAGGCGCTGGCTGAAGGGGCCAAGCTGGCCAGTCAGCGCTACGCCTGAGCTGCCTCCATCCGCCGGGGCGGCAAGGCGCTATGCTAGCGCCTTTGCTTTTTGAAGAGTTCCCTCATGCCCCCGCACGACTTGTCGCCTCCGTTGACATCCGCCGACCGACTGCTCACCGATTTGGAGCGCCACGGTTTCGCAGTGTTGGGTGCTGACAGTGTCTGCGCTTTGGCCGGGGTGTCTTTGCCTGCCTTGCGGGCGCTGGAGCCAAGTTGGAACGAATTGCCGCCTGACCTGTATCTGAAAGACGGAGGCCGCTACCGGCGCCGGCGCCACGCCAGCCTCCAAGTGCGTGCCGATGGGGTCCAGACCATGCCCCACCGGGCGCATTGGCAGCCTGTGTCTTACAACGCGCTGCACGGCGGCATGCAACGCTGGTTTGACCCCATGCAGGCCGAAGTGCTGGCGCAGCCCGCCTGGCAGGCTTTGATGCAATGGCTGGGGTCTGTGGCCAGTCAAGCGCAGGGCGGCGCAACCTGGTTCACCGAAGCACACCAGTTTCGCATCGACACCACCGACGGCATTGGCCGCCCAACGCCCGAAGGCGCGCACCGCGACGGCGTGGACTGGGTGGCGGTATTCCTGATTGGGCGCCACGGTATCAAGGGTGGTGAGACGCGGGTCTTTGACGTCGACAGCCCGCGCGGCCAACGGTTCACCTTGAACGAGCCTTGGTCATTGCTCTTGCTCAATGACCACCGGGTGATCCACGAGACCACGCCGATCCAGCCGCTGGGCGAAGGCACCGCATGGCGCGACACCTTGGTGATCACGCTGCGGGCCGACAGCTTTCTGGATGAACCACAGTCCCTTTCAGTGGCGGCTTGATGACCCACATACCGCATCCGTTGGCTACCGAATGGCGTGGTCCGCCCCCAGCCGCAATTGACATGGCGAGGAGGTACATCGTTCACAGCGAAAAAATCAAGCGAGTCAATGGCTCGATGGGGGTATCGATGAACGATGGAACCTGGTTCTTTGTCTCACATGGATTCTCCCCATTGGCTGCGCCACTTCTCATTAATAACTCATGCTGGTCATGGCACGAACTCAGCGAGCGTGCCATGTACGCAGGTGCCCGGGGATATTTGGGCAGCTTGTTGCCAATCATGGGTGCGGAAGCTCAGGGCATAAGCAAAGGAGTGTTTGAGCAATTTCTAGGGCTTCCACTCCCAATCGCATTGTGGGCCGCGCAGCGAACGATGTATAGCGATGACCGTCAGACCTATGTGCTCGTAGGCTTGCCTTGCATCAAGATCCCTCCGAACCCGAAGGATCCGGTGCCATTCATTGAGCACGCTATCGCTGACGGAATCCATTACTGGTCTCAACTTTCCAAACAAACCCAAAACGCAAATCTCAAGGAAACTGCGAACCGAAATTGCAAGTTCCTCGCGGATCATCTGAAAAATTTTCAACACAACCTGGTACGCCGTCCAATCCCGTCAAACGGTAAATCTATTGCATTTAGCGACGACACTTAGGCGGACTGGTAGTTTTTCGCGCAGTTTGGCTAAGCATTTGATCGCTGCTTCAGCATCTGGCTGAAGGCCACATCGTCGATTAGGTCTGCTTTAGGTGGCGGTCGGTCAGACCAAGTCGCTCAAAATACTTCAATCAGCCTAAACCCACCGATCGATCTAGGCATTCTGCAGCTTCTAATCAAGGCCTTTTACGTTCACTCCGGCACCACCGCCGTCACCTCAATCTCCACCAGCGCCCGGTCCTCCACCAAATCAGCCACCTGCACCAGCGTCATGGCCGGGTAGTTCTTGCCAATGACTTCCTGATAAACCTTGCCCAGCTCGCGGCCACGGGCCAAGTATTCCTTCTTGTCTTTGACGTACCAAGTCATGCGCGCCATGTGCTGCGGGCCTGCGCCTGCGCACGCGAGCGTGTCGACGATGTTTTGCAGGGCTTGACGGCACTGGGCCACAAAGTCGTCGGTCTCGAATTGGGCTTGGCCGTTCCAGCCGATCATGCCCGCGACGAACACCATGCGGCCACGCGCTTCGATGCCATTGGCATAGCCTTTGGCGGGTGCCCAGCCTTCGGGTTGCAAGACGTTGAACATGCTTTCTCCTTGGTTGGGGACAGAGCTAAAGATCTGTCCCGCAAAGTTATTTGTTGACTGAAATTTGACGCAGCTTGAAGCGCTGCAGTTTGCCGGTTTCGGTGCGGGGCAAGGCGTCCAAAAAGACCACCTTGCGCGGGTACTTGAATGGGGCGATGGTTTGCTTGACGTGCTCTTGCAAGGCTTTTTCTGTGGCCGCATCGCCCGTGTGGCCGGGCTTGAGCACCACATAGGCCTGCACGATGTGGCCGCGGTCTTCGTCGGGCATGCCGACCACGCCGCATTCGGCCACGGCCGGGTGTTGCAGCAAAGCGCCTTCCACCTCGGGGCCTGCGATGTTGTAGCCCGCCGAGATGATCATGTCGTCATTGCGCGCCTGGTAGCTGAAGTAGCCGTCGGCGTCCATGACGAAGGTGTCGCCGGGCAGGTTCCAGCCGTCTTTCACATAGTCTTGCTGGCGCGGGTCGGCCAGGTATTTGCAGCCTGTGGGGCCGCGCACCGCGAGCCGCCCCACGGTGCCGGGCGGCACGGGTTGCATGTCGTCGCCCACGATCTGCGCCACATAGCCGGGCACCACTTGGCCAATGCTGCCGGGGCGCACTTGCGCGCCCGCGCTCGAGATGTAGATGTGGATCACTTCGGTGCCGCCAATGCCGTCGGTCATCTCGATGCCCGTGGCCTGCTTCCACAGCTGGCGTGTGGCGTCGGGCAAGGCCTCGCCTGCTGAGACAGGGTGCTTGAGGCTCGACAGGTCAACGCCTTTGGCCAGCGTTGCCATCTGGCGGTATAGGGTGGGCGCGGTGTAGCACTGCGTGGCGCGGTACTTGGCAATGGTCTGCATCAAGGTCTCGGGCGTGTGCTTTTCGAGCAGCACGGTGCTCGCGCCGTAGCGCAGCGGAAACGCCAGCAGCCCGCCCAGCCCGAAAGTGAAGGCGATGGGCGGCGTGCCGCAGACCACATCGTTCTCGTTCATTTGCAGGATGTGGCGCGGGAACAAATCGCACATGGCCAGCACATCGCGGTGGAAGTGCATGGTGCCCTTGGGTTGGCCCGTGGTGCCGCTGGTGAACGCAATCAGGCACACGTCGTCGCGGCTGGTGGCGTGAGGCGTGTACGCGCCACTTTGCTGCACCATGCGCTGCTCCAGGCCATCAGGAGCATCGCTGCGGAACTGCACCAGCTGCTGCAAGCTGGCCATGTGGCTGGCGTGGCCAGGCGTCATGCAATGCTGCAGTTCGTCGGCCAGCAGGCTGTCGCACAGGGCGGCGCTGACCTGCGCTTTGTCGATGATCTGTGCCAACTCGCCCGCACGCAGCAGCGGCATGGTGGGCACCGCCACCAGGCCCGCCTTGAGCGCACCCAGCAAACAAGCCGCCATCATGGGGCTGTTGCCGCCGCGCAGCAAAATGCGGTTGCCGGGCACGAGGCCCATGTCGTGGGTCAACACCTGGGCGATGCGGTTGCTCTTGTCTTGCAACTGCGCATACGTCCAGCTGAAGTCGCCGCCACCCTTGTTGAAATCGCTCACGCCATGCAGCGCGATGCGATCGCCTTTGCCTGCCTCCACGTGCCGGTCCACGAGTTCCACCGCGCAGTTCAGCACATCCGGGTAGTCCAGCTCAGGTCGATCCGCCATGAACACCGGCAGTTGGTCCTTCGGCGGCAGCCGGTCACGCGCAAAGGTGTCGCTGTGGCTGCTGGGCAGCAGTTGGTTCCAGTCGCTCATGTCAAGCTTTCAACAAGTCCTTGCCAATGATCAGCTGCTGCACTTCGGTGGCGCCTTCGTAGATGCGCAGCGCACGGATCTCGCGGTAGAGCGACTCGACCATCACGCCTTTTTTGACGCCCATGCCGCCGTGCATCTGCACCGCCATGTCAATGATCTGCTGGGCGTTTTCGGTGGCGGTCATCTTGGCCATGGCCGCTTCGCGGGTGATGCGCCCACCTTGGTCGCGCAGCCAAGCGGCGCGGTACGTCAAGAGCGTGGCCGCGTCAAGCATGGTCGCCATTTGCGCGATCTTGACCTGCGTGATCTGAAAGTCGCCCAGGCTTTGGCCAAACATCTTGCGTGAACGCGCCCAGCTGATGGACTCGTGCAGCGCACGCCGCCCAAAGCCCAAAGCGGCCGCTGCCACCGAGGTGCGGAACACATCGAGCGTGGCCATGGCGACCTTGAAGCCCTGACCCGCTTCGCCAATGCGTTGCTTGGCAGCGACCTTGCAGTTATCAAACTTGAGCGTGGCCAGCGGGTGAGGGGCCACCACGTCGATGCGCTCTTCAATCGACAGACCGGGCGTGTCGGCATCGACAATGAAAGCTGTGATGCCCTTGGAACCCCGGCCAGGGGTGCCACCCAAGCCTTCGCCGGGCGCTTCGCCCGTGCGGGCAAACACCACATAAAAGTCGGCGATGCCGCCGTTGCTGATCCAGGTCTTACGGCCGTTGAGCACATAGCCGTCTGCCGTGGCCGTGGCGCTGCACTGCATGGCGGCCACGTCCGAGCCTGCATCGGGTTCACTCAAGGCAAAGGCGCTCAAGGCCTGGCCCGACGCCACACGCGCCAGGTAGCGCTGCTTTTGATCGGCTGTGCCCATGAGGCTGATGGCACCTGTGCCCAAGCCCTGCATGGCAAACGCGAAGTCCGAGAGGCCATTGTGAAAAGCCAGCGTTTCGCGCAGCAGGCACAGCTGGCGGGTGTCGATCACGTCTGACGCTGCGCCATAGGCTGTGCCCGAGACCGCATGTTTAAGCCAACCGCCGCTGCCCAGCAGGCGCACCAGGCGGATGCATTCGGCGTCCACCGCGTCGCGGCTTTCGTCGTGATGGGCGTGGGCCAGGTGCGCGTTGCACCAGGCGTCCAGGCGCACTTTGAAGTCGCGGTGGCTGTTGTCAAAGAAGGGCCAGTCGAGTTCTGGCGGGTGAGTGGCTGGGTGGTCTGACATGGCTCAGTCCCCTTCAAAAACGGGCGTTTGCTTGGCCACAAAGGCGTGGTACGCCCGGTGGAAGTCGTTGGTGGCCATGCAGATGGCTTGGGCCTGGGCTTCGGCTTCGATGGCTTCGTCCACGCCCATGTTCCACTCTTGTTGCAGCATTTTTTTGGTGATGCCGTTGGCAAAGGTGGGGCCGGCCACCAACTGGGCGGCGATGGCCTGTGCATCGGCCAGCACGGTGTCTGCCTCGCACACGCGGTTGTAAAAACCCCAACGCTCGGCCTCCAGTGCGCCCAGACCGCGCCCGGTGAAGAGCAGCTCGCTCGCACGGCCTTGGCCGATGATGCGCGGCAAGAGCGCACAGGCACCCATGTCGCAACCGGCCAAGCCGACTTTGTTGAACAGGAAATAGGTCTTGCTGCGCTCGGTGCCGTAACGCAGGTCAGACGCCATGGCCAGGATCGCGCCTGCGCCCGCACACACGCCGTCGATCGCCGCGACGATGGGCTGCGGACAGGCGCGCATGGCCTTGACCAAGTCGCCCGTCATGCGGGTGAAGGCCAAGAGGCCGGGCATGTCGAGTTGGGTGAGCGGGCCGATGATTTCGTGCACATCGCCACCCGAACAGAAGTTGCCGCCGGCGCCCGTGATGACCACGGCGTGGATGTCGGGTGCGTAGGGCAAGGCGCGGAAAAAGTCACGCAGCTCGGCGTACGAATCAAACGACAGAGGGTTCTTGCGCTCGGGGCGGTTCAGGCTCACCGTGGCCACACCGTCTTTGACGGACAGTAAAAAATGCTCGGGCTGGTAACCCGCCATGGGCTGGTTGTGGCGGGGCAGCTGGTGCGGCTGGCCGGGCAGGTAGCGTTGGGTCATTTTGTCTCCTTAATGTGTGTAGGGGTGCCGGACTTCAAGGTGCCCAGCAATTGATGCAACTGTGTTTGTTCTTGCTCAGTCAGCGGCGACAGCAGCTCGACGACCCAGCCTTCGTGCGCCAGGGCCATGGCCGCGAAAGCGCTGCGCCCGGCATCGGTCAGGCTGACGGTGTACGAGCGGCGGTCGCTGGCCTGCATTTGCCGCTGCACCAGTTGTTCTCTTTCGAGCTGGTCGACTATGGCTGTGACGTTGCCACCCGTGACCATCATGCGGCGCGACAGCTCGCCCATCGACAAACCCTGCGGTTCACGCTCTAGTTGCGCCATCAGGTCAAAGCGCGGCAGCGTGATGCCAAACTGCTCGCGCAAGCGTTGGCGGATCGTGTCTTCGATGCGGGTGGTGGCCGAGAGTAGACGCAACCACAGGCGCAGCGAAGCGTGGTGGTCAGCATGTGCGCGCACTTCCATGTCGGTCATGCTGCTCATCCAGCCAGCTCCCCGCCATCAATGGCAATGGCTTGGCCGTTGATCGCATTGCTGCCCGCGCCACACAGCCACAACACGCTTTGCGCCACTTCTTGCGGCTGCACCAAGCGCTGCTGCGGGTTGCTGGCGGCCAGCGCTTGGCGAGCTTCGGTCTCGCTCTTGCCTGTTTTGCTCACGATGTTTTGAACCGCTTCGCGCACGATGTCGGTCTCGGTGTAGCCGGGGCAAATGGCGTTCACGGTCACGCCCTTGCGGGCCAGTTCCAGAGCCAAGGCTTTGGTCAAGCCCACCACACCGTGCTTGGCCGCCACGTAGGCGCTCACATAGGCGTAGCCTTTGAGGCCCGCCGTGCTGGCGATGTTGACGATGCGCCCGGGGGTTCCACTGGCGGCCGCTTCGAGCATGCCAGGCAACACCGCCTGGATGCAGTGGTATGTGCCCGTGAGGTTGACGTTCAGCATCTGCTGCCACAGCGCGGCATCGGTCTTGCCAAAGGGCTGGCTGCTCACCTGGCCCGCGTTGTTGACCAAGATGTTGACGGGGCCAAAGTGGGCCTGGGCCTGCTGCACTGCGGCTTGCACGGCGTGGACATCGGCCACATCCATGGGCGCAATCAACACCGCCACATCGGGCACCTGTGCGCGCAGCGCCTCGGCTTGCGCTTGCAGCTTGTCTTGCGAGCGGCCACACAGGGTCAAGCGGCAACCCGCTTGCGCGAGCTTCAATGCGATGGCCGCGCCAATGCCTGCACCGGCTCCGGTGATGAGGGCGTGGCGGTTGCTCAGCATGCTTTGGCCTCCGTAGGAGCGGCGCCCTCGCCGCGATGGACGCCCAATCGCCGCGAGGGCGCGGCTCCCACACCTGCAGATTGCGACGAGGGCGTCGATCCTGCACTTTTATGCGACATCTCAGTCCCCCTTGCTCGCGGTCTGCATGGCACGCTCGCGGGCAAAACCTGCTTCGAGCTGTGGCTTGCCTGATACGTAAGCACGCGGCCAGGCCACGTCTTTGAAGCCGATGCGCGCCGCTTCGGTCAAGGTCCAGGCCGGGTTGGCCAGGTGAGGGCGAGCCACGGCGCAGAGGTCAGCGCGGCCAGCGGCCAGGATGCTGTTGACGTGGTCGGCTTCACTGATGGCACCCACCGAGATGGTGGCGATGCCCGCTTCTTGGCGGATGCGGTCGGCAAAGGGGGTTTGGTACATGCGGCCGTAAGTGGGCTTTTGATGCGCACTGACCTGACCCGATGAGCAGTCGATCATGTCGGCGCCTGCAGCCTTGAAGGCGCGGGCGATCTCGACCGCGTCGGTGGGCGTGATGCCGCCTTCGACCCAGTCGTGCGCCGAGATGCGCACCGACATGGGCAGGTCTTTGGGCCAAGCGGCGCGCACAGCGGCAAACACTTCGAGCGGGTAACGCAGGCGGTTGGCGAGCGAGCCGCCGTACTCATCTGTGCGCTGATTTGTAAGAGGGCTGATGAAGCTCGACAACAGATAGCCGTGGGCGCAGTGCAACTCCAGCCAGTCAAAACCAGCTTGGGCAGCGCGCTGGGTGCTGGCCACGAAGTCGGCCGTGACGCGGTCCATGTCGGCGCGGGTCATGGCGCGGGGTACATCGCCATGGGGCAAATAGGGCATGGGCGACGCGGCGATCAGCGGCCAGTTGCCTTCCGCATCGTCAGCGGGCACAGGCTGGTCCATGCCCGCGCCTTGCCAAGGTCGGCAGGTCGAGCCTTTGGGCCCGGCGTGGCCAATCTGCAGGCCGATCTTCGCGTCAGATTTGGCATGCACCCAGTCCACTATTCTTGCAAAGTCGGCGGTCTGCTGCTCATTCCACAAACCCGGGCAGCCGTGCGTGATGCGACCGTCGGCGCTGGGTGCGGTCATCTCGACCATCACCAGCCCAGCACCGCCCATGGCGCGTGCGCCCAGATGGACCAGGTGGTCGTCGCCCACGCGGCCATCCACCGCCATGTATTGCGCCATGGGCGAGACCACCACACGGTTTTTGAGCGTGACCGAGCGTTGGGTATAGGGCGTGAACATCGGCGGGCGAATGCCCGGCGTGGCCGTGCGCCCTGCAAACCAGGCCTCGTAGCCTTCCAGCCAGGCCGTGTCACGCAGACGTAAATTCTCGTGGCTGATGCGCTGGCTGCGGGTGAGCATGGAGTACATGAACTGCTCGGGCTCGAGCTGGTCGCAGTAGCGCTCGCCGCACACCTCGAACCATTCCATCGCGTTCCAGGCGGCGTTTTGCAGGCGGATCACGTCGATCTCGCGCACGGCCTGGTAGTGTTGCAGCACTTCGGGGATGTGTTGTGCTGTATCGCCAAGGTCTTTGAACTGGCGCACCAGCTCGATGGCGTCTTCCAGTGCGAGCTTGGTGCCCGAGCCAATCGCAAAGTGCGCTGTGTGCACTGCATCGCCCATCAGCACCACATGGCTGTTGCCGTTGAACGTGGACCATTTCGCGCACTTGACGCGTTGGAAGTTCAACCAGGCCGAGCCGCGCAGGTGGCGGGCGTTGGTCATCAACTTTTCGCCCTGCAGGTTCTTGGCAAAGAGTTTTTCACAGAAGGCGATGGACGCATCCTGGTCGGCCTGGTCCAGGCCGTGCGCCAGCCAGACGTGCTCGGGGCACTCGACGATGAAGGTCGAGGTCTGGTTGTCGAATTTGTAGACGTGGGCCTGAAACCAGCCGTGCTCGGTTTTTTCGAACAGGAAAGTGAAGGCGTCGTATTGACGGTTCGTGCCCAGCCAAATGAAACGGTTGGGACGGGTCACGATATCGGGCTTGAACACCTCGGGCAAGCGGCTGCGCACCCGAGAGTTCACGCCATCGCTGGCGATGACCAAGTCGGCGTCAGGAAAGTCGAGGTCAGAGGTGGCGTCTTGTTCAAACAGCAGTTTGACGCCCAACTGCTCGCAGCGCGCTTGCAGAATGTTGAGGAGTTTTTTGCGTCCAATCCCTACAAAACCATGACCACCCGAGCGGATCACCCGATCCTTGAAATGCAGTTCGATGTCGTCCCAGTGGTTGAAGGCCTGCTGCACCTCGTTGGCGGTGTCGATGTCCCACTGACGCATGTTCTCCAGCGTCTGGTCAGAAAACACCACACCCCAGCCAAAGGTGTCGTAGGGCTTGTTGCGCTCGACCACCGTGATGTCATGGTGGGGGCCGAGCTTTTTCATCAGCAACGCAAAGTACAGGCCTGAGGGACCCCCCCCAATGCACACGATTTTCATGTCGGTCCTTTGTAAATCAGGCTTCAATATTTGAAGTTTGAAGTAATTTACAAGCCTTCATGGCATCTGACATCAGGGCTAACCCGCATGGAGGGCGATGGTGGGGATGATGGGCTTGGGGGATTTGGTCTGCCCGACAGGGATCGAACCTGTGACCCACAGCTTAGAAGGCTGTTGCTCTATCCAACTGAGCTACGGGCAGAAAAACAAAAAAGGCCCCAGAGGGCCTTTGATGATAGGTGCCCTCGCGGGTCTTGGAAATGGTCGGAGCGGCGGGATTCGAACTCGCGACCCTCTGCTCCCAAAGCAGATGCGCTACCAGGCTGCGCTACGCTCCGACTGGCCGTATTCTAACCCCGGATTTTGAAGTTTCCGGTTCAAACTCAACGTTTTTCGTATTGCGTGGCACCAAACAAGGTCTGTTTGGCTTTGTCGTCCAGCAGGGGCTTGCGTGCATTGGCCAGCACTTGAACAGCTTTTTGCACGGCTTTGCGCTCGCTGATGCGGTCAAACCAGGCCTTGAGGTGGGGGTAATCGGCCCAATCGATGCCCTGGTTTTGCCAGCTGCGCAGCCAAGGGAAAATCGCCATGTCGGCGATCGAATAGCTTTTGCCCGCCATCCAAGGCTGGTGTTGTAACTGCTTGTCCATCACGCCATACAAGCGTTTGGCTTCGTTGGTGTAGCGGTTGATGCCGTATTCGATTTTCTCGGGCGCATAGATCCGAAAGTGGTGCGCCTGGCCCAACATGGGACCGACGCCGCCCATCTGGAACATCAGCCACTGCAGCACCTCGTATTTGGCCCGGTCGCTCTTGGGCATGAACCTGCCTGTTTTGGCCGCCAGGTAAATGAGCATCGCACCCGACTCGAAGATCGAGATAGGTTTGCCGTCCGGGCCATCCGAGTCCACCAGGGCGGGGATCTTGTTGTTGGGGCTGATTTTGAGGAACTCGGGTTGGAACTGATCGCCCGTGCCGATGTTCACCGCATGCACCCGGTAGGGCAGTTTGCACTCTTCCAGCATGATGTGGATTTTATGGCCGTTGGGTGTGGGCCAAGTGTAGAGGTCGATCATGGCTGCGGGCCTTTTGTGGATTCAAAATAGAAATGGTTGCAAAAAAAAGGCCTGCCGCACGCGTGTGAAGCAGGCCGTTTTTACGTTGCTCGCTCAGCGATCAGCTGCCACGGGTGACGGGCATGTCCACGTGACCAGGCATGGCCAAGTGCTTGGCCAGCTCCAGCTTGGCCAGCGAGTTGCGGTGCACCTCGTCAGGACCATCGGCCAGGCGCAGTGTGCGCTGGTGGGCGTAGGCATAGGCCAGCGGGAAGTCTTGCGACACACCGCCACCGCCGTGGGCCTGGATGGCCCAGTCGATGATTTGGCAGGCCATATTGGGCGCCACGATCTTGATCATGGCGATCTCGGCCTTGGCCACTTTGTTGCCCACGGTGTCCATCATGGAGGCCGCTTTGAGGGTCAGCAAACGGGCCTGCTCGATCATGCAACGGGACTCGGCAATGCGTTCTTGCCACACGGTCTGACGGGCCACTTCACGGCCAAATGCCACGCGGCTGTTGAGGCGTTTGCACATCAACTCCAACGCACGCTCGGCGATACCGATGGTGCGCATGCAGTGGTGGATGCGTCCAGGGCCAAGGCGACCTTGGGCGATTTCAAAACCACGGCCTTCGCCCAGCAGCAAGTTGCTGGCAGGCACGCGCACGTTTTTGAGGATCACTTCCATGTGGCCATGTGGGGCGTCGTCGTAGCCAAACACCGACAGGGCGCGCACCACGGTGACGCCAGGGGTGTTGGCAGGCACCACGATCATGGACTGCTGTTCGTGGCGGCCCGCGTCGGGGTTGGTTTTGCCCATGACGATGTACACCGCGCAGCGTGGGTCACCTGCGCCGGACGACCACCACTTGCGGCCGTTGATCACGTAGTCGTCACCATCGCGGCGGATCTCGCACTCGATGTTGGTGGCATCAGACGAGGCCACATCGGGTTCGGTCATCAAGAAGGCCGAGCGGATCTCGCCGCGCAGCAGCGGCTCGAGCCACACGTCCTTGAGTTCTTCGCTGGCGTAGCGCTCCAGCGTTTCCATGTTGCCCGTGTCCGGTGCCGAGCAGTTGAAGATTTCGGCTGCAAAAGGCACGCGGCCCATGATTTCGCACAGGGGGGCGTATTCGAGGTTCGACAGGCCTTGGGGCGCGCGTGGCGACTTGGGCAGGAACAGGTTCCACAGGCCGGCTTTGCGGGCCAGGGGCTTGAGTTCTTCGACGATTTTTGTCGGAATCCAGGCGTTTCCTTTGGCGCGGTTTTCAGCAATCTCGTCGAAAAAGCGCTGCTCGTTCGGGTAGATGTGCTCGTCCATGAAGGCCAGCAAGCGCGCTTGCATCTCCTTGACCTTGGGGGTGTATTCAAAATCCATGGGGTATCTCCTTGTGGGTCAGGGGTGAAAAATCAGAATTTGCAGGCGAATTGCCAGGCCAACTCGGCCATGGGTTTGGCGCCTGCGCCGGAATTTTTGGCTTGGTCGCTGGAGGCCGTTCCATCTTCGACGCGCTTGGCAATGCCTTGCAAAATCGCCGAGATGCGGAACATGTTGTAGGCCAGGTAAAAGTTCCAGTCCTTGGCCAGCGCTTGCGGGGTGGTGAACCCTGTTCGCTCGCAGTAGCGGCGGATGTATTCGGCCTCGGACGGGATGCCCAAGGTGGCAAAGTCCAGACCGCAAATGCCTCTGAATGTGCCCGGTGTGATGTGCCACGCCATGCAGTGGTAGCTGAAGTCGGCCAAAGGGTGGCCGAGGGTGGACAGTTCCCAGTCCAGCACCGCCAGCACGCGTGGCTCGGTGGCGTGAAACATCAGGTTGTCCAGGCGGTAGTCGCCGTGCACGATGCTGACCAAGGTTTCGCTTTTCGCGCTGTCCGGGATATTTTTGGGCAGCCACTCCATGAGCTTGTCCATCTCGGGGATGGATTGGGTGGCGGATGCCACGTACTGCTTGCTCCAGCGGCCAATCTGGCGCTCGATGTAGTTGCCCGGTTTGCCGTAACTGGCCAAGCCCTGCTTGGCAAAATCGACCTTGTGCAGGGCGGCCATCACGCGGTTCATCTCGTCGTAGATCGCGCCGCGCTCAGGTGGCGTCATGCCGGGCAAAGATTGGTCCCAAATCACGCGCCCTTGCACAAACTCCATGACATAGAAGGCGCGGCCAATGACCGATTCGTCATCGCACAGCACATGCATTTCGGCCACAGGCACATCGGTGCCGTGCAGACCTTTCATGACGGCGAACTCGCGCTCGATGGCATGCGCCGAAGGCAGCAGTTTGGCCACAGGACCGGGCTTGGCACGCATCACATACTGGCGGGTTGGCGTGATGAGTTTGTAGGTGGGGTTGGACTGACCACCTTTGAACATCTCGACGCTCAAGGGACCCGCAAAGCCTGGCAGGCGAGCGCTCAGCCAAGCCTGTAGCGCGGAAACATCGAACGCGTGGGCGCCCGAGACCGGGCGGGTCCCCACGAAATGATCAAAAGCACTCATGGGGCACCTGTGGGCGCGACGGGCGCGCTGAAAAGAAAAAAGAATCGGGCTGTCAGTGGTCCGCGTTGACGATCTTGAGCAGACCCTCGCGGTCCAGCACCACCAGCCCCCCCGGCTCTATACGGATGATCAAATCTCGCTCCATTTGCTTGAGTTCCTGGTTCACGCGCTGGCGAGATGCCCCCAGCAACTGGGCCAGTTCTTCTTGCGCCAGTTGCAGGCTGATGCGGATCGCTTTGGAGTCCGACAGGCTGGGCGCGCCGTAGCTGCGCAGCAAGTGGTTGAGCTGTTTGGCCAGGCGCGAGCGCAAGGGCAATGTGTTGAGGTCTTCCACCAAACCGTAAAGCTGCCGAATGCGACGCGCATGCAAGCGCAGCATGGCTTCGGAGAATTCGACGTGTTGTGACAGGATCTTCTTGAAGTCGGCCTTGGCCACGTTCAAAGTGGTGGTGTCCCCGTGCGCATAGCAGTCGTGCGTGCGGCGGTCCCCGTCGAAGATCGACACATCGCCAAACCAGATGCCCGGCTCCACATAGGTGAGCGTGATCTGCTTGCCCGACACCGAGGTCGAGCTCACACGCACGGCGCCCTTCGCGCAGGCGATCCACTGCTCTGGCGGATCCCCGCGGGCCGCGAGCATGTCGCCGTCTTTGTAGCGTTTGACGTAAGCGCATCGAAGTATGTCGTGCCGAAGTGAAGGTGAAAGGGTTGAGAACCAGCGACCGTTGTTGATCGCTTCTCTTTCTTCCATTGTCAGAATGGGTTCGTCCATGGTCTGTCTTTTGAGTGACTGGTGATCCGATTTTTGTCGCCTGGGGGACCGGGCGGCTTATTCGTACCGAGGTGTTTGCTTGTTCAAGAAGGCACCGATGCCGATGCCGGCATTCGTGTGGTGGAGGTTTTTCACAAAATGATCGCGCTCATGGGCCAATTGTGCATTGAGGCTGCTGCCTTCCGCATCCAGCAACAACTCTTTCACGCTGGCCAGGGCGTTGGGCGCGCGGGCATTGAGTTGTTCTGCCCAGGCCACAGCCATGCCGAGCGTCTGGCCAGGTTCGGTCAGGCGGTTGACGATGCCCAAGGTGTGCAGGCGTTCGGCGTCGATGCGCTCGCCGCCCATGAGCAGTTCGGTGGCCAGCTGCCGTGGCATGGCGCGCGACAAGCTCCAGCTGCCACCGCCGTCTGGCGACAGGCCAATGGAGCTGTAAGCCATCACGAACACACTGTTGCGGGCCGCCACGATCAGGTCGCACGCCAGCGCCAAAGAAAAGCCTGCGCCTGCGGCGGGGCCTTCGACGGCCGCGATCACGGGTTTGGGAAAAGTACGGATCGCCTCGATCCAGCTGTGCAGGCCTTCGATGCTTTGCGCTTGGTGTTCGGGCAGCAACTGCCGGTTGTTTTGCAACCGCTGCAGGTTGCCTCCGGCGCAGAAGACGCCGTTGGCACCCGTGATGATGACGCTGCGCACTTCGCGGTTGCTTTCAGCCACGCTCAGTGCTTCAACCCCGGCCGCGTACATTTCCGGGCCCAGCGCATTGCGGAACTCGGGGTTGCTGAGGGTCAGGATCAGTGTCTGACCCTCGCTGGTGCTGAGCAGTTGGGCGGTCATGTCAGGTTCTTTCGCGGTTGGTCGTATCACTCTTCGGTGTGAAGCAAGGACAGGCCGATCGCACCGCGGCGGCGTAACCAGGGGCTGGGGCGATACCTCGGGTCACCGTAGACGGTCTGCATGTTGAAAAGCACTTCCAGAATGCTGTCTGGCCCTGAACGGTTGCCCATGGCCAGTGGGCCCATGGGGTAGGCCAGGCCCAATGTCACGGCGGTTTCCAGGTCGTCAGGACTGCAGATCTGTTGTTGGCAAATGTCCGATGCAATGTTCACGATGGTAGCCACCACGCGTTGAGTGACAAAGCCGCCGCTGTCCTTGATCACCGACACGGCCTTGCCGTCGCGTGCGAACAGCGCGTGCGCTGCATCGCGCATGTCCTTGCGGGTGGCTGGGTTGGTGGCCAGCACGCGGCGCTTGGTGGCCGTGTCGTCGATCAGCATGTCGATGCCCACGGTGCGGGCCGGGTCCAGACGCTCGACCACCGCCACGGTGGTGATGTCAAAGCCCAATGGCGCCACGATGGTGAGGGCCTCAGGCGATGGCGACTGGCCAGTCTCGATTTTGGCCCCCAAGTCCTTGAGCAGTTGCAGCAGCTCAGAACGGCGCGCGGCGCGGGTGGACACCCACACGGGTGGCATGTTGTCCACCACAGGCACTTCAGGGTCTGCGGGCACTTGTGCCACGCCGTTCACATACTTGTAGAAGCCTTCGCCCACCTTCTTGCCTACCACGCCAGCGGCCAAGCGCTGTGCCGTGATCACGTTGGGTCGGTAACGGGGCTCTTCGTAGTACTGGTGATAGATCGACTCCATCACGTGGTGCGAGACGTCCAGCGCGGTGAGGTCGAACAACTCGAAGGGACCGAGCTTGAAACCCATCTGGTCGCGCAAGATGCGGTCGATGGTGGCGAAGTCGGCAATGCCCTCGCTCACGATGCGCAGGGCTTCGGTGCCGTAACCACGGCCTGCGTGGTTGACGATGAAGCCGGGCGTGTCCTGTGCATTGACGGGCGTGTGGCCCATCTGGCGGGCATATGCAGTCAGGCGCTGGCATACAGTCGGGTCTGTTTTCAGGCCGGCAATGACCTCGACCACTTTCATGAGTGGTACGGGGTTGAAGAAGTGGTAGCCCGCAAACTGCCCTGGGCGCTCAAGCGCGGCCGCAATGGCCGTGACCGACAGAGAAGAGGTGTTGGTCACCAGAACGGCGGTGGGCGCCAAGACTTTCTCCAGATCGATGAAAACGGCTTTCTTGATCTCGATTTTTTCAACAATGGCCTCGACCACGAGCTCGCATTCGGCCAGGTCTTGCAGGCTGGAGGCTTCGTGAAGGCGGGATTTGTGGCCTGCCACGGTCTCGGCCGTCAAGCGGCCTTTTTCCAGCAGCTTGTCCCACTGCTGGCATACCGCATCTCGGGCTTTGCTGGTGGCTTCGGGCTGGGCGTCGTAGAGCCAGACTTGGCTGCCCGCTTGGGTCGCAATCTGCGCAATGCCACGGCCCATGGCCCCGGCGCCGATCACGGCGACTTTGGTGAATGCAAGTGTCATGTTCAAGAAGAAAAGAAGACGTAAGCAGAGAAAAATCCAACGTAGCTTGTTGGTAACCTTTGGATTATGGCCTGTTTGCGGGCGTGCTCAGTGCAGCGTTTTGACCGGGTGTTTGCCTGCCATGTGCGAAGCCCACAGGCTCATCGCCAACGCCATCACGAGGCCCAGACTGCCTATACCCGGCAAAACAGACAAACCCTGATGCAGGATCAGCCAGCCGCCCAAGGTGGCGCCAATAGCTTGGCCCAAGTACATGGCCGAGGTGTTGAGCGCCACCGACGCAGACGCCAGGGTGGGTGCGATGCCTACCAGCCGCGCTTGCTGCGCCGAATTGGATGCAAAAACACCCAGTCCCCAGGGCAGCATGGCCGCCACCATCCAGCCGAAGGTGTGCGTCTGGCTGACCAGCGCCATGCCCAGCGCCATCGAGCTGAGGGCCATGCCCACGGCTCGCTCGGCACCGATGTGGTCGATGCGCCGCGACAGCAAGGCGTTGCCCACGAAGCCGCAGCCCCCATAAGCCAACAACATCAAACTGAACTGCGTGGGCGTGGTGTCAAAACGCTGCACCACATAGGGTGCCATGTAGCTGAACAACACAAACTGCCCTGCGGCCGACATGACCGTGATGCTGAGCGTCAGCATGAGTGCGGGTGAAGACAAGGTTTGACGCCAAGCTGCGGCGGACAAGGCGGGCGGCACCAAACCACGCGGCAAGCGCGCGGCCAGCCATGCGGCCGAGACCAACGACAGCAAGGACAGCAGCCCCATGGACCAGCGCCAACCAAAGGTGCCACCGATCCAGGCTCCCAACGGAGAACCCAACACAGACGCAATCGACCAGCCCAAAAACACAAAAGTGATGGCACGCCCACGCTGCGCAGGTGGCACCAGCATGCCGATGCAGGCGGCAGCTTGGGGGGTGTAAGCTGCAGCCGCCATCATGGCCAGCACACGCCATCCCAGCAGGCTGTAAAAACCAGGTGCCAGCGCGGCCAGCGCGTGAAAGACGGCGTACCAGACCATGCTGCCGACCAGCAGGACACGTCGGTCCCAGCGGCCCACCGATGCGGCAATCACTGGGGCACCCAAACACACCACAAAGGCCGAAACCGAAATCAGCTGGCCCGCCGTGGTGATGGACACTTCGAGTGCGGCGTGGATGTCGTTGAGCAGGCCGGCCACCACCATCACGCCCATGCCGATGACGGCGTTGCCAAACATCATGGGCCACAACACCCGGGGCAGGCGAAGCGGATCGGTCGCCTGCGCGGTTTGCATCAGCGTCGAACCTGCAGCGCGCCGGGGTTGACGATGTTGGTGGGGGTGCCCTTGATGAAGTTCACCACATTGTCAAAGGCTGAGCCAAAGTACAACTCGTAGCTGTCTTTTTCAACGTAGCCGATGTGTGGTGTGCAGATGCAGTTTTCCAGGCGCAGCAAGGCTGTCCCCTGCAAAATCGGCTCGGACTCGTAAACGTCGATGGCGGCCAGCCCTGGTCGGCCTCGGTTGAGTGCGCCAATCAAAGCGTTGGGCTCCACCAGCTCGGCGCGTGAGGTGTTCACGAACAGCGCTGTAGGCTTCATGCGGCAAAGATCGTCTGCCTTGACGATGCCTTGGGTGGCTTCGTTCAGGCGCAGGTGCACCGACAGCACATCGCATTGCTCAAAAAACGCTTCGCGGCTGGTGGCAGCCTCAAACCCGTCTCGCGCAGCGCGCACGCGCGACTCGTCGCTCCCCCAGATCACCACCTGCATGCCAAAGGCCTTGCCATACCCGGCCACCAGCTGGCCAATCTTGCCGTAGCCCCAAATGCCCAGCGTCTTGCCGCGCAGCACCACGCCCATCGCAAAATTGGTCGGCATCGATCCGGCTTTGAGGCCCGACTGTTGCCAAACGCCATGCTTGAGGTTGCCAATGTATTGGGGCAGACGGCGAGCAGCGGCCATGATCAGCGCCCAGGTCAGCTCGGCCGGGGCGGTGGATGAGCCCACGCCTTCGGCCACGGCAATGCCGCGTTCCGTGCAAGCGGCCAGGTCAACGTGGCTGCCGACGCGGCCCGTCTGGGCGATGAGTTTGAGTCGTGGCAGTTTTTCAAGAAGTGCGCGGTTGAGCGATGTCCGCTCTCGGATCAACACGAGGATGTCGGCATCCTTGAGCCGCACGGACAGTTGGCCCAAGCCCTTGATCGTGTTCGTGTAGACCTTGGCCGGAAAGGCTTCGAGCTTGGCTGCGCAGTCGAGCTTTCGCACCACGTCCTGGTAGTCGTCAAGGATCACAATGTTCATCCCTGCATTGTGCCTTGACGCAGACCCTGCCTCCGCTGGGTGGGGTGTTGTTGGCAGGGGCTGCGCAGGCCCCGCTTCCATCGCTGGCCCGGCCGGGCAGGTCAGTGACCGAGCGCAGCCGCTTCGCGCTCGGCCAGTCGGTCCAGTTCAGCGCAGACATCGGCCATGCGGCCAGAGATCACCATGCGGCCAGCCGAGCCTGGGCGTTCGCCGCCCTCAGACAAACGGACCACGCGCAAGGGCGTGCTCACGGCCGGGCGTGTGGGGCGCACGGCCAGTGCCGATGCGCTGGCAGCGCGGTGAAAGGGGCTGCTGGCGCGGGCGGGTTTGCCATTGCTTAAAACGTTGATGCGATTGGCTTGGCGCAGTGCCGGGGCCGCAGCGCGTTGGAAAGAAGACAGGCCTTTGAAGAGGCTGGAGAAGGTGAGCAGAGCGATTCCCATGTGAAACCTTTCAGAAAATCAGGAGGTTGGACACAGGCAGGATTGACAGAAAAAGCCGCTGAGCATCAGGGCTGACCCAAGAGGGGTGCAGCGCCCGCCACCTGGTGCCAGCGGCTGGGTGTTTACATCAGGAGCGTGTTGCGGATCAGGCCCACGGCCAGGCCTTCGATGTCGAAAGGCTCTTCGGGGTTGACCACGATGGTCTGGTAATCGGGGTTTTCGGGCAGCAGCTCGATCAGGTTGGCGGTCTTGCGCAGGCGCTTGACGGTGACTTCTTCGCCCAGGCGGGCCACCACGATCTGGCCGTTGCGCACTTCCTTGGTGGCTTTGACGGCCAGCAGGTCGCCGTCCATGATGCCAGCGTCACGCATCGACATGCCGCGCACGCGCAGCAAATAATCGGGTTGCTCGCTGAACAGGCTGCTTTCGACGTGGTACGTCCGGTCGACGTGTTCCTGCGCGAGAATGGGTGAACCGGCAGCCACGCGACCGATCAAGGGCAGGCTCAGCTGGGCCAGACCCGGCAAGGCGAGGCTGAACAGGTCGGAGGTGTTGCGCAGTGCGCTGCGCGAGCTGCCTTTGAGGCGGATGCCGCGAGAGGTGCCGCTGACCAGTTCGATCACGCCTTTGCGGGCCAGCGCCTTGAGGTGCTCTTCAGCGGCGTTGGCCGATTTGAAGCCCAGCGTGTTGGAAATTTCCGCACGCGTGGGGGGCGCACCGGTGGTGGCAATGGTGTTCTGGATCAGTTCCAGGATCTCTTGCTGGCGCGGTGTCAGTTTGGGGCTGTCGGACATGGTGGGTTCCTCTCGGGTGCTGGATAAACATGTTTTTTTATCCAGTAACTGTATTTTTAACCAGCTTTTTGGATTGTGCAAGTGGTTCAGGCAAAAAAAATCAAAAATTGGGTCGTTTTGGGCACAGGCGGCACCATCGCGGGCACGGCCGCCAGTGCTTCTGACCACACGGGCTACACCGCTGCCCAGCTGGGCGTGGCGCAGCTCATGGCAGCCCTGCCGGACGTCGATCAGGTACTGGGCGGTGACAGGTTGCAGGTTGAACAAGTTGCCCAGCTCGACAGCAAGGACATGGGCCACGCCACTTGGCAGGCGCTGGCGCAGCGCTGTCAGCACTGGCTGGCGCAGCCCGATGTGGGCGGCATCGTCGTCACCCACGGCACCGACACGCTCGAAGAAACCGCGTGGTTTTTGCAACAGGTGCTGCCCTCAGCCAAGCCGGTGGTGCTGACCTGTGCCATGCGACCCGCCACGGCCCTGGCACCCGACGGCCCGCAAAACCTGCTCGACGCCCTGACGGTGGCGCGCCACCCTCAGGCGCAAGGCGTGCTGGCCGTGTGCGCCGGGCGCATCCACTGCGCCCGCGACGTGCAAAAAGTCCACCCCTACCGGCTCGACGCCTTCAGCTCGGGCGAGGCGGGCCCCCAAGGCTGGGTGGAGCAAGGGCAGGTGCGCTGGTCAGGGCCTTGCCAAGCGACCGAGCCGCATGCCCATGCCCCTCAGGCGCTGGCCCAAGCCCCAGCCGACTGGCCTTGGGTCGACGTGCTGCACAGCCACGCGGGTGCCGATGCTCGGCAGGTGCACGCCTTGGTGGCTGCGGGGGTGAAGGGTCTGGTGCTTGCAGGCACGGGCAACGGCACTGTGCACCAAAGCTTGCTGACCGCATTGAATGAGGCTCAGGCTCATGGCGTGGTCGTGCGCCTGGTGACCCGCTGCGCCGAAGGCCAGATCGTGGGTCAGCCTGCTGCGTTGCAGTTGGCCCCGTTGGGCCTCAATGCGTTCAAGGCGCGGGTGAGTTTGATGTTGGATTTGATGGCTTGAGAACCTCGACAAAAAAGCCCAGTCAGCGACTGGGCTTTTTCTTTGGAGCGCGCTGAAACAGGTCAGCTCGCCAGCGCCTCGAATGCACGCGCGGTGATGTCTTCCACGCTGCCTGTGCCTTGAATAGCGCGGTAGTGGGGGGCGGCTGCTGGGTCGGCCTTGGCCCAGCCTGAGTAGTAGTCCACCAGGGGGCGGGTTTGGTCGCTGTAGACCTGCAGGCGCTTCTTGACGGTTTCTTCCAGGTCGTCGGCGCGTTGCACCAGGAGCTCACCGGTCACGTCGTCCATACCTTCCACTTTGGGTGGGTTGAACTTGACGTGGTAGGTGCGGCCCGAAGCAGGGTGCGAGCGGCGGCCGCTCATGCGTTCGATGATGGCGTCAAAAGGTACGTCGATTTCGAGCACGTAGTCGAGCTTGACGCCTGCGGCCTTCATGGCGTCGGCCTGGGGGATGGTGCGTGGGAAGCCGTCAAATAGGAAACCCTTGGCACAGTCGCTCTGGGCAATGCGTTCCTTGACCAGGTTGATGATCAGGTCGTCGCTGACCAAGCCGCCGGACTCCATCACGGCTTTGGCTTGAAGACCCAGCGGGGTGCCGGCCTTGACGGCGGCGCGCAGCATGTCGCCGGTCGAGATTTGCGGGATGCCGTACTTCTGGCAGATGAAGGTGGCCTGGGTGCCTTTGCCAGCGCCGGGCGCGCCCAACAGAATGAGTCTCATGTTTTTCTCCTGATTGTTTTTGAGTTATTTCGTCAGGCGCGCCTGACCGATGGATTCGAGAATATCACGCAAGCCTCTGAGTTGGCTTACGTCTTGTTACAGATGCAGCATCCGGGAATCACGCAGACAACAGGCGTCGCACGCGGGCCAGGTCTTCAGGGGTGTCCACGCCCAGGCCGGGAGCTGCACCGGTCACGTGCACCGCGATGCGGTGGCCGTGCCACAGGGCGCGCAGTTGTTCCAGTGATTCGAGCGTTTCGATGGGCGCAGGCGGCAGTTGCGGGAACTGCTGCAAAAAGCTGGCGCGGTAGCTGTAGATGCCAATGTGGCGCAGTGGTGCGGGCGAGGGCAGGGCCTGGAAGCCTTCGGACGTGTGGCCGTCGCGCCACCACGGGATCGGCGCACGGCTGAAGTACAGCGCCATTTGACGGGCATCCATCACCACTTTGACCACATTGGGGTTGGTGAAATCACTCAGGTCGCGGATGGCGTGCGCAGCAGTTCCCATGCTGGCTTCGGGGCGCTCGGCCAGCACACGGGCCACGTCGTTGATCAGTTCAGGCGGGATCAGCGGCTCGTCGCCTTGCACATTGACCACCAGCGCATCGGCATCCAGCCCCAGCAACTGGCAGGCCTCGGCCAGTCGGTCGCTGCCGCTCACATGGTCCTGGCGCGTGAGGATGGCCCCCACGCCGTGGGCCTGACAGGCCGCCAC
This sequence comes from uncultured Burkholderiales bacterium, assembly GCA_903822825.1. Taxonomy (GTDB): domain Bacteria; phylum Pseudomonadota; class Gammaproteobacteria; order Burkholderiales; family Burkholderiaceae_C; genus Limnohabitans_A. Next base: position 53,632 of record CAIJQQ010000040.1, on the reverse strand, counting down.
GATGCGCTCATCGTCTGCGGCCACCACCACCTTGCGGGCCTGGGACTGCGCAGCGCGCTGCGCCACGCGCACCACCATGGGCAGACCGGCAATGTCGGCGAGCGGCTTGTCGGGCAATCGGCTCGAAGCCATGCGCGCCGGGATGATGACGGTGAAGTCCAAGACCAAGCCTCTTTTAAATGGCCGGGCGCAGAGCCGCGAGCTTCTCGATTTCTTCGTCGCTCAGGGTGCGGGCTTCGTTTTCCAGCAGGATCGGGATGCCGTTGTGCACAGGGTAGGCCAAGCGGGCGCTGCGAGAGAGCAGTTCCTGGCGTTCGCGGTCAAAGTCGAGTGGCCCTTTGGTCACCGGGCAGACCAGCAATTCAAGCAGTTTGTTGTCCATGTGCCGATGATACCGGGCTGCCTGCGCGCTCGGCCAGCAAGGCGTCGAGCGCTGCCCAAAAGCCCGTCTCAATGTTCAGTTGCAGCGGTACGGCCAGTGCCTGAGGCTGGCGCTGCCAAAGCTTGGCCGCGTCCTTTTCGGTGCACAGCAGGGGGCGCTCCAAAGCGGTGGTGGGCCAGTCGACAAAGTCTGCGTGGTCGGGCAGGGCGTGGGTTCGGGCCAACTGCAGGCCCGCGTCGCGCAGCATGTCAAAAAAGGCTTCGGGTCGGGCCAGTCCGGCCAAGGCGTCCACCTCTTGGCCTTGCAGGCTGGACAGGCCCACCCGATCGCCGTTGGCCCTCACGGCCCAAGCGGCCAGCTGGCGTTGTGCCTTGAAGTCACCGTGTGCTCCAACCTTCAGTGCAGGCGGCCCGGTGTGCAGCAGCAAATCCACGCTGCGCGGCCAAGGTTCGCGCAGCGGCCCGGCCGGCTGCAGCCAGCCGTTGCCCACGCCGCGTTCGTCCATGACGCAAATTTCGATGTCGCGCGCCAGCGCCAGGTGTTGCAGGCCGTCGTCGCAAACAACGATTTGCGTGCTGGGGTGGGCCAGCAGCAACTGTTGCGCCGCTTCAGCGCGCAAAGCGCCTACCCAGACCGGAACGCCCGTGGCTTGTGCGATCAGCAGCGGCTCGTCGCCCACCTGGGCCGGGGTGCTCTGTGCCAGCACTGGGCGCGTGTTTCTGGTCTGCCGGCCGTGGCCGCGAGAGACCACGCCCACCTTCCAGCCGCGTTGCAGCAGGTGGTGCACCAAGGCGATGGTGGTCGGTGTCTTGCCCGCGCCGCCCGCCACCACGTTGCCGACCACGATCACGGTGGCTTGCACCCGGTGCGAGCTCAGCCAGCCTTGGCCGTAAGCCAGCCGCCTGGCCCACAACAAGGCACCATAGATCCAGGCCAAAGGGCGCAAGCATTGCGCGGCCAGCCCTCGGCCCAGCCATTGCTCGGGCAGCCATTGGTGAAGGGGACGGGGCATGGGTGGTGTCGAGAGGTGGGATGGAAGCTGCGCTGGGTATGATGACTTGTCGCCCCAGATGGGAGTGCATTATCCCCCCACCGCTCGCATGGCACACGGTGGGGCTTGATGAGCCGCTCAAGATGTGGATAACTTTGTGAAGAACTTTGTGTTTTTCAATTTTTTCAATTCCTTGGTTTTCAAAATTTCCGTTGAAATGAGATTCCTAATTTGAAAAAATCTATTGAAATCAAGGGCTTAGGGGTTGACCCGAAAGCCTGTTCTGGCATTGGGAAACATGCAACCCGTGTACCAGCTTCTGTGGAGTACTTGGTTTGAGAATACGCGCTTTGACAGGCCAAATGGCCGTGAAACACCCATGGAATCAGGCTTGATGGCTCCCGATTCCGATTTGAAGCCACGCGCTTGGACGGTCTCGGCGCTGTGCCGCGCCGTGGCTGATACGCTGGACGGACGTTTCAACCCTGTCACAGTGCGGGGCGAGGTTTCGGGCTTTTCGCGCGCGGCCAGCGGGCATTGTTATTTCTCGCTCAAAGATGACTCGGGCCAGATTCGCTGCGCCATGTTCCGCCGTGCCGCCAGCCTGATGGATTTTTCGCCGCGTGATGGTGAACTGGTTGAAGTGCGTGGCCGCTTGGGCGTGTACGAAGCCCGGGGCGATTTGCAACTGATCGTTGAGTCGATGGAGCGGGCCGGGCAGGGCGCCTTGTTCGAGCAGTTTTTGCGCCTCAAAGCCAAGCTCGAAGGCGAAGGCCTTTTTGACCCCGCCCACAAACGCCAGCTGCCTGCGCAGCCCCGCGCCATTGGCGTGGTCACGTCGCTGGGCGCGGCCGCCTGGCACGATGTGGTGACTGCCTTGCAGCGGCGCGTGCCGCACATTCCGGTTGTCATGTCCCCCGCGCTGGTGCAGGGCGCGGGCGCCGTACCCACTCTGGTGCAGGCCCTGCAGCAGATGTATGCCCTCACGGCCGAGGACAACCCCCTTTGCCCCCCGGTGGACGTGATCTTGTTGGTGCGCGGCGGCGGCTCGATGGAGGACCTTTGGGCCTTCAACGACGAGCAACTCGCCCGCGTCATCGCTTCCAGCCCGGTGCCTGTCATCAGCGGCGTGGGGCACGAGACCGACTTCACCATCGCCGACTTTGTGGCCGATGTGCGCGCTCCGACCCCCACCGCAGCCGCCGAAATGGCCGCCACAGACCGCGGTGTGGGCCTGCAGGCCTTGACGGTGCTTGAGCACCGCCTGGCCCGTGGCCTGCTGCGCCAACAAGACCGCCAAGCCCAGCAGTTGGACAGCCTGGCCTCGCGTTTGAGTGTGGGTTTGGCCCGCCAGCAAGAGCGTCAGACCCAGCGCCTGAGCGCCGTGGCTGCCCGCCTGAGCCGCCCGCAAGCCTTGCTGGGCCAGCACCAGCAGTGGCTGGCTCGGCTGGCGCACCGCCTTCAAGCGGTTGCTCAAAACCAAGTGACGAGCAGCCGCCACCGGCTCGAGCGCCAGCAAGACCGTTTGGACTTCAGCCGCGAACAGCAAACACGGCAGCGCAGCGAGCGGCTGGAGCGCTTGGCGCTGCGCCTGTCGTCGGTGGACCCGCACCGCGTGCTGGAGCGCGGCTACGCCTGGCTGAGCGACGACATGGGCCAGGCACTGACGCTGTCGGCGCAGTTCCAACCCGGGCAAAGCGTTCAGGCGACCCTGTCTGACGGCGTGGTGCCGTTGACGGTCAAAGACTGAGTTACCACAGCGTTCGGTCAGGGCGGGGCCGGGGCGACGATTTCTGGTACCCCAGTATGAGGAGCCCCGGCCCCGCCCTGACCGAATGCCCCGATACAGCCTCAGTGACCCCGTAAACCGCAAGGGGCATTGCGCTCCCCTAAAATGCATTGGTTAAGTTTTTCAACGCCATCATCAGAGGACACCATGGAACACACCCTGCCCGCACTGCCTTACGCGATCGACGCACTGGCCCCTCACTACAGCCAAGAAACTCTGGAATTCCACCACGGCAAGCACCACAACGCTTACGTCGTGAACCTGAACAACCTGCAAAAAGGCACCGAATTCGAGGGCATGTCCCTCGAAGAGATCATCAAAAAATCCAGCGGCGGTGTATACAACAACTCGGCCCAGATCTGGAACCACACCTTCTTCTGGAACTGCATGAAGCCCAATGGCGGTGGTGAACCCACAGGCGCCTTGGCCACAGCCATCAACGCCAAATTCGGCAGCTACGCCGCTTTCAAAGAAGCCTTCGTCAAGAGCGCCGTGGGCAACTTCGGCTCCGGCTGGACATGGCTGGTCAAGAAAGCCGATGGCTCGGTCGACATCGTCAACATGGGCGCAGCTGGCACCCCTTTGACCACCGCCGACAAAGCCCTGCTGACGGTGGACGTGTGGGAACACGCCTACTACATCGACTACCGCAACATGCGCCCCAAGTTCGTTGAGACTTTCCTCGACAAGCTGGTGAACTGGTCTTTCGCCGAAGCCAACTTCGCCTGATCGAAGAAGCCTTCAAACCCAAAAGCCCGCTGATGCGGGCTTTTTGCTTTTGTGTACCCGTTCTGTCAAAGCGCAAAACGTTCTGGCGCAGTGGGCACATAGACGGTCATGGCGCAGCCACTTCCACCATGATTTCATTGCGCCTGAACATGGGCAGCGTCCATGGCGGGTCGTAGCGCGACAGCTGCGGCGCGCCGATGACCTGGAGGTTTTTTTGTTTGGCCCACGCCAATGTCTCGTTGGTTTTTTCTTGCACCCGCGCCACGGTGTTGAAGCCCGAGTAACGGTGCACGACCATGTACTTGCGTGGCAGTTCGCGCAAAGTCACCGCGCTGTTGTTGGGCTTGGGGATGTTGGCCAGGGTGTATTGGCTGGGCATCACAAAGTGGATTCGCCATTGGTTGGCCCCTGTGATGGAGGTATCGCCTGAAAGCGGCTCGGCGGTCACGGGCGATGTCATGGCTATTTTGGACGATTGGGGCTCCATCGTCACAGGGGCGGTCATGGCAATTTTGGCGGCTTGTTGTGAGTCTGCTGCGAGGTTGTTGCCAAAGATGTAGTCGGCAATCAGGCGAAAGCCTTTGCCAGACGCCGCGTCCATGTCGCCGTTCACCACCGTTTGGGCGATCAAGGTGGGCGCGTAGTGTCGCAGCTCGTACGGTGCTTGGGAGGTGATCACGTCGTAGTGGGGTTCTTCAATGGCCATGGCCGATTCCATTCCTAAAAATCCGACCAGCAAAGCGAAGAGGGCGGTGGTGTTGATGCGCATGACTGCAATGGCTCCAGCAAGGTGGGGGTGGATGGACAAACCAGCGTTTCAAAGCCAGAGCTTACGGTAAGCGCCGTTGGCGTCGTAGTCCTGTACCTGTTTGTCGGGATTGAAGCGTCTTGACCCTCTGGGGTCGGTGCCGCGACCACTGAGGTACAACCAGTTGCCTTGGTTGTTGTAAACATCAAAGTCGATCAGCTGCGATTCAAACCAAGCAGCACCCGCACGCCAATCGCAGCGCAAATCGTGGATCAAAAAACTCGCCAAGTTTTGTCTCAGGCGGTTTGACGTGTAGCCAGTGGCGTTGAGTTCGCGCATGCCTGCGTCAATCAGCGCGTGGCCCGTTTGGCCGGTGCGCCAGCGCTCAAAGCCGCGTGCATTGTGGGCGCGTGACTGCAGCGGGGCGTCCGACAAGCCCCGTTGCCAATACATGCGCTCACCGTACTTGAGGTGCAGCCAGCGGAAGTGGTCTCGCCACAGCAGCTCAAAGCCAATCCAGTACGTGCTGTCCGTGGCGCCGTGTTGCGCCTCAAATCGCTCAATGGCGGCCCAGGCTTCGCGCGCAGACAAAGCACCTGTAGCCAACCATGGTGACCACTTGGTGGAGTAGTCGGACCCGTAAAGCCCATTGCGCGTGGCCTTGTAGCTGTGCGGCAAACCACGGCTGCAGTAGTGCGCAAGATGCGCGAGGGCTGCACGTTCACCACCATGAAACGCAGGCTGCGACCAAGGGAATGCCGAGCGCGGGTCGTTCAGTGGTTCATTCAAAGGGGCGCAGCCGCTGGCATGGGGTGGGCGGGTTGTCAGAGAATCTGATGCGAGCTCCGGCAGCGCAGGCATGCGTGTGATGGCGGGCAAGGGTTTGGCCGGTGCGAACGCTTGGCGCTCAACGGCGCGCCGAAAAGAGGAAAACGCATCGGGCACATCCTGCGGCGCAAAGGGCAGTTGCTCGGGCGCCATCAGTGTGGATTGCCAAACCGTTTGCACATTGAGTCCGCGTTTTTTGAGGATGCGGATGTGGGCCTGTTCATAGGGTGCAACAATGTCCTCGCACACCAATGTGCTGGCGCTCAGGCGCGTCATCAGTTCGGCCAAAACCTCACTGGGGTCGCCGGTGATTTGCAGCAGTTGGCTGCCCAGCGCGGTCAACTGCTGCGCCACATCGTCCACCGCCATCGCGGTCCAGGCCAAACGGTGCGCACTGGTGCGCACAAAGCCCCAAGGGCTGGTCAGTTGCAGTGCGGTGTCGTGCACATACACCGGCAGCAGCCACGTGTGGTGCCTCTCAGCCAGCGCGATGGCTTGTTGCAGGGCGGGGTTGTCGTGCAGGCGCAGGTCATTTCTGAACCAGTAAACAACGCCGGAGGTGGCTGTGGGCAGAGTCATGTTTTTTCTAGTGATGCAGCGCCCTTGGGGGCCGCTTTACATGTATCGTCCCTCAATTCAAAGCCCTCATGTCCAAACTGTGTATTTGAGTAGAGTTTGCGTAGATTGTTGGCTGAAATGGTTGATTTAAAAAATGTTTGCTGTGTCTGTGAGGGTTTATCGGCAAAAATTCTCCTTGGCAAGGCCTGAATGACAAAACAAAAGGATTTGTGATGACCGATGACGTGAGGTGCTGTGGCACCGGAACCTGCATCATCAACGCCGATGGCGTTTGCTGGTGCGGCCAACAATGGGATGGCGAAAAAATGAGTTTTGCGCCAGCGGATGCCCGGCCAGCGACGATCGCCAGCATGCCAGATGCGGCCAAGCTGCCAACAGCGTCAGCCCAAGAGCCTCAGCCCAAGCAGGGCTGAGCCCCCGCAGTCTGCCAATCATGTCGCTCGCACACGCATTCAAAACCTTGGCGTTCAACGCGATCGGTGAACGGGTGCGTTCCATCACCGGCTCCGAGGCGTCTTTGGACGACTTTGCCAACCCGGTGGGTGATCTCGGCTTGTTCGGTCCCGAGTCCGTGGCGTGGCGGGTGCATGCCCATTTCACCGCGATGATGGTAGGGGGCTTGTCCTCTCTCATCGTGCAATCCTTGCATCCGCGTGCACTGGCGGCGGTGTGGGACCACTCTGACTTTCGCCACAAGCTCAAAGGGCGACTGGGGCGCACTGCGTATTTCGTTGCGGCCACCACCTATGGCAGCCAAGCCATGGCCTTGAATGCCATTGGCCGTGTCAATGCCATCCACGCCCATATCCGAGGCACCGACCAGCAAGGCCAACCCTACGTGGCCAATGAGCCCGATCTGATTCGGTGGGTGCACTTGGTCGAGGTGAGTTCGTTTTTAGCGGCCTACCAACACTTGGCCAAGCAGCCGCTTTCACAGCAGGAGTGCGACCGATACATCTCAGAGATGACCCAGGTGGGGCATTTGTTGGGCGCCGTCGATTTGCCTGTGACGCATGCCAGCACGCAAGCTCAGTTGCGGGGCTTCGCTCCAGCGCTCAGTTTTGATGCGCGTGCCCAAGAAATTTTGCAAGTCATTCAGGCCTACCCCACCGATGTGCTCGACAAGCCATGGATGGCACTGATATTGAAATGCGCCTTTGACCTCATGCCACCGTGGGTGCTGGCGTTGATGGGCAAGTCGCCCGCCTGCGAGGTGCAAAAGCAAGCCGCCCGCTTGGCGGTGCGGCTGTCGGCCGAGCCCGTGCAGTGGATGCTCAACGAGCAAGGCGTGTCGGCCATTGCCCGACAGCGTGTGCGTGGACAACCCGGCAGTCTTCAACCCCGGCGAATGGCGCCTGGCAGTTCGCCCTTGACCGCTCCTGCCCAGCACCATGTGCCGGGCAGGCTTTAACTTCAGCGCCGCTTCAGCGAATCATCATCCCGCCATCGGCCACGATGGTCTGACCCGTCACGTACTGCCCGGCTGGGCTGGCCAAAAACACCGCCACGCCGCCAATGTCGTCCGGCTCGCCCATGCGTCGCAGCGGCGTTTCGTTGTTGTACTTGGCACTCAGCACCGGGTCCTCGTGCAGCGCCTTGGCAAAGTCGGTCTTGATCAGGCCCGGGGCGATGCAGTTCACACGGATGTTGTCTGGGCCCCATTCCACGGCCAGGTTGCGCGCCAACTGCATGTCGGCCGCCTTGGAGATGTTGTAAGCCCCGATGATGGCCGAGCCGTGCAGGCCGCCAATCGACGACACGATCACGATGGCGCCATCCTTCTTGGCCTTCATGTCGGGGTAGACCATGGTGCACAGCCAGGTGTTGGACAGCACGTTGTTGCGCATCACCTTGTCAAAAACTTCGTCGCTCATGCCCGTGGTGGGGCCGTAATACGGGTTGGTGGCCGCGTTGCACACGAGGATGTCGATGGGGCCCCAAGCTGAGCGGGTTTGATCGATCAGATTTTGCAGTTGCTCCTTGCTGGAGATGCTGGCGGCAATCGCCATGGCCTCGCCGCCTGCGGCCTGGATCTCCTTGACCACTGCTTCGCAGGCGTCCAGCTTGCGACTGGACACCACCACTTTGGCGCCTTGCTGGGCCAACTGGTGCGCAATCGATCGGCCAATGCCTCGGCTGGAACCAGTGACGACGGCGACTTTGCCTTTGAGATTGAACAGTGACATGAAACGGTCTCCTTGTTTGAATGACTGGCAGTCTGCCTGCGTGTGCTGCACGTGTCTGTCTTGCGGGTGTCACCTCTTTTTTTGTAGGAGCCCCGCCCTCGGGGCGAATGCTCAGGGTCTGCGGGCGTTCTATCGCGGCGAGGGCGCCACTCCTACAGAACACCGATCTCTGCGCCACAATGCTGCCCATGGAACAAGTTGAAGCTGTCGTGATCGGGGCTGGCGTGGTCGGTCTCGCTGTGGGGCGGGCGCTGGCGCTGTCGGGCCGCGAGGTGCTGGTACTCGAATCGGAAAATGCCATCGGCACGGGCACCAGCTCGCGCAACAGCGAGGTCATCCATGCGGGCATTTATTACCCGTCCGGTTCGCTCAAGGCGCGGCTTTGTGTGCAAGGTAAGCAAATGCTTTACGCCTATTGCGCCGAACGCGGCGTGGCGCATAAGCAGTTGGGCAAGCTGATCGTGGCCACCAACCCTGAGCAAGCGCTGGCGCTGGACGGCATCAAGGCCAAGGCCGCTGCCAACGGCGTGCATGACCTGCGAAAACTCACAGCTGCCCAGGCCCAAGCGCTGGAGCCAGCGCTGTTTTGCGAGGCTGCGCTGCTCTCGCCCAGTACGGGGGTGGTCGATAGCCACGGCCTCATGCTTTCCCTGCAGGGCGACATGGAAAACGCAGGCGGCCTGCTGGCGCTGGTCTCGCCCGTGCAGCACATCGGCTTGCGGCAAGGCACGGCCACGCACCCGATACTTGTGATCACGCAAGACGGCACCGAGCTGGCGTGCAAGGTGCTGGTCAATGCCGCTGGGCTGAGCGCCGTGGCGCTGGCCGAGCGCATGGACGGGCTGGACAAAAGCCTGCTGCCGCAGGCGCATTACGCCAAAGGCAACTATTTCACGCTGGCGGGCAAGGCACCGTTCTCCCGACTGATTTATCCCGTGCCCGAAAAAGCGGGTTTGGGGGTGCACCTGACGCTGGATTTGGGTGGGCAAGCGAAGTTCGGTCCGGACGTGCAATGGGTTGACCATCCCGCTGACCTGCAAGTCGACCCGCGCCGGGGCGACGCCTTTTATGCCGAGGTGCGTAAATATTGGCCGGGTTTGGCCGATGGCGCTTTGCAGCCGGGTTATGCGGGCATGCGCCCCAAGCTCAACGCCCCGCAGGAAGCAGCAGCCGACTTCATGATTCAAGGCCCCGCCGAGCATGGCGTGCCCGGTCTGGTGAACCTGATGGGCATCGAGTCACCGGGCCTGACGAGTTCGATGGCCATTGGCGCCGAGGTCTGCGCCCGGCTGGGCTGATCGCTTGTGAGACAGCACAGGCTCGGACCTGCGCCTATGCTGCACTTCATCGCCGCGAGGGCGCGGCTCCCAAAGAGACAAGGCCATTGTCAAACGTGTGGGAGCGACGTCCTCGTCGCAAAGAAGCCTTGATCCACCAGCCCCATTTTTCGCATGCACCCTTTCGACGAAGCCATTGACCTGCGCGCCTCTTCACTTCAGGTCACGCCCCACGAATTCACAGGCTCCACCCACCCGTCCTACGCCAACATGGTCGGGCCCTTTGGCGGCACGACTTCTGCACAGTTGCTGCAGTCGGCCATGCTGCACCCCGAGCGCCTGGGCGAGCCGGTGGCCCTGACGGTCAACTTTGCGGCCCCGGTGGCCGATGGCGAGATCCGCTTTGTGGCGCGGCCTGTGCGCACCAACCGCTCTACCCAGCACTGGATCATCGAAGCCCATCAGACCCAAAATGACATAAGTGGCGTGGTGGCCACCGCCACAGCTGTGTTTGCTGTGCGCCGTGAAACTTGGTCAAACGTGGAGGCCGTGATGCCCGCCAACGTGCCTGCGCCTGAGGCGGTGCCCCGCATGCCCGTCAAAGGCATGCCCGCTTGGCCGCAGCGCTACGACATGCGCTTTGTCGAAGGTGCATTCCCCGCAGCTTTTGACGAGCAGGAGCAAGCCCATTCGCGCTCCACCCTGTGGATGCGCGACGAACCCGAACGGGCGCTGGACTTTGCTTCTTTGGCGGCCTTGAGCGACAGCTTTTTCCCACGCATCTACATCCGCCGCCGTCGCCGCGCCTTGATTGGCACGGTGTCACTCACCACCTATTTCCACGCCGACAGCGCCTTGCTGGCGCAGGTGGGCTCACATCATGTGCTGGGCGTGGCCAAGGCGCTGAACTACCGCCACGGCTACTTTGACCAGACGGGCGAACTGTGGAGTCCCGAAGGTCAGCTGCTGGCGAGCACGCACCAGCTGGTGTACTTCAAGGACTGAGAAATCATGCGCAAGGACATCATCATCCGTCCCATTCAGCGCGAGGACTATGCCCAATGGCGACCCCTTTGGGATGGATACAACGCCTTTTATGGTCGGGAAGGCGAGACAGCACTGGCAGAGAACATCACCGAAGCCACTTGGGCGCGATTCTTCAGCGCTGATGAGCCGGTTCACGCCTTGGTGGCTGTGGATGGTCATAGGGTGGTCGCTTTGGTGCACTACCTTTTTCACCGCAGTACAACCCGACTGCATGACGTTTGCTATTTGCAGGATTTGTTCACCGCGCCCAGCCACAGAGGCCGGCGCATTGCTCAGCAACTCATTGAGGCCGTTTACACGGCTGCACGCGATGTGGACAGTTCACGGGTCTATTGGACGACGCAGACCAGCAATGCTTCTGGCCGAGCCCTTTACGACAAGGTGGCCAGTCACACAGGTTTCATCATTTATTCGAAGGAACTCTGATGCGCGAATGGCATGAGCCGGTGAGGCATGCCGTTTTCTTCTTCAGCGCTTCATCTGCTGCAACGCACTCGCCACCTCGGTCACCAACGCCGGGCCTTTGTAGATCAGTCCTGTGTAGATCTGCACCACGTCGGCCCCGGCTTCTATTTTTGCGATCGCGTCGTGTCCGCTCAGGATGCCGCCCACGCCGATGATGGGGAAGTCTTTGCCCAGAGCAGCGCGCAGCTGGCGGATCACGCGGTTGCTGCTGGCCAGAACAGGCCCACCCGAGAGGCCACCCATTTCTTCAGCGTGCGCCAAACCACTCACGGCGTCGCGCGCCAGTGTGGTGTTGGTGGCAATGACGCCGTCCATCCCGTGCTTTTGCAAGGTGGCGGCGATCACGCCGACTTGTGTCTCGTCCAGGTCAGGTGCAATTTTCAGGAACATCGGCACGCGGCGGCCGTGCTCTGCGGCCAGCTCTTCACGCCGCGCCACCAGGGCGCCCAGCAGGCCGTCGAGCGCTTCGTCGCTTTGCAGGGCGCGCAGGTTCTTGGTGTTGGGGCTGGAGATGTTCACCGTCACATAGTCGGCATGCGGGTACACGCCTGACAGCGCGATCAGGTAATCGTCGGTGGCGTTTTCTATGGGCGTGGCGGCGTTCTTGCCTATGTTCAAGCCGAGCAGGCGGCCTTGCTGGCGGAATTTGGAGCGTTTGACGTTGGCAATGAAGGCGTCCAGACCGTCGTTGTTGAAACCCAGTCGGTTGATCAGGGCCTGCGCCTCAGGCAAGCGGAACATGCGCGGCTTGGGGTTGCCCGGTTGCGCCTTGGGCGTGACGGTGCCGACTTCGACAAAGCCAAAACCCATGGCGCCCAAGCCGTCGATGCAGCGGGCGTTTTTGTCCAAGCCTGCGGCCAGGCCCACGCGGTTGGGAAACTGCAAACCCGCCAGCGTGATGGGCTGCGGCACAAAGGGTTGACGGTAAACCCGGTCAAGGGGTGTGTTCTGGGTGCGGGCCAGGCCCTCGATGGTCAGCTCGTGGGCCTCTTCGGGGTCCATCTTGAACAAAAAGGAGCGGGCGAGGGCGTAAGGGATCAGGGACATCGGATAATTCCAGGCTGCAAAGGCTTTGAAGACATTGGCTCCGATTGTCGCAAACCCTGCAAGCGATTATTTTTTACCCAAACCCGATCCCATGACCCAAGACGAACTCAAAGCCCTGGTGGGCCAAGCCGCCCTGAAATACGTTGTCCCTGGCGAAATCGTCGGCGTGGGCACCGGCTCCACGGTCAATCACTTCATCGCCGCTTTGGCCACGATGAAAGACCAGATCAAAGGCGCGGTGTCCAGTTCCGAAGCCTCTACAGTGCGGCTGAAAGCCTTGGGCATTCCGGTGTTCGACAGCAACGAGGTCGAAACCCTGTCGGTCTACATCGACGGTGCGGACGAGATCGACCACCAGGGCCACATGGTCAAGGGCGGCGGCGCAGCCCTGACCCGCGAAAAAATCGTGGCCGCCCAGTCCAAGCAGTTTGTCTGCATCGCCGACGAGAGCAAGCTGGTCGATGCTTTGGGCGCTTTTCCGCTGCCCGTCGAAGTCATTCCCATGGCCACCGCCCGCGTGATGCGCCAGTTTGCGGCGATGGGCGGCAGCGCTGCTGTGCGCCGCAAAGACGGCCAGCCGCTCGTGACCGACAACGGGCAGCACATCGTGGATGTGAAGGGCTTGAAGATCACCGACCCGGTGGCTTTTGAAAACACCGTCAGCCAGTGGCCCGGCGTGGTCACGGTGGGCGTGTTTGCGCTGCAAAAAGCCCAGGTGTGCTTGCTGGGCACGGCGCAAGGCGTCAAGACGCTGAAATTCTGATTTTTCTTTTTTATTCATGCGCACGACTTTGCTTCGTCGCGCGGTGTTGGGCTTGGCCTGCGCTGCGGCGATCTTCCCTGCTTTTCCCCAGACCTCTGCACCCATTCGGCTCGCGCTGATCGAGGGCCTGTCCGGCCCCTTTGCCAACACAGGCGAAGCCGTGGTGCGCAACATCGCTTGGGCGGTGGAGCGGGTCAACGCCCGTGGAGGTGTCAAAACCGCTCTGGGCACGCGCCTGCTGGAGTTGCAGCGCTACGACAGCAAGGGGCAGAACGAAGAAGCCCTGTCTGCCCTGCGCTCAGCGGTGGACGATGGCGCGCAAGTCGTGTTGCAGGGCAACTCGTCGTCTAACGCGCTGGCGCTGATCGACGCGATCAACAAGCACAATGACCGTGAGCCGGGCAAACGGGTGCTGTTCCTCAACTACTCGGCCGTCGACCCGGTGCTCACCAACGAAAAATGCAGCTTCTGGCATTTCCGTTTTGACGCCCATGCCGACATGCGCATGATGGCGCTGATGCAGGTACTCAAGGACGACAAAAAGGTCCAATCGGCCTACCTGATCGGGCAGGACTACAGCTTTGGCCAAGCCGTGCTGCGAGAGGCTCGCAGACAGCTCGAGGCGCTCAGACCCGATGTCAAGATCTTGGGTGAGGAGTTGCACCCCATGGGCCGGGTGAAGGACTTTTTGCCTTATGCCTCCAAGATCAAAGCCTCGGGTGCGCAAGCGGTCATCACCGGCAATTGGGGCAACGACCTGACGCTCCTGGTCAAGGCTGCGCGCGAAGCCGGATACGACGGCAAGTTCTACACCTTCTATGGCAACGCGTTGGGCGCGCCAGCCGCCATTGGCGAGGCGGGCGTGGGCCGTGTGATCGCGGTGGCCGATTGGTTGCCCAATGTGCCAGGCCAAGCCAGCGAGGCTTTTTACCAGTCCTTCCGACAGCGCTTTGCCAAACCGGCCGAGGACTATGTGCACCTGCGCATGCAGCTCTTGGTCGAGGCCTATGTGCAAGCCATCGAGAAGGCGGGCTCCACCGAACCCTGGGCGGTGGCCAAACAACTCGAACACGCCCGCGTCAGCATGGCTGGGCAAACCGGCTTCATGCGCGCGCAGGACCACCAGTTCCAGCAGCCGCTGGCCGTGGGTGTCATGGAGCGGCAGGGTGCAGCTGGCGTCAAGTTCGATGTCGAGGGTTCGGGCTACGGCTTCAAAGTGATTCGCCAGCTCAAGGCCGAGCAAGCCCGGCAACCCAGCAGCTGCGTCATGGTGCGGCCAAATTGAAGCATTCGGCGTGAAACCGATTTAATTTCCTGAATTGCGGCGTTCGGTCTTGATGCGGGCGCGGTAGTCCCAAGGTGGCTCAGGTGGTGTATTGCCTTGCCAAAGGCCTTTTTGCGCATCTCGGGCCAGTCGTTCGGCCTCGCCATAGAGTGCCCAGTCCTGTGCAGACTGCTCGCGCTGGTATTGCCTGTAATGCCAGGCCCAGCCTGCTTGCAGCTGGGTCAGATTGGCATCCACGCCCCGCGCCAACACTTTGCCGACAACACGACCGTATTTGTCGTGCTTGTCGTACTCCACCGTCACGAACTGGTTCAGCACGGTTTGCGCCAAGTGGTCTCTTGCATCGGTGCCAAAGGGTTGGTTTTTTTCGGGGGCGTCGATGCCTGCCAGCCGAATGGTGTGCTGCTGGCGCTGTTCATCGAGCACGATCAATGTATCCCCATCTGCCACACGAATCACCTGCCCGTGCAATTGGACGCCTGTGCTGACGGCGCTGCATCCCGCCAGCAGCAAGCCCAGCCACCAACGCACACAGCCAGCCAGGGCCAGGACAGGCATTGAAACCTGCATGGCGTTTCAGCTGGCTTCGCCGACTGCTTCTTTCATGCACTTTTTGATGTGGCTGTTCTTGGCAGCGCCTGCCAGCTTGCGTTCAGCGGCAGCCGCTTCGCATTGGGCTGCGGCGTCTTTCTCGCACTTCTTGAGGAAAGCATTTTTGGCCCCGCCTGCCAGCTTCTTTTCGGCAGCGGCTGTGTTGCAACTGGCCTCTTGGGCCCAGCTCAGGGTACTCAGAGCAGCCAGCAAAGAAAAAACAAAAATTGATTTCATGTTGAAATTATCAGTTAATTCAACAAAATCATAATTCCAAACAGGCCACTTGTCCCGTACTTGCCAGTGGGCTTGTGGTGGGACTGCTACCCTGAAACCCATGACAGCTCAAGCCGCCCCGGAACACCTCATCGATTCCCGCTACGCCGCCTGGCGTTTGCTGGTCACCCTGGGCATCATGACGCTGGGGGGCAGTTGCATGTATGTGGTGGCGGTGGTGCTGCCTGCGGTGCAGGCCGAGTTCGGTGTCTCGCGCGCCGATGCGTCCATGCCTTACACGGTGATGATGCTGGCCTTTGGCTTGGGGGGTATCTTCATGGGGCGTTTGGCCGACCGCGCTGGGGTGCACATCACCTCGCTGATCGGCGGTGTGTTCATAGCCTTGGGCTTCATTCTGGCGGGCTTGTCCACCAACATTTGGTGGTTTGCTGCGGCGCATGCCTTGCTGCTGGGCCTGTTGGGCAGTTCATCGACTTTTGGCCCTTTGGTGGCGGATACGTCGCTCTGGTGGAATAAGCACCGCGGTATTGCGGTGGCGGTGTGCGCCAGCGGCAACTACGTGGCAGGCACCATCTGGCCTGCCCTTGCCCAGCGCGGTGTGGAGACGCACGGTTGGCGCACCACCTACATGGTACTGGGCGTGGTGTGCGGCGTGGGCATGGTGCTGCTCAGTTTTTTGATGCGTCAGCGCCCACCGCAGACGGCTGCACAAGTTGCAGGCAGCGCTCAGGCCTTGCAGTCGCAGCAGCCCTTTGGCCTGTCATTGGGCAAGGCGCAAACGCTCTTGTGTGTGGCCGGTCTTGCTTGCTGCGTGGCCATGGCCATGCCGCAAGTGCACATCGTGGCCTATTGTGCAGACTTGGGTTTTGGCGCGGCGCGCGGCGCAGAAATGCTGTCGCTCATGCTCGCCTGCGGCATCGTCAGTCGCCTGATTTCTGGCGTGATTTGCGACCGAATAGGTGGCCTTCGAACATTGTTGATGGGCTCGGTGCTGCAGGGCGTGGCGCTGCTGCTCTTCCTGCCGTTTGACGGCTTGGTTTCTTTGTATGTGATCTCGGCCCTGTTTGGTTTGTTCCAAGGCGGGTTGGTGCCGTCTTACGCCATCATCGTGCGCGAGCACTTCCCGGCGGCAGAGGTGGGTGCGCGCATTGGCGCCATCATCATGGCCACGCTGGTGGGTATGGCGCTGGGTGGCTGGATGTCGGGCAAGGTGTTTGACCTGACGGGCTCTTACCACGCGGCGTTCATCAACGGCGTGTTGTGGAATGCGCTCAACCTCAGCATTGCTCTGTGGCTGCTGTGGCGTGTTCGGCGCATGGCGCGTAACGCATGAAAAAAACCCGCACAAGGCGGGCTTTCAGGGTCGGTTGAAAACCGATCAGCGCTGCACGTTGCGGCGAGGGGAGCCAGTGAAAAGCTGACGTGGGCGTCCGATTTTGTACTCGGAGTCGCTGATCATTTCGTTCAGTTGGGCAATCCAGCCCACAGTGCGGGCCAGGGCAAAAATGCCTGTGAACAAGTTCACTGGAATGCCGATGGCGCGTTGCACGATGCCAGAGTAGAAGTCCACATTGGGGTAGAGCTTGCGGCTGACAAAGTAGTCGTCTTCGAGAGCGATTTTTTCCAAGGCTTTGGCCAGTTTGAACAGCGGGTCGTTTTCCAGGCCCAGTTCTTTCAGCACTTCGTCGCAAGTCTCTTGCATCAACTTGGCGCGTGGGTCGTAGTTTTTGTAGACGCGGTGACCGAAGCCCATCAGCTTGACGCCGGAGTTCTTGTCTTTGACCTTTTCCATGAATTCACCGACCTTGGAGATGCCCCCCATTTTTTGGATGTCCTCCAACATGTTCAGGCAAGCTTCGTTGGCGCCGCCGTGGGCAGGGCCCCAGAGGCAAGCCACGCCTGCAGCGATGGCCGCAAACGGGTTGGTGCCGGACGAACCGCACAGACGCACGGTCGATGTCGATGCGTTTTGCTCGTGGTCTGCGTGCAGTGTGAAGATGCGGTCCATGGCGCGCTCAAGCACGGGGTTGACCACGTAATCTTCGCAGGGAACCCCAAACATCATGCGCAAAAAATTACCCGAATAGCTCAGGTTGTTTTGCGGGTACATGAAGGGTTGGCCTACGCCGTATTTGTAGGCCATGGACACCAGGGTGGGCATCTTGGCAATCAAGCGGATCGCTGCGATGTGGCGGTGCTCAGGGTTGTTGATGTCGGTGCTGTCATGGTAGAAGGCCGACAAAGCACCAATCAGACCAGTCAAGACAGCCATGGGGTGGGCGTCACGACGGAAACCGCGCAGAAAGAACTGCATCTGCTCGTTGACCATGGTGTGCTGGTTCACCAGCCTGTGGAAGTCTTTGCTTTGCTGGCCAACGGGCAGTTCGCCGTTCAAAAGCAAGTAGCAAGTGTCGAGGTAGTCGGCTTTGTTGGCCAGTTGTTCGATGGGGTAGCCGCGGTAGAGCAACTCACCCTTGTCACCGTCGATGTAGGTGATGGCCGACTGGCACGACGCCGTAGACAGGAAACCCGGATCGTAAGTGAACATGCCGCTTTGTGCGTACAGCTTGCGGATGTCGATCACGTCAGGGCCGATGCTGCCCTCGTACACAGGCATGTCGATGCTGGGGCTGCCGTTGGAGAACGACAGGGTGGCTTTGTTATCGGCGAGTTTCATGGTGGGTTTCCTCAATAAATCCGTACTTGACCCATTGGGGGTCAGCTTATTAAAAGGTCCAGGACTTCACGCACCTCTTCGGTGCTGATCTCCGGTTGCAATTGCTTTCGGCGCAGCAGCAAGTCCAATAAATCGTTGTCAGACAGGTCCATCAGCACATACATGCCCCTGGCCTGACCAACAGTCAAACTGGAATCATACCGATCGAAGAAACGTTTGATGAACAAATCATTCTCGAGCAAACCGCGGCGGCAGCGCCAGCGCAATTTGCTCAGGGACCGTTCGCTCAAGGGCGCTTGGCGGTCAGCGTCGAACAAGGACGCGTCTTCGAGGAGTGCTGTTTGAGTCATCAAACCGCGCGGCGAACCATCATTTCTTTGATCTTGCCGATGGCCTTGGTGGGGTTCAAACCCTTGGGGCACACGTCAACGCAGTTCATGATGGTGTGGCATCGGAACAGGCGGTAAGGGTCTTCCAGGTTGTCCAGACGACCGGCGGTGTCCTGGTCTCGGCTGTCAGCAATGAAGCGGTAGGCTTGCAAGAGACCTGCTGGACCCACGAATTTGTCGGGGTTCCACCAGAAAGAGGGGCAGCTGGTAGAGCAGCTGGCGCACAAGATGCATTCGTACAAGCCGTTCAACTCTTCGCGCTCTTCGGGCGACTGCAGGCGCTCTTTCTCGGGCGGCTGGGTGTCGTTGACGAGGTAAGGTTTGATGGAATGGTATTGCTTGAAGAACTGCGTCATGTCCACGATCACATCGCGCACCACAGGCAGCCCTGGCAGCGGTTTGAGCACAATCGTGCCTTTGAGGGTGTTCATGTTGGTCAAGCAGGCCAGACCGTTTTTGCCGTTGATGTTCATCGCGTCCGAGCCGCAAACACCTTCGCGGCACGAACGTCGGAATGAAATCGACGGATCGACCGCTTTGAGCTTCATCAACGCATCGAGCAGCATGCGCTCATGGCCGTCGAGTTCGACCTCGATGGTCTGCATGTAAGGCTTGGCGTCCACATCAGGGTTGTAGCGGTAGATTTGAAACGTGCGTTTTGTCATGGTGTTCGCCTGATCAGAATGTACGGGTCTGGAGGGGGATGCTGTCAACAGTCAATGGCTTCATTTGCACCGGCTTGTAAGTCAGCTGGTTGCCCTCTTTGTGCCACAGCGTGTGTTTGTGCCAATCTTGGTCATTGCGTCCGTTGGGGTGTGCGGGGGTGTCGCCGTAATCGTTCACCGTATGGGCGCCTCGACTCTCTTTGCGGGCAGCGGCTGACACGATGGTGGCTTGCGCGGCTTCGATCAGGTTTTCGACTTCCAAGGCTTCAATGCGGGCCGTGTTGAACACCATGGACTTGTCCTTCAGACCGATCTTGGCCACTCGCTCACGCAGTTCAGCCAATTTGGTCACACCTTCGTCCATCATGGTTTGCGTGCGGAACACGCTGGCATGCTGCTGCATGGCATCTCGGATGTCGTTGGCCACGTCTTGGGCGTATTCGCCGTCGGCCACGGTTTCAAGGCGGTTCAGGCGCTCCAGCGACAAATCGGCGGCGTTTTCAGGCAGGGGCTTGTGGGTTTTGACTTGGCTGTGGAAGTCCACAATGTGGTTGCCCGCTGCGCGGCCAAACACCAACAAGTCGAGCAAAGAGTTGGTGCCAAGGCGGTTGGCGCCGTGCACCGAGACGCAAGAGCATTCGCCCACCGCGTACAAACCGTTGACCACCACGCTTTCATTGTTGGCGTTTTGTGTGACCACTTGGCCATGGATGTTGGTGGGGATGCCGCCCATTTGGTAATGGATGGTGGGGATCACGGGGATCGGCTCTTTGGTGATGTCGACGTTGGCAAAGTTGTGGCCAATTTCGAACACCGAAGGCAAACGCTTCATGATGGTCTCGGCGCCCAAGTGGGTCATGTCGAGGTTGATGTAGTCCTTGTTGGGACCGCAGCCGCGACCTTCTTTGATCTCTTGGTCCATGCAACGAGACACATAGTCGCGTGGGGCCAAGTCTTTGTAGGCGGGGGCATAACGCTCCATGAAGCGTTCGCCATTGCTGTTGCGCAAAATCGCGCCTTCGCCGCGGCAGCCTTCGGTCAGCAATACACCAGCACCGGCCACGCCGGTGGGGTGGAATTGCCAAAATTCCATGTCTTCGAGCGGGATGCCCGCGCGCGCTGCCATGCCCAAACCGTCTCCGGTGTTGATGAACGCGTTGGTCGAAGCGGCAAATATACGGCCTGCACCACCGGTGGCCAGCATGGTGGTTTTGGCTTCGAGCACATACAGCTCGCCGGTTTCCATCTCAAGTGCCGTCACGCCGACCACGTCGCCATCGGCGTCGCGGACCAAGTCCAGCGCCATCCACTCCACAAAGAACGTGGTCTTGGCGGCCACGTTTTGTTGGTACAGGGTGTGCAGCATGGCATGACCGGTGCGGTCAGCGGCAGCGCAAGCGCGCTCTACGGCTTTTTCGCCGTAATTGGCGGTGTGGCCACCGAAGGGGCGCTGGTAAATGGTGCCGTCTGGGTTGCGGTCGAAAGGCATGCCCATGTGTTCCAAGTCGTACACGACTTTGGGGGCTTCACGGCACATGTACTCGATCGCATCTTGGTCGCCGAGCCAGTCGGAGCCCTTGACGGTGTCGTAGAAGTGGTAATGCCAGTTGTCTTCGTTCATGTTGCCCAAGGAAGCGCCGATGCCCCCTTGCGCGGCCACCGTGTGTGACCGGGTGGGGAACACCTTGGACAGCACCGCCACGTTCAGGCCAGCGCGTGCCAGTTGCAGCGAGGCACGCATGCCGGAGCCGCCCGCGCCGATGATCACGACATCAAACTTGCGTTTGGAGATTTTTTCTTTGGTGTAGCTCATGATTTTCAATATGGGTGTGGGATCAGCTCAGTTGCAGACGAATCACAGGCGCCACAGGGCCTGAACAGCCCAGCCAGCGCAGCCGACCAGCCAGACGATGGTGAAAACGTGCAAAGCCAGGCGCAGGCCAACGGGCTTGACGTAGTCCATCCAGATGTCGCGCATGCCAACCCACACGTGGTAGAGCAGGGCGATGATGACCACGAAGGTCAGGAACTTCATGCATTGACCGGCAAAAATACCAGCCCATTCTTCGTAGCCGATGGGGCCGGAAGTGAAAAGCACCTGAACCAACAAGATGGCCGTGAACAAGGCCATGAGGGCCGCAGTCACGCGCTGGGCGAGCCAGTCGCGAAAGCCATAACCCGCACCGGTGACGATGCGCTTGGAGCCGTAATTGACGGACATGGTTTTTGATCCTTTGGGTAAATCAGTAGAGACCGAAAAGCTTGGCGCCGAGAGCCGCCGTGAGGCCCAAGCTCAGCACCAAGGTGGCGATGGCTGAGGACTTGCCGAACTCCTTGGTCACGGCGTGGCGTGCGTCCATGAAAAGATGGCGCAGACCTGCAATGAAGTGGTGCAGGTAAGCCCAGATCAAAGCCAAAACCACCAATTTCATGAACCATCCGGGCACAAACCCGATGCCGACGTTGAACGCGGCAGAAAATTTGGCGAATGAGATCTCGGAGGTGATCGAATGGTCGAACAACCAGATGATCAAAGGCATCAGGAAGAACATCAACAAACCGCTCACGCGGTGCAGGATCGACACCCAACCTGCGACCGGCAAGCGGTAAGACGGCAAGTCTTTGAGGGCATTGATGTTGCGGAATTCAGGCCGCTTTCTGGCTAATTCGGTCATGTTGGCACTTTCTCAGGATGTGACGCTGTCGTCATTTCATTCAAAACCGTTGGATTCTATTGCAATGCAGCAAACTGACATGGGCGTGGCTTGAAGAGCCTCAGTCGGCGTGTTGTTGCGTCAACTCAAAGCATTGCGGTAATGGTGATTTTCTGTTCGGTAAAGGCCTCGGCGCAGTTCCATGGGGGTGTCGTTGTAGGTGTAAGCCACCCGCTCTACGCTGAGCAAAGGGGTGCCAAGCGGCACACGCAGCAGGTCTTGTTGCGTGGCGTCGGGCAATACAGCCCGGATTTTTTCTTCTGCCCGCACCATGCGCACACCAAACTCGGTCTCAAACAAGGCATACATGGGTCCATGGTAGACCGACAGTCGTTCGGCCGTGAGGCCCTTGAACGGGTTGCCGGGCAACCAAAGGTCTTCCAGGATGGTGGGGGCGCCAGCGAAAGACAGCACGCGGCGCACTTGCAGTACCGGGTCGCCCGAACGCAGGGCCAAGGCGCGGGCAATGTCGGCCGTGGCTCGAAGGCGCTTGCAGTCGACGATTTCGCGTTGGGCCGGACCTTCGCTGTCGAGGCCGCCTGTGTCTGGAGCCAGTTTCAGGAAACGGTACTGGACGTGCTGCTCAGCGTGGGTGGCCACATAAGTGCCCTTGCCTTGCCGGCGCACCAGCAGGTTGCCGCTGGCGAGTTCGTCGATGGCTTTGCGCACAGTGCCTTGACTGACCCTGAAGCGGCTGGCCAGCTCAATCTCGCTGGGTATGGATTCGCCCGGTTTCCACTCGCCCGATTGAAGGCTCTGAAGGATCAGCCCTTTGATCTGTTGGTACAAAGGGCTGAAAGCGGGCGTTGCGGCCAAATTTTCGGCGCCTGACGGGGTGTCTGGCATGGCGTTTAAGTTGTTCATGAGGGCTTATGAGACCCCGCAGGTCAGGGTCGTTTCAGGAGCGTAATCATATCTTATATAAGACATAAGACGAATTGACGATCGAGGGTTTTCGCAGGTACACTAGGAGGTTGTTTCCATCTATCACTTCTGGAGTTTTCAATGAGCAAAAAGCCCGTCCGCGTTGCCGTTACTGGCGCAGCAGGTCAAATTGGTTACGCACTGTTGTTTCGCATCGCTTCGGGCGAAATGCTGGGCAAAGACCAGCCCGTTATCCTGCAATTGCTGGAAGTGCCGGTTGAAGGCCCGCAAAAAGCGCTCAAGGGCGTGATGATGGAACTTGAAGACTGCGCTTTCCCCTTGCTGGTTGGAATGCAGGCCCATGGCGATCCGATGACCGCATTCAAAGACGTTGACTACGCATTGCTCGTCGGCTCGCGTCCACGCGGCCCCGGCATGGAGCGCGCTGAGTTGCTCGCCATCAACGGTGCGATCTTCACTGCACAGGGCAAGGCCCTCAACGCTGTGGCCTCTCGCGACGTCAAAGTGCTGGTTGTGGGCAACCCCGCCAACACCAATGCTTTCATTGCCATGAAGTCTGCACCAGACCTCAAACCCGGCAACTTCACCGCCATGCTGCGCCTGGACCACAATCGCGCTGCTTCGCAAATCGCCGCCAAGACTGGCAAAGCCGTCGCAGACATCGAAAAATTGTGCGTCTGGGGCAACCACTCGCCCACCATGTACGCCGACTATCGGTTTGCCACCATCCAAGGCGAGTCTGTCAAGGCCATGATCAACGACCAGGAATGGAACGCCAACGTGTTTCTGCCCACCGTGGGCAAGCGCGGCGCAGCCATCATCGAAGCCCGTGGATTGTCTTCAGCCGCATCGGCCGCCAATGCAGCCATTGACCACATGCGCGATTGGGCCCTGGGCACCAAGGGCAAGTGGGTCACCATGGGCATCCCATCGCAAGGCTGGTACGGCATCCCCAAAGACGTCATGTTTGGTTTCCCCGTCACCTGCGAAAACGGCGAGTACAAAGTCGTTGAAGGGCTGGACATCGACGCGTTCAGCCAGGGGTGCATCGACAAGACCCTCAAGGAGCTGACCGACGAGCAAGCGGGCGTGGCCCACTTGATCTGATTGCTTTTCAGAGACACTCAGTGAGCCATCCTCGCGACGTCCTGTTGGGAGCGCAAGCCGGTCGCGTTCAGCTGCCGGTGTGCGACCATTACAGCGGGGTCGAAGCGAGGATGCGCAAAAGCTTGCAGTTGCAAGCTGAATTGATGCAGGAGTTCGGTGCCTGCGTCTTTGACGTCACCCTCGACTGCGAAGACGGCGCACCCGTCGGTGGCGAGACCGAACACGCTGCACTGGTCACCGAATTGGCGCTGACCGCGACCACAGCCAGACCCAACGCCCGCGTGGCCGTGCGCGTCCACCCCGTAGACCACCCCAGCTTTGAGGCCGACATGGCGCTCATTGCAGGCCGTGCAGGTCAATGTTTGTCGCACATCATGGTGCCCAAGGTCGAAAGCGTGACCGATGTGGATCGCGCTCAAGCGGCCTTGCTACAAGCCGGTGCCACTGATCTGCCACTGCATGTGCTGATCGAGTCGCCCGCTGCCGTGCACCGCGCTTTTGACATTGCCGCCCACCCGCGTGTGCAGTCGATCAGCTTTGGTCTGATGGACTTTGTGTCAGCGCACGGTGGCGCCATTCCTGCAGACGGCATGGGCATCGAGGGGCAGTTCACTCACCCGCTGGTGCTGCGCGCCAAGCTTGGCATTGCCAGCGCCTGCCACGCCCACGGCAAGGTGCCTTCGCATTGCGTGGTCACCGAGTTCAAAAACACCGAATTGATGCGCATGGCTGCCCCTCAGAGCCTCACGCGAGCTGGGTTACACCCGCATGTGGAGCATCCATCCCGACCAGATTCGCCCGATCTTGGAGGCCATGGCCCCGAACGAAGCCCAGATCGATCAGGCCAGCGAAATCGTTTTGGCCGCCATTGCGGCCGATTGGGCCCCGATCAGCCACGCCGGGCAGTTGCATGACCGGGCCAGCTACCGATTCTTCTGGCAGTTGCTCGAGAGGGCGCATCAGACCGGTCGCACTTTGCCTTCAGCCATTCAGTTCTTTTTTGCTGCAGCTGGTCAAGCGGCTGTGCAGGGTTCATGATGATGGTCTCTCTCATCTTGAGGCCTCTTATGCTCAAAGCAACTGTCTTGGTTTTGTGGATCCTGTGTTCGACGCTTGCCCCAGCACAGGCCCCCGCCCAATTCGTTATGCCTCACGATGCATTGACTGCCGAAGAGCTGGCCATTGCCCAGCGTGTTCACCAAGGCCAACTGGCCTGTGAGCTGGGCACCAGCATCCGATTGGAGTCCGATGCGGCGCATCCGGGGTACTTTCATTTGCAAGGCAAAGGCTTTCGCTACCGCATGCGGCCCGTGGTCACCAGTACCGGGGCGATCCGATTGGAAGACGCCAAAGCTGGTGCGGTCTGGCTGCAGTTGGCCAACAAGTCGATGCTGATGGATCAGAAAAAAGGGCGTCGAATGGCAGACGAATGCGCCCACCCCGAACAACTGGCCTACGCCCAGAGCTTGAAAACCAATCCCCCGCCCAAGTTGTTCGACACGACAGGCATGGGGCGATAACACCTCAGATTTTGTTTGACAGGAGAAAAAACGATGTTGCAAGCCTACCGTGAACACACCGCCGAACGCGCGGCTCTTGGCATCCCAGCCCTGCCGCTGGACGCCAAGCAAGTCGCCGCGTTGATCGAGCTGATCAAGAACCCGCCTGCAGGCGAGGACGCATTCCTCATGGACCTGCTCACACACCGCGTGCCACCAGGCGTGGACGATGCAGCCAAGGTCAAAGCCTCTTTTTTGGCGGCTGTGGCGCACGGCGAAATCAAAGTGGGTTTGATCTCCAAGTCCAAAGCCACGGAGTTGCTGGGCACCATGGTGGGCGGCTACAACGTGCACCCCCTGATCGAGTTGCTTGATGACCCTGAAGTGGCTGGTGTGGCCGCTGAAGCCCTTAAAAAGACCTTGTTGATGTTCGACTTTTTCAACGACGTCGCAGAAAAAGCCAAGGCTGGCAACGCCAAAGCCAAAGAAGTCATGCAAAGCTGGGCCGATGCCGAATGGTTCACGGTCCGTCCTGAAGTCGAGAAAAAAATCACCATCACCGTGTTCAAGGTGCCTGGCGAAACCAATACCGACGACTTGTCTCCAGCGCCTGACGCTTGGAGCCGTCCCGACATCCCCTTGCATTACTTGGCGATGCTCAAAAACACCCGAGAAGGTGCACCATTTAAACCCGAAGAAGACGGCAAGCGTGGCCCCATGGCCATGATCGAAGAACTGAAGAAAAAAGGCCATTTGGTGTCTTATGTTGGCGACGTGGTCGGCACAGGCTCCTCACGCAAGTCGGCGACCAACAGCATCATCTGGGGCTTTGGTGAAGACATTCCGTTTGTGCCCAACAAGCGTTTCGGTGGCGTGACTTTGGGCGGCAAGATTGCCCCCATTTTCTTTAACACCCAAGAAGACTCTGGCGCTTTGCCGATCGAAGTCGACGTGACTGCCCTGAACATGGGCGATGTGGTGGACGTGTTGCCCTACGAAGGCAAGATCGTGAAGAACGGTGAAACCATCACCACTTTCCAACTCAAAAGCGATGTGCTGTTTGACGAAGTGCGCGCTGGTGGCCGCATCAACTTGATCATCGGCCGCAGCCTGACCGCCAAGGCCCGCGAGTTCTTGGGTTTGCCCGCATCCACCGTGTTCCGCTTGCCTACAGCACCCATCACCACCCAAGCGGGCTTCACGCTGGCGCAAAAGATGGTCGGTCGTGCGGTGGGTTTGCCAGAAGGCCAAGGCGTTCGCCCCGGCACTTATTGCGAACCCAAGATGACCACCGTGGGTTCACAAGACACCACGGGCCCGATGACACGCGACGAGTTGAAAGACCTGGCATGCCTCGGCTTCTCGGCCGACATGGTCATGCAATCGTTCTGCCACACAGCGGCCTACCCCAAGGCGGTGGATGTGAAGACGCACCGCGAATTGCCAGCGTTCATCAGCAACCGAGGCGGTGTTTCCCTGCGCCCCGGAGACGGTGTGATCCACAGCTGGCTCAACCGTTTGTTGTTGCCTGACACCGTCGGCACGGGTGGTGACTCACACACACGTTTCCCTATCGGTATCAGCTTCCCCGCTGGTTCTGGCTTGGTGGCTTTCGGTGCGGCGACTGGCGTGATGCCTTTGGACATGCCCGAGTCCATCCTGGTGCGCTTCAAAGGCGAAATGCAACCTGGCGTTACATTGCGCGATTTGGTGCACGCCATTCCTTTGTACGCCATCAAGCAAGGTTTGTTGACCGTGGCCAAGGCCGGCAAAATCAATGAATTCTCTGGCCGTATTTTGGAAATCGAAGGCTTGCCCAACCTCAAGGTCGAGCAAGCGTTTGAATTGTCTGACGCGTCTGCCGAGCGTTCTGCCGCCGGTTGCTCGATCAAGCTCAACAAGGAGCCCGTCGAGGAATACCTCAAGTCCAACGTCGTTTTGATGAAGAACATGATTGCCGACGGCTATGCTGACGCACGCACATTGGCACGCCGCATTGAAAAAGTGGAGCAATGGTTGGCTGCGCCCAGCTTGCTCGAAGCCGACAAAGATGCCGAGTACGCACACATCATCGACATCGACTTGGCCGACATCAAGGAACCCATCGTGTGCTGCCCGAACGACCCCGATGACGCGAAGTTCTTGTCTGATGTGTCTGGCACCCACATCGACGAAGCCTTCATCGGTTCTTGCATGACCAACATCGGTCACTTCCGTGCAGCGGCCAAGTTGCTGGGCGGCCAGCGTGACATCCCCGTCAAGTTGTGGGTCGCGCCTCCAACGAAGATGGATGAGAGTGAGCTCATCAAAGAAGGCCATTACGCTGCGTTCGGCACCGCCGGTGCGCGTACAGAAATGCCAGGCTGCTCTTTGTGCATGGGTAACCAAGCGCAAGTGCGCGAAGGAGCGACCGTGGTGTCTACATCTACGCGTAACTTCCCCAACCGTTTGGGCAAGAACACCAACGTGTACTTGGCTTCTGCCGAGTTGGCCGCCATCACATCGAAGATGGGCAAGTTCCCCACCGTGGCCGAATACCATGCGGCCATGGGCGTGGTGAATGCCGACGGCGCTGAAATCTACAAGTACCTGAACTTCAATCAGATTGAAGAGTACGTGGAGACGGCCAAGGGTGTGACTGCCTGAGTACTTGCTCGTTGAGTCACAGAAACGGCCCGGAGAGTGATCTCCGGGCCGTTTTGCTTGGGGTGCTGGAAGTGGGGTGATGCATGTGTTCGCGTTCATCACCTACAGCGCCGTCATCCAGCGCCTCATGTCGATGCTCGTTAAAACGACTCAAGCCTTCAGTGCGGCCTTGACTTGCTCGATGCGGTCTTGTCCCCAGAACATTTCTTCGCCCACAAAAAAGGTCGGGGCACCAAACACGCCGCGCTCCACGGCCTTCATCGTCACGGCCTTGAGTTGGTCTTTGGTGGCCTGCTCATTCGCCATGGCCAGCAATGCCGCTGCGTCAAATCCGGCGGAGGTCAAGACCTGCGACACGGTGACCGGGTCGTTCAAATTGAGTGCATCCACCCAAATGGCTTGGAACACCGCATCCATGAAAGTCTGCATGCGCGGGTACTTGTGCATTTGCAAAGCGGTCACCATGCGCATCAGCGTGGTCGTGATGATGGGGAAGTGGGGGTTCATGTTCAAGGGCACGCCATACCCATCGGCAAAGCGCTTGAAGTCCACAAAGACATACCGTCCCTTGGCGGGCACGGTCATGGGCGAGGAATTGCCCGTGGCCTGAAACACCCCCCCAGCAGCATGGGCAGCAAGTTGGCTGAAGCCCCGGTTTCACTGCACATCTTGGGCAACTGGGTATGGGCCAAGTAGGCGGCCAAACTGCCAAAGTCAAAGTAAAAGTCAAAGGTTTTCATGTGTGTCTCCTGCGTTGTCAAAACTTTTCCATGTAGGGGCGCAAATCGAGTTCATGCGTCCAGGCATCGCGTGGTTGCTGGTGGAGCATCCAGTAGGCGTCGGCAATGTGGTCGGGGTTCAAAATGCCGCCTTCATCCTTGAGTGCATAGCGCTGTGGAAATTGCGTGCGGATGAACTCGGTATCGATTGCGCCGTCGATGATGGTGTGTGCCACATGAATGCCCATGGGGCCCAGTTCGCGGGCCATGCTCTGCGCCAGAGCACGCAGAGCCATCTTGCCGCCAGAAAAACCTGCAAAGTGCGCGCTGCCCCGCAAGGAAGCAGTGGCACCTGTGAAAATGATGGTGCCTTTAGGCTGCACTCCTTGCACGTCGGTCGACGTCTGCTGCCGCGTCACCATGCGCTTGGCCACTTCCCGACCGGTGAGAAAGCCCGCCAAACAGGCCATCTCCCACATTTTGGTATAGCGCCGCGCGGTCTCGGTCAGGATGCTGTTGGGCGAGTTGGCGCCGATGTTGAACACCATCACTTCGATCGGCCCAAGGACCGACTCGATGTGTTCGACCAACGTGACCACGTCTTCTTCTTTGCGGGCGTCCGAGCCAAAGCCGTGGGCCACACCGCCCGCTTGGCGAATCTGCGCCAGCAGGGGTTCGAGTTTGTCCAAGCTGCGGCGCGTAACGCACACGGTGTAGCCTTCTCGCGCAAAACGGCGGGCCACCGCACCCCCCGTGGCATCACCAGCACCAATGACCAGACACACTTTGGACATGGGAAATCCTTATTCCACGCGAAACGTCAAGCCTGCATGAGCTTGCAATCGATCGATCAGTTTTTGCCCCATGCTGGAGGCTGGAGTCCAGATGCCGCCAGGTGTTTGGCTGGCGTCTTGGAGCAGGCAGATGGCCGCTTCGCTGATCATTTTGGAGGTGCTGCCGTAGCCGGGGTCGCGGTCGCCTTGCACGCTCACCCTGCAGGTCTGGCCCGCAGGGTTATGGCCGATGAACAAAAGATCGTAGGAGCCGGCATCGCGCTCTGCCCGCGAAGGGCCTTCGCCCGGTTGCAGGACATCCGCGCCGCTCATGCTTTTATCCGCAGCAATCGCCTCGGCCACGGCCTGGCCTTTGTCGCCTGGGCCGGTGATGACCATTTCGTCATAGACGAAGTCTGCCCCCCAGGCCTGCTTGAGCAAAAAGTTGGACCGGTGCACATTGCGGGTGTTGATGGTCGCCATCACAAAGGGGGCCACCCACATGTCCAGCACCTCATCGACCATCGGTTTGTGCGCGGTCGGCTGCTTGGGGCCGGTAAAGCCCGGTGTCAAAGAGAAAGGGTTTTTCAGCAAGTCCAGCACACCGGGCTGGCTGGCCGCGGCCGCCATGGTGGCCCTGAAGCTGGCCGCCGTGCCGCCCGAAAAAGTACCTTTCATCTTGCGCACACGGCCCCGTACGCGCGAAGCGGGCGTGCCAAAACGCTGTTGCATCTCGCCCTGCAGCATCAACACGCCCAGATCAAAGGGAATGGAATCAAAACCGCACGAGAACACAATCCGCGCCCCGCTGGCTTGCGCTGCGGCATGGTGCGCGTCGATCATCTGGCGCATCCAGGCCGGCTCGCCGCACAGGTCCACGTAATCCACGCCGGCTTCGGCGCAGGCTTTGACCAGGCCGCCGCCGTACAACTGGTAAGGCCCCACCGTGGTCAAGACCAAGCGGGTGCGGGCCATCAAGGCCTGCAGGCTGGCCGCGTCCTCGCTGTCGATCACCACCAAAGGCGTGTCAGCGGGTGCGCCCACTTCGTCCCGCACAGCAGCCAGTTTGCTGGCACTTCGTCCGCCCATGGCCCAGCGCAGGCCGGATGGTTGTTTCAGTAGATACTCGATCACCAAGCGACCGGTAAATCCGGTGGCGCCATGCACCACGATGTCAAATTCTTTCATTCTTGTTCTTTCATTCATGCACAAAGCAGGTCATGCCGTCCATGGTTCTTGTGACAACTCCATAACAACGGCTGCGCTGTTGGTCTGGATCGAAAATTAATCCTATCACTTCGTTTTGCAATGCAAGTCCCCTAAAGCAATTGCGGGGGACCTTTGAAAACGCGGTATTCGTCAGTTCATCTGTACAGGCGAAACTCTGGCGCTTGTTCACATCCCAAGCCCCTGCGCTGAAAAACCCCGGTGTTTTTGTGATCTCCACAAAGGTGACAGCTTGGCTTTGGCCTTGGGGGTTAGCCTATGCGCATCGAACTTGGATGTGAAGGATCCCCATGCAGCTGAGCACCTTGGGCAAAAGCCCCTTGAAAGTTTCCCGCCTGTGCCTGGGCACCATGATGTTTGGTGACCAAACGCCCCTCGAGGACGCGCGATCCATCGTGGCCGATGCGCAGGAGCAGGGCTGCAACTTCATCGATACGGCCGACGTTTACACGCTGGGCAAATCCGAAGAGATGGTGGGCCAAATCCTCAAAGGGCAACGCCAGCGCTGGGTCTTGGCCAGCAAACTGGGCAATGCCATGTCGTCCTTGCCCAATGAAACCCATTATTCACGCAGCTGGGTCATGCGGGCCTGTGAGGGCAGTTTGAGCCGTCTGGCCACCGATCACCTGGACATTTATTACCTCCATCGCGACTACAACGGCATGAACCTAGAAGAGCCTTTGCGGGCCATCGAGGCTTTGCTGCGCGACGGCAAGATCCGCTATTGGGGCGTCTCCAACGTCCGGGGCTGGCGCATCGCAGAGATGGTCCACATGGCCCGGCAACTGAACATGCCTGGCCCTGTGGTCTGCCAGCCCTATTACAACTTGCTCAACCGAATGCCCGAGGTGGAGATTCTGGAAGCCTGTGGCCATTACGGCATGGGTGTGGTGCCTTACAGCCCGATCGCACGCGGGGTGCTGACCGGCAAATACGCACCCGGCCAGGCCCCCTCGGAGGGCAGCCGCGCGGCCCGCGGCGACAAACGCATCATGGAAACCGAGTTCCGCGCAGAGTCACTGCAAATTGCACAGACCCTGCGCCAGCATTGCGAGCGCAAAGGGGTGTCGCTGGCCCACTTTGCGACGGCCTGGGTCTTGGCCAACCGCCATACCAGTGCGGTCATTGCCGGCCCGCGCACGCTGGCGCAATGGCAAGACTATGCCGCTGCGCTGGATGTGGTGATCACGGAAGAAGACGAAGCGCTCGTCAACAGTTTGGTGGCACCGGGGCATCCTTCGACGCCAGGTTTCAACGACCCGGCCTATCCCTTGAACGGACGTTGAGGACAATACGCGCAGCTGACTTGCATGGCGGTTGCTGGTGAACAGATGGACTTGTGGGTAAACACCTGCAAGGCCTTTTTTCCGGGAGTGACTTGCTGGGGGGAGGCTCGTCAGATTTCAATCAACGATGCGCGATGTTGTATCGCAGCCGATGCCGCTGGCAATCCAGCGGCGCGCCAAGCGGGCCAGCACCGGGCTCAACCAACGCAGGCCGAATGGCAGGACCTTGCGCGGCTCACTCATGGCGCCGCACAGATAGCGGCGCTCTGTGTCGCTCCAGCGCAGGGCGTTGCAGCGCCCCATGCGCTTGCGTGAGAGGACGATGCCCAAGGGGCAGGGAAACATCAAACAACACACACCACAGCCATTGCAGGGCTCACCTGTCTTTGGTTGCTCAGGGGCCAATGGGTGGATTTCGATGACTGAGACAATGGGGCGACGGGTCATGGTGTTGTCAGTGGTGTGGTGGGCCAACATCCATCGAGTGGCGATCCAAGTCGCCGATGGTTTTCATTCTGCGCAAAATGCTACGGTGATTGAAAGTTCAAAGAACTCGATCTTCTTCATACCCTCTATTGTCCAATTTTTAGATCCGATCCACCTTGAGGGCACAATGGGCGTATGACTTTTCAGGCATCGGACATCCTGGTGGCGGGCGGCGGCATTGGAGGCCTTTCTGCGGGCTTGGCGCTGGCGTTGAAAGGCGCCTCGGTCCGTGTGATGGAGCGATCGGACCATTTGAGCGAGGTGGGCGCTGGCGTCCAGATCGGGCCCAACGCGACCCGCATTTTGCATGGATGGGGGTTGGCGTCCGAGTTGGCGCAAGTGGCCGTCATGCCAACGCAGCTGCAAGCCCGCGATGTGCGCACGGGCCATGTTCTGGGCACTTTGCCCTTGGGTGAACGATCTGAGCGCTTGTATGGTGCCCCTTACGCCTGCATCCACCGTGCTGACCTTCATGCGCTTTTGTTGGCTGCTGCTTTGCGCCAGGGGGTGGACTTGCAACCGGGTCAGGGCTGGTCGAGCATGACGACTCAAGGTGATGTTGTGGCAGTAAGGTCCGATCAGGGCAGGTCCTGGCAGGCGCGTCTGCTGGTGGGTGCAGATGGCTTGTGGAGCCGAACCCGGTCTGAACTGGGCTTGCACGACGCGCCACGGTTTTCAGGGCATTTGGCCTACCGCGCGCTGGTCCCACAAGAGGCGTTGCCCGCACACCTGAGAACCAATCAGGTCACTGTCTGGATGGGGCCACGTGTGCATGTGGTGCATTACCCGGTGCAGGCTGGGCGCGCGCTCAACTTGGTCGCCATCGTCCACGGCAGCTTGCCTGCCCAAGCGCACATCTGGGATGCCATGGCACAGCCCGCCAGTTTGTTTCAAGCATTGGGGCCAGTGGCGGCTGAGTTGCGTGAAAGGCTGGAGGCGATGCATGGCTGGCGTTTGTGGGCTTTGCATGACCGTGAGCCGCTGAGCAGCCCGGCCCAGATGGCGAATGCGCACGTGGCATTGCTGGGCGATGCAGCGCATCCGCTGCGGCCTTACTTGGCGCAAGGCGCGGGCATGGCGATCGAAGATGCGAATGCCTTGGCCCAGGCTTGGGTCGGATCAGGCAGTGTGCCCGAACGTTTGCAGCGCTATGCGCAGGTGCGCTGGCAGCGCAATGCCCGCGTACAGGCCAGGGCGATCCGCAATGGTGAAATTTTTCATGCCCAGGGGCCTGTGGCTTGGGGCCGCAACGCGGCCATGCGCTTGCTCGGCGCGCGTGTCATGGACGTCTCGTGGCTTTATGCAGGCCCGTGAATGGCAGCTCACGGTGAGTTGGTGGCTTAAAGCGCGTCCAGTTCGCGGTGGCGCTTGAGCGTCAGCCAGCGGGCCTTGAAGGCCTCGGCCAGTTGCTCCACCAGAAACACCGAGCGGTGCTGCCCTCCAGTGCAGCCAATGGCCACCGTGAGGTAGCTGCGGTGGTCTTTTTCGATCAGTGGGATCCATTGCAGCAAAAAGTCCTGAATCTGCTTTTGCATGCGCTCGACCTCGGCCGATTGGCGCAGGTAGTCTTGCACCGGGGCGTCGCGGCCGGTGAGGGGCTTGAGCGCACTTTCGTAGTGTGGGTTGGGCAGCATGCGCACGTCGAACACATAGTCGGCATCGGTGGGGATGCCACGCTTGAACGCAAACGATTCAAACACCAGGGTCAGCTGCGAAGAGGGGGTCCCGACCATGCTCTTGACGTAGGTCTGCAGCTGGGCCGAGCGCAGCAAGCTGGTGTCGATCACATGGGCGCGCTCACGCAAGTTGGACAGCAGCTCCCGCTCGAACTGGATGGTTTCGATCAGCAGTTTTTCGCTTTGCGGTTTGGACTCGCCCGACAGCGGGTGTTTGCGCCTGGACTCTGAGTAGCGCCTGAGCAAGGTGTCCGAGGTGGCGTCCAGAAAAATCGACTTGACCGACATGCCCATGTCCCGCAAGGCGTTGAGCTGCTCGGGCATCAGGTGCAAAGACGCGGCGCTGCGCACATCGATGGCGATGGCCAGGCGTGTTTCTTTTTGCTGCTCTTCGAGTTGTACGAAAGAGATCAGCAACTCGGGCGGCAGGTTGTCGACGCAGTAGTATCCGGCGTCTTCGAGGGCATGCAGGGCCACCGATTTGCCAGAGCCGGACATGCCGGTGATGAGGATGATGTCCATGGTTCAGCGTTGCGCCGCTTTGCGCGGGGGGGGAGGGGATTGATCGGTCGTGTTGGGGGCGAGCATTTCGCGGGCATGGGCCAGGGTGGTGGCTGAGAGTTTTTCACCGCCCAGCATGCGGGCGATTTCGCTCACGCGTTCTTCGCCCGAGATGGCGGCTACGCCGCTTTGCACCTGGCCCGCCATCAGGCGCTTGCTCACCACCAAGTGGTGGTCGGCACAAGCTGCAACCTGGGGCAGGTGCGTGACCGCCAGCACTTGGCGGTGGTGGCCGAGTTGCTTCATCAGGCGACCCACCGTTTCGGCGACAGCGCCGCCCACACCGGAGTCCACTTCGTCAAAGATCAGGGTGCCGGCTTCGCCCAGCTCGCTGGTGGTGACGGCAATGGCAAGGGCAATGCGCGAGAGCTCGCCGCCCGAGGCCACCTTGCCCACAGGCCTTGGCGTGCTGCCCGCATGACCTGCCACCAGAAAGCCGATGTCTTCGAGCCCGTGCTGCGCCGGTGCTTCGCTTTTTTGCAGGCTGACCTCAAAGCGGCCACCTTGCATGCCCAGCAGCTGCATGGCGCTGGTGACGGCTTCGCCCAGGGGTTTGACCGCTTTGAGTCGTTGCTGGGACAGTTTTTGCGCGGCCTGTTTGTAAGCCGTGTGCGCGGCTTGCTCGGCTGTCTCCAGGCCTTGCAGGTCGCTCGCGGCGTCGAGCTTCGCCATCTCAAGCCGCCACTGGTCCAACACGGCAGGCAGTTCTTCAGGCGGGCGCTTGTAGCGCCGGGCCAATGAAATCCACAAGCCCAGCCGCTCGTCCAGCCGGGCCAGGCCTTCGGGGTCGAGGTCGGTTTTGCGCAGGTAGCCGTGCAGGCTGTGCGCGGCGTCTTCGGCCTGGGCTTGGGCTGACGCCAACACCTCGGCCAGGCTCTGAAATTCAGGTTCCACTGCCGCCAGGTCTTGCAGGCTTTGGGTCGCACGCGCCAACAACGCCAGAGCGCCCCCCTCGTCTTCGCCTTCCAGGCTCGATGCAGCCTGTTGCGCGGCTTCAATCAGTGACTGGGCATTGGACAGGCGGCTGTGCTGCTGGTTGAGTTCAGCCCATTCGTTGCTGCGCGGCTGGAGCTTGTCCAGTTCGCCAATTTGCCAAGCCATGCGCTCTCGCTCGTTGGCCAGTGTGCTTTGGGCTTGGCGAGCAACGAGCAGGGCGTCTTGAGCGTGACGCCATGCTTGCCATGCGGCTTTGACGGGCCGGGTGTCGGCGCCTGCATAGGCATCCAACAAACCACGAACCGCGTCCGGTCGGGTCAGACTCTGCCAGGCGTGTTGACCGTGGATGTCCAGCAGCAACTCGCCCAATTCGCGAAGTTGCGTGGCGGTGGCGGGGCTGCCATTGATCCAGCCACGGCTTTTGCCGCTGCTGTCGACTGTTCGGCGCAGCAGGAGAGCGTCTTCGTTGACAAAGCCCGCGACTTCAAGCCAAGTCACCGTGGCAGGCGAGGCTTCAAACTCGGCACAGATTTCGCAACGGCTGGCGCCTTCGCGCACGACACTGGCTTCGGCGCGCGAGCCCAGCGCCAGCTGCAATGCGTCGATCAGGATAGACTTCCCAGCGCCGGTTTCACCTGTGAGCGCGCTGAACCCGCTGCGCAGGTCCAGGCTCAGTTCGTGCACGATGACAAAGTCTCGCAGAGTGATGTGTTTGAGAGCCACAGCTCAATGGCCCCTTTCATTCCAGTGCATTTTTTTGCGCAAAGTGTCGAAGTAGTTCCAGCCCTCGGGGTGCAAAAATCGCACCGTGTGCTCGGATCGGCGCACCGTGATGCGGTCGCCGATCATCAAATCGGCCAGCGACTGCATGTCGAAGTTGGCGCTGGCGTAACGACCGGCCACGATCTCCAGGCTGATTTCGGAGGTTTCGGGCAACACAATCGGGCGGTTGGACAGGGTGTGCGGCGCAATCGGCGCCATCACCCAGCCGCCAATGGATGGGTGCATCAAGGGGCCGCCTGCAGACAGTGAATAGGCGGTCGAACCTGTGGGGGTGGAGATGATCAAGCCGTCAGCCCTTTGGTTGGCCACAAAACGGCCGTCGACCGAGACGCGCAATTCCAACAAGCCTGAAGTGCCACCGCGATTCACGACCACATCGTTGAGTGCCAGGGCGTCAAAAACGCAGTGCTGGCCCCTCACCACTTGGGCGTGCAGCAAGCTGCGCTCATCGATCTGGTAACGGCCTTGAAGCATGGGCGCCAGCGTGCCCTGGTAGCCGCCGATGGGGATGTCGGTGATGAAACCCAGCCTGCCCTGGTTGATGCCAATCAAGGGCAAGCCGTGACAAGCCATCTGCCTGCCAACCCCCAGCATGGTGCCGTCGCCACCGATGACCAAGCCCAAATCGCACTGCAGACCAATCTGCGCCATGTTCAAAGCGTTGAACCCGCTCAGGCCTGTGTGCGCAGCGGTGTCTTTGTCCAACACCACCTCGCAGCCCTGGCGTGCCAAAAACTGCGCCACGTCATCGAGCACCTTGCGGGAACTCTCCAGAGCACCCCCTGAGGCGGTGGCGTGGTACTTGCCAAACAGCGCAACATGACGGAATTTGGATTTCATGGGCAAATTACATCATTAAAATGAGCCCATGCTCGATGATCGTGCCAAGTTATTGCTCAAAGCGCTGGTCGAACGCTATATCTCCGACGGCCAGCCAGTGGGGTCGCGGACTTTGTCCAAGGCCTCGGGCCTTGACTTGTCACCCGCAACCATCCGCAATGTCATGGCCGACTTGGAAGAGTTGGGGCTGATCGCCAGCCCCCACACCTCTGCCGGGCGCATTCCGACGACACGGGGTTACCGCCTGTTTGTGGACACCATGCTCACCGTTCAGCGCGATGAGTTGCAAACACCAGTCCTCATACCCGACCAGCCGCAAAGGGTGATCGCCAGTGCGGCCCAGTTGCTGTCCAA
The DNA here is from genome assembly GCA_903822825.1 of uncultured Burkholderiales bacterium. Classification (GTDB taxonomy): domain Bacteria; phylum Pseudomonadota; class Gammaproteobacteria; order Burkholderiales; family Burkholderiaceae_C; genus Limnohabitans_A. The sequence continues at coordinate 16,465 of CAIJQQ010000040.1, read as the reverse complement.
CTTGTCGCAATTCGTGGGGGTGGTGATGACGCCCCGCCGCGCCTCAGTGTTCCGGCACATCGAATTCATGCGCTTGTCCGAGCGCCGCTTGTTGGTGATCATTGTGTCGCCCGAAGGCGATGTTCAAAACCGGATTTTGTTCACTGACACCGATTACTCGCACAGCCAACTGGTGGAGGCGTCCAATTACCTCAACACGCATTTTGCGGGCATGGCGATCGAGCACGTGCTTGGTCGTGTTCAGCAAGACCTGATCAAACTGCAAGGAGAAATTGCAGCCTTGATGCAAGCTGCTGTGCAAGTGAGCACCGAAGCGATGGCCGAGGACCAGAACGAAGTGGTCATCTCGGGCGAACGCAACTTGCTGGCTGTGAGTGACTTTTCTGGCGATATGGGGCACTTGCGACGGGCTTTTGATTTGTTTGAACAAAAAACCCAGTTGATGCGCCTTCTCGACGTCTCCAGTCAGGCCGAAGGCGTGCGCATTTTCATTGGCGGCGAAAGCCAGATCGTGCCCTTGCAAGAACTCTCTGTGGTGAGTGCACCGTATGAGGTGGATGGCCACATCGTTGGCACCCTTGGAGTGATCGGCCCCACCCGCATGCCCTATGACAAGATGATCCAGATCGTGGACATCACATCCAGGCTGGTCAGCAACGCGTTGAGCCATTCCAAGTGACAGCCTGTGGGCAATTGCAACCCCGGTTTCGGTGGGGAGATAGCCCAATTGAAGAGAGCACAGATGCATGATTTTCTGGTCACGGGTTCCAGTTTGGGTGGCCCGAGCACATTGAAAAGCCACTGATTTTTAAAGTCAGTGGCTTTTGTAAAGATGGCGCATACACCTGTATCTGGAGGATGCCCCTGGCTTTGCTTTTTAGTCGCGAAATTTCAAACCCATGCTTGGAGCACGTAGTCGTAGGCGGCTTGACCGTTGGTCATGTCAACGCGTTGCAATTTTATTTTCAAATCGTTGCCATGCCTTGACAAGGTGTGACGGTAGCTTCCACCAAAATGGCGAATGTTGTCACGGCGCATTTCCATCATTTGAAAACGAGAGTAAACCTCGATGCTTGTTTCGCTGGCTGCCTCAATCACGATATTGCCCACAATGTGATTGGTTCCCCATTGCGCAGCCTGTGACCAAGCGTTGGGGTGAAGCAGTCGGCTCATGCGAACCTCCATGAGCAAGCGGTCCTCCGCAAAAATGGAAGCTTCACGTCGCCAATCGGTTTGGGTGGGTGTGGAGGGCATCCAATAAACGCCATCGTCACTGAACAGTTTGGCCCACTCACCCCATGCTTTGTTGTCCAGCAATGCGGCTTGGTGAAACAACAATTCTTCGACTTGACGATGCAAATCGGCATTGACTTTGATGGCTTTGGGAAGGTATCCCTGGCTGGGCAGCCGGCCACGTCCCATGTGATCGGGTGCAATGGAGTCGGCCCCAGACATGGATTGAATGCCTTCAATCACAACACCTGTGCCCAGAGCTTCTTTGACTTCGTTTGTTTTCATGAGTGTTCCCTCCTGTTCAGGCTTTGGCCGAAGGTTGAATGGCAGCGCGGATGTACGATTCCCAGGCTTTGAACTGATTGCGCATCACGACTTCGCTGGTGCCGTTGTTGGAATACAGAACACCTTCTTTTTCGGTATCCCCCCCGTAGTTGCGATGGAAACTGACCCATTCGCCGCCTTTGGATTCCAGTCCCAGTTGACCTTTGTTCCAGTTTTCCAAGTCATCGGCATTGATCATGGTCGCTGGAGAATTCACCAAATTAAAGTACCACAACGAGCGTTCGTAAATGGCTTCAGGCACACCCTTCAAACGAAAGTGCCAAATTTCCGACAAAGTTTTATTCGGCGCCATTGGCCGTAAGCAACGCACTTGTTGCAGGGGCGATTGAACCGATAAGTAGGGATAAATGAGCACGTGGTGAATGCTGCGCGCCAAATATTCTTCACCTTTTTCTTCACCATAGGCCTTCTTGATCAAGGCTTCGTATTCAACGGTGTCGGGGTCGGTGGGGCGCAAGCCCATGTAGGCTTTCAAAATGCCATGACCGTATTTGAAGTTGACGGTCTGAACCGAGTCCCACTGATCGAAGCTGGAGGCAAACGTCGAAAGGTAATGGAAGAACAAAGGCGCATCGCCTTTTTCTTTTTTCAGGCGTTGCTCCACTTTGCGAGCAGACACGCCCGTCGATTGGTGCGTGACTGAGGGGTGCAGTGCATCCAGTTGGTTCTCCATGAAGAACTTCCAATTCGAATGCTGGATGACACGATGGCAAACAGGCACGGCTTCTACTTCGCCCACGGGTGAGCGGTCGCACATATCGTCAAAGGCCACTTTGGCTTCACCCAGAAATTCCAACAAGTCGGGACCTTCTTTAGACAAACTGGCAAAGATGAAACCACGGTAGCTGTCGACACGGGCGGCTGGCACCATGCTGCAATCGGGGGTATCTGGGGTCATGCGCGTACCGTCATAGCCTTTGACCAAGGGGACGGCTTTGATCTTGCCGTTCAAGTGAAAGCTCCACGCATGGTAAGAGCACACAAAGCCTTTGCCCGTGTTGCCACTTTGATTGCCGCACAGTTCTACGCCACGGTGAGGGCAACGGTTATAGAGGACTTTGACGCTCTTGTCATCGTCACGCACCATGACCATGGGTTGACGCCCGATTTGCATCGTGAAGTAATCGCCAACCTCTTTCACTTGAGACTCATGACCGCAGTAGACCCAAGCCTTTTCAAAAATGTGCTCCATTTCAAGATCAAACAATTGCTGATCGGTGTAGACGCTCTTGTGAACGCGGTCTGGTTGAACCAGTTGGCCTAAATCTATCGATGACATGAGAACTCCATTTCAGGGCTTGAGATGAACACGAGCCCCTAACTTAACGCAGGTCAAGAAATAGATCTAAAACTATTCATGCTTTTTCCATTACCATGGGTTATGGATTACAGAAAAGTTCAACTCTTCCTGGCGGCCGCTCGTTATGGCAATCTCACCGAAGCAGCCGCTTCCATGGAAATATCTCAGCCCGCTTTGTCCAAGAGCATCAAGGCTTTGGAAAAGACCCTGGGCGTTCGTCTCCTCGAGCGGGGCCGCTTTGGGGTGAGTGTCACGCCCTTTGGACAGGCACTCATGGAGCACGGCCGGGTGATTGAGGCCGAAATGCGCAACGCCGTGGGTGAAATTCAATCGATGCGAGGAGCTCAACGAGGGCACGTCATGATTGGCTGTGGGCCCACTGAAGCTACTCGGCTTTTACCCATGGCGCTCAAGATGTTGGCCGATCAAAATCCTGATGTTCATGTCACGGTCATGTACGGATTGAATGAAGCCTTGATGCCGTGGGTGAAGCAAGGTGAAGTGGATTTTGCCTTGTCATCTGTGCCAATCAGATCGGCCGATCCCGAAATAGTCCATGACTATTTGTTCACAGAGAGTGCCACCGTAGTGGCCCGCGCAGACCATCCTTTGTCTAAAAATAAAGTGGTGACGCCCAGTATGTTGGTGAAGTTCCCATGGATTTTGCCAAGGCAGCGCGAATTAGAGCGGCTTGCGTTTGACGATTACTTTGCTTCGCATGACCTTGACCCGCCAACAGCCCAAGTGGAAACCACCTCCACCGTACTGATGAAGTCCATGGTGATGCAGAGTGATGCGTTGACCTTCATTCCCAAAGAATTGATTTATTGGGAAGTGAGGGCGGGACAGCTCAAATCCATCGAGGCCACGGGCAACCAGTGGGAGCGCCGAGTAGGTATGACGCGGCGCCGTAAGGGCACTCAGAGTCCGGCCGGCAAGTTGCTGGTACAGGCCTTGAAAACAGTAGCGCAAGCTTTTTAGAGCTCAAACGCCCAAATAGCGGGTCCACAATGGCCTGTCGTCGCGCAATTCGTCTGAACTGCCTTTCCAGGCCACTTGACCACGCTCCATGATGAGGTGGTGGGAGGCTATGTCCACCAAACGATTGACGTATTTGTCGACCACGATCAATGTTTGCCCCTCGTTGCGCAGAAGTCTCAGGCATTTCCAAATTTCTTCGCGAATGAGCGGGGCTAAGCCCTCCGTGGCTTCGTCCAAGATGATCAGTCGCGGGTTGGTCACCAAGGCACGGCCAATGGCCAGCATTTGTTGCTCGCCACCCGAAAGTTGAGATCCTGAGTTGGTTTTGCGCTCTGCCAGTCGCGGAAACAATTCGTAAACCCGTGCCGGTGTCCAAAGGGTTTGACTGTTGTGGCGATTGCTTACAAAGGCAGTCAGGTGTTCATCGACGGAAAGGTTGGGAAAAACCTGCCGGCCTTCGGGGACCACCGCGATGCCCATGCGCGCAATTTTGTCTGCAGGTAAATGGGTGATGTCTTGACCGTCAAAAATCACCTGACCGCCTTGCACCGACTTGAGTCCCAGGATGCTTCGGATCAGGGTGGTTTTGCCCATGCCGTTGCGGCCTAACAATCCCATCGATTCGCCCGCTTCGAGCGTGAAGTCAATGCCGAACAGCACCTGACTTTCTTGGTAGGCTGATTGAACATTTTGAACTTGAAGCAAGCTCATGCATTCTCCTCGCCTAAGTAAGCCGCAATGACTTGGGGGTGATGCCGTATGACTTCGGGTGTGCCCGTAGCAATCACAGCGCCGCTGACCAGCACCGAAATTCTGTCGGCCAATCTGAACACCGCGTCCATGTCGTGCTCAATGAGCAAGATGGCAGTTTGTGTTCGCAGCTTCAAGATGAGATTCAGAATGCGTTCAGATTCAACCGGGCCAGCCCCGGCCATGGGTTCATCCAGCAAAAGCAGTTTGGGTTGGGTGGCCACCGCCAGACCCAATTCCAAAATACGTTGTTCGCCGTGCGAGAGTTCACTGGCACGGGCGTGGGCACGAGGCGCCAAGCCCAAATCGTCGAGCAGGCCCATGGCCTTGTCAGTGAGGGCGGTTTCTTGACTCACAGGTTTCCAAAATGAAAAACTGTGGCCCATCTGGGCTTGCACCGACAAGGCCACATTGTCCAAAACGGTGAACGATTTGAATAGGCGGGTGATTTGAAAGGACCGCGCTAAACCCAGATGAACACGCTCATGGGGGGACATAGCGGTGATGTCTTGACCTTGAAAAAAGATGTGGCCGCTGTCGCTGCTCAGCAACCCTGACAACTGTGCCACCAAGCTGGTCTTGCCGGCGCCATTGGGTCCAATCAAAGCATGAATTTCATTGGGCAAAACTTGGAGGCTCACATGGTCAGTGGCCAGCAAGGCGCCAAATCGTTTGACCAAGTTTTGGATGTCAAGCAAAGGTGGCTGGCTCATGCCTGCCCCTTATTTGCGATTTTGGAGGGGCGGTTGAAGAAGCTTGACAAACCCTTGGGTGCCAACAGCACAACAGCCAACAAGAACCAGCCAATGTAAAACTGCCAATACACCGTGTATTCGGCCACCACATCTTCCAATATGAGCAAGACCAAAGCGCCCCACAAACCACCCGACAGAGTGCCAACGCCGCCCAGAATGACCATGACCATCAAAATGCCCGATTGGGTCCAATGAATGAGGTTGGGACTGACATAGTTTTGATGGTTCACCATCAAGGCACCCGCCAAGCCACCCAAGGTGCCCGCAATGATGAACAGCACCCATTTGTAGGTGTAGGCTGGAAAGCCAATGGCGTCGACGCGCGTGTCATCGTCGCGAATGGCCAAAATGACACGGCCAAACCGAGACTTCATCATCCGAGAAATGATGACCAAAGTAAGAACCAAAACAAAGAGCACCACAAAGTAGAAGGTGACATCATTTTTCAAATCCAGGCCCATCCCAAAGTTGGAACGCGTTTTGATGTTCAATCCTTCGTCACCCCCATAGGCTTTGATGGAATTGACCAGGTAGTAGATCATTTGTGCAAACGCCAGCGTGATCATGATGAAGTACACGCCGTGTGTGCGCAGTGAAACGGCACCAATGACAGCAGCGGCCATTGCAGACACGCCCATGGCCACAGCAAAGTTGATCCAGCCGTTGGTTACCCCCTCCGTGATCATGATGCCGACAGCGTAAGCGCCAATGCCTACAAAGGCTGCATGACCGAAAGAGACCAAACCTCCAAAACCCAAAATGAGATTCAGGCTGCAGGCGGCAATCCCATAAATCATCATGCGGCTCATCATGCTGATGTAAAAATCTTGACCGCGTGCATGCAAAAACAAAGGCAGTGCAACGGCCAGTGCCAACAACAGGGTCCAAAGCCAAGGGGGTGTTTCGCGATTCATCGTGACATGGCTTTAAGAGCGACCTGAAAAAAGCCCTTGGGGGCGAACAAAAAGCACCACGGCCATCAAGACGTACACCAAGATGGACGCAACTGCAGGGCCCGCAGCGCTGGCAAATTGCGGCGAGAAAATTTCACGAAACAAATGTGGCAAGAGTGTTCGTCCCAGCGTGTCTACAAAGCCCACCAAGATGGCGCCTACAAAAGCGCCCCAAACAGAGCCAATACCGCCAATCACAATGACCACAAAGGCCAGAATGAGGATGTTCTCGCCCATTCCCACTTGAACGGCCAACAGCGGGCCTAACATGGCGCCAGCCACGGCGCACAGGGCCGCACCGATGCCAAAAACACAAGTGAACAGCATCTTGATGTTGATGCCCATGGCCATGGCCATTTCACGATTCGATGCCCCCGCGCGCACCCAAGCCCCCATGCGTGTTTGGGTGACCATCAGAAACAACAGCAAAGCAATCGCCAAGCCCACCGCAATGATCACCAATCTGTAGCTGGGGTATGACAAGCCGGGTAACAATTCAACAGGTCCCGAAAGGGCTTGGGGTGCTGAAAGGGCCAAGTCTGAACCCCAGATCATGCGAACCGACTCGTTGATGATGAGAATGAGTGCGAACGTCGCCAACACTTGTGACAAGTGATCGCGGGCATAGAGTGTTCTGAGTAACGTCGCCTCTAGCACCATCCCCACCACGGCCGTGAGCCCCACGGCCAATAAAACGCCCAGCAAGAAGGATTGCGTGAGTTGAACCAGCCAAGCTGCAAGAAATGCGCCCACCATGTAGATGGCGCCATGGGCCAAGTTGATCATGTCCATGATGCCAAAAACCAGCGTTAAGCCAGAAGCCAGCAAGAACAACATCAATCCAAACTGCAGGCCATTCAAGGCCTGCTCCAACAACAAAATACTGCTCATGAAGATATTGATCTTCCAATTACTTCATCGGGCAGTCTTTGACGTAAGCGTCTCCGTGGTTGGTCATGATGGGTTGACCCACAATGCGATTGACCAAACGACCTTGAGCGTCTTTTTGGACTTCACGCAGGTAGTAGTTTTGGATAGGGTACTGGTTGGTATTGAAGCGGAAATCGCCACGAACAGAGTTGAACTTCACAGTTTTTAGCGTTTTGATCATGGCCTCTTTGTCTTCAACCTTGCCATTGGCTGCGCGAACCGCTGCATCAATGAGCAAGGCGGTGTCGTAGCCTTGTGCTGCGTACAGAGTAGGAAGTCGCTTATATTCTTTTTCAAATTCAGCCACAAACTTCTTATTGGCTTCGTTCGGCAAATCGAGGCCCCAGTGAGCGGTGTCAAATATGCCCAGCATGTCATTGCCCACGGCGCGAATCACATCTTGGTCAGCGCCAAAGCCAGGCTGAATGAGACGGATGTCTTTGTTCAGGCCCGCGGCCATGAACTGCTTGATGAAGTTGATCCCCATGCCGCCTGGTAGAAAGGTGTACACCACTTCAGGTTTTGCGGCACGGATTTCAGCCAGCTCAGCGGAGTAGTCCAGTTGGCCCAGCTTGGTGTAGACCTCTCCTGTGACATTGCCCTTGAAGAAGCGTTTGAAGCCAGCCAAGGAATCTTTGCCAGCTTGGTAATTGGGGGCCAGCAAGTAGGCAGACTTCACTTTTTGATTGGTGGCATATTGACCTGCGGCTTCATGGTAAGCATCGTTGGGCCAAGACACGGCAAAGAAGTAGGGGGTGCACTGTGCGCCTGCAATGGGAGAGGGCGCAGCATTGGGGCTGAGGTAAATGGTTTTGTTGTCTACCGCTTCAGGCAAACCTGCCAGCATGATGTTGGAGAACACCACACCCGTCAAGAAATCAACTTTGTCGCGCTTGACATAGCGCTCGAACAATTGTTTGCCCACATCGGGTTTGAATTGGTCGTCGGAAATAGACACATCGGCTGGCAAGCCACCCAGCTTGCCGCCATTGAGTTTGACCGCCAGCAAAAAGGCGTCGCGTATGTCAACGCCAAGCGCCGAAGAAGGCCCCGACAGCGTGCTGACAAAGCCAACTTTTACTTTATCGGCCGCCAAAGCGGGTTGCATGGCCAAGGTGGCAGCTGCAGTCAGGGTGACAAGACTTTTAACTAGCGGAAAAGACATGAAGAACTCCTTGTAAGACCGAAAATATAAAACGCACACGCCAGCACGGCGCCCTTGCATTCTTGGCTGAATTGAAAATTATAAAAGTCAGGGTTTTCCCGCTTTATGAGCCAAGTTCTTAGCCAATCCATTCAGGCAGCCACGTGGCAATACTTGGAATGAAGAAGACGGCCAGTAACAAAAACAAACTCATGATCACGTAAGGGCCCACCGCCAAAAAGATATGTGCCATGGTGACAGAGGGAGGCGCTACGCCGCGCATGGTCATGAGCAATAAACCATGCGGTGGCAGCAACAAGCCCAGTTGCATGCAGATGAGGAACATGACGCCAAACCAAACAGGATCGACTCCCAGAGTGGTCACAATCGGCATGAAAATCGGCAAAGTGATCATCATCATGCTGACTTGGTCGACAAAGATGCCTAAGAAAATGAGCATCAGCATCATGCCCACCACAATCCATTGGGTCGACAAACCCTGCCCCGTGATGAATTGCACCAAACCTGTGCTGGCGCCTGAGAACGACAGAATTTGTGCAAAGGTGGTGGCGCCCAATATGATGAAAAGGATCATCCCTGAAATACCCGCTGTTCCCTTGAGAGACTTCAGAACAGCATCCCACTTGAGTGATTTGTAGAGCGCTGCCAACACCATGGTGGCAAAAGCACCCAGTGCAGCACATTCAGTGGGCGTTGCCCAACCAGCAGCCAATGCGCCCACCACAACGCCGAAGATGGAAAGTGTGGGCAACACATAAGCAAAGAAAGGTTGCCAACGTTCCCAACCAGCATAAGAATCCGCGTTGTTTTCGTCGGGTGCCAAATGGGGGCTGATGCGAACACGAATGATGATCCATCCCACAAATGAAATGGCCAATAAGATGCCGGGCAAAACGCCGCCAATGAGCAACTTGGAAATAGAGATGCCCGACAAAGAACCCAGCAAGACGGTCAGAGCCGAAGGTGGAATCAGCATGTCAACGGCACCGATGGCCATGATGGGGCCTGTGGCAATGGTGGGGTGATAGCCCCTTTTCAACATGACAGGCAGCATGAGAGAGCCGAGCATGGCTGTGGTCGCAATGGTAGATCCTGAAATAGCAGAGAACACTGTGCCTGCCACTACGGCAACGACGGCCAAGCGACCCGGCACGCGCAAGATGAGGCGCTCTACACCTTCAATGACTTTGAAGGCCAAGCCCGTATGAAACAAAATTTCACCCATGAGAACAAACAGGGGGATGGGCGTCAATGAAAAGGCCATGACCGAACTCACACTGCTGCGAGCCAACTGAACCATGCCGGGTTCGCCTCCCATGTAAAGCCACGCACCCACAATGTTGATGCCAATGAACGTGAGTGCCACCGGCATGCCAATGAACAGCAATACCGTGGACCCACCCAGCATGAGGCATGCTGCAAATTGCCAAGTATTCATGCCGCGCTCACCGCGTCGCTTCGTGGGCCGCGCTCTGCTTGCCAAAGCCGGTGCATGCGAAAGACCATTTCAATACTGAGCAAGATGAATACCACTGGCAGAGGCGCCAATGACCACCATTCAGGGGTGACCAATGTCTTGATACTGAGGGCGTTGGCACTGTAACTGGCCCACGTGGCTTGTGCGCCATAGGCGCTCATCGCCAGACAACATGCCAGGCCCAACGCATCGCCCAGCCATTCCAGCCCCCATGCCATTTTTTTAGGAATGGCTTGCAAGAGAATGTCCACTCGGATGTGCTGACCTTGGCGCAGTAGCCATGGGGCAACACTCAACGTGATCAGATACAACAAAAATTCTGAGACCTCATTGCTCCAGTCAATGCCCTGTGGCCAACCACTCAACGCCAAATTTCGCAAGCCCACGTCGGTCACGATGATGAGCATCATGACCAGCAGTAACAAGCAACCAAACAGTGCCAGAGCGGAAATGAAACGCCCAAAGGTTTCAGAAAGTTTGTCCATCATTTAGCGAACAAGGGTTTGAATTTGGCTGCAATCTCTGGACTTTGCTTCAATGCAGACGCCCAGGCAATGTCGTAGGCCTTTTCCTTGAAGGCCTTGCTTCCTGCAGCATCAAATGCAATGGTTTGAATGCCGGCCTTGGCTTGGCGTGCGGTTTCATCCGTACCGTACTTCACCCAGAATGTGTTTTCAGCTTCTAAGGCGAGCAATTGCTTTTGCAAATAGTTGCGCTGTGCTTCGGTGAGCTTTTTGTAGGCTGGTAGGTTCATCACCAAGGACACTTCAGCATCGTAGAAACCAGGGTCAATCCGAAATTTGGTTTTCTCGTGCCAGTTCAAATCAAAAATACCACCAATGGGCCAGCCGTAGCCGTCCACAACACCACGCTCTAGCGCTGTGTATACCTCGCCAGGAGGCGTGGTGATGACATTGGCGTTAAGTGATTGGAAAAAATCCCGGTAAACCGGTGTGATGCGAATTTTTTGGCCACTCAAATCGGCCTTGTCAACTTTCTTGTTGGTGTAAATGTGGAATGGTTGATTCTCAACCGTGCGGGCCAAATACTGCATGTTGCCCTTTTCATTCCACACTTTGTTGATGGCGTCAAAGGCGCCGTTTTTGCGTTGTTCGGCCACGGGTATTTGGGTGAGCTTCAAAAAATCGGATTCTGGCATCACATTGGTGTAAAAGGCGCCAGTGTTCAAGGCCATATCAACCACACCTGTTTTCACTGCATTGCCCACCTCAAAAGTAGGAATGGCTTTGGGACCGCCAATGAAATTAATTTGTAAAACGCCTTTGCCCTCTGCATTGACTTTGTTGATCCATGGCAAAAGGTGTTGCACATAGATTCCATTTTCAGCAAAAGCACTGACCAAGCGCAGCGTGACTTCTTGTGCTGAGACGGTTGCACTGCTGGCTGCTGCAATCGACAGAACCAGCGCCGATTGGATGATTTTTATTTTCATGGTGATATCTCCTGAGTGAGGGTTTCAGTCAAAAATAAGGCGATGGATCGGTGATCCATCAATTTGGATGCAATAAACCTTGCGCCTTTAAACTGGTCAACAGTTCTTGCTCTGAGTCGTCGTTGAGAGCAATTTTTTGAAGTTGTTGAAGCTTGCTTGCAGCGTCTGGTTCATTTTGGAACAAGGGCAGGGCGGTTATCAAACGTTGGAAATTGCGCCAACCACGGCTGTGTGTATCGCCATAGCCCTTGACCAATTGTTGGGCCTTGACCACTTGCAAGGCCAGTTTCTCGTTGATGGGCATCAGGTTTGTGATGCACTCCAACCAAGCGTTGATGCGTTCTTGCTCTTGAGAAAATCGCAAAGAGTACGGGCGTGTCACGCGCAGTGATGCTATGAAATACAGCAAAAGATAGCCTCTAAGCGAAGTGGTTTTGACAATCCGTCCCTTTTGGGTGAAGCGGCCTAACAGTGGTCGTGCCCATTTACTTTTAAGCAACCATCGACCCATGGGGGTCGGCAATGTGTCAGCAATCTCCTCAACGCGTGGATGCAAAAATTCATGGATATCTAAAAATTGTTCTGTATTTTGTTTGACTTCAAGGCTGACTCTTTCAAAGCGAGAGCGGCGAATTTTTAAATCGGCTACGCGCACCGTGTCCTCGTAACTCATCCACAAGGCCAAATGTCGAGCAGCTTCAGACACCAATTCATCACCCACCTCATTGGTGGGGGCCTGTTGGTTGAGTGCCTTGACCCTGTCTAAATACAGCTTGGCGTAGGCTTCGCTTTGGTAGTCTGTCATGCGTGTAATGCCAGCCATCAGATGGGATTGAGCAGCTGGCCTGAACTCTGATTGAATTCTTTGAGCCATGGCTTGCAAGCGAGGTCCCACGGCATGTTGTTTTGCAGACGCACCGACATGACCTTCTGGGGCGGGCGCTTCTGTACCCCCGTTCAATTGACGTTGTGCTTCGTGGTAAGCGGCCCCAAATGCCTGGAGGCTGGAGGTGACGCCAATACCGCCGCGCTGAATGGTTGCCTCAAACTGTGCACGTGTGAACGGTAGTTGACCAGAGGCCGCCAATGCGCCATACAACGCTGGGCCAATCAAGCTGCCAAAATTTTCTGCCATGGCTGAGAAATCTGCGGCAATGAATTGTTTTGCAGCAGCTTTGGCGCCTGCCAGCAGTTTCTCAGAATCCATGCGTCCATCGCCCATCGCAATGCGCTCAGTCATGGCATAAACACGGTGCGAGGACGTAATGAGGGCTGTGCGTTGGGGATTGACCAAGCCACGCTGAAGTGCACGGCCAGCTTCCATCAACTCAGATGCCAGCACAATGTCGACATGGTCAGGAAATGGGCTTAGCGCAAACACCGGTTGTCGTCCTTCGGGAATCATGGCCTTGTCAAATATTTCAAGGTAATAAACCGTAGCGCCCGTGCGCTGTGCCACGCCAGGAACCGAGGTGGTTTGTGCCACAAAGCCATTGTGCTCGGCCAAATCGACCAGCCAATCGGCCAACACGCCGCCACCTTCACCGCCCATGGCCAAAATGGCAATGGTGATTGCATGCGATTGCGATTTTTTTGGGGTCATTTTCTTGTCCGTCAAGCCGCAGCAGAGATGCCCTCGAGGCGACGTTCGATCCGATTTTGTAAACGGCCAATCACCCACTTGCGAAGTTTGACTTTGAAGCGATCCCAGCCACTGGGATTGTTGATGATTTCAGCCCGGTAAAAAGATGGACACAAAACGGCTGCATGGGAAACTTCGCCACACAAACCGCAGCCCACGCAGCTGTCGGCCACAGCTGCAACTGGATCTGTTCTTAAGGGGTCTGGATTGGTTTTGATGCTCAGTGAAGGACAACCTGATAAACGAATGCAAGAGTGATCTCCTGTGCATGTGTCGGGATCTACGCCAAATTTTTCTCGCACCACACGTTCGCCTTGTTGGATGCGTTGTCTGATTTGCGGTTTCACCCGGCGCTGACGGTTGAGCATGCATTCGCTTTGCGCAACAACCACTTTGGGGCCTTTGGTTGGGGTGGTCAGAGCATCTCGCAGGGCGCCTCGCATTTGATCGAGGCTGTAGGTGTGTGTGACAGTTTTCACCCAATTCACGCCTACACCTTTTACCGCTTTTTCGATGGGATTGTTGGTGCTGCGAATGGGATTAATGGCCTTTGAAGATAAAACGTCTTGGCCTCCCGTCGCGGCAGAGTAGCCGTTGTCAACCACCAGCAAAACGTTGTCCGTTTGATTGAATACCGCGTTGCCTACGCCGCTGGTCAGGCCGTTATGCCAAAAACCACCATCTCCCATGATGGCCATGGTGCGGTGTTCGGTTTCAGGCGTGTTGAAGGCTGAAGCGCCGGCCCAACCCAGTCCATAGCCCATGGTGGTGGCGCCGACGTTGAAGGGAGGCAAGATAGAGAACAGGTGGCAGCCAATGTCGCAACTGATGTGCCGCGGCCCCAATTCTTTTTCAAGCATCTTGATGGCAGTGAAGATAGGGCGCTCTGGACAGCCTGTGCAAAAGGAAGGAGGGCGCGGGAGCACTTGGGCCGTGGCGTCGGCAATTGCTGCGTTGACCAAGGCATTGCTTTGAGCGGATGGTGCCGCATGCTCGGAAGTCTTCAGCAATTCAGGTGCATAAAGTGCTATGAATTTTTCCACGCCTTGCAGAATGACGCCACCTGTGTACTCGCCCGCCATGGGTAGAAAATCTTTGCCATGAACACGCGTCTGTATGTCGGCTTTGCGCAAAATGGCGTGTACGTTTTGTTCAATGAAATCCGGCTGTCCTTCTTCGACGATCAAAAGACCACGCTTGCCAGTGCAGAAAGTTTTGAATTCATCGTCTACCAAAGGGTAGGTGATGTTTAAAACATAGAGGGGAATTTGGGATTCGCCAAATGCATTGGCCAGCCCGAGTATTTCCAAGGCACGAAGAACGCCGTTGTACATACCGCCTTGCATGACAATGCCAAAGTCATTGGCTGAGCGAGCAAAAAATTCATTGATCTGGTGCTCTTGAATAAATTTGACGGCCGCCGGCCAGCGTTCTTTGACCTTTTCTTGTTCGTGCAAATAACTTGAGGGAGGGAGCACGATGCGATTGACATCACGTTTGGGATGTTCAATGGCATCTTTGAGGGTAAAAGCGGGGCGCACATTGTCTTTGGTGGGAAAGTGGCCATGTACATGGCAGGCACGTATGCGCAATTCAAGCATCACAGGGGTGTTGCTGGCCTCTGACAACTCAAAGCCTTGCTCGACGGCTTTGACAATGCTCGGCAAATTGGGCCTGGGGTCTATCAACCACACTTGGGATTTCATGGCAAAGGCATGCGAGCGCTCTTGCATGATGCTTGAACCTTCTCCGTAGTCTTCGCCCACAATGAGCATGGCCCCGCCTACAACACCGCCTGACGCTAAATTTGCCAAAGCATCAGAAGCTACGTTGGTGCCCACAGTGGATTTAAAGGTAACGGCGCCTCGAAGTGGGTAATTGACAGAAGCTGCCAAAGTGGCGGTGGCCGTGGCTTCAGAGGCGCTGTGTTCAAAGTGAACCCCCAACTCGGCCAATATATCGTTGGCGTCTGTCAGAACATCCATTAAATGAGAGATGGGAGCGCCTTGGTATCCCGCCACATAGGACACACCCGACTGCAGCAAGGCTTTGGTGACAGCCAAAATACCTTCCCCGTGAAATTCTTCACCGGCACCCAGCTTGAGTTTTTCAACTTCTGCAAGGAATGAACGTTCAGCCATTTGTGCAATGTCCTTTCCGATGAACTTTATTCTGAATTTTGTACATTGATCAATTTAGGGTAGATTTTGGCATTCGACAAATGGATAAATCAAATATTGTTCATTTGCTTCATGAATAACTAGGGCTTACCCTTAAGAAGAAATTCATATGAATTTTCGACAGCTTGACCTGAACCTTTTGCGCGTCTTGGTGGCCATACATCGAACAGGGTCTGTCACGTTGGCTGGGAAATCGTTGGCCTTGTCCCAGCCAGCGACCAGCAATGCTTTGGCCCGTTTACGTGACTATTTTGAGGATGAGCTATTTGTGCGTGCGCCCACAGGACTCAAGCCCACCAGGCTGTGCGAGCAGTTGGCAGTAGACATGCATGAGCAATTGCTGCTGATGGAATCCATGCTGGTGGGGCGACAAGAATTTGACCCTGTCAACAGCGATGTGCACTGGAAAATATCGTTGTCCGATTTGGGCGAGATGATGTTTCTTCCCAAACTGGCAGCCGCTTTGCGTGTGGATGCACCTCACGCTCGCTTGTCCAACATTGCTGTGAATGCAGATCAGGTCACAACTGCACTTGAATCGCGTCAAATTGACTTGGCGGTGGGTATTTTGGCGCCAGAGCATCGCGGTATTCGATCTGAGCTGTTATTTCATGAGCGTTATATGGCGGTGACTTCATTGGATTGGAAGCCACCCAGTGGAAGGGCTGGGAAAACCTTGAGCTTGGAACAGTTGCGTCAGTCTGGTTTTGCAGTGGCATCACCCACGGCCACTTTCCATGGCAGTGTCGAAAAAATGCTGACGCGAATGAAATTAGAAGAACGCATTGTGTTGCGATCGAGACACTTCAGTGCGATGCCCGACATTGCACGTCAAACCGATTTGATTGGCATCATTCCCGAAATGTTCGTGCGTGAATTGCAGTCGCGCCAAGACCTTCGAGTTTGGGACATTACAGATGCACCGGTCTATGAGGTTCGAATGATTTGGCACAAAAGTACCGACAATGATTCTCGTCATACTTGGATGCGAGATTTGGTGTGCAGGTTGTTTCAGCGTTTCGGTAAACTCCCATCCAAAGATTGACACTGCCTCCATATGGGCCCCCAAATCCCTTTGCTGAAAATTTCACCAGTGTTCATGACGTTCTAAACGGACAAAGTACAATCAGAAATTCGGGCCTATAGCTCAGTTGGTTAGAGCAGAGGACTCATATTTTTCAAATGTGCCTTGCGCGTGGAAACTGTGCAAGGGATGGTGTCAAAGTCGGCGAAAGCTAAGTGCAGTGATGCATATGCCAACGCCGAGCCAAGCTTGGTGAGCAATCATCTTGAAGGTGTAG
>CAIJQQ010000039.1 GCA_903822825.1 uncultured Burkholderiales bacterium | reverse complement strand
GTGACCCTCAGGCCACAGCTTGCTTAAGATCAGAGAAAAGATCGCCTTGTTTGCCTCACCTGGAGCAACAAAGCTTTCTCTAGCTCTGTTCAACCAAGCATCTCGAGCAGCCGCATTTGGAATTGGCTCCTCTCTGGGTGGGAGAAGAAGCCCTTTACTTGCTCTTTGATTTGTTGCCACTATAATGCTCCTAAGGCATCCTCTTTGCTTGCAAGCATTGAGTTACGCATTGCTTAACAATTGAAATACAGGCGTCTATGTCCTATAAGTTGCTGAGTCTAACTCAATCTTCTGAGCTTGGCTATGAAAAATAATTTGAAGTCGGCTTCCTTTTTCGCGGGAATCGGAGGGTTCGACTTAGGCTTTGAGCGTGCGGGAGTTGAAACGGTTTTTCATTGTGAAATCGATCCGCACTGCCAACAAGTGTTAAGTAGGCATTGGCCGCACGTTCCTCTGCATGATGACATTACAACCTTAAGCGCAAATGAAATCCCCAAAGCACAAATCTGGACCGGCGGTTGGCCCTGCCAAGACCTTAGTCACGCGAACACCGATAGGAAAGGTCTTAAAGGAAAACGAAGTGGACTCTTTCACACCTTTGCAGACCTTGCTAGTGAAGCACAACCTAAATGGCTTGTCATGGAAAATGTCGTTGGGTTACTCAGCGCTGAGCGAGGCGAGGCGCTTGAAGTCGTTACCGACAGGCTCGAAGAAATCGGGTATTTGGGGGGTTGGTTTACGAGCAACACTCTCGATGCGGGTTTGCCCCAGCATCGCGAAAGAGTATTCCTTATCGCAACTTTTAGATCCGAAGCCGCCTATCAGTTCCTTTCTAACGTGCGCGGCTGCTACAGGGATTATGCGGCGGGAGGAGCGAGGGGAAAGGAAGCTAGATCCGATTTTTCAGAAGGGCTTAGAGGAGACGATCCACTTTTGGTACAGCGTCGGGGAGGCTTTGGATATACCAAAGCAAAAAATTTCAGCCCCACGATTCGCGCTCAAACTGGCGGACATCAAGGAGGTCATAGCGACAGACCAATTCTCTGTAGCCAGGAACTTGACATGGGACGAGTGCGAGAAATTGATGGGCTTTCCGGAAGGTTGGACGGTCGTCGAGGGCGACTCATTGGTAACTCAGTCTCTCCCCAAATCGCAGAATGGATCGCCTCGGAAATCATCAAAGTTGAAAAAAGTTAAGGATTAGTTCGCACTACAATGCGCTTTTTATTAAAATAAAATTAGAGCCACGAATTATTGAACTATCGAATTCTTAAGTAAAGTTTAAGTATTTCATTTTATAGATAATTCGTATTTTCTTCAAAAAGAAAGCTGATGTTAGACTCACTGAAGCGCTTTCTTTGTCTTGCGTGTAGTCGCGTATTTTCAATCCAAGTATGTACGCGAAAATGATTAACGTTATGATAGAAATGATGAAGCTTTTACGGGGTGTTAGGCAAATGTTGAGCATTAATTTTTTACAAGAAAAAACCTATATAAATCAAAGCTTAAAGCAGTGTCCGTGGAAATACAAGCAGTGCCACGGCAAGTTGGCCTGAGATTGAATTGACTTTCATCAGCGGGCTTCGGCCCGCTTCGCTTTGTGGCTCTTGATTCCTGGTTAAATTCTCATGACATCCGCAGAAAGACACCCATGCCCGTGAACCTGCCCCCCCTCGATCCCGCCCAGTTGCATCCGATTGCCGGTGTGCGTTGGGGCATCACCGAAGCCGGCGTGCGCAAAGCCAACCGCAAAGACCTGAGCCTTTTGCTGCTGGACGACGGGGTCAGCGTGGCCGGGGTCTTCACCCAGAACCGTTTTTGCGCCGCGCCTGTGCTGGTCTGCCGTGAACACCTGCAAGCCGGGAAGAGCATCCGAGCTCTGGTGATCAACACGGGCAATGCCAATGCAGGCACGGGTGCACCCGGCCTGGCCCATGCGCGACAGACCTGTGACGCGGTGGCTGCCTTGCTGCAATGCCAGCCGGGCCAGGTGCTGCCGTTCTCAACGGGCGTCATCATGGAGCCGCTGCCGGTGGACCGCATCGTGGCCGGCTTGCCTGCCGCCTTGGCCGATGCCGCTGCCTCGAACTGGGCTAAAGCTGCCGAAGGCATCATGACCACCGACACCGTGCCCAAGGCCGCCAGCGTGCAACTGCAGATCGGTGGCCAAACCGTGAGCGTGACCGGCATCAGCAAGGGTGCGGGCATGATCCGCCCAAATATGGCCACCATGCTGGGTTTCTTGGCAACCGATGCCTGCATTGCGCCTGCGCTGCTGCCCGCACTGGCCCGAGAGCTGGCCGACGGCTCCTTCAACCGCATCACCATCGATGGCGACACCTCGACCAACGATTCCTTTGTGGTCATTGCGTCGCACCAGGCGAGGCACGCGCCCATCACCTCTTGGGACTCGGCCGAAGGCTTAGCCCTCAAGGCCGCCATGCTGCAGGTGGCCCGCCAACTGGCGCATGCCATCGTGCGTGACGGCGAGGGCGCCACCAAGTTCATCACCGTGCAGGTTGAAGGCGGCAAGACGCAGGCGGAATGCCGTCTGGTGGCTTACGCCATAGCCCATTCGCCGCTTGTCAAAACCGCCATGTACGCCAGCGACCCCAATCTGGGCCGCATCCTGGCAGCTGTGGGCTACGCAGGCATCGCAGACTTGGACCCCAACCTCATTGAGTTGCACCTGGACGATGTGCATGTGGCCACTCTGGGCGGTCGCCACCCGACCTACCAAGAAGAAGACGGACAGCGCGTGATGAAGCAGGCCGAAATCACCGTGCGCGTGGGCCTGGGCCGTGGCACGGCCACCGACACCGTCTGGACCTGTGACCTGAGCCACGACTACGTTTCCATCAACGCCGACTACCGCTCATGAGCACGAACCTCGAACAACTGCTGGACAAGGTCAGCCAACTGGTGGACCGCATTGAATCGGTCTTGCCTCAAGCTTTGTCGGCGCCCGATTGGACGCAGGCCATCGCTTGGCGCTACCGCAAGCGCTCGTCGGGCCATGGCGTGCTCGAGCCGGTTCGCCATGTGGCCGCCATGACGCTTGACGACCTCAAGGAAATCGATGACCAGAAAGACAAGCTGCAACGCAATACCGAGCAGTTTGTCCATGGCCGTCCTGCCAACAACGTGCTGCTCACTGGGGCGCGCGGCACGGGCAAGTCTTCGCTCATCAAAGCCTGCTTGAACACCTATGCCCCTCAAGGCCTGCGCCTGATCGAGGTGGACAAAGAAGACCTGACCGATTTGCCGGACATCGTCGAGGTGGTGTTCAATCGGCCTGAAAAGTTTTTGGTCTATTGCGATGACCTGAGCTTTGAGGACGGCGAACCCGGCTACAAGGCCCTCAAGTCGATCCTGGACGGCTCGGTGGCCGCATCGACCCCCAATGTGCTGGTGTGCGCCACCAGCAACCGCCGCCATCTTCTGCCCGAGTACATGAGCGAAAACCTCACTTACAAGCACACGCCTGATGGTGAGGTGCACCCGGGAGAAGGCGTCGAAGAAAAAATCTCGCTGTCCGAACGTTTTGGCTTGTGGATCAGCTTTTATCCATTCTCTCAAGACGAGTACCTCACCATCGCCAACCAGTGGTTGGGGGCTTTGGGCGCAACGGCAACTCAGATCGAAGAAGCACGCCCGGCTGCCTTGCTGTGGGCCCTGGAGCGTGGTTCGCGCAGTGGCCGTGTGGCCTACCAGTTTGCCCGCGATTTCATGGGTCGTGAGGTTTGAGCGCCATGGGCACTTTGGTGGCCGACGGCGAGCGCGAGCGCGAAGGCGGCGTTGACCGCAAAGTGGTCGAAGTCGCAGTAGGCATCTTGCTGCAACCTGAGAGCGCGTTTCTCTTGACATCGCGCCCGGCAGGCAAGGTCTACGAAGGTTATTGGGAGTTTCCGGGCGGCAAGCTCGAAGCGGGAGAGACGGTGGAGCAGGCCTTGCGCCGCGAACTGCAAGAAGAGCTGGGCATCACCATCGGGCCTGCAGAGCTTTGGAAAACCCAGATGGTCGACTATCCCCATGCGCTGGTGCGCCTGCACTTTTGCAAAGTGCGCGAATGGCAAGGCGAATTGCAAATGCGCGAGGGCCAGTCGTTTGCGTGGCAGGTTTTGCCGGTGACAGAGAGTCCTGTCTTACCCGGCACGCTGCCTGTGCTGGCTTGGTTGGCCGAGGAGCGCAACTTTTCAGGCCCCACTCACGGCTGAGTCACTGCAGCTGCGGGCCGCCCAAAGGATCGTCAGGCGGGGTGTCCTCGGGCAGGCGAAAACTTTCTTCGGCCCAGGCGCCCAAGTCGATGCCCTTGCACCGGGCCGAGCAAAACGGGCGGTAAGGGTTGCGCGGACTGTAAAGGCTCAAACCATCGCAGCCCGGACAGCGGACTTTGCGCTCGGCAAAGGTGGGCTGTTTCGGTTCGCTCATGCGCACAAGGACAATTCAAACGGCACGTCTTGGGTGCAGGCTTGGAGCTTGCCGTCGGGCAACTGCATCATCATGCGAATCACCACCACCAGACGGTTGCAGCTGATCTCGGGCGTGATGCCCAGGCTGGGGTCAATGCGCAAACGAAGCAATTGAAAGCTGCGGCCTTGCGGCAGGTTTTGCTGCAACTGGCCTTGAAGGGCCATGACTTTTTGCTTGCTGCCCGATTCGCGAAGCATTTGGACCAGCAGGCCCACAGCTTGCGAAAGGGATGCAAAGGGCGCTGTCCACCGGGTGAGGTCGGACAGGCGGCTGTCGCAGTCGCGGTGCTGCCACGCGTGGTAGGCCGGAAGGTCGAACTCGCAGGTGCCCCCCGGAATCACGGCTCGGCTGCGGATGCTCATCAAAA
The DNA here is from genome assembly GCA_903822825.1 of uncultured Burkholderiales bacterium. GTDB lineage: Bacteria > Pseudomonadota > Gammaproteobacteria > Burkholderiales > Burkholderiaceae_C > Limnohabitans_A. Next base: position 84,672 of record CAIJQQ010000039.1, on the reverse strand, counting down.
AGTCGTTTTCGGTCAATGACTGACCGAGCTTGCCGTTGATGGCATTGAGCACTTCGAAATGGGTGTCGAGTTGTGCGATGACGCCGTCGAGTGCTTTTTCGGAAATGGCAGGATTACCACGGTAGCTGTTGTAGATCTGCTTTTGACGCTCCAGGTCTTTGAGCACATCCGATTTGAGTTCAGAGCGCGAGGCCACTTCCATGATTTCAAAGAGGGTGGTCAGCGCAAAGTGGTGGTCCATCGCGTCGGGGCGAGGCATCAGCTGACCGAGACGGTCAAACAGCTGCTGCAGCCGCAGATAGGTGCGGATGCGTTCGTTGAAGGGGTATTCGTAAAGTATCACGCAGCGTCTTTCAATCTGCTTGGATCATAGCCCGAACTGGCGCGCCATTTCGGTGACCTCGCGCTCCAGTTCAGGCAGGGGCAGGTCCTGGTTGAAGACCACCAGATCAGCACAGCCGAGCCGCTGCGCTCGAGAAGCTTGCCGGGCGATGATGCGGTCAATTTCTTCGGCGGCCAGGCCGCTTCGGGCGATCACCCGCTCGCGCTGCCTGTCGGGCTCGCAATCGACCACCCAGACACGGTCAACCTGGCTGCGCCAGCGCTTGCCTGATTCAACCAGCAAAGGCACGTCAAACACCAGGCAATGCGCTCCTCGGGCGATGGCTGCCTCGGTCTGTTCTCGGGTGATGGTGCCCACCAGAGGGTGGATGATGGCTTCGAGTTGTTGCCTTGCGACAGGGTCGCTGAACACCCGCTCGCGCATGGCTTGCCGGTCCATGGCGCCGTCTGCGCCGATCATGGCTGTGCCGAACTGAACGGCAATCGGGGCAATCGCCCGCCCGCCCGAAGCGGTGACGCTGCGCGAGATGGCGTCGGCGTCGATCACCGCTGCCCCCAGCGCAGCCAACATGCTTGCCACTGTGCTCTTGCCGCTGCCGATCCCGCCCGTCAAGCCAATGCGCCAAATGTGTGGGTTCATGAAAGGGTTCACCAAGAAAGCCAAGCTGAGGTACCCCAGACCATCTGGACCGCCCCGGCCAAGGCCAAAAATGGCCCAAAGGGAATATAACCACCCTCAGGCAGGCGTTGGCGCCATTTGAGCCAGAGCCCGACCACCATGCCCGACAGCGAGGCGATCATGACCAAAGCGATCAAGGCCTGCCAGCCGAACCAGGCTCCCAGGGCTGCCAGCAGTTTGAAGTCGCCATGGCCCATGCCTTCCTTGCCCGTCAACAGTCGAAAGAGCCAGTAAATCGCCCATAAAAACAGATAACCCGCCACAGCGCCCCACAGGGCATCGTTCAAGGGCACGGCGATCACCCCCAGGGCTGCTGCCAACAGGCCGGCCCAGGTCAGTGGCTGTGTGATGGCATCGGGAAGCAGGGTGGTGCCCGCATCGATGACGGCCAGGGCCAGCAAGGCGGCTGCAAAGCCGGCCCAAGCCAGTGCGTCTGCGCTGAGGCCATAGCGGCTGAAGCTCCAAACAAAAATGGCCGCGGTGGCGAGTTCAACCGCAGGGTATTGCCAGGCAATCGCCGCTTGGCAGTGGCGGCAGCGGCCCCGCAGCAACAGAAAGCTCAGCACAGGGATGTTGTCGAACCCGTGCAGCGGATGGTCGCATTGCGGGCAATGCGAGCCGGGCACAGCCAAGTTGAAGTGGGTGTCTGGTGTTTCAGGCAGGTCTTGCGTGGCTTGCCACTCTCGCTCCATCATCAGGGGCAAACGGTGGATCACCACATTCAGAAAGCTGCCAACCACCAAGCCCAGCAGCGCGGCCAGAACCCAAGGGACAAATGCGAATACATCGGGCGCCATGTCTTAAAAGACCTGGCCCAAGCGGAAGATGGGCAAATACATGGCCACAAGGATACCTCCGATCAGCCCACCCAGAACCACAATGATCAGCGGCTCCAGCAGACTGGACAGGCCATTGACCTGGTCGTCGAGCTCGTTTTCCATCAGCACGCCTGCGCGGGCCAGCAGGCTCTCCAGTGCGCTGGTTTCCTCGCCTATGGCGCACAACTGCACGATCATGTCCGGAAAACGCCCGGTGTGGGCCATGGCTTCGCTCAGGCTGCCGCCTTGCGAGACGCGTCGCTGCAAATGTTCGGTCAGTCTGGCGTAAACCGCATGATCACAGGCTTGCCCTGCAGGCCCGAGGGCCTCGGTCAGTGGCACGCCTGCGGCCAGCAGCGCCGACAGGGTTTGTGTCCAGCGTGCGACCACTGCACTGCGCAGCAAGTGGCCCACCAACGGCAGCCCCAGCAGCCAGCGGTCGAGCTGGCGTTGCCACCGTTCATTGCGCCGCAAGCCTTGCCAAAACCAGGGCAGCAGCAACAGAGCGGGCAGAAAAAACCAGCCCGACTGGCTCAGGCCCTGGCTCAACGCCAACACCCATTGCGTGGCCCAGGGCAGGTCCGAGCCAAAAGCTTTGAAGACGTCTTCAAACACCGGCACCACGTAGACCATGATCAAGGCCAGCACCGCCAGGGCCACCACGATCACAGCGCAGGGGTACAACAGCGCTGAGCGCACCCGCGAACGCAGGGCTTCATTCTTCTCCAGGGTGTTGGCCAGCCGCTCCATCATGTTGTCCAGAATGCCTGCGGCCTCACCTGCACTGACCATGCTGATGTACAGCCCACTGAAATGCTGTGGGTGCGCTGCCAGCGCCGCATGCAGCGCCATGCCCGATTCAACGTCCGAGCGCACCTTACCCATCAGCTCCTTCAAGGCCTGAGTGGCGGCGCTGCGAGACACCATTTGCAATGCCGACACCAGGGGAACGCCTGCACGTGTCAATGCGGCCAGTTGCCGGGTCATCTGAGCCAGTTCACGGGGGCGAATGGGCTGCTTGGGCACCCACCATACGCGTTGCACGCGCTTGACCTGCAAGCCTTGTCTGCGCAATTGGGCCTGGGCCAATTGCGCATTTTCTGCCTGGATGTGTCCGCTGACTTCTTGGCCTTTCAGGCTGTGGCCACGCCAGGCAAATGTGAACAGGTCTGGCGATGGCTGGGGCGCACGGTTCATGAGGGTTCTCGCGTGGCGGCCAGCACCTCGTCGAGCGACGTCACGCCCGCCATCACTTTGCGCAGGCCCGCTTGCCGCAACCCGGCAACGCCTTCGTGCTGGGCTTGTTGTGCCAAGGCCTGGGTGCCCGCTTCTTGCAGCACCAGCGTTTGCATTTGGGGGCTGACAGGCATCACCTGAAAAATCCCTGTCCTTCCTTTGAAGCCTTTATGACAAAGGTCGCAGCCCACGGGGACGTACACAATGACGGGTTCGTCAGAGGCCGTTGGGTCGTTCCAGCCCGCTTGCCGAAAGATGTCACGGTCCAGGACTTTAGGCAGTCGACAGTGCTTGCACAAACGTCGCACCAGCCGCTGCGCCGTGACCAGCGACACACTGGCTGCAATGTTGTAAGGTGCCACACCCATGTTGCGCAGTCGCACCAATGTGCCTGTGGCGTCGTTGGTGTGCAGGGTGGACAGCACCAGGTGGCCAGTTTGTGATGCCTGTATGGCGATTTGCGCCGTCTCCAGATCTCGGATCTCACCCACCATCAAAATGTCCGGGTCTTGCCGCAAGAATGCGCGCAGTGCCACCGCAAAGGTCAGCCCGGGTTTGTCTTGCACATTGACCTGGTTGATGCCCGGCATTTGGATTTCACAAGGGTCTTCGACCGTGGCGATGTTGACTTCGTCGGTGTTGAGCAGGTTCAAGCAGGCGTAGAGCGATTGCGTTTTGCCCGAACCGGTGGGGCCAGTGACCAAAACCATGCCATGTGGCCGCTGGATCGCTTGCGTGAGCCGTTGCAGGTCTTCAGGCTCATAGCCCAGCGCGGCCAAGTCCAGTTGCGCTTGCTGCGCATCCAGCACCCGCACCACCAGCTTTTCGCCAAAGAGGGTGGGCAAGGTGCTGACCCGCAGGTCCAGTTCGCGCCCGCTGGTCAATTGCAGCTTCATGCGGCCGTCTTGCGGCAGCCGCTTTTCGGCAATGTCCAGCCGTGACATGACCTTGATGCGCGAGGCCAGCCGGTCTTTGAAAGCCATTGGAGGTTGATCGACTTCGCGCAACTCCCCATCAATGCGCATGCGCACACGGTAGTGGTGTTCGTAAGGCTCAAAGTGCAGGTCGGACGCTTGCAGTGCCACGGCCTGCTCCAACAGTTTTTGGACGTAAACCACGACCGGTGCATCTTCCATGGCGCCTGTTCGTGGCGCACTGTTCAGACTGTCTCGCATGCATCCCCCCTGTGGATCATGAATATTTTTGTATTCGAATGATCCGGGAGTTTGCCCAACTTGTCCAGCGTTGTTGGCGGGATGCTGGCAATGTGTTGATCTGGTGCCGTCGGTTCAGGCATCAGGCATCTGGCATCAAGCGTATCGGTCCACCTGACGGCCCTTGTCGGCATGGCGCGACGCACTGGCTTTGGCGTCCTGCGCAGCTTGCGATTGCTGCTTGCTGATGGCCACCGCTTCAGCGCGGTTGTCCAGCGCAGGTTTGGTTGATTGCACTGGCTTTTCGGGCAGTGGCCGTGCAACTCGGTCGGAGATGGGCGAGCTCATGGTGGGGCCTTTTGGGGGGGGCGGCTTGGACATCAAGCCTTGCTGCTTTTTAACAGAATCCAATGTCCAAAGCCAGAACTGTTGCTTGGCCCATTGGTCGATCAGGTGCGGCGGTTGAGCAGTTGAGATGCGAGTGTGAGCATCGCTTCACGGTAGGGGTTGTCGGGCAACTGTAGCGCTGCGTCAATGGCGCGTTGGGCTTCTTTTGTTGCGGCATCGCGCGTGCCGTCCAGTGCACCGGTTTCGCGAACAATGGCCACGATCTCGGCCAGTTTTTCCACACTGCCGCTTTCAATGGCCTCGCGCACAGTTTGGCGCTGGGCCGCGTTGCCGCGTTGCATGGCCAAAATCAAAGGCAGGGTGGATTTGCCTTCGCGCAAGTCGTCGCCCAAGTTTTTACCCATTTCGTTCGCATTGCCGTCGTAGTCCAGCACATCGTCGATGACCTGAAATGCCGTACCCAGAGCCTGCCCGTAGTTGGCGCAAGCGGCTTCAATGACGGCATCGCTGCCCGCCAGAATGGCCCCTAGCCTGGCGCTGGCCTCGAACAGCTTGGCTGTCTTGGAGCGGATGACGCGCAGGTAGCCTTCTTCGTCCAGCGAGGCGTCATGCATGTTCATCAACTGCAGGACTTCGCCTTCGGCAATCACGTTGGTGGCTTCGGACAGCACCTGCATCACGCGCATGCTGCCCACTTCAACCATCATTTGAAAGGCGCGGGAGTACAAAAAGTCACCCACCAGCACGCTGGCGGGGTTGCCGAAGCTTTCGTTGGCTGTAGGGTGGCCACGGCGCAGGGTGGATTCGTCGACCACATCGTCGTGCAGCAAGGTGGCTGTGTGGATGAACTCCACCACGGCCGCCAGGTTGTGGCGCTGCGCGTGGCTGTCGTCCAATGCGCCGCAGGTCAGCAGCAGCAAGACCGGGCGAAGCCGTTTACCCCCAGCTGAAATGATGTACCGAGCCACATCACCAACCAACGGGACACCCGATTCCAGGCGCTGGGCGATCACGCGATCGACTTCGCTCATGTCATGTGCTACCAGGGCAAGGACGGCGGCAGTGCTGTTTTCGGGAGCAGACAACTTGAAAATCCTGCTGTGGGCACCCGTGGGTGCGAATGGGGTTGGAAAACCCGGTATTTTGACTTTAATTATAGGACTGTCAGTGTGCATAAACAGCCGGGCAGTCATCAGGCTTTGTATAAACACCCGGTCGTGCTAGAATCGCAGGTTCCTTGGGATGAGCTCAGGGAAACTTCCATTCAAGAGGTCTCATATGTACGCGGTCATAAAAACCGGTGGCAAACAGTATCGTGTTGTCGCTGGCGAAAAAATTAAAGTAGAACAGATTGCTGCGGACGTTGGCCAGGAAATCGTGATTGATCAGGTTTTGGCCGTCGGTATCGGCGCTGAACTCAAGATCGGTACGCCCCTGGTGTCCGGCGCAACTGTCAAAGCCACCGTGGTGGCGCATGGCAAGCACGACAAAGTGCGTATTTTCAAAATGCGTCGTCGCAAGCACTATCAAAAACGTCAGGGTCACCGTCAGCAGTTCACTGAACTGCAAATCGGTGCGATCTCTGCCTGAGGAGAACAGGTCATGGCACAGAAAAAAGGCGGCGGCTCTACGCGCAACGGTCGTGATTCCAAGCCAAAGATGCTGGGTGTCAAGGCTTTCGGTGGTGAACTGATCAGCGCTGGCTCGATCATCGTTCGTCAACGTGGCACCAAGTTCCATGCAGGCAGCAACGTCGGCATTGGCAAGGACCACACTTTGTTCGCCTTGGTGGATGGCCACGTGTCGTTTGCCATCAAAGGTGAACTGAGCAAGCACACTGTGAATGTGACCCCGGCCGTTTAAGCCAGGTTCCGTTTCAGCGAATCAGCCCCGCCCGTCGGGGCTTTTCGCTTTCTGGCCTCCCTGAAGATTTGCGACGAGCGCGTCGCTCCCACGGGGCCAAAGGCCCTACACTGGACAACCCATGAAGTTCGTTGACGAAGCCTATATTGACATCGTCGCTGGTGACGGCGGGAACGGCTGCGTCTCGTTCCGCCACGAAAAATACAAAGAGTTTGGCGGTCCCAATGGTGGCGACGGCGGGCGAGGCGGCCACGTCTTTGCCATGGCCGACATCAACCTGAACACCCTGGTGGATTACCGCTATTCGCGCCGCCACGAAGCCAAGCGTGGCCAACACGGCATGGGCTCGGACATGTTCGGTGCTGCGGGTGACGACATCACCCTCAAAATGCCTGTGGGCACCATCGTCACCGATGCCGAAACTGGCGAAGTTCTCTACGAATTGTTGGTGCCCGGCGAAATCATCACGATCGCCAAGGGCGGAGATGGCGGCTTTGGCAATATGCGCTTCAAGAGCGCGATCAACCGCGCCCCGCGCCAAAAAACGCCAGGTCATGAAGGCGAGCGCAAAAGCCTCAAGCTCGAATTGAAGGTGCTGGCCGATGTGGGCCTCTTGGGCATGCCCAATGCAGGCAAGTCCACCTTCATCACTGCCGTCTCCAATGCTCGGCCCAAAATCGCCGATTACCCTTTCACCACTTTGCACCCCAACCTGGGCGTGGTCCGTGTGGGCCATGAGCAGAGTTTTGTGGTTGCCGATGTGCCCGGGTTGATCGAAGGCGCTTCTGAAGGCGCTGGCTTGGGCCATTTGTTTTTGCGCCACCTGCAGCGCACCCGGCTGCTGCTGCATGTGGTCGACTTTGCACCTTTTGACGACAACGTGGACCCGGTTCAGCAAGCCAAGGCCATCGTGGCCGAGCTCAAAAAATACGATCCTGGTCTGTACAACAAGCCGCGCTGGTTGGTGCTCAACAAACTTGACATGGTGCCAACTGAAGAACGCGAAGCCCGTGTCAAGGACTTCATCAAACGCATGCGCTACAAAGGCCCGGTGTTCGAGATTTCGGCCTTGACACGCGAAGGCTGCGAGCCCTTAATCAAGGCAATCTACAAGCACATCAAAGCCCAGCAAATTCAAGAGCAAGGCCCGGTGGACATCGATCCGCGCTTTGTGGCGCAAGAGCCAGAGCTGGACGACCCACGTTTCAAAAAGCCTGAATGACCCGAGTGCAGTATCTGGGCCTGTAAATCAGAACGCGACCATTTTGAGCATGACCACACCAGCCATTTCATCTGTTTTGCGAGATGCCCGTCGCATCGTGGTCAAAGTGGGCTCCAGCCTGGTGACCAACGATGGGCGAGGTCTGGACGAAGCCGCGATCGGTGAATGGTGCCGCCAAATGGCCTTGCTGGTGGCCCAGGGCAAAGAGGTGATCATGGTCTCCAGTGGCGCCATTGCCGAAGGCATGAAGCGCCTGGGCTGGACCACCCGCCCCAGCGAAGTGCCAGCTTTGCAGGCCGCTGCCGCAGTGGGCCAAATGGGCCTGGCGCAAATGTACGAAACCAAGCTGCGTGAAAACGGCATGGGCAGCGCTCAGGTCTTGCTCACGCACGCAGACTTGGCCGACCGGGAGCGTTACCTCAATGCCCGCTCGACTTTGCTCACCTTGCTTCAGCACCGCGTGTTGCCCGTGATCAACGAAAACGACACGGTGGTCAATGATGAAATCAAGTTCGGTGACAACGACACCCTGGGCGCTCTGGTGGCCAACTTGGTGGAGGCCGATGTCCTGATCATCCTCACAGACCAAAAAGGCCTGTACACCGCCGACCCCCGCAAGGACCCTTTGGCCACTTTTGTGCACGAAGCCCGCGCCGGAGATCCCGTGCTCGAGACCATGGCGGGTGGTGCAGGCTCGAGCATCGGCAAGGGCGGCATGATCACCAAAATTTTGGCGGCCAAACGGGCAGCGGGCTCTGGTGCATCCACCGTGATTGCTTGGGGCCGCGAGCCCGATGCTTTACTGCGTTTGTGCCAAGGAGACAACATGGGCACCTTGCTGGTGGCTCAAACGGCTAAACAGCAAGCGCGCAAGCAATGGATGGCCGATCACTTGCAGCTGCGTGGTTCGGTCACGGTTGATGCCGGTGCAGCCCACATGGTGCTGACCGAAGGCAAAAGCCTTTTGCCTATTGGCATGACAGGTGTTGAAGGTGATTTTTCAAGAGGCGACGTCATTGCCGTGCGTGACGCATTGGGCGCCGAAATTGCCCGAGGCCTTGCCAACTACGCCAGTGCCGAAGCGCGTTTACTCTGCCGCAAACCTTCACATGAATACGCCAATTTGCTGGGCTACACCGCAGAGCCGGAAATGGTGCATAGGGACAACCTGATCCTCAGTCGCTGAAAGCCCAAAGCCCGCAGAGGCGGGCTTTGGGTGGTGTGTGTTTGCAATTCGGTGGATTGCTTGATATCTAACCCGGTGGGTTGGGGTCGAAGCTGGCACCCGGTGGCAACTCCATGTGCATGGGTTGCTGCCGCTCTGATGGGTCTGAGCTGGGGTCCGATTCGTCCCGCATGCCACGCAAGTAGCGGTTTTGGCGGTCTTGACGCGGTAGAAAACGCGCCAACTCGGTCAGCGCCATTTCGTACACGCCGCGCTTGAACTCCACCACCACATCCAGCGGGACCCAATAATCGTTCCAACGCCAGGCGTCGAATTCGGGGTGATCGGTGGCGCGCAAGTTCAAGTGGTGGTCATGACCGACCAATTGAAGCAGATACCAGATCTGTTTCTGGCCCTTGTAAAAACCACGAGCATCCCTGCGGATAAAGCGGTCTGGCACCTCATAGCGCAACCAGTCACGGGTTCGGGCCACGATGCGCACATGCTCCGGTTGGAGCCCCACTTCTTCGTGCAATTCGCGGAACATGGCTTGTTCAGGACTTTCACCCCGATCAATGCCACCCTGCGGGAACTGCCAGCTGTGGGTTCGGATGCGCTTGCCCCAGAAAACCTGGTTTCTCTGGTTGAGCAGAATGATGCCGACGTTCGGCCTAAAGCCTTCACGGTCAAGCATAATCAACCTCAAATTTTTAAATTGTGTCCATTATGCACGCCGCACCAGCGCTCGCTCTTGGATGTTTCCCTGATGCCCTTGTCAAGTTAGTCCGTTGCGATGAAAGCCTCTCAGTTCCTCATTTCCACCCTCAAAGAAGCCCCAGCAGACGCTGAAGTGGTCAGCCACAAGCTGATGACCCGCGCCGGCATGATCAAGAAGCTGGGCGCGGGCATTTACAACTACATGCCCATGGGTCTGCGTGTGATCCGTAAGGTCGAGGCCATCGTGCGCGAAGAGATGAACCGCGCAGGCGCCATCGAGATGACCATGCCCGTGGTGCAGCCCGCTGAGCTGTGGCAAGAGACAGGTCGCTTTGACAAGATGGGGCCTGAGCTGTTGCGCATCAAGGACCGCCATGGCCGCGACTTCGTGATTCAGCCCACCAGCGAAGAGGTGGTGACCGACGTGGTGCGTCAGGAAGTGCGCAGCTACAAACAGCTGCCCAAAAACTTCTACCAAATCCAGACCAAGTTTCGAGACGAGCGCCGCCCCCGCTTTGGCCTGATGCGCGGGCGCGAATTCACCATGAAGGACGCCTACAGCTTTGACCGCGACGTGTCGAGCGCCAAGGCCAGCTACCAGGTCATGGCGGGGGCGTACCGCAAGATCTTTGACCGGTTCGGCTTGACCTACCGCGCTGTGGCCGCCGACAGTGGTGCCATTGGTGGTGATTTGAGCGAAGAATTCCAGGTGATCGCCGCCACGGGCGAAGACGCCATCGTGTATTGCCCGACCAGCAGCTACGCTGCCAACATGGAAAAAGCAGAAGCCCTGGCACCCAGCCAGCCGCGCGGCGCGGCATCGCAAGCGCTGACCAAGACGGCAACCCCAGGCAAGAGCACCTGCGAAGACGTCGCCGCCTTGCTGAACGTGCCGCTGTCCACCACCGTCAAGTCGCTGGTGCTGGCCACCGACACGCTCAATGAGCAGGGCGCAATCGTCAAATCCCAAGTCTGGCTCTTGCTGCTGCGCGGCGACCATGACATGAACGAAGTCAAGGTCGGCAAACTGCCTGGCATGGAAGGTGGTTTCCGCTTTGCCACGCTGAGCGAGATCGACGAGCACTTTGGCTGCAAGCCCGGTTACCTGGGCCCCTTGAACCTGAAGAAGCCGGTGCACCTGGTGGCTGACCGCGACGTGGCCGTGATGGCCGACTGGATTTGCGGTGCCAACGAAGAAGACTTTCACATCACGGGCGTGAACTGGGGCCGTGACCTGCCCGAGCCCGCTTTGGTTGCCGACATCCGCAACGTGGTCGCGGGCGACCCATCGCCTGACGGCCAAGGCGAGTTGGCGATTGAGCGCGGCATTGAAGTCGGCCATGTGTTTTATTTGGGCACCAAATACTCCAAGGCCATGAACGCCACTTTCCTCGATGAAAACGGCAAACCGCAGTTTCTGGAGATGGGTTGCTACGGCATTGGCATCACACGCCTGCCCGCAGCGGCCATCGAACAAAACCACGACGAGCGCGGCATCATCTGGCCCGATGCGATTGCGCCCTTCACAGTGGTGGTTTGCCCCATCGGCATGGACCGCAGCGAAGCGGTCAAGCAGGAGGCCGAGCGCATTTACAACGGTCTGTTGGCCGCAGGTGTGGACGTGATGCTGGACGACCGTGGCGAGCGGCCCGGCGCCATGTTTGCCGATTGGGAGCTGATCGGTGTGCCACACCGCATCACGGTGGGTGACAAGGGCCTCAAAGATGGTTTGGTCGAGTACCAGCATCGGCGCGACGCCGAAGCCTCTAAGTTGGCCGTCGCCGAGGTGCTCGAATTCATTCAAGGCCGTTTGTCTGCCTGATCTCGGCCCGAGCCAACGATGAGCCTGCTGCCTGCATCTGCCCAAGGGTGCTTGGATGGCCGTTGAGCCACGACGACAAGCACTGACTCGGTTGGGTGTGCTGGGGGCTTTTGCGGCGGGTCTGTGGCGCGTATCGCCCGCGCTGGCCGGGCGGCAAATCGAGGAGCCGCTGTCGCATGCCGTGCGCACGGCCTTGAGCGCCGCAGTGGCGGGCAGTGCACCGCCTGAGCCTGTGCTCGCTGACGCTCATGAGCGACAAGCCCATGAGCAATGGCTGAGCGCTTGCAGTGCGCGCTTGGCCCGGTTCCAGTCTCATCCCACAGAGCGACAAGAGTTCTTGCAAACCCTTTGGTACGAAACCCGCCGAGCGGGCTTGTCTTTGTCACTGGTGCTGGGCTTGGTGCAGGTCGAGAGCGGGTTTCGCAAACACGCTGTCTCCAGCGCCGGGGCCATGGGTTACATGCAAATCATGCCCTTCTGGGCTCGCCTGATCGGCGATGGCGACGAGGCGCGGCTGTTCCACATGCAAACCAACCTGCGCTTTGGCTGCGTGATCCTTCGTTACCTGCTCGACCGCGAAGCGGGCGATGCCTTTCTGGGTCTTGGCCGCTACAACGGATCACGCGGGCAGGCGGCTTACCCTAACGCTGTCATGGCCGCGCAGCGGCAGTGGCGGCAGTCGGTGGACTGACGTGAAAAAGCCACCCTGAGGTGGCCTTGAAAGTGCATAGCAAGAGCGGATCAGGCCTGGCCGTTGATCACTTGCAGCAGTTCACCAGATTCGTACATTTCCATCATGATGTCCGAGCCGCCGATGAACTCGCCCTTGATGTAAAGCTGGGGGATGGTGGGCCAGTTGCTGTATTCCTTGATGCCCTGGCGGATCTCTTGGTCGTCGAGCACGTTCACTGTCTTGACGGTCTTGGTGTCCACGCCGCAAGCCTTGAGGATCTGGATCGCGCGGCCTGAAAAGCCGCACATGGGGAAGCTGGCGCTGCCCTTCATGAACAGGGTGATTTCATTGCCTTTGACGAGTTCGTCGATGCGCTGTTGAGTGTCGCTCATGGTGTTTCTCCAAATGGGACTGATTTCTAATGAGGACATTATCTCTCTGATTGAAAGCCTTCATGTCAGCAAGGGGTCGCCTGCCTGGAGACACGGATTTTTCCCTGCGGGCCAGCGCCGCGCTGTAAATCCCCAACAATAGGCCAAAATGCTTTTCAGTGATTCGACCACCCGACAGCCAGAACAGGACAAGACCCATGATTGACCACCTCGACCACTTGGTGCTGACCACTGGCCACGAAGAGGCCTGTGTGGACTTTTACACCCGCGTCATGGGCATGGCGCTCGAGAGCTTTGTGGGCGGCACACCGCCAGTGACGCGCAAGGCTTTCAAGTTTGGGAACCAAAAAATCAACCTGCATGTGAGCGGCAAGGAGTTCGAACCCAAGGCCCACTTGCCCGTACCGGGGGCGCTGGACCTGTGCTTCATCGCTTCGTTGCCGCTCGGAGAGGTGATCGCCCGTTTGAACGCGCACCACTGGCCCATTGTGGAAGGACCGGTCATGCGCACGGGCGCCACGCAAAAAATCAGGTCGGTTTACGTGCGTGACCCCGACCTGAACCTGATCGAAGTTTCAGAGCTGGCCTGAACCATGCCGCTGACAAAGCCTCAGTCGGCGTAAACGCCCGCCGAGCGGATCACTGGGCCCCATTTGTTGATTTCAGACTGCAGCCAAGTCCGCAGGCCTTCCGGCGATTGCTTGGATTCCGGCACGATCTCGGCGCCCAGATCGGCCATCCGGGCTGCAAACGCGGGGTCTTTCAGACTGGCTCGGATCGCCGCGCCCACCTTGTCAATCACCGCTGCGGGTGTGCCTTTGGGGGCGTAGACGCCATGCCACACCACCACCTCAAAGTCTTTCAGGCCACTTTCAGTGAGCGTGGGTGAATCGGGCAAGGCGCGGATGCGTTGCTTGGTGGTCACGCCATACATGCGCACAGTGCCGGCCTTGATGTGCTGCGTGGTCTGGGTCGTTTGGTCACACAGCAGGTCCACCTGCCCGCCCAACAAGGCGTTCATCGCAGGCGCAGTGCCAGAAAATGGCACCGTGGTCAGATCGACCCCCAGCGCCTGCTGAAACAGCATGCCGCACAGGTGGGACACCGCACCCAGGCCTGCATTGGCCAGATTGATGCTTTTGGCGTTGGCTTTGACATAACTGCTCAGCTCCTGCAGGTTCTTGGCAGGCAAATCCTTGCGACCCAGCAGCGTCATCGGCACGTCCACCACCTGGCTGACGTATTCGAAGTCGGTCATGGGGTTGTAGGCCATTTTCCGGTAGAGCGCCGGCGCGGTGGACATGCCGTTGTGGTGGATCAAGAAGGTGTAGCCATCGGGGTTGGCCTTGGCCACATAGGCCGCAGCCAGCGTGCCTCCGGCACCGACTTTGTTCTCGACCAGCACGGTTTGGCCCAATGTTTTGCCCATGGTCGCTGCCAGGGTGCGCGCCACGATGTCCGTGGGGCCGCCTGCTGCGAAAGGCACCACCAGGCTGATGGTTTTGCTGGGATAGGTTTGTGCTGCAGTCAAGCCGCACACCAGAAAGCAGCTGGCAGTGACAAGTGTTTTGGCGAGTTTGATGGACATGAAGTTCATGGTTTTTTCCTGTAACTGGGGATGACCTGATCCAACATGCTGGGGCAATTGCCGCTGAGATGCAACGGGGAAAACTCCGATGGGCGGCGCCGCTTGTCTCCTGCGTGCCTGCTGTCGCAAGCGCGCTGGCTTGGTTTCGTTAGCCCGGCAGCCGCCCACCCGAGCAGCGATCAAGGCCCGCCAGGTCCCGGCGGGACTGAACTGCATCAAACTGGGCGTTGCGCAGCAGGGTTTGCACGGCCGTTGCTTGGTCCCAGCCATGTTCCAGCAACAACCAGCCCCCTGGCGCGAGGCGGCTGGGGGCCTGGGCAATGATGTGGCGAATGTCATTGAGTCCGTCCGAGCCACTGGTGAGTGCCTTCAAGGGCTCGTTGGTCAAGGCGCTCAGGTGCGGGTCGCCATCGGCCACATAGGGTGGGTTGGAGACGATCAGCTCGAAGGGGCCCGGCACAGCGTTCATCCAGTCACTCAGCACAAACTGCACCGGCAGATTCAAACGCTGTGCGTTGGCGCAGGCCACCGCCAAGGCGGCGGCGCTGGCGTCCACCGCTGTCACCTTTGCTGCAGGGCGCTGGTGCTGCAGGGCCAGTGCAACAGCGCCGCTGCCAGTGCCCAGGTCCAACACACGTTGGGCGCTGGCCTCGGGCAGCAGGCCCAGCGCCCATTCCACCAACGTTTCGGTGTCGGAGCGTGGGTCGAGCACGCGGGCGTCAACTTGCAGGCGCAGGCCAAAAAATTCCTTGAAGCCAATGATGTAGGCCATGGGCTCTCCCGCCAGGCGGCGTTGCAGCAGGCCTTCCAAACGGTCAAGGACCTCGGCAGGCAACTCATCCTGGTCATGCGCTAAAAGCCAAGCGCGGTCATGGGGCTCGCGCCCCAGTGCATGCAGGTGCAGCGCTTGTGCGTCGATGCGCGCCAGCCCCAGCCTCTGGGTCTGTTGCAGGCTTCTGGCGAGGCTGATGGTCATGTTGCACCGATCTCCAGCGCGGCCAGTTGCTCCGCGGCTTCGTAAGCCTGCAGCGCATCGACCACGTCTTTCAAATCGCCTTCCATGATGTTCAGCAACTTGTACAAAGTCAGGTTGATGCGGTGGTCGGTCAGGCGCCCTTGCGGGAAGTTGTAGGTGCGGATGCGGTCTGAGCGGTCACCACTGCCGATCAGGCTTTTGCGCTCGGCGGCGTCTTTGGCGGCCCGTTCGGACCGGTCTTTTTCCTGAATGCGGGCCGTCAGCACCTTCAGGGCCTGGGCCTTGTTGCTGTGCTGGCTGCGGCCATCTTGGCATTCGGCCACGATGCCCGTGGGCAAGTGGGTGATGCGCACGGCCGAGTCGGTTTTGTTGATGTGCTGCCCGCCTGCCCCGCTGGCGCGGTAGGTGTCAATGCGCAAGTCGGACGGGTTGATTTTGATGGCCTCGGCCTCGTCGGGCTCGGCCAACACCGCCACGGTGCAGGCGCTGGTGTGGATGCGGCCTTGCGTCTCGGTGGCGGGCACGCGCTGCACCCGGTGACCACCCGATTCAAACTTGAGCGCCCCGTAAACGTGGTCGCCTTCGATGCGCACGACGACTTCCTTGTAGCCACCGAGTTCGCTCAACGACTCGGACACGATCTCGCATTTCCAGCCCTGACTTTCGGCGTGGCGTGTGTACATTCGCAGCAAGTCACCCGCAAACAGCGCCGACTCGTCGCCACCGGTGCCGGCGCGGATTTCCACAAAGGCCGGGCGAGCGTCGTCCGGGTCTTTGGGCAGCAGCATGCGCTGCAATTCGGCTTGCAGTGTTTGCAACTCGGTGCTGGCGCTGGTCAATTCCTCTTTGGCCATCTCGCGCAGGTCTTCGTCGTTGAGCATGCCTTGGGCTGCGGCCAGATCGGCGCTGCGCTGCTGAAAGCGGGCAAAGCGCAAAGCAATGGCGCTGACCTCAGCATGCTCGCGAGACAACTTCAGGAACTGCGTCATGTCGCCCATGATGTCTTCGCGGGACAGCAAAAAGTCCAGTTCGGCCAAGCGGACAGCGTAGCGCTCGAGTTGTTGGATCAAAAAGGGCTTCATTCGGCAGAGATCGTTGGTGTGCACACGGTGCGGGCAAGCCTGCAAGCCTTGCTTGGGGAACTCGGGGTGCCGTAACGTCTGCAGGATGGCTTGTGCAAGGGATGGGGCGGGGGCGCTTCAGGGCTGCCGCCGCTAACGGTCTTTGCGCAAAAACAGCCGCTGCACCGTCTGGACAGTTTGCTCAAGGCGGTCGCTGTCGGCGCTGCGCAACTCGGTCATGGCGCCATGCAGCATTTTTTGTGTCAGTCCTCGCGACAAGGATTCAAGCACCGCTTCGAGGGTTTCGCCTTTTGACAACAGCTTGCGGGCACGGGACAGCTCGGCCTGGCGCCAGGCCTCGGCCTGGTCCTGCAATTGTTGGATGACCGGCACCATGCCACGCTGCCCCAGCCAGTGCTTGAAGCTTTGCACGCCGGCATCGATGATGATTTCAGCCTCTGCCACTGCCGCTTGGCGCTGGGCCTGTCCCGTTTGCACCACGCTGGCCAGGTCGTCTACGGTGAAGAGGTAAATGTCGTCCAGTGCTTTGACTTCAGGCTCGATGTCTCGCGGTACGGCCAGATCGACCATGAACATGGGCCGACGCTTGCGCTGTTTGAGTGCGCGTTCCACCGCGCCCAGGCCAATCAAGGGCAAGGTGCTGGCGGTGCAGCTGATGACGGCATCGAATTCGTGAAGCCGAACAGGCAGATCGGCCAGCCGCATGACCTCGCCGCCAAAGCGGTGGGCCAGCTTTTCACCATGTTCCAAGGTGCGGTTGGCAATGGCGATGGACTTTGGTTTTTTGGCCGCAAAGTGGGTCAGGACCAATTCGATCATCTCGCCTGCACCGACAAACAAGACTTTGATGTCCTGCAGGTTTTCAAACAACTGGCTGGCCAGCCGCACCGAAGCGGCAGCCATGCTGATCGAGTGAGCCCCGATTTCGGTTGAGCTGCGCACTTCTTTGGCCACAGCAAAGCTGCGCTGAAACAACTGGTTCAGCGTCGTGCCCAAGGCCCCCGCATTTTCTGCTGCACGCACGGCATCCTTGAGCTGTCCCAGGATTTGTGCCTCGCCCAGCACCATGGAGTCGAGGCCGCTGGCAACGCGAAACGCGTGGCGAGCCACTTCATCGCCTTCGAGCAGGTAGGTGTGAGACTGCAGTTCTTGGGGGGTGATGCCGCCTGCTTGGGCCAGCCAAAGCAAGGTGTCTGCAGTGGCGGCTTGATCTGCAGCGCAATAAATCTCTGTGCGGTTGCAGGTCGAGAGAATCGCCGCTTCGTGCGCCTGAGAAGTCTTGCCTGCCAAATTGCTTCGCAAAGTGTCCAAAGTGGGGGCCAATTGGTCAAGGGCGAAAGCAAATCTGCCGCGCATGTCCAGCGGCGCAGTCGTGTGATTCAAGCCCAAGGTCCAGACAGCCATGCGCCTGATTATAGGAAGCGCCTCACCGGCGTGCGCCCAAGGTGCTCTGGCAGGCTCGCGCAAGGCACAATGCAGACACGTGCGTTCCTTGATTCCACCCGTATGACCCTTTGGCAATTGGCGTTGCATTTGTTCAACTTTGTGCTGCCTGCACTGGCCATGGCCGTGTTCATGCCCTGCGCGGGTCGCTGGATCATGGGGCGTGGCGGCTGGCCTTGGGCGCGGCGCGCTGTGGTTCACGCCGTGGCCGGTTTGCTGGTGCTGGTGGTCGGGCTGGTGCTGCAGGGCTACGATGGCAAGCTGAGCACTTACTTTGCGCTGGTCTTGCTGGCTGCCACGGCCGAATGGGCCATGCACAGCGGCTGGAGCCGCCGATGACCCTCTCGAGCCTGAGGGCATTCGCCATGAAAACTGCCATCCACCAAAGGCAGTGGCCGGCCTGCTCGTGCTTGACCAGCCACTCATCATGGGCTTTTCCGACCCAACCCATTTGCGTTGTAGTGGGTTACCCGGCTGGCTGCACTGTGGGCGCCAAGCTCGACCGATTCACGCGGGGCTGAACAAGTCCAGGCGGTCGGTGATGATGCCGTCGGTGCCCAGGGCCAGCAGGTGCTGGGCGGCCCAGTCGTCGTTGACGGTGTAGCTCAGACATTTGAGGTCTGCGCCGTGCACGCGGGCCACGGTGGTCGTGTCCCAAAGCGCGTAGTTGGCGACCACTGCGCTGCAGTCCAGCGCCAAAGCTTTTTCCAACCAGCCGTCCCACAGCGTATCCACCAGCAAGCCGCGCGGCAACTCGGGCGCCGCTGTTTTCGCGGCTGCCAAGGCGTCGGGTTTGAATGAGGTCAGCAGCGGGGGGATTTCAGCCCCTGCCCACAGGCGCGAAGCCAAACGGGCCACGGCTTCACCCGTGTCGGCTTCTGCGCCCGGCGTCGGTTTGATCTCGATGTTGAGCAGGTAGCGGTTGGCCAAGCAAAACCGGGCCAAGGCCTCCAGCGTGGGCAGGGGCTCGCCCGCTAAGCTGCGTGAGTGCCAGCTGCCTGCGTCCAGCTGCGACAGGGCGTGCCAAGTTTGTTCGCCGCCAATGCCCTGACCGTTGGTGGTCCGCTCCAGCGTGGTGTCGTGCATCAAAAACACCACGCCGTCGGCGCTGAGCTTGGCGTCGCACTCGAACATGCGGTAGCCGTACGCGGCCCCCAGCCTGAAGGCGGCCAGGGTGTTTTCAGGGGCGAGATTGCCCGCGCCTCTGTGGGCAATCCAGCGCGGGTAGGGCCAGTGTGTCATGGTCTGTTCAGGCGATGCGTTTTTGGGTTTGTGCGTCAAACCCGTGCAGCCGGTCAGCGCGGGGGGTGGCGTTGAACGAGCTGCCCGGTTTTGGCGCAGGCAGCGACTCGTCCAGCCGCAGGGTCAGGGTTTCATCACCTAAGCGGGCGTGCACCAGGCGCTCGGCGCCCAGCAGTTCCACGGTGTCCACTGTCAGGGGCCAGCCACCGGAGGGTGTGATGTCCAGGTGCTCGGGGCGGATGCCCAGAATTTGCCCTTCGGGCGTGCCCGGTGCGTGCTTGAGCAGGTTCATGGGCGGCGAGCCAATGAAGCTGGCCACAAAGGTGCTGGCCGGGCGGTTGTAGACCTCTTCGGGCGTGCCGAACTGTTCCATGTGGCCGCCGTTCATCACGATCATGCGCTGGGCCAGGGTCATGGCTTCGACTTGGTCGTGCGTCACAAACAGGCTGGTGATGCCCAACTCGCGGTGCAGCTTTTGAATTTCGAGCCGGGTCTGGGCACGCAGCTTGGCGTCGAGGTTGGACAGCGGCTCGTCAAACAAAAACACCTGCGGCTGTCGCACGATGGCGCGGCCCATCGCCACGCGCTGGCGCTGGCCGCCGGACAGCTCGCGGGGCTTGCGTTGCAGCAGGTGAGAGAGTTCCAGAATGCCAGCGGCCTTGTCTACCCGCGCTTTGATTTCTTCAGGTGGGCGCTTGGCGATCTTCAGGCCATAGGCCATGTTGTCGAACACACTCATGTGCGGGTACAGCGCGTAGTTCTGGAACACCATGGCGATGTCGCGCTCGGCCGGCTCCATGTCATTCACCACGCGATCGCCAATCGAGACCGTGCCGCCCGAGATGTCTTCCAGACCCGCCACCATGCGGAGTAAGGTGGACTTGCCGCAGCCCGACGGCCCTACGATGACCACGAATTCGCCATCGTGGATATCAGCACTCAGATCTTGAATGACGGTGTTGCCCTTGGCGCTTGCGCCATAACGCTGAACGCCTGCGCCATAGGTTTTTTGAAGGTGAGAGAGGGTAATGGAGGCCATAAATCTTTGATCAGACGGGGTCAGAGCAACGCTTCGCATTGGTCTGTCCCCGGGTTTATTACTTTTCCGTATCAACCAGTCCTTTGACGAACCATTTCTGCATCAGGACTACAACCAGCGCTGGCGGCAGCATGGCCAAAATGGCGGTGGCCATGACCAAGTTCCACTGCACCTGGGCGTCGGCGCCAGCGGTCATGCTGCGGATGCCCATGACGATGGGGTACATGCGCTCTTCGGTGCTCATCAACAATGGCCAAAGGTATTGGTTCCAGCCATAGATAAACTGGATCACAAACAAAGCCGCGATGCTGGTGCGCGAGAGGGGCAAAAGCACATCCCAAAAAAAGCGCATGGGCGAGGCACCGTCCATCTTGGCTGCTTCGGCCAGTTCATCGGGGACGGTCATGAAAAACTGACGAAACAAAAACGTGGCCGTGGCCGAAGCAATGAGAGGGATGGTCAAGCCCGCAAAACTGTTGATCATCCCGAAGTCAGCCACCACTTTGTAGGTGGGGACAATCCGTACCTCGACAGGCAGCATCAAGGTCACAAAGATGCCCCAGAACACCGCTTTGCGAAACGGGAAATTGAAATAAACAAGGGCAAATGCGCTCAGCAAAGATATCACTATTTTGCCAAATGCAATGCTCAGTGCGGTGACCAAGCTGACCCACATCATCCGCGCTACAGGCACTTGGCTGGTCACCCCGGGGCCTTCGCCCAGCAAGATGGTGCGGTAATTGTGAATTGCGTCTTGGCCAAACCAGATCGGCATGGGGGACTGCGCCATCTCCTGCGCCGAATGCGTCGATCCGACCAAAGCCAGATAGATGGGGAACACAATGACCACCACGCCCAAAGCCAAAAGGGCGTGAGAGACGAGGTCCAAAAAACGGTGCCGTTCAACCATGTCAGTAATTCACCTTGCGCTCGACATAGCGAAATTGCAGCACCGTCAAACCGATGACGATCGCCATGAGCACCACCGACTGCGCAGCCGAACCGCCCAAGTCCATGGCTTTGAAGCCGTCAAAGTAGACCTTGTAAACCAAGATGGCTGTGTCC
Source organism: uncultured Burkholderiales bacterium (assembly GCA_903822825.1). Classification (GTDB taxonomy): domain Bacteria; phylum Pseudomonadota; class Gammaproteobacteria; order Burkholderiales; family Burkholderiaceae_C; genus Limnohabitans_A. The sequence continues at coordinate 63,806 of CAIJQQ010000039.1, read as the reverse complement.
TTGCCCGGACCACCCCGAGTCGTGGCGTCGATGATGCCAAAGGTTTCAAAAAAGGCGTAAACCGTGTTGACCACCAGCAAGAAAAATGTGGTTGGAGTGAGCAGTGGCAATTGCACCGTCCAAAAACGTTGCCAAACGCCGGCGCCATCGATGGCAGCAGCTTCCACGAGAGATTTGGGAATGCTTTGAAAGCCCGCCAAAAAGAACAGGAAGTTGTAAGAGATCTGCTTCCAGACCGAGGCGATCACGACCAAGGTCATGGCATGCGTGCTGTTGAGCAAAATGTTCCATTCGATGCCGAATTTCTCAAGCACAAAGGCCACCAAGCCGACCGACGGAGAAAACAAAAACAACCACAGCACCCCAGCCACCACGGGCGCTACCGCATAAGGCAAGATCAGCAGGCTGCGGTACAACCAGATGCCCCGAACCACGCGGTCGGCAAAAAAAGCCAAGACCAAGGAGAGTGAAATTCCCAAGCCTGCCACCAACACCGAAAACAAAGCCGTGGTTTTGAAGGATTCCAGGTAGGTGTCATCGCGCCACAAAGCGGCGAAGTTGTCCAAGCCACTCCATTGCACCGACATGCCAAAGGCGTCGGATTGTTGGAAAGACTGCACCAAAGCCTGACCCGCGGGCCAAAAGAAGAACGCCAAAATGATGAAGCCTTGGGGAGCAATCAGCACCCAAGGCAACCAGTTGGAACGAAAAATAACTTTTTTATCGCTGCTCAAAATCATTCAAGCCAGGCGACGCGAACGCCGACTGGCTTGCCTTCAAAAAAGACCTGAAAAATCAGGACTTATTGGCTTTCTCAAACTTTTCGAGCAACTCGTTGCCACGCTTGACGATGCTGTCCAACGCGTCTTTGGCAGACTTCTTGCCGGCCCAGACTTGCTCGAGTTCTTCGTCCTCAATGGTGCGGATCTGCACATAGTTGCCCAAACGGATGCCGCGCGATTTGTCGGTGGTCTTGCGGATCATCTGGTTCACGGACACATCGGTGCCGGGGTTTTGCTTGTAAAAACCAGACTCTTCGGTCATCTTGAAGGCGGCCATGGTGACCGGCAGATAGCCGGTGCGCTTGTGGTTGGCCGACTGGATGGCGGGGTCAGACAGGTAGTTGAAGAACGCTGCAACGCCTTTGTACTCGGCAGGTTTTTTGCCGGCCATGGCCCACAGGCTCGCGCCACCGATGACGGTGTTTTGCGGTGCGCCAGCCACATCAGGGTAGTAAGGCAAGGTGCCGACAGCGAACTTGAACTTGGCATTCTTGCTCACGCCTGCGTAAGCGGCTGATGAGTTGATGCTGATGGCGCACTCACCGGATTCAAAAGGTGCGCCAGCGCTGCTTGCACGGCCTTTGTACACAAACAAGCCTTGTTGGGCCATGTTGCCCAAGTTTTCAATGTGGCGCACATGCAAAGGAGAGTTGACAACCATGCGAGCGTTGGTGCCCCGCATGCCGTTGCCCTGTGTGGCCATCTCTGTGTTGTGCCAAGTGGAGAAGCTCTCCAGCTGAGTCCAGCCTTGCCAGGCGGTCGTGAAGGGGCACTTGTGGCCGCTGGCTTTCAGCTTGGCCGCGGCCAAGGCCACTTCAGGCCAAGTTTGGGGAAGTTTCTCAGTCGATACGCCCGCCGCCTTGAGGGCGTCCAGGTTCACCCACATCACGGTGGTTGAACTGTTGAAGGGGAAAGACATCATCTGACCGTTGGGCGCGGTGTAATAACCCGACACCGCAGGCACGTAAGCTTTGGGGTCGAATTTGTAGCCGCCATCGCGCATGATTTGCTCGACCGAAACCACCACGCCTTTGGAGGCCATCATGGTGGCTGTGCCGACTTCAAACACCTGCAGGATGTGGGGCGCGTTGCCTGCGCGGAAGGCGGCCACGGCTGCGGTCATGGACTCGTCGTAGTTGCCCTTGAAAACAGGAATAACTTTGTATTCTGATTGTTTGCCATTGAAATCTTTGGCGATATCACCCACCCAGTCACCCAAAGCGCCTGACATGGAGTGCCACCATTGGATTTCGGTTTGTGCTTGAGCCGAGAGGCTGGCCAAACCCAAGGCCAGGGCCGAAAGGGAGGTTTTGAAGTTCATGGGTGCTCCTGAAGAGGAAGTGACTGCCAAATGGACAATTGCATCAATTGGTGATTGTGTGAGTATGCCCATGTAAAGTGACAAAAAGATTAAAAAACAAAGAAACTCGGGCGACAACTCGGGCTTTCCATGACAAGTGTCCCCTGCGGCAAAGGTGCCCTTGCACACGGCGCGTGATTGTTGCACTGCGGTAACATTCACCCTCAGCCGGGTTCAAGCCAGTTTCCGTCTCTGGCTGAAAGCGTTTTTACCTCGCCGTTGACCGCGCCAATCCCATGAATGCACCCACCACGCTCCAACATTTGATGCAAGCCGACGCCGATGCGCCGCGCCTGCGCGAGATCCCTTACAACTACACCAGTTTTTCTGACCGCGAGATCGTGGCCAGATTGCTGGGTGAAAAGGCCTGGGATCTGTTGAACCAATTGCGTCAAGAGCGCCGCACTGGCCGCTCGGCCCGCATGCTTTATGAGGTGTTGGGCGACATCTGGGTGGTTGACCGCAACCCCTATTTGCAAGACGACCTGCTGGACAACCCCGCTCGCCGCAAGCTGTTGGTGGAGGCCTTGCAACACCGCTTGGGCGAAGTGCAAAAACGCCGCACCCCGGGTGAGGACGCTGCCCGTGACGCCTTGGTAGGTCAATTGTTGGGCTTGGCAGGCCAGGCCATAGCGCAATTCAACGATCGTTTTGCCAACCGCGCCAAACTGCGAAGCCAAGTGCAGAAAACCTTGGGGCGCCTGACGGCCAAGGACAACATCAAATTCGACGGTCTATCGCGTGTCAGCCACGTGACCGACGCCACCGACTGGCGCGTCGAGTACCCCTTTGTGGTGCTGACGCCTGATTCCGAGACCGAGATGGCGGGTCTGGTCAAAGGTTGTATCGATTTGGGCTTGACCATCGTCCCGCGCGGCGGCGGCACGGGTTACACGGGCGGCGCTATTCCCTTGACCTGGAAGAGCGCGGTCATCAACACCGAAAAGCTCGAAGCCATGACCGAGGTCGAAATGTTCGACCTGCCTGGTGTGGCCAACCAGATCCCGACCATCTGGACCGAAGCCGGAGTGGTCACCCAGCGTGTGGCCGATGCGGCCGAGCGCGGTGGTTTTGTGTTCGCAGTCGACCCGACCTCGGCCGAAGCCAGCTGCATTGGCGGCAACATCGCCATGAACGCGGGCGGCAAAAAAGCCGTGCTCTGGGGCACAGCCCTCGACAACCTGGCCAGCTGGCGCATGGTTACCCCTGACGCCGAATGGCTGGACGTGGTGCGCATGGACCACAACATGGGCAAGATCCACGACGCTGAAGTCGCCACTTTTGAGTTGCGTTACTTCAAAGCCGACGGCAAGACGCCGATCCGCACCGAAACCCTGGTGATCCCCGGCAAAACCTTCCGTAAGGAAGGCTTGGGCAAGGACGTGACCGACAAGTTCCTCTCGGGCTTGCCGGGTGTGCAAAAAGAAGGCTGCGACGGTCTGATCACCAGCGCCCGCTGGGTCATGCACCGCATGCCCACCCATACCCGCACGGTGTGTATGGAATTTTTCGGCCACGCCCGTGAGGCGGTGCCCAGCATCGTCGAGATCAAAGACTTCATGTTTGCCGAGCAAAAACGCACCGGCACCGTGATGGCGGGTCTGGAGCACTTGGACGACCGCTATTTGCGGGCAGTGGGTTATTCCACCAAGTCCAAACGAGGGGGCTTCCCCAAGATGGTGCTGATCGGTGACATCGCCGGTGACAACGCTGACGACGTGGCCAAGGCCACCAGTGAAATTGTGCGCATTGCCAACTCGCGCAGCGGCGAAGGCTTCATTGCCATCAGCCCCGAGGCGCGCAAGAAATTCTGGCTGGACCGCAAGAAAACCGCAGCCATTTCGCGCCACACCAACGCCTTCAAGGTCAACGAAGACGTGGTGATCCCTTTGCCGCGCATGGCCGAGTACACCGACGGTATCGAGCGCATCAACATTGAATTGAGCTTGCGCAACAAACTCAAACTCTGCCGAGAGCTGGAAGACTTTCTGGAAAAGGGCAACCTGCCCCTGGGCAAGCAAGAAGACGCCAATGCAATCGCGTCGGCCGAACTGCTGGAAGACCGTGTGGCGCAAGCCTTGGCGGTGGTGCGCGAGGTGCAGGCGCAGTGGCAAGGCTGGCTGACGCAAGTCGATGCGCTGTTCCCTCAGTTGCAAGAACACACTTTGCGCGCCAGCTGGAAGACGCAAATCCGTCCGGCTTTGCAGAACATTTTCTCGGGCTCGGCTTTTCTGCCCATCCTCACCGAGGTCAACGCCATCCACCAGCGCGTGCTCAAGGGTCGCGTGTGGGTTGCGCTGCACATGCACGCGGGCGACGGCAATGTGCACACCAATATTCCCGTGAACTCCGACAACTACGAGATGCTGCAAACCGCCCACGAAGCGGTGGCCCGCATCATGGTGCTGGCGCGCAGCCTGGACGGTGTGATCTCGGGCGAGCACGGCATCGGCATCACCAAGCTCGAATTTTTGACCGACGCCGAGTTGGCCAACTTCACGGCCTACAAGGCCAAGGTGGACCCGCAAGGCCGCTTCAACAAAGGCAAACTCTTGCGCGGCGCGGCCCTGACGGGTTTGGGCGACGATGTGCATGCGGCTGACTTGACGCACGCCTACACCCCCAGCTTTGGCTTGATGGGCCACGAGTCGCTGATCATGCAGCAGTCCGACATTGGCGCGATCGCGGCCAGCGTGAAAGACTGCCTGCGCTGCGGCAAGTGCAAGCCGGTGTGCGCCACCCATGTGCCGCGTGCCAATTTGCTTTACAGCCCACGCAACAAAATTCTCGCCACCTCTTTGTTGGTCGAGGCTTTCCTGTACGAAGAGCAAACGCGCCGGGGTGTCTCAATCAAGCACTGGCAAGAGTTTGAAGACGTGGCCGACCACTGCACCGTGTGCCACAAGTGTCTTGCACCTTGCCCTGTCAACATCGACTTTGGCGATGTGTCCATGAACATGCGCAACCTCTTGCGCAAGATGGGCCAAAAGAGCTTCCGCCCCGGCAATGCCGCGGCCATGTTCATGCTCAACGCCACCAACCCCGAGACCATCAAGCTGGCACGTGCCGCCATGGTGGGCGTGGGCATGCGCGCGCAGCGCTTTGTTGCCGGCCTGCTCAAGGGCATCGCCCGCAAACAGACCAGCGCACCGCCCGCCTCGGTGGGCACTGCGCCTATCAAAGAGCAGGTGATCCACTTCATCAACAAAAAGATGCCGGGCAACCTGCCCAAGAAGACGGCGCGGGCCTTGCTCGACATCGAGAACAACGACTACGTGCCGATCATTCGGGACCCGCAGACCACCACATCGGAAACCGAGGCGGTGTTTTACTTCCCCGGTTGCGGCTCTGAGCGCTTGTTCAGCCAGGTGGGCCTGGCCACCCAGGCCATGCTCTGGCATGCCGGCGTGCAGACCGTGTTGCCTCCGGGTTACTTGTGCTGTGGCTACCCGCAAAAGGGCTCGGGTCAGTTTGACAAGGCCGAGAAGATCATCACCGACAACCGGGTGTTATTCCACCGCGTGGCCAACACGCTCAACTATCTGGACATCAAGACGGTGGTGGTGAGCTGCGGCACCTGCTACGACCAATTGCAGGGCTATGAGTTTGACAAAATTTTTCCGGGTTGCCGCATCGTGGACATCCATGAATACCTGCTCGAAAAAGGCATCAAACTCGAGGCGCAGGGCGCTTACCTGTATCACGACCCTTGCCATTCGCCCATGAAGCTGCAAGACCCGATGAAGACCGTCAAAGGCCTGCTGGGCGAGCAGGTGCTTAAATCTGACCGGTGCTGCGGCGAATCGGGCACGCTGGGCGTCACGCGTCCTGACATCGCCACGCAAGTGCGTTTTCGCAAGGAAGAAGAAATCCTCAAAGGCGAAGCCGCCTTGCGCGCCAGCGGCGCTGTGGGCCCCAAAGACAACGTCAAGATCCTCACCAGCTGCCCCAGTTGCCTGCAAGGCCTGTCGCGCTTCGGCGACGACCTGCAAAACGGCCTGCTCGAAGCCGACTACATCGTGGTCGAGATGGCCAAGCACATCCTGGGCGAGAACTGGATGCCGGAATACATCAGCGCGGCCAATTCTGGCGGCATTGAACGCGTTTTGGTCTGAAGCCGCGAGCAAGACATGGCCGGTTTGACCCCCACAACACCCAACGCCGAGTCCTTGACTGTTCATGGCGCATCGCGCGTGCTCGAAATCGGGTTTTCGAACGGCGCAAACTTTCGAATTCCTTTCGAGTTGATGCGCGTGTACTCGCCTTCGGCTGAAGTGCAGGGCCACGGCCCGGGTCAAGAAGTTCTGCAAACAGGCAAACGCGATGTGGCCTTGCTCGACCTGGAGCCGGTAGGCAACTACGCGGTCAAACCCACGTTCTCAGACGGCCACGACACCGGCCTGTTCACTTGGGAGTACCTGTACTTCCTGGGCGATCAGCAAGCCGCTTTGTGGCAACAGTACGAAGAGCGCCTGCAAGCGGCAGGCGCCCAGCGCGATGCGCCCATGACGGAAAAAGCGGGCAGCAGCTGCGGCCACAACCACTGAATATCAGATTAGAAGGGTCGCCATGAGTACCACCCATTTCGGTTTCAAAACCGTCGACGAAAAAGAAAAAGCCAAGCATGTGCGCGGCGTGTTCGATTCGGTCGCGTCCAAATACGACGTGATGAATGACCTCATGTCCTTGGGTCTGCACCGCGTTTGGAAGGCCTACACCGTGCAGGTCGCCAACCTCAAGGAAGGCGACCAGGTCCTCGACATCGCGGGCGGCACGGGTGATTTGTCCATGGCGTTTGCCAAGCAGGTCGGTGCCACAGGCCATGTGGTGCACACCGACATCAATGAAGCCATGCTCAGCACCGGCCGGGACCGTTTGCTCGACCATGGTCTGTCTCTGCCCACCCTGGTGTGCGATGCCGAGAAGTTGCCGTTCCCAGACAAGCACTTCAATGTAGTGAGTGTGGCATTTGGCTTGCGCAACATGACGCACAAGGACACGGCCTTGGCCGAGATGTGCCGCGTGCTCAAGCCCGGTGGCAAATTGCTGGTGCTCGAATTTTCCAAAGTGGCCAAGCCGCTTGAAAAAATTTACGACTGGTACAGCTTCAAAATTTTGCCTCAACTGGGCAAGCTGGTCGCTGGTGACGCGGGCAGCTACCGTTATCTGGCCGAATCCATCCGCATGCACCCCAGTCAAGAGGATTTGAAAACCCTTATGAAAAGTGCCGGATTTGGCCACGTTGATTTTCACAACTTGTCGGCTGGGGTGGTAGCCTTACACGTCGGGATCAAATGCTGATACCCGTTTTGTGAATCAATTGCGACTGGAGACACTGTGAACAAGTTTTTGACCCTCATGCTTGCGGCCATCTTGGCGCTGAGCTGTCTGAATGCCGAAGCCGCCCGCCGACTCGGTGGCGGCAAATCCACTGGCCAGCAATCCAACCAAGTGACACAACGTGAAGCGGCGCGCCCGCAAGCGCCTGCAGCGCCTGCTCAACAAGCAGCGCCCATGGCCCCCCGACCTGCGCCAGCCCTGCCTGCCAAAAAACCATGGGGTGCCATGCTTGGCGGTTTGGCCGCTGGCTTGGGTTTGGCCTGGTTGGCGCATTCCCTGGGCATGGGTGAAGCTTTCGGCAACGTACTGATGTTCATCCTGATCGGTGTGGCTGTGATGGCCTTGATTGCCATGGTCATGCGGCGCCGTGCTGGTGCAACGGGTGGATTGGCGTACCAAGGCGCAGGTGCAACGGCAGAACAACCTGCATCGCTCAAGCAGTACAGCCCTGAGAAAGTTGGCAATGACGCTTCGGCGCGCCCATGGGAAAGCCATGACACGCGCTTTGAAAGCGCTTCAGCCTCCCAAACAGGCTCCATGATCGGTGCGGGCCTGCAAACCGGCCAAGGCTGGGGTGTGCCAGCCGATTTCGATGCGGCAGGCTTCGTGGAGGCTGCCAAACGCAATTTTGTGACATTGCAAGACGCTTGGGACCGCTCAGACATCAGCGCGCTGCGCGCGATGATGACCGACAGCATGTTGGGCGAAATCCGCAGCCAATTGGCCGAACGTGAAAGCCAATTCCCTGGCCAACCCAACAAGACCGAAGTGGTCAGCCTCGAAGCCCAATTGTTGGGCATCGAAGAGTTGGCCGATGCCTACATGGCCAGTGTCGAGTTCAACGGGGTGATTCGTGAAGATGCCTCTGCGGGCCCCAGCCCTTTCCGCGAAGTTTGGAACATGACCAAGCCAAAGCAAGGCGACAGTGGCTGGCTGGTGGCAGGCGTTCAAGCCCTGCAATAAGCCCAACGCGCCCAAAGGGGCGTTGCTTTCGGGAATAATCGGGGACTATGACCATACAGTCCCCTTTTTCTTGGGCCGCACAGGCTCTGCCGCAGATCGCGTCCCATTTGCAGCCGCCCGCTTGGGTCGTGGATGAAATGCTCAACCGCTTGGTGCTCTTGATCAACCACGTGTTGATGAGTGAGCCGCAAGCGTGTCAGCGGCTGGCTCGCCAAAAAGGCCAACGCATCGAAATTGTTTGGCAGGGCATGAAGCTGCAATTGCAACCCACAGCCGCTGGCTTGCTGGAGCGCGCGGCGTTTGATGGTTTTGACCTGCGCTTGACCGCCACCCAAGACTCACCACTGGACATCGTGTCAGCGCTGGCGCGGGGCGACAAGCCCAAGGTTCGCATCGAGGGCGATGTGCAACTCGCGGCGGAAATCAACTGGCTGATCGATCATGTGCGGTGGGATGCCGAAGAAGATCTGGCCCGCTTGGTGGGTGATGCACCCGCGCACACCTTGGTGCAAGCCGCCCGCAAAGCCCTGTCGGCCTTGCGCAGTTTTGTGGCGCAGCGCGCGCCAGGTGCATCGGTAGGTACTGCTGCATGACCCGCTTTGGCCGGGGTGCTTTCATTGTTTTCATCGTCCTGCGCTATGGCCTGGACGAGTTGGTTCTCTCGAGTTTTCAAAAGCCTTGGATTCGTCTGCTGGCCCGCATCCTGTCGGTGGGCCGCGACCTGAGGTCGCCCCGAGCGGTGCGCTTGCGCGAGGCGCTCGAGCGCTTGGGTCCGATCTTTGTGAAGTTTGGCCAAGTGCTGTCCACCCGGCGAGACTTGCTGCCCCCGGACATCGCCGACGAGCTGGCCAAGCTGCAAGACCGCGTGCCCCCGTTCAACTCGGACATCGCGGTGGCCACGATCGAGCGGGCTTTCCGCAAGCCCGTGGACACCATTTTTGAAACCTTTGACCGCGAGCCTGTGGCCAGCGCTTCGATTGCGCAGGTGCACTTTGCCACCTTGCGCGGCAAGTCCGGTCATGTGCGTGAAGTGGCTGTCAAGGTTTTGCGTCCGGACATGTTGCCCGTGATCCAAAAAGACCTGAGCCTCATGCGCATGATGGCAGGCTGGCTCGAGAACCTGAGCGCTGACGGCAAACGGCTCAAGCCCCGCGAAGTGGTGGCCGAGTTCGACAAATACCTCAACGACGAGCTGGACCTGGTGCGCGAAGCATCGAATGCCGCGCAGCTGCGCCGCAACATGGAAGGCCTGAACCTGGTGTTGATCCCCGAGATGGTTTGGGACTTGTGTAAGACCGAAGTGCTGGTGATGGAGCGCATGCACGGCGTGCCCATCAGCCATGTGGACCGCCTGCGCGAAGCGGGTGTGGACATCCCGAAGCTGGCCCGTGATGGCGTGACCTTGTTCTTCACGCAGGTGTTTCGTGATGGATTTTTCCACGCTGACATGCACCCGGGCAACATCCAGGTCAGCCTGGCCCCCGAAACTTTTGGCCGCTACATCTCGCTCGACTTTGGCATCGTGGGCACGCTGACCGAGTTCGACAAGGAATACCTGGCGCAAAATTTCACGGCCTTCTTTCGCCGTGATTACAAACGCGTGGCCGAGCTGCACATCGAGTCCGGTTGGGTGCCCAACGACACCCGTGTGGACGAACTCGAAGCGGCGATCCGCGCGGTGTGCGAACCGTACTTTGACCGACCGCTCAAAGAAATTTCTTTGGGCATGGTGCTGATGCGCCTGTTCCAAACCTCGCGCCGCTTTCAAGTCGAGATCCAACCGCAATTGGTGTTGCTGCAAAAAACCCTGCTCAACATCGAAGGCTTGGGTCGCCAACTGGACCCCGAATTGGACCTGTGGAGCACAGCCAAGCCTTTCCTTGAGAAATGGATGCTCGAGCAAATCGGCCCCAAGAAACTGTGGGAAGAACTCAAGGCGCAGGCCCCGCATTACGCCAAGTTGTTGCCCCAATTGCCGCGCTTGTTGCACGACTACCTGAAAATCCCTCAACGCAACGACCGCAAGCAGCTCGACTTGCTGCTGGCCGAGCAACGGCGCACCAACAGCCTGCTGCAAATCCTGCTGTACTTGACCATCGGCTTTGTGGTCAGTTTGCTTTTGCTGCAAGTGTGGGCCCACGTGCAGTTGTACCTTTGATGTTTGGAGCTGGAGAATTGGAATGCTGCTCACTCTCGTGATTGCTTACCTGTTGGTGACCATAGCGATCGGTCTGGTCGCTGCCAAACGCGTGAAAAACACGGCAGATTTCGCCATCGCCGGACGGCACTTGCCGATCACCATGATCGTCACCACCACCTTTGCGACCTGGTTTGGCTCCGAGACGGTGCTGGGCATTCCAGCCAAGTTCGTCAACAACGGACTGGGCAGCGTGGTCGAAGACCCGTTTGGTGCGGGCAGCTGCCTGATTCTTGTGGGCCTGTTCTTTGCGGCACGGCTCTACCGCATGAACCTGCTGACCATCAGCGATTATTTTCGTGAGCGTTACGGCCGCAGCGTCGAGGTCATCTGCTCGCTCATCATCATGGTCAGCTATTTGGGCTGGGTCTCGGCGCAGGTCACGGCGCTCGGGCTGGTGTTCAATGTGCTGTCTGGCGGTGTGGTCAGCATGCCCGTGGGCATGGCCATTGGGGTGGTGTCGATCTTGGCCTACACGTTGTTTGGCGGCATGTGGTCGGTGGCCATCACCGATTTCATCCAGATGATCATTCTGGTTGCGGGCTTGACCATTTTGGCGGTGTTTGCAGGTCACCAGGCGGGTGGGGCAGACAAGGTCATCGCCCTGGCCGTGAGTCAGGACATGTTCAAGTTTTGGCCCGAGCCCAACTTCCACGACATTGTTTTCTTCATCGCTTCGGCCATCACCATGATGCTGGGCTCGATCCCGCAGCAAGACGTGTTCCAACGCGTTATGTCGGCCAACAACGAATACGCCGCCACCCGAGGCCCGGTCATTGGCGGGGTGTTCTACATCCTGTTCGCGTTTGTGCCCATGTTCCTGGTGGTCAGTGCCCTGATCATCATGCCCGAGCAAGCCGCCCAACTGATCAAGGAAGACCCACAAAAAGTCTTGCCCACGCTGGTGATGCAACAGATGCCCTTCATCATGCAGGTGTTGTTCTTTGGGGCCTTGCTCTCGGCCATCAAATCCTGTGCCTCGGCCACTTTGTTGGCCCCCAGCGTGACCTTCACGGAAAACATCTGGCGTCAGTTCCGCCCCCACCAGTCCGACAAGCAAGAGCTGAGGGCCATGCGGGTCACGGTGCTGGTGTTCAGCGCTGTGGTGCTGGCTTATGCCATCGCCATGCAGGGCAGCTCCATCTACGAAATGGTCTCTGGCGCTTACCAAGTCACTCTGGTTGGGGCCTTTGTGCCCTTGGCATTTGGTTTGTACTGGCCACGCGCCACCACCCAAGGCGCCTTGTTGTCCATCGTCTTGGGCCTTTTCACTTGGCTCGTGTTCATGTTCACCCCTGCCGGTGAGCAATTCCCGGCCCAGTTGGCGGGCGTATTGGCCAGTTTGGCGGGCATGTGGTTGGGCTCTTTGGCCCCCCAGGCGATCCTCAACCAGCACGCCCCGCACCACAAATGGGTTGGCGAAGCCTGAGGCGGCCAGCCGGGGGGCTTGATGGGGCAGCCCCCGCCTATAATTGAGGGTTATCTATCCACGACACTTCAAGAGCCCCCAACATGCCCATTTACGCCTACAAGTGTGAGTCCTGCGGACATGCCAAGGATGTTCTGCAAAAAATTTCCGACGCCTCCCTGACCGATTGCCCAGCTTGCGGTGCCCCCAAGTTCAGCAAGCAGCTGAGTGCCCCAGGCTTTCAGCTCAAGGGCTCAGGCTGGTACGCCACCGACTTCAAGGGCGGCGGCGCTTCAGGCGCTGCTGCCGTGTCTGCCCCCGGCCGCCGATTCTGCCCCACCCGCCTCTGATGCCTCCGCATCGACGGCTTCCGCGCCCACTGCCACGACCGCATCTGCGGCGAGCTGCGGCACCTCTTGTGCCTGCCATTGATGGCCTGATGGCCCACCCTGGATCGCCCCCATGAAACAACGCAGCTTCAAACAGTACTTCATCACCGGCCTGTTGGTGTGGTTGCCCATGGGCATCACCGTCTGGGTCCTGACTTGGCTGGTGGGCTTGCTGGACAGCATCTTTTTGGCCATTTTGTATGCGGCCGATGCTTTGATTCCCGGCATGCACACGCTGGCGGAGTTCCTGCGCGGCGTGCCCGGTCTGGGCGTGATGCTGGTGGCGATCGTGATTTTTGCCACAGGCGTTTTTGTGGCCAATATTTTTGGCCAATGGCTGCTGCGCCAGTGGGACAACCTGATGAACCGCATCCCGGTGGTGCGCACGATTTACACCAGCGTCAAACAGGTGGCAGACACCTTGTTTTCGGGCAGCGGCAATGCGTTTTCCAAAGCTTTGCTGGTGCAATACCCCCGCCAAGGCTCTTGGACCATCGCCTTTTTGACCGGCACCCCCGGCGGCGAAGTGGCCAAGCACTTGGGGCAACCCCTGGTCAGTGTGTATGTGCCTACAACCCCCAACCCCACATCGGGCTTCTTTTTGATGATGCCCCAAGCCGACGTCATCGAACTCGACATGTCGGTCGATGACGCCCTGAAATACATCATCTCGATGGGGGTGGTGGTGCCCGGCGGGCTTGATGCCTTGCCAGCCACTGCTGCCCCTGCAAATTTGTGAACCTCTAGGCCGCCAGCGTGCTGCCCATTCTCGAAATATAGAAAGCGACAAACATGTCCTCCATGCGTTCCCACTATTGCGGTCTGGTGACCGAAGCCCAGATGGGTCAAACCGTGACCCTGTGCGGTTGGGTCAACCGTCGCCGTGACCACGGCGGAGTGATTTTTGTGGACCTGCGCGACCGCGAAGGTTACGTGCAAGTGGTGTGCGACCCCGACCGCGCCGACACCTTCGAGGTGGCTGAAGACCTGCGCAATGAGTTCTGCGTGCAGATCACAGGCTTGGTGCGTGCTCGCCCTGAGGGCACGACCAACGAAGGCCTCCAAAGCGGCAAGATCGAAATCTTGTGCCATGCCATGACGGTGCTCAACCCCTCGGTGACACCGCCATTTTTGCTCGATGACGAGAACCTGTCGGAGACCACGCGCCTCACCCACCGCGTGCTGGACCTGCGCCGCCCTTACATGCAAAACAACCTGATGCTGCGCTACAAAGTGGCCATGGAAGTGCGCAAGTACCTCGACGAAAACGGCTTCATCGACATCGAAACCCCGATGCTCACCAAGAGCACGCCCGAAGGTGCCCGCGACTACCTGGTGCCCAGCCGTGTGCACGATAGCCATTTTTTCGCGCTGCCCCAGTCGCCCCAGCTGTTCAAGCAGCTCTTGATGGTGGCGGGCTACGACCGGTACTACCAAATCACCAAGTGCTTCCGCGACGAAGACTTGCGCGCTGACCGCCAGCCCGAATTCACCCAGATCGATATCGAAACATCGTTCCTGACCGAAGAAGAAATCCGCGACATGTTCCAGGGCATGATCAAACGTGTCTTCACCAAGACCATCGGCGTCGACTTGGGCGAGTTCCCGATCATGACGTACCAAGATGCGATGCACATCTATGGCTCCGACAAGCCCGACCTGCGTGTGAAGTTGCAGTTCACCGAGGTGACCGACGTCATGGGCGATGTGGACTTCAAAGTGTTCTCGGGCGCTGCCAACATGAAGGGCGGTCGCGTGGTGGCCTTGCGCGTGCCCGGTGGTTCTGTCGAAGGCGGCGGCATCAGCCGTGGCGAGATCGACGCATACACCGAGTTCGTCAAGATCTACGGCGCCAAGGGCCTGGCCTACATCCGTGTCAACGACCTGTCCAAAGGCCGTGAAGGCCTGCAGTCGCCCATCGTGAAAAACATCCACGACACGGCCCTGAATGCCGTGCTCGAGCGCTCAGGTGCCCAAAACGGTGACCTGATTTTCTTTGGTGCTGACAAAGAAAAAATCGTCAACGACGCCATCGGCGCACTGCGCATCAAGATCGGCCACAGCGTGTTCGGCAAAGCCAACGGCCTGTTTGAAGACCGCTGGGCACCGCTGTGGGTGGTGGACTTCCCGATGTTTGAATACGACGAAGAAAACCAGCGATACACCGCGGTTCACCACCCCTTCACCGCGCCCAAAGCCGGCCACGAAGACTGGATGGTCACTGCCCCCGAGAAGTGCATCTCGCAAGGCTATGACATGGTCTTGAACGGTTGGGAAATGGGCGGCGGCTCGGTGCGTATCCACCGCGCTGATGTTCAGCAAAAGGTGTTTGACGCGCTCAAAATCACCCCTGAAGATGCCCAACTCAAGTTCGGCTTTTTGCTGGACGCGCTGCAATACGGCGCGCCGCCACACGGTGGTCTGGCCTTTGGCCTGGACCGCATCGTGACCTTGATGACCAAGGCCGAGTCCATACGCGACGTGATCGCCTTCCCCAAAACACAACGCGCCCAGTGCCTGCTGACCCAGGCCCCCAGCGTGGTGGACGACAAGCAGCTGCGCGAGTTGCACATCCGTTTGCGCAACCCGGACGGCATCAAGGCGGCCTGATTGCTCTTGCCCTGAAACAAAAAACGCCACCTTCGGGTGGCGTTTCTTGTGAGGCATGGCTTCAACTCAAGGCGATGGCGCTTTGCCAGTCCACATCCGGATCGGCCTCGTAGTCGGCCACCAACCAGGCCCGCGTCGGGTGATCTGCCATGTCGTTCAAGAAGTCCCGCACCACCTGAATGGACACCTGGTCCAGCGACACGTAAGGCTGGTCAATGCAGGTGAGGGTGGCGCCACACGACAGCAAGGCCACCAGCCCCACCTTGCGGCGGCTGCCCGTGGACAGCATGAACAGTTTTTTATCCAGGTGCACTTGCAGGCTCAGGGCCTGCACCAAAGCGGCTTGCAGAACCGCGCTCCACTGGGGGCACTGCTTGTGAAGGGCTGCCCAGACTTGCTCAGGGGTGTCCTCGTCGTGGCCTGGCAAGCTCAGGTTGAGCCACAGGGCGTCCACGGCAGGCCGTGTGCCCGTTTGCAAAGGCAAATCGCCTGCGAGCAGTCTCAGCAGGCTGGTCTTGCCTGTGCCTTCGTCGCCTGTGACCGCCGTCAGGCCTGCCGGAATTTGAACGTCTTGATCGGTAAAAAGCTGCGTGCTGTGCGGGCCACCGGTCAGCCTTTGAATCTGGAGCACCTTCTGGCGCAGCGGGGTGTGAAATGTTTGTTGGAGCATGCCGAAGTGGTGAAGGTGGACTTGTTCGAGAAAGCGTCTCAGAGGTGAACGGCTGGCGAAAGTGTGCCGTTTTAATTCGTGAAATTATGGGAATTTTCTGTTTGAAATTGAGATCTCAAATTGCTGATCAAATTTATTTCCGAGAGGCTTGGAATTAATTTCAGTTTACCCCCCAAGGTAGTCACATGCGTGTCTGTTTTGCCCCGTTCTATAGGGTTACTGCTAGGTCTTTACGGCGCATGCCCAAACTTAAGATGCGTGCAGGGAATGTTCCCTTCTACTGATTAAAGGTGCCTTGTGAACTTGATCAAACTCTCCGCGCTGACCCTGGCTGTTGCAGCCTTGGCTGCCACCAACGCTTCTGCCCAAGACAAGAATTTGTCGACACTTCAACGCATGGGCAATACGGCGACCAGCATGAATATCCCGGTCGTGCCACAAGAAGGCAAAAACGCGGATGCCATTCGTGCCAACCTGAAAAAAGTCAAACTCCCTGACGGTTTCAAGATTGACCTCTACGCCGTGGTGCCCGATGCGCGCTACATGGCCGTCGCGCCTTCGACCAACATGCTGTTTGTCGGCACACGCAAAACCACTGTGTGGGCTGTGACCAACCGCAACAACGGTGATGCAGCGACTGAAGTCAAGGCATTCGCGCCTTCCATCAAATTCAGCAACCCCAACGGTGTGTGCTTCACCAAAGACGGCTTCCTTGTGGTGGCTGAATCCAACCGCATCATGCATTTTCCTGCGGCTGAATACTTCTATGAAGGTCCTGACGTTGCGGTCGACATGATCGTTCCCGAGGGCAAATTGATCCCTGTAGAGGAGCAATCGTTCAACCACACTGGCCGCGTTTGCAAGGTCGCCAGCGATGGCAAGATCTATGTGACCATGGGTCAGCCTTATAACGTACAGCCCAAAGACAAAGTCGAGTTGTACGAACAACTGGGCATTGGTGGCGTTCTGCGTTTCAATGGCCTGGACGGTTCCGGTCGCACTGTGTACTCCAAGGGCATGCGCAACCCTGCCGGCATCACCATCGGACCCAAGGGTGACATCTGGGCCACAGACAACCAGGTCGACGGCTTGGGTGACGACATCCCACCAGGCGAGTTGAACAAGCTCACCAAGGCAGGCGAGCACTTCGGCTTCCCTTATTACAACGGCCGCTTCAAGGTCGCCGGCTCTGCTGCAGCACCTGACCTCAAGGACATGAAAGAGCCTGCTGGCGCGATCTACCCTCAAGTCGAGTTCCCTGCGCACCAAGCGCAACTGGGCTTGACACACTACACCGGCAAGGCCTTCCCTGCGAAGTACCAAGGCGGTCTGTTCGTGGCTTCGCACGGTTCATGGAACCGCACGACACCCAGCGGTTACCTGATCAACTACGTGCCGATCAAAGCCGATGGCACAGCAGGTGCATCGGAAGTTTTTGCCGATGGTTTCCTGGACAAAGTCACGGGCCGTGCTTTGGCGCGTCCTGTGGACGTGGCCAACCTGCCTGACGGCTCCATCCTGGTGTCTGACGACTACGCTGGCGCCATCTATCGCATCAGCTACGCCGGTAATTGATCGGCATGGGTACAGGCCCAAGCTGCAAGCCGACAGCCTGTATCGTTTGAGCTTCGGGGCCTCCATGCGAGGCCCCGTTCATTGAGGTTTGAGATATGAAAAATATTTTATGGGTGTGTTTGATGGCGGCGAGCTTGAGTTGCCATGCCGACGATGTGAGCGCTGGTCGCGCCAAAGCCGATGTGGCTTGCGCTTTGTGCCATGGCCCTAACGGGGTTGCCACGCTGCCCAACGCCCCCAACCTGGCGGGCCAGCAGGCGTTTTATGTGAGCGAACAACTCAAGAATTACCGCAGCGGCAAACGTCAAAACGAGGTCATGGGCTTGATCGCCAAACCCCTGACCGACGCTGAAATCACGCAACTGGCCGCTTGGTACAGTGCCATCAAGGTTTCGGTCGAATTGCCTTGAACCCAAGCCGCAGGCAGCGGCATCGAACGCCATCATGGCCCAGGATTTAAAAAATGAAAACCCGTATTTATTGGAGTGGTGTGCTGGGTTTGTTGAGCGCCACAGCGCACGCCCAAAGCACCGATGAGGTCATGGTCCAAAGCGGCCGCATGTTGCAGCGTCAACTCGATGCCCCCGCTTCGGTGTCGGTGATTGACGGCGAAGCCATCCGCAATGCGGGCCCGCAGGTCAACTTGTCCGAGGCGCTGAGCCAGGTGCCCGGTGTGGTGGCGCTCAACCGCAACAACTATGCCCAGGACGTGCAAATCTCCATTCGTGGTTTTGGTGCCCGTGCGCCCTTTGGCCTGCGCGGCATCCGCCTGATCACCGACGGCATTCCGGCCACCACCCCTGATGGGCAAGGCCAAGCCTCGACAGTCAGCTTGACGTCTGCCGAGCGCATCGAAGTGCTCACGGGACCACTGGCGCAGCTCTATGGCAACTCGGCCGGAGGCGTCATCCAGACCACCACACGCGAAGCAGGCGCGCAGCCGCAGGTCGACGGGCAAGTCACCTTGGGCAGCTACGGCCTGCGCCGCACCGACTGGCAAGCCAGTGGCCGCACAGGCGCCGTGGGTTTGGTGGCCGACTACAGCACCTTCCACACCGACGGATACCGCACCAACAGTGGTGCAGAGCGCAAACAATTCAATGGTGTGCTCACCGCCGACTTGCAAGACAGCACACGCCTGAAGCTGATCGCCAGCGCATTCGACATGCCTTATGCCATGGACCCTTTGGGTCTCAAAGCCGAGGATCTTGCCCGAAACCCCCAGTTGCCTGGCAACTTTGCGCTGGAAAACCGCACGCGCAAAATCGTTTCGCAAAACCAATTGGGCGCGGTGCTTGAACACCGCTTCAGCGACAACCTGCGCCTGCAAGCGCGCGCCTACACAGGCACACGCGACAACCTGCAATACCAGGCCAGCAGCGCCACTGCCGGCACTTGGGTGGGCTTGGCCCGCGAGTTCAAAGGCCTAGGCCTGCAACTCAATGGCAAAGCGCGCACCGATGCCGGCGACAAGATCGACTGGGTGGTGGGCTTGGACGCCGACCAATCGGGCGAGCAGCGCCAAGGCGGTGCCACCCTTGCCGGAGAAAAAACCGGTGCGATCACCCGCAACGAATACAACGAAGCCAGCAACCGCGACCTGTTCGCGCAGCTGAACTGGCACCTGCCTAACTTGGCAGGCTCGCCCTGGACATTGACCGCGGGTGTGCGCCGCAGCAGCGTGGACCTCAAGAGCCGCGACGACATGCCTGTGACCGCCACCGACCCCAATGGGTCGGGTTCGGTGAACTACGCGGCCACCAGCCCCGTGCTGGGCGCCACATGGCACGCCAGCGAACAACTCAACGTCTACGCCAACTGGGGCCGTGGCTTTGAAACCCCCACCTTGGCCGAAGCCGCCTATGCCGTGACCGGCGCGGGCAACACCCGCTCGGTGGTGGGCCAGTTCAACCCCAACCTGTTCGCCTCGCAAAGCCAGCACAAAGAAGTCGGCGTCAAATGGACACCCACGCGCGACATGCGCCTGGACGCTGCGGTCTTCCACATCCAGACCGAGCGTGAGATCGTGACGGCCCTCTCCGAATCAGGCAAGACCGCTTACACCAATGCGGCGCAGACGCTGCGCCAAGGCCTGGAGCTGGCCTGGCGCGCCAAGCTGGCCGAGCAGTGGCGTGCGCAGCTGTCTGCCACCTGGATGGAAGCCACATACGCCAGCGACTTCACCACCACCGCCAAAACGGGCCCATCCACCAAACCTGTCTACACCGACAAAACCGTGCCTGCGGGTAAAGCCATGCCAGGCATTCCTGAGCAGCAACTGTTTGCGTCGTTGCAATGGGCGGCGCAAGGCTTTGGGGCCAAAGCGCCTTTGGGCATGCAAGCCTCGCTCGACTGGGTTTCTCGCTCACGCATCTGGGCCAGCGACGCCAACGACCCGGCAGCCAGCGCAGCGGGCTACAGTTTGGTCAACGCCAAGATCCGCCAGCGCTACCAAGTCGGTGCGGGTCGGATCGAGGTGTATGCCGGCGTCGACAACCTGCTTGACCGCCGTTACGTGGGCTCGCTCATCGTCAACCAAGCCAGCTCGCAGTTCTTTGAACCCGGCCTGCCACGCAACACCACGGTGGGCATCAAGGCTTCACTGCCTTTGTGATCGGCTGGCCGCCACCCCTCGAGCGGCCAAGACCTTCATGGCCCTTTTCTGGGGTGCGGTCAAGCATTTTCAGCAAAGTTTTGACGGCCATGGTTATGGCGTTTTCTGGGTGGGCGTTGACCAGACCACAGACCGGGCGGGTGTGGGCTGCCTAGAATGGTTTTCTGCCTTTGACAGGCCCTTCCTTTGACCGACGACAGCGTGTTCCCGCAAGGCACTCGTTGCCAATTCCGCGCCTCGAAACACCCCCACAAAGGAACACACCCATGACCACCGACGCCACCACCGCTGGCCAATGCCCCGTCATGCACGGTGCCACCACCAATGCGGCCTCTGCCAGCGCCAACCGGGCTTGGTGGCCCATGGCGCTGAACTTGGACATCCTGCACCAGCACGACACCAAAACCAACCCTCTGGGGCCAGACTTCAATTACCGCGAAGAAGTCAAAAAACTGGACGTACCTGCGCTCAAAAAGGATTTGACGGCGCTGATGACCGACAGCCAGGATTGGTGGCCCGCCGATTGGGGGCACTATGGTGGCTTGATGATCCGCATGGCCTGGCATTCGGCGGGCACCTACCGCATCGCAGATGGCCGTGGTGGCGCGGGCACCGGCAACCAGCGCTTTGCACCGCTCAACTCTTGGCCTGACAACACCAACTTGGACAAAGCGCGCCGCTTGCTCTGGCCCATCAAAAAGAAATACGGCAACCGCCTCAGTTGGGCCGACCTGATGATTTTGGCGGGCAACGTGGCATACGAGTCGATGGGCCTCAAGACCTTTGGATTTTCATTTGGCCGCGAAGACATCTGGCACCCCGAGAAAGACATTGACTGGGGCTCCGAAAAACAGTGGTTGGGTTCGAACCGCTACGAAAGCGACAAGCGCGAGTCGCTCGACAACCCGCTGGCAGCTGTGCAAATGGGCTTGGTCTATGTGAACCCCGAAGGGGTCAATGGCCAGCCTGACCCGTTGCGCACTGCCCAAGACGTGCGCCTGACCTTTGCGCGCATGGCCATGAATGACGAAGAGACCGTCGCACTCACGGCAGGAGGTCACACGGTGGGCAAAGCCCACGGCAACGGCAGCGCGCAAAAGCTCGGTCCCGCGCCTGAAGGTGCTGAATTACAAGAGCAAGGCTTTGGCTGGATGAACCACAGCAGCCGGAGCGTGGGCCGCGACGCCGTGACCAGCGGGCTTGAAGGCGCGTGGACGACGCACCCTACCCAGTGGGACAACGGCTACTTTCGCATGTTGCTGAACCTCGACTGGGCGCTGACCAAGAGCCCGGCAGGTGCCCATCAGTGGAAGCCGATCCACATCCAGCCCGAAGACATGCCGGTCGATGTGGAGGACCCGTCGATTCGAGTGCAGCCGATGATGACCGATGCCGACATGGCCATGAAAATGGACCCTGCTTACCGTGTGATTTGTGAGCGTTTTCACAAAGACCCGGCGTACTTCACCCAAGTCTTTGCGCGCGCCTGGTTCAAGCTGACCCACCGCGATCTGGGCCCCAAAGCCCGTTACATCGGTCCTGAGGTGCCGCAAGAAGACCTGATCTGGCAAGACCCCGTGCCCGTGGGGCAGGCCGACTACGATGTGGCAGCGGTCAAGGCCCAAATCGCCGCCAGTGGTTTGAGCTTGAGCGAGATGGTCACCACCGCTTGGGACAGTGCGCGAACCTTCCGCCATTCAGACAAGCGAGGGGGCGCCAACGGCGCGCGCATCCGTTTGGCCCCGCAAAAGAGCTGGGAGGGCAACGAGCCTGCCCGATTGGCCAAAGTGCAACAGGTGATTGAAGCCATTGCCAAAAGCAGTGGTGCCAGTGTGGCCGATGTGATCGTGCTGGCAGGCAATGTGGGCGTGCAGAGGGCTCTCAGGGCGGGTGGCTTCCAGATCCCGGTCCCGTTCATGCCTGGCCGTGGCGACGCCACCGAGGCCATGACCGATGCCGAGTCGTTTGCAGTGCTTGAACCGATCCACGATGGATTCCGCAACTGGGCGCCAAAGAACTGTGCGGTCAGCCCGGAAGAACTGCTGCTCGACCGCGCACAACTCATGGGCCTGACCGCCCCTGAGATGACGGTTTTGCTGGGCGGCATGCGTGTGCTGGGCACCAACCATGGCGGCACACAGCAAGGCGTGTTCACGGACCGTGTGGGCGTGCTGTCGAACGACTTTTTCGTCAACCTGACCGACATGGCTTTCCAATGGAAGCCCACCGGCAAAAATTCTTACGACATTTGTCACCGCAAGACAGGCCAAGTCAAGTGGACGGCGACACGGGTAGACCTGGTTTTTGGCTCCAACGCGATCTTGCGCGCTTATGCCGAGGTTTACGCCCAAAACGACAACCGCGAAAAGTTGGCCAGGGACTTCGTGGCGGCTTGGACCAAGGTGATGAACGCTGACCGGTTCTGACGTCAGTGCGTGGGTGTTCGCAGCGGTCAAGGCGCAGGCTGCCTAGAATGGCTGGTGTGACCTCTTTGACCTACAAAATTCCGCAATCCGTGCTGGTGGTGATCCACACCCCGGCGCACGATGTGCTGTTGATACGCCGCACCGATGCGGGCACTTGGCAGTCGGTCACCGGCAGCAAAGACTTTGACAGCGAAGATTGGCACGAGACGGCCCGGCGCGAGGTGCTCGAAGAAACCGGCATCGACGCCAGCCACCCGCAGTGCCTGCTGCACGACTGGCAGCTCGAAAACATTTACGACATCTACCCCGCCTGGCGATGGCGCTACGCGCCCCATGTGAGCCGCAACACCGAGCGGGTGTTTGGCCTGCGTGTGCCGCAAGGCACCCCGGTCATGCTCAACCCGGCCGAGCACACTGAGCTGCAATGGCTGCCATGGCACGCGGCAGCCGATGTGTGTTTTTCGCCGTCCAACGCCGAGGCCATTTTGATGCTGCCGCGCTTTGCAGGCTTGAGCGCATGAGCCAAGACATCTTGCGCGTCGCGACCTGGAACATCCACAAGGGCGTGCAGGGCCTGGGGCCTGTGCGGCGGCTTGAAATCCACAACATCGGGCATGCTGTGGAGCAGCTCGATGCCGACTTGGTGTGCCTGCAAGAGGTGCGCTTTGCCAACCGACGCGAACAGCGGCGATTTGCCCATTGGCCCGATTTGCCGCAGGCCGAGTTTTTGGCGCCCGAAGGCTACGAGTCGGTCTACCGCACCAACGCCGTCACGCGCCACGGCGAGCACGGCAATGCCTTGCTCTCGCGCTGGCCCGTGCTGTCGCACCAGCACGAGGACATGTCCGATCACCGCTTTGAGCAGCGTGGCTTGTTGCATGCACAGGTCCAGTTCTCGGGGCGCACCGTGCATGTGGTGGTGGTCCACCTGGGGTTGGTGCCCGCCAGCCGCGTGCGCCAGACCGAACAGATGTTGCTGTTCATTGACCGCGAAATGCCTGCCGATGCCCCGGTGCTGGTGGCGGGTGACTTCAACGACTGGGGCACGGGCTTGGGTCAGCGCATGGCGCATGCGGGCTTCAAAGAGTGGCGCGAGCAACCCACACCCACTTACCCCTCGCGTTTGCCGCTGAACCAGCTCGACCATGTGTATGTGCGCGGCTTGCAGCCCTTGGGGGCCATGGTGCCCAGTGGCCGCATTTGGCGGCGCATGTCCGACCACTTGCCGCTGGTGGCCGAGTTTGCTTTGAACGCCTGAGCATGTCGCACGCTGCCCCTTTGCGCGATGGCCACCAGATCCGCTTGATCGAAGGCGGTGCGGCGTATTTCCAAGCGGTGATCGCTGCGGTTGACCGCGCCCTCTCTCAGGTGCAGATGGAAACTTACATTTTTGATTTTCATGGCGGTGCGGTGCTCTTGGCCGAAGCCTTGGAGCGAGCGGCTGCACGCGGCGTGCGCGTGTGGCTGGTGGTTGACGGGGTGGGCACCGGGCGCTTGCCTCTCGAATGGGCTGCGCGGTTTGAGCGTGCTGGGGTGATTTGTCGGGTGTACTCGCCCCTGGGAACGCTGGGATTGCTGATCCCCAGCCGGTGGCGTCGGCTGCACCGCAAGCTTTGCGTGGTGGATGGGTTGCAGGCGTTTTGCGGTGGCATCAACATCTTGGACGACTGGTACGACCCGCGCTTTGGGGTACTGGAAAAGCCGCGCCTGGATTTTGCTGTCCATGCCCGAGGCGCGCTGGTGCAGCAGGTGCAGGAAACCATGACCCAGCTGTGGTGGCGCTTGCTGGCGGTGCGCCATGTGCGCCAGCACAATTTCCCGGAGGCCTTCAGTTCTTTTCGGGCAGCGGGTTTGCACCTGCCCTGGACGCAAGCAGACGAAGACGTCGAGCCCGACCAGATCAAAGCCCGGGCGGGTTTGCTGATGCGTGACAACGTGCTGAACCGCAGCCAGATCGAGCGGGCTTACCTCAAGGCCATTGGCATGGCCCGGCACGAAATCGTGATTGCCAATGCCTATTTTTTGCCTGGGCGGCGATTGCGCAAGGCTTTGATCCACGCCGCCCGCCGTGGCGTGCGAGTGCGGCTGCTGCTGCAAGGGCGCTATGAGTTCTTCATGCAGTACCACGCTGCGCGTCCGGTTTACGGCGCTTTGCTGGCCGCTGGCGTGGAAATCAGTGAGTACAACGCCAGCTTTCTGCATGCCAAAGTGGCCGTGATCGACCCGGACAACGACCGCCCTTGGGCCACCGTGGGGTCTTCCAACTTGGACCCGCTGAGCCTCTTGCTCGCCCGCGAGGCCAATGTGGTGGTGGCCGACCGCACGTTTGCCGCGCAACTGCACCGCCGCCTGGTGCAGGCCATGGAGGAGGAAAGTACGCCGATTGACCCCGCTCATTATTTGCGCCGCCCATGGCATCAGCGGGTGCGCGATTTGATCGCCTACGGGGTGATGCGTTTGATGATCGCGGTCAGTGGCCTGCGTTACTGAGCCCCGGCGGGATAAAACCTCACTTTCAGGCCGGTAGCCGTTCGCTGTTAGGATCACCGGATGTTAATGAAAACCCCAGATGCCATGACTGCTTCTGCCGCTGCGCCCGATGACGAAGGCGTTCCCGTTTCCGTCAAGATCCGTGAGCGCATCAACGCCGCCCGCAAACGCTTTCACGCCAACGACAACATTGCTGAATTCATTGAGCCCGGTGAACTCGATCTGCTGCTCGATGAGGTCGCCGACAAAATGGCAGGCGTGCTCGACAGCTTGGTGATTGACACCGTGAACGACCACAACACGGGCGAGACAGCCCGCCGTGTGGCCAAAATGTATTTGAAGGAAGTGTTCAAGGGCCGTTATTTGGAAGGTCCTCAGATCACCGAATTCCCCAATGCAGAGCACCTCAATGAGCTGATGATCGTTGGCCCCATCACTGTGCGCAGCGCTTGCAGCCACCACTTTTGCCCCGTGATCGGCAAGATTTGGATCGGTGTGATGCCCAATGAACACACCAACGTGATCGGTCTTTCCAAATACGCGCGCCTTGCCGAATGGATCATGGGTCGCCCACAGATTCAAGAAGAAGCCGTGGTGCAACTGGCCGATTTGATCCAACGCAAAACCCAACCCGACGGCCTGGCCATCGTGATGGAAGCGAGCCATTACTGCATGGGCTGGCGCGGCGTGAAGGACATGGACAGCAAGATGATCAACTCGGTCATGCGCGGTGCCTTCCTCAAGGATCCGAATTTGCGCCGTGAATTTTTGTCTTTGATACCTGGAAAGAATTGACCATGTTGGTACGCCTGCTTTACGCCAGCCGCGCTGTGGACAGCCGCGCGGAGACCATCGAGTCCATCATGAGCCAGTCTCGCCAGTTCAATCCGGCGACTGGCATCACAGGCATCCTGTGCTACGGCGGTGGCATCTTTTTGCAGGCCATCGAAGGCGGGCGCAATGCCGTGAGCGAACTTTATGGTCACATCCAGAAAGACGCGCGCCACAAAGACGTGGTCTTGCTGCACTACGAAGAAATCCCTGAACGCCGCTTTGGCGGCTGGAGCATGGGCCAAGTGGACGCTTCGCGCGTCAACACCAACATCTTGCTCAAATATTCCGAGCGTGCTGAGCTGGACCCTTACAGCGTGTCGGGCAAAGTTTCACTCGCCCTGCTTGAAGAATTGATGGCCACCGCGTCCATCATCGGTCGCGCCTGAGCTTTGTAGGAGCGACGCCCTCGTCGCGATCTGAACCATGAACCTCATCGGCTGCGATTTCTCCAGCAGCCCCAGCAAGCGCAAACCCATCGTTCTGGCGCTGGGCCAAGCCCGGCAGGGCAGGGTGCAACTGCAAGCTCTGCAGACCTTTGAAACCTTGTCGGCGTTTGGCGACTGGCTGGCGCAGCCTGCCGACTGGGTGGGTGGTTTTGACTTGCCTTTTGGTCTGCCGCGTGAGTTGGTCGAAAACCTGGGCTGGCCCATCGACTGGGCCGCCTGCATGGACCACTACTGTGCCTTGGAGCGCCCCCAAATTCGCGAGCAGTTTGCGGCGTTTTGCAATGCCCGCCCCGTGGGCGGCAAGTTTGCGCACCGCGCCACCGACAAGCCTGCAGGTTCCAGCCCGTCCATGAAATGGGTCAACCCACCTGTGGCCTACATGCTGCACGCGGGCGTGCCCCTGCTGCGCCAAGCGGGTGCGCACCTGCCCGGCCTGCGCACAGGTGACACACGCCGCGTCGCGCTGGAGGCCTACCCCGGGCTGCTGGCGCGAGATGTGCTGGGCAACACCAGCTACAAAAGCGACGACAAAGCCAAGCAAACGCCTGAACGCTTGATGGCCCGGCGCGAACTGCTGGGTGCGCTGGAACGCGGCCAAACCCGCCTGGGCCTGCGCTTGGTGGCCAGCAACGCCCTGCTGGGCCGCCTGGCCGACGATGCCAGCGGCGACGCGCTGGATGCCGCCCTGTGCCTGATGCAAGCGGCCTGGGCGCAGCATCAACACGAGGCGGGGCATCCGCAATACGGCTTGCCGCCGTTTGATCCGCTGGAGGGGTGGATCGTCAACGCCTGAAAGCCATGTTCATCAGCATGGCGTGTTGCTCAAGGTCATACCCCAATGACTGTTAGATCAAGTCAAAGTCGATCTCAAAGCCAGCGCATAATTAATGGATATAAAAATACTCATTAATGAAGGTGTTGACATGATTGCACTTTTTGATAGCATTCCCGGTGTCAGCACGAAACACCGTAGAACCTTGCGTGCTGTATTTGCCAAGCCCACATTGGCCTCGCTGGTTTTTGCAGACATTGAATCGCTGCTGGTGGCCTTAGGTGGTGCTGTGCATGAACGCGAAGGATCCCGCATCAAGATCACCCTCAGAGATGAGCAATGGCGCTGCCATCGTCCCCATCCAGGCAAAGAGGCCAAGCGGTATCAAGTGGAAGAAGTACGTGAGCTGTTAGAAAGAATCGGAGTCCATCCATGAACACCATGACGTACAAGAACTATTTGGCCCGCATCGAATTTGATGAGCGGGACAACATTTTTGTGGGCCGTGTTTTGGGCCTGCGCTGCATCATCAGTTTTCACGGTCTAACCGTGTCAGAGCTTCGAAATGAATTTGAAGTGGCGATTGATGATTTTTTGGAAGACTGCAAGGCCCAAGGCATCGCACCCGAAAAACCAGCCTCAGGCAAGCTCATGCTGCGTGTGCCGCCTGAAACGCATGGTGCTGCATTGGTGGCGGCACAAGCAGCAGGCAAGAGCTTGAATCAGTGGGCGTCCGAGGTGCTGCAATCTGCAGCGAAAGCAGCGGCTTAAGCTCGAATTTTTTCGTGCCATTCGCAAAAATCGAGATTCGCCGGAGCCAGTTTCCCGAGCAAGTTCAGGCCGCTACATAGAACCGCACAGAAAGGAGTGCTTTTGCAGACCGCCAACCTCGTCATCGATGTTCAACAAGGCCTGTGCGAAGGCCCTGATGCCGCGCACGATTGTCCCGGCACCATAAAACGCATCAACGCGGTCACGCACCGGGCACGCGCTGTGGGCGTTCAGGTCTTCTTGATTCAGCACGAGTCACAAGCGGGCTATTTGGAGCACGGCAGCCCTGAGTGGCAATTGGCGAGAGGCTTGCAGGTGGATGCGGGTGATCGGCAGATTCGCAAAACCACGCCAGATTCGTTCTTGCGCACCGATCTTCATGAAGCATTGCAAACCCAGGGCATCAAGGACTTGGTGGTTTGCGGCATGCATTCCGAGTTTTGCGTGGACACCACCACCCGCAAGGCTTTGGCGCTGGGTTACCCGGTGCTGCTGGTGGCCGGTGCACATACCTCAGCTGGGAATGCAGCCATCAGCGCGCAGCAAGTCATTGCCCACCACAATGCCACGCTCACCAACATCTCCAGTTTCGGCCCACGCGTCATGGCTATTGCGCATGACGAGGTTCAATTTACGGGTTGACAGATACCCACGCGTTTGACATTCAAACCACCATGCACATAGCCCCTCTCGCCCCCGATAACGCCATGGCCTACAAGGCCTTGATGTTGCACGCCTACGAGCAAGCGGCCGATTCATTCACTTCTATACCGCAAGAACGCGCCTTGCAGCCCGACAGTTGGTGGCTCAACCGCATTGCCGATCCGGCTGATCTTTCTTTTGTGTGGGGGGCCTTTGCCGGCCAGGCCTTGGTGGGCACAGTTTCGTTGGAATTTTCTGCCAGAGCGAAGACGCGCCACAAAGCCTTGGTCGTGGCCATGTTTGTGCATGAAAATTTTCGTGGACAAGGGCTGGCCCGGCAATTGATGCAGTCCGCTGTTGCGCATGCCATGGCTCGTCAAGGTCTTCGCGTTCTCCAGCTAGAAGTGACACAAGGCAATGCCGCCGCCGAGCAACTGTATCAAAGCCTGGGATTTCAGCCTTATGGCGTCGAGCCCATGGCGGTTTGGACCGCCAATGGTTTCAAGTCCAAAGTCCATATGTGGCTGGATTTGGCCTTGATGGAAAATCAAGCCTGAATGTTTCCATAACGAGATCTGCCCCATGACCACCCCTGAAAAACCCAAAGGTCCCGCTTCGTATTTCCCGTCCATCGAAAAGAAATACGGTCAGCCCATCGCGCATTGGCTGGACTTGCTCAAATCATGCAAGGGCATGAAACACATAGAAATGGTAGCTTGGCTCAAGGCCGAGCACGGTATGGGCCATGGCCACGCCAATGCGATCGTGGCCTATGGGATGGCGGCCAAGAAATAACAAGCTTGCATTGACCGGCTTCACGCAGCCGTGTGCAACTTGAGCCAGTCGCGCGGCGCTGCGTTCATGCGGGTTTGCCAGCAAAGGCTGATTTGCGAAATGCGGCCGACACGTCGCTGTCGGAACGGATGGTGGCGGATTCTTTGTCGCTGTTGGTCAACCCCAACATCTCGGGTCAGTGTCGGTCTGGGCAGTGGGCAGCTTTGACACACCTCAAACGCCTTTGAACCCAGCGCTGCAGCAGCACCACCCAGGTAGGTTCGCGCAGCGCTGTCGCGATCAAGATGCGCGACAGCGCCAGGCGTTGCTCAGTGTTGTGGCTCATGCTTTGCGCGCTTGTCTGATCGCAAGCATGTCCAGTTGGATTTGCTCAAGCGTTCGAGGAAAGAAAACCGACCGATCAAACATGCGGTAAGTCACCCAGCAGCCCAAAGACACCCCCAGCCACGCCAGAGGAAAAGCCCAAAGAACCCAAGCCCGGTGTGGGTCGACGGTGGGCAGTGCGCTCCACAACATCAGCGCAACGCCACCCCACATGACGGCCATCACCAAGCTGGTAAAGCCGATGGCACAGACCAAGAACCGGTTTCTCACATAGCGCATGAGCAACCCCGATTCTTCGCTGAGCAAGTCTGCATAGCCCTGAACATGCATTGAAATCAGTTCGGGCCGCAGCAGCAGTTTGAACAAGAGCTTGAGCATCAACGTGCGCGTGAGCCGATCCACATCGACACAAGCGCGGCCGCGGCGGCCCCGACACCTGCGGCGATCATCACCGATTTAAAGGGTTCGTCCTGAATGTAGTGCTCAGCGGTGGTGCTGGCTTTCTTGGCTTCTTTTTCTAGACGGTTTTGCATGTCCAAAGCGGTGTCTTTGCCTTTGTTGGCCAGTTCATTGATGCTGTCTGCGAGTCGTTCGCTCACGCGGTGCAGGTCGTGTGTGTTTTCGCGCATGGCCTCTTGCAGTGCACCCGAAATGTGGGCGCCCATGTCAGAGGAGGCTTTGACGAGAGAGTCTGTGTGGTTTTTCATTGGGGGGCTTTCAGAGTGTTGGCCTTGGCGTGTGAACAGGTCACCACCGCCATGGAGAAAGCAGTCTAAAAAAATCCCATCCAACGCACCGTCCGTTGGATCACAAAGCGCTGAACCGAGGGGCTGCGCGTTGGGGCAGCACCGTCAGATGGAGGCTGCCCCAATGTCGTCCGGCAGGGGCGACAACTGCCTCAGGGCCTGCAAGGCTTCAGCGTCGGTGCGGTAGAGCTTGAGCTCTGGCACAGTGGGCAGTTCGCCTGCACGCTGCAGTGCTTTTTCGATGGGCAGCTTGATGCCGCTGATGTGCAAGGTGATGCCCCGACTGGCAAGTTGCCTTTGCAGTTGGCCAAATGTCTCTACGCCTGTTGCATCGATGCGGTTGATGGGCTGTGCGAACAAGCAAACATGCCGCGTGTCGGGATGCAGCGCGAGGTGGTCGGTGATGGCCCGCTCAAAGCTGCTGGCCGCCGCAAAGTCGAGTTCGGCGTCCATGCGCAGGGCGTAAAGGTCCGGAGCCAGTGGGGGCAGTTGCCACAGGTGACGGTCACGCAAGCTGCCATCGGGGTGCAGGCCCACTTCGATGATGCGCGGGTGCAAGCGGGTGTGCAAAAAATGGCTCAGGCCCAGCAGCACACCCGCCATGACACCCCAGTAAATGCGCGGCGCAGTGGCCAGCGTGATGGCAAAGGTCACAGCGGCCGTGGCGGTCTCGACGCGGTCAATGCGCCAGAGCTTGAGAAATTGGCGCGGCTGAAACAAATTGAGCACCGCCACGATCACGGCCGCTGCCATGACCGAGCGCGGCACGAATTGCAGCGCGGGCATGAGGATCAGCAAAGCCAGCAGCACGAATCCGACCGAGGCCACCACCGCCCAGCCTGAGCGGGCACCTGCGTAGAGCATGAGCGCCGAGCGCGAGAAAGAGGTGCTGGTCGGAAAGCTGCCTGACAGCGCCGAGGCCAGCTTTGCCAGCCCTTGGCTGAAGAGCTCGGTGCTGTCATCCCAGCGTATGCCGTCGCGCTGGCATTCGATGCGTGCACTCGACGCGGTCTCGAGAAAGCTCACCAGTGCAATCACCATGGCAGGCACCCACAACTGGTTGAGCACTTCCAGACCTGGCCATTCCGGCCAGTACAGCTTGGGTAAGCCCGAAGGCAGCAAGCCCACGATGGCACCATGCTGCGTGTAGTTGTTCGCACAGGCCAGCACAGAGGACGCCGCCATCACCAGCATGATCCCGGGCCAGCGGGGTTTGAAGCGGCGCAGCAGCAAAAGTACGGCCAAGCTGCCCAAGCCAAAAAGGGCTGGCCAGCCTGTGAGCCAAATGCCCCAGCTGTGCACGTCCCAGCGCCAGGCAGGGATGCCCAGCAGCGCGGGCACTTGCGAGGCCATGATCAAAATCGACGCGGCTTGAGTGAACCCCATCATGACGGGCGAGCTGACCAAGTTGATGAGCCAACCATAGTTACCCAAGCCCAACAGCAACTGGATGCCTCCTGACAGCAAGGACAACCAAACTGCCAGCATGACCCACTGTGCAGAGCCGGGTTCGGCCAGTCCTGTGAGCGAAGCGCCAATTAGCACGCAGGTCAGCGCGGCCGGGCCCACCGATAGCCGCGAGGCGCTGCCAAACAGCACCGCCAGCAAGGCGGGCACCAGACAGGCGTAAAGCCCGGTGACCAGGGGCATGCCTGCCAAGCCCGCGTAGGCCACGGCCTGCGGCACCATGACCAGTGCCACCGTCAGCCCGGCCAACACTTCGGTGCGGGTCAGCTCAGGCGTGAGCCGTGGCCAGTGGCGGAAGGTCAGAAAGCGCTGTAAATCCATGACCCATCTTAGCTGCTGGATTTCAGCGCTGCGGCATGTCTTTGACCGAGTAGCCCAAACTGACCGTGGCGTCTTCGGGGATGGCGGGCACGGTGGCGTCCCAGGCTTCCCACGCAGCGCGCATGGCCTGCAGGCGCTCGGGTTGGCGTCCACCCAGATTGGCGCGTTCACGCTCATCGGCCGGGATGTTGAACAGGTAATCGTTGCCGTCCACCCGCAGGTACTTGTAGTCTCCCATGCGCAGCGCGCGTTGGCCCCGGTGGTTCATGCGCCAATACAGAGGGCGATCAAACTGGTGCTGGGCATCGCGCAGCACGGGAGCGAGCGACACACCGTCAAACGGGTGGTCTGGATCGGCTTGTGCACCCGCCAGCTCGACCATGGTGGCCGACCAGTCCATGGTCATGCAGTGTTGGGTGGAGGTGTCGCCAGGAGCGATGACCGCTGGCCAGTGGGCGATCCAGGGCACGCGGATGCCGCCTTCGGTCAGGTCCATCTTGCCGCCCACCAGGGGCCAGTTGTCACTGAAACGTTCGCCACCGTTGTCGCTGGTGAAAACGATCAGGGTGTTGTCGAGTTGCCCGGTTTTTTTGAGCGCGTCGACCAGCCAACCAATGCCCTCGTCCATGTGGTGGATCATGCGGTGGTAGGTGTGGATGTTGCCGCCGTGCAGGTGAAAGATGTTGTCTTTCACTTCAGCCGCAAGCGCATGGTCTTCGCGCGTTTCCCAGGGCCAGTGCGGAGCGGTGTAATGCAGGCTCAAAAAGAAGGGCACGCCTTGCGCTGCGCCCGGGGCCATGCGCTCAACATAGTCCACAGCGCGGTGGGAGATCATGTCGGTCAGGTAGCCGTCTTCAGGCGTTTCGTTTTCGCCGGTGAACAGGTCGTGCGCGCCGTTGGACGCGCAGTGCGTGAAGTAGTCCACACCGCCCGACATGGGGCCGAAAAATTCTTCATAACCCGACTTGAGGGGGCTGAAGTGCGGCGGATAACCCAGATGCCATTTGCCGATCAGCGCCGTGCGGTAGCCGCTGGCTTTGAGCAAGGACGGCAGTGTGGGGTGCTCGGGCGGCAGGCCCAGCACGGCGCTGCCCCGGCTGCGGCTGTTGATGGGCTCGTCGGCACCGCCACGCAGGCGGTACTGGTAGCGCGCCGTCATGAGCGCAAAGCGCGTGGGCGAACACACGGGCGAGTTGGCGTAACCCTGCGTGAACTTGAGGCCATTGGCGGCCAGTTGGTCGAGCACAGGCGAGACCTTGCCGAATTGCGCATCGCGGCCGCCGTAGCAGCCCAGGTCTGCAAAGCCGAGGTCGTCGGCCACGATGAAAATGATGTTGGGGCGTTGTGGTGCGGTGTTCATGGGCAGGCTCATTCGACTTTCATGCCCGTGG
The DNA here is from genome assembly GCA_903822825.1 of uncultured Burkholderiales bacterium. Classification (GTDB taxonomy): domain Bacteria; phylum Pseudomonadota; class Gammaproteobacteria; order Burkholderiales; family Burkholderiaceae_C; genus Limnohabitans_A. The sequence continues at coordinate 30,473 of CAIJQQ010000039.1, read as the reverse complement.
CTTTGATGGTGCGTGCGTAGCGCTGCGACAGATCGCTCAGGCGCTTGGCGGCGTCAGCCCCTGTCAGGCCTTCGTAGAACAGGTCCATGCTGAGCAACTGGGCTTGTGTGTCGGGTCGCTTCAAGGCATCGCTGAAGGCTTTTTGCAGCAGTTGCACGACAGGCTCGGGCGTGGCGGTGGGCACCATCGCCACATAAAGCACTTCGAGCTCGAGGTCTTTGAGGCCCGCCTCGGCCACGGTGGGCACCTCAGGCGCAGAGCGCGAGCGTTGGCGGCTGGTCACGGCCAGCGGCGTGATCTTGCCCGCCTTCACATGGGGCAGCATGCCGGGCGTGGCCAGCACGCCTGCATCGACCTCGCCCGCCAGCACCGCAGTCACCGCCGGGGTGTTGCCTTTGTAGGGGATGTGCTGGATCTTGATGTCTGCGGCGTCCATGAAAATTTCGGCCGCAAGGTGGCCTGGGCTGCCGCTGCCGCCGCTGCTGAAATTCAGACCTTTGCCCTTGCCTTGGGCAACCAAGTCTTTGAGCGTTTTGAAGCCGGTGCTCGGGTGGGCGCCCACCAGCAGGCCCGAAGAGACCATGACCATGATCGGCTTGAGGTCACTGGGCTTGAAGGGCATGCCTTTGTAAATGTGCGGGTTGACGGTGAACGCGGTGTCAATACCGAACAGCACGGTGTAGCCATCGGCCGGGCTCTTGGCCACGAAGTCCGCACCGATGTTGCCGCCAGCGCCGGGTTTGTTTTCTGTGACCACCACCTGCTTGAAGCTGGTGGTCATGGCTTCGCCCACCGTGCGTGCCAGAAAATCTGACGGCCCGCCCGCTGGGAAATTGTTGATGAAGCGGAGTGGTTTACTCGGATAGCTTTGGGCAAAGCTGGGTACAGCCAGCCATGTGCTGGCGATTGCAAGCAGTGCAAAGGCCAATGGACGGAGGAGATGTCGCATGTTTTTCAGATTAAAAAAAATTCCTCGGCTGCAGCGGCAGTAGAGGATGCAGGGTTCACAGGTTGATGATGGACACAGACTTGGTGGCCAGGTAGGCCTCCAGCGCCTCGGGGCCGCCTTCGGAGCCGTAGCCCGAGTCTTTGACGCCGCCAAATGGCATTTCGGGCCAGGCCAGCGCGGACTGGTTGATCCACAGCAGGCCCACTTGCAGCTCTTGGCTGAGCAGGTGCGCGTTTTTCAGCGAACGGGTGAAGCCGTAACCGGCCAGGCCGTAGGGCAGGCGGTTGGCTTCTGCGATCGCGTCTTCGAGCCGGGTGAAACTGCGCACGGCCGCCATGGGGCCAAAGGGCTCTTGGTTCACCACATGAGCGTCGAGTGACACATGCGTGAGCACCGTGGGCGCAAAGAAGTGGCCTTGGGTGCCGATGCGCTCACCGCCCGTGGCAATCTTGGCGCCTTTGGCCACCGCGTCTTGCGTGAGCTGCAGCATGGCGTCCAGGCGGCGGTCGTTGGCCAGTGGCCCCATCTGCATGCCCACTTGCAGGCCGTCGCCCACTTTGAGGCTTTTGGCATAGGCGGCAAAGGCTTCGACGAAGGCGTCTTGAATCGACTCGTGCACCAGAAAGCGGGTGGGCGAAACGCACACCTGACCCGCGTTGCGGAACTTGGCCGCGCCTGCGGCCTTGACGGCCAGCTCCACGTCGGCGTCTTCGCACACGATGACCGGGGCATGGCCACCCAGCTCCATGGTGGCGCGTTTCATGTGCAGTCCTGCCAGTGCGGCCAGTTGTTTGCCCACGGGGGTCGAGCCTGTGAAGGTGATTTTGCGGATGATCGGGTGAGGGATCAGGTATTGAGAGATTTCAGAAGGCGTGCCATAGACCAGACCGATCACGCCTGCGGGCACGCCTGCGTCTACAAAAGCCTGGATCAGCGCCGCAGGGGCGGCTGGGGTTTCCTCGGGCGCTTTGACGATGATCGAGCAGCCCGTGGCCAAAGCGGCAGAAATTTTGCGCACGGCCTGGTTGATCGGGAAGTTCCAGGGGGTGAATGCCGCCACCGGGCCCACGGGCTCTTTGAGCACCATTTGCTGCCCGGCCAGGTTTCGGGCGGGCACGATGCGGCCATACACGCGGCGGCCTTCTTCGGCAAACCATTCGATGATTTCGGCCGACATGGCCGCCTCGGCCTTGGCTTCGGCCAGTGGCTTGCCTTGTTCGAGCGTCAGCACCTGGCCAATGGCTTCGGCGCGTTCACGCATCAAGGCACCCGCGCGGCGCATGATGGTGGCGCGTTCGGCGGCAGGCACTTTGCGCCAAAGTTCAAAGCCGCGCTGGGCGGCGGCCAGTGCCCGGTCCAGGTCGGCCATGCCTGCATGGGCCAAGCGGCCAATTTCCAGGACTGTGGCGGGGTTGAAAACAGGCAGCGTGCGGCCATCGGCGGCGTCGCACCATTGGCCATCAATGAACAGTTGGGTATTGGGGTACATCGTTTGGGCTTTCAAGTCAAAGTCGGGGATGGGGCTCAGATGTTACGCCCGCCGTCCACATCGAGGCAGACGCCTGTGAGAAAGCTGGCGGCATCGCTGGCCAGGTAGACCACGGCTTCGGCCACGTCTTCGGGGCGGGTGAATCGGCCCAGCGGGATGCGGGCCAGAAAGCGTTGGCGGTTGTCGGGGGTGTCGGGCATGCCCATGAACTGCTCGAGCATGGCGGTCTCGCCAATCATGGGGCACACGGCGTTGACACGGACTTGGTCACGCGCCAGCTCCAGACCCAGGCCTTTGGTGAGGTTGATCATGGCGGCTTTGCTGGCGCTGTACCAGGTCAGGCCTGGGCCTGGGCGCACGCCTGTGGTGGAGGCCACATTGACCATATTGCCCTTCGCGGCCTTCAGGTGCGGCACGGCAGCCTGGGTCATCCAGTAGAGGCTTTTGACGTTGACCGCGAACATGCGGTCGAACTCTTCGCTGGTGACGTCCAGCGCGGGTTTGTTGCGGTGGGTGGTGCCTGCGTTGTTGACCAGCACGTCGAGCTTGCCAAAGGCCGCGACCGTGGCCCGCACCAGCGCACGCACACTGTCTTCGCGGGAGACATCGCACTGCACGAACAAAGCGGGGTGACCTTGCAGCTGCAGTTCGCTGACCAGCGCCTGGCCTGCTTCGGCCTGCAGATCGGCGACCACCACTTGTGCGCCCTCGCGTGCGAAGCTCATGGCGGTCGAACGGCCGAAGCCGCTGGCCGCGCCCGTGATGATGGCTGTTTTGCCTTGCAGTCGGGCAGATGGTTGGGTGCTCATGTGGGTGTGCCTGTCGGTGCGGCCTGTTCGTTCTGCAAGCGGCGGTTGATGATGAAGCGGGCCTGGTTCAGGCCCATGTCGTGGGCGGTGGCCACGGGGTGAAAGTTCGGGTCCGTGTTCAGGATTTTTTGCTGCCCCTCGATGATGTCGCGGTCTTCGCCAAAGGCGGTGCAAACGTCCTGGAAGATGGCTTCGGTCATGGCTTCGTTGTCCAGTGCAAAGTTGCGCGCCTGGCAAAAGAAGTAATGCGTGGTGCCCAGCGTCTCGGGCGTCTGCACCGAAGTGTGGCGGAATTTCATGGCGCAAGGGTCGATGCGGCCCTCGGGTGCGCCTGTGCCGGTGGGGGCAGAGCCCGCGTCCATGCGCAAGAAGGCAGGTGCATGCCACTGGTAAATTTGCCAGCGGTCCACCGGGCCTTGGAACTGAGCCACCCGTTTGTGGTTGGGCGACATCTCGTCGTTGATGTACCAGCGGGTGATGCGCAGGCCGCCGTCTTCGGTGCGATCAACCTGTGCACTCACTTGCGCATTGGAGGCCGTGCCCAGCGTGGTCGGATGCACAAACGACAGGTGCGAGAAGTCCAGCAGGTTGTCCACCACCAGCTGATAGTGCGCCTGGTAGTGGATGTAACCGGGCTTCATGCGCCAGTCGGCGTGATCGTGCCAGAAAAAGTCCAGGATCGCGGCGGGGGCGGCATTCTGTGGCTGGCCCATCCATATCCAGATGAACCGGTCTTTCTCGACCACCGGGTAACTGCGCACGCAGGCTTTGGCCGGGATTTGGTCTTGCCCCGGAATGTCGATGCATCTTCCCGAGCGGTCGAACTTCATGCCGTGGTACATGCACCGCACGGCGTCGCATTCTTGGCGTCCGTGCGACAGGGGCGCGGCACGGTGGCAGCACTTGTCGGCCAATGCGACAACCTGGCCTTGTGTGTCGCGGTACAGCAAAACGGGCTGGCCCAGCAGTGTGCGGGCCAGCATCTGTCCAGTGCTGACTTCGTGGTCCCAGGCGGCCACGTACCAGCTCTCAAAGATGAAGTCCTGGCTGAGGTAATTGGAGGTCTGCATGGTGTTTCTGAAAAAGGAGGCCCGTCTGTGAGGGTCGAATCTCACAGTTGCGGCGCATGCACAAAGGTGGAAACTCAGTCAGCCTTGAAGCCGGACGCCTTGACGATGGGGCCCCAGCGCTGGGTGTCGGCTTCCATCAGTTTGACCAGGTCTGCGGGTGAGCCACCGCCTGCTTCCAGGCCCAGACTCAGGAACTTCTCGTTCACATCGGTCATGGCCAGGGCTTTGTTGATGGCCTTGTTGACGCGCTCAACTTCCGATGCAGGCGCTTTGGCTGGGGCGTAAACCGCAAACCAGCCGCCCCCCACAATATTGGGATAGCCCTGCTCGCGGAAGGTGGGGACGTCAGGCAGCGCACGGCTGCGCGCGGTGCCCGAGGTGGCGATCACCCGGACTTTGCCCGCCTTGTGGTTTTGCAGCCATTCCAGCACCACGTCGATGCCCGCAGGCACCTGGTCGCCAATGACCGCGGTTTGCAGTGGGGCCCCGCCGTTGTAGGCCACGTGGACCATGTCCACTTTGGCTTCTCGGCCCAGCAGCAGACCAAAAAAGTGCGGCAGGCTGCCCGCAGCGGGAGAGCCGAAGCTGGCTTTTTGCGGGTTGTTCTTGAACCAGGTGATCAGCTCGGGAATGTTTTTGGCCGGGTGATCGGCCTTCACGGACAGTCCAAAACCGAAGTTGCAGACATGGCTGACAGGTGTGAAGTCTGTCAGTGGGTTGTAGTTGAGTTTGTTGAACACCAGCGGAGCCAGCACGGGCACGACCACTGGGGTGATCATGTAGGTGCCGCTGTCGGGGGCGGCGTTTTTGAGCAGCTCGGCGGCGAGTCGCCCGCCTGCGCCGGGTTTGTTCTCCACCAGCACGGGTTGACGCAAATCGTCTTTCATCTTGTCGGCCAGCACGCGGGCCACCGTGTCGATCGAGCCGCCCGCAGGGAAGCCCACCATCAGGCGGATGGGACGGTCAGATTGGGCTTGTACGGCCGAGGCCGCCAGCACCAGTGCGGCAGTGGCCAGCAAATTGCGACGTTTGAACATGAGGGACTCCATGAAGGCAAGAATTCAGCCGCATCCCGACTGGACAATGGCTGGACATCGGAAGAATGTAAAGCCGGCTGGCTTGATTGATCAAATCAATCAAGCATGGTGTTTTCCCTTGGATGAATTGGGCTTCTTGCGCGTGAAATCCCGCCCCGATGGCAAAATGGATTTTTTGGTTTTTAAACGAATGCCCCAAAGTCCATCTCAACGCTTGGCCACCATCGATGACCTGTTGCTTTATCGCCTGAGCCAGCTGTCGGCGGCAGCGGGCGCCATGGTGGTGCGTTTGTGCGAAGGCAGCCACGGGGTGACGCGGCGCGAATGGGGCGTGGTGGCCCAGCTGTATGGCCACCAAGGCCTGCTGCCCTCGGAGCTCGCGGACCGGATGCGGCGTGACCGCGCCCGCACATCGCGCGCGCTCACTGCCCTTGTGAACAAGGGGCTCATCGAGCGCGTGACCTTGCCGCATGACCGACGCAGTGCCTGGGTGAGTCTCACACCATCGGGTCGCCAGCTTTACGAGGTGCTGATGCCACAGGTGCAGGCCATCAACGCGCAGTTGGTGTCTGTGCTCTCGGCTGAGGAGGCGGCGGTTTTTGACGATGTGCTGGAGCGTTTGCGACAGCAAGCCAGCACCATGCAAGGGCAATGGGATTTGGTTTTGCCCAAGGCCAACCGCCATTTGGGTCGCACACCTTCAACACCAGAATGATTTTATTCAAGCGACTCGCTTCGATGGGGTTGTTCCTTGCGGCAAGCTTGGCCAGTGCCGAAGTGCGCCCCGGCTGGGTCAGCTGGGTCATGGACGGCGACACCTTGCTGGTGGTGCTGGACAACCAACACGAGCCGATCAAGGTGCGCATCAAGGACATCGATGCGCCCGAGAGCTGCCAGCCCGGCGGCGAGGCGGCGCGCGAGGCCATGATGGCGCTTGCCCTGCGCCAGCGTGTGGAGGTCGATGTGGTGGCCGAAGACGTGTATGGCCGTCAGGTGGCCCGCGTCTCGCGCGGCGAGCTGGACCTGGGCGCTGAGATGGTGCGCACGGGCATGGCATGGGCTTACCGATTCAAGACGGGCAAAGGCCCCTATGCCCGCTTGCAGCGGCAGGCAAAACAAAACCTGTGGGGTTTGTTTGCAGCCAAAGAAACCGCGATGTCACCGCCCGTGTTCAGGCAGTTTCATGGCAGTTGTCACGGGGGCTGATGGCTGGTTCAGACTGTGCGGTGCGCAGCGCACACCGGGCAGTCGGCATGGCGGCCCACGCGGATGTCGGTCCATGACAGCTCACGCCCGTCGAGCATGAGCAAACGTCCGGTCATGTAGCTGCCCATGCCGCTCAGTATTTTGAGGGCTTCGGCCGCTTGCACTGTGCCAATGATGCCCACCAAGGGCGCAAACACGCCCATCGTGGCGCACCGGGTTTCTTCGGGGGCTTGCTCGGGCGGGAAGATGCAGGCGTAACAAGGGGCCTCAGCCTGGGTGATGTCAAACACCGAGACTTGCCCGTCCATGCGGATGGCCGCACCTGACACCAGCGGCTTGCGGTGCTTCACGCAGGCGAGGTTCACGGCTTGGCGGGTTTCAAAGTTGTCGCAGCAGTCGAGCACCACATCGGCCTGGGCCACCAAGGTGTCAAGCAAAGCCGCATTGGCGCGCTCGGTGACCGGTGTCACACGCACATCAGGGTTGATTTGGGCAATCGCCGTGCGCACCGAATCGGCTTTGAACTGGCCCACCCGGCCCAGGGTGTGGGCAATTTGGCGCTGCAAGTTGGTGGTGTCGACCATGTCGTCGTCCACCACGGTGATGCGCCCCACGCCTGCACTGCCTAAATACAGGCTGGCGGGTGAGCCCAGACCGCCGGCGCCAATGACCAGCGCATGCGAGGCGAGCAATCTTTCCTGTCCCTCGATGCCCAGCTCATTGAGCAAAATGTGCCGCGAGTAACGCAGCAGCTGGGCGTCGTCCATGGACTTCAGTCTTCTTTCTTCTCGACCTTGCGTTCGACCAGGGTGGTGCTGACCTTGACCGGCTGACCCTTGAGCTGGTTGAGGGCTTGCTGAAGCTGGAAGTCCTTCTCAGAGCCGAATTCGGGCAAGCGGCGCTCGGCCACAGGTTTTTTCGATTCTTCTTCGAGCTTTTTGAGGGCTTCTTCGCGGGCCTTCTCGCGCTCAGGGTCTTTTTTCTCGGCTTCTTTGCCGTTGGACAGGTGCTTTTCCAGATCGGCTTCGCGCGTGCGCAAAGCGGCAAAAACGTTGCCGTTGGCGGTTTCGTCCAGCATCACATCAGGCACGATGCCTTTGGCCTGGATGCTGCGGCCGTTGGGTGTGAAGTAACGGGCAGTGGTGATCTTCAGGGCCGTGTCCGGGCCCAACTGGCGCACGGTTTGCACCGAGCCTTTGCCAAATGTCTGGTTGCCCATGAGCGTGGCACGTTTGTGGTCTTGCAGGGCACCCGCCACGATTTCGCTGGCCGAGGCCGAGCCTTCGTTGACCAACACGATCAGGGGCACCTTCTTGAGGACACCGCCCGTGGCCTGCGTCAATTTGGCAATCGGGTCGTTGCTGGCGGTTCGGCGCCAGAACTGGGGGGAAGCCTTGTAGACGAACTTGCTTTCTTCGAGCTGGCCATTGGTGGACACCACCGCGACGTTCTCGGGCAAGAAGGCGGCTGACAAAGCCACTGCTGCGTCCAGCAGACCGCCGGGGTCGTTGCGCAGGTCCAGCACCAAGCCTTTGAGAGGCTTTTCTTGCTGAACCATGTCTTCGAGCTTTTTGGCGAAGTCTTCAACGGTGCGGTCCTGAAATTGGGTCACGCGGATCCAGCCGTAGCCCGGTTCGATGACTTTGGCCTTGACCGATTGGGTCTTGATTTCTTCGCGGATGATGGTGACCGGGAATGTGCGGCTTTCGTCTTTGCGGAAGACCATCAGCAAGACTTTGGTGTTGGGTTCACCGCGCATGCGCTTGACCGCTTCGTTCAGGGACAAGCCTTTGACGGCGGTGTCGTCGATCTTGGTGATCAGGTCATTGGTTTTGAGGCCTGCTCGGTCCGCTGGCGAGCCTTCGATGGGCGAGACGATTTTGATCAGGCCGTCTTCTTGGCTGATCTCGATGCCCACCCCAACAAACTTGCCGGATGTGCCTTCAGAGAACTCCTTGAAATTCTTTTTGTCAAAGTACTGCGAGTGGGGGTCGAGGCTGGCGACCATCCCCGAGATGGCTTCGGTGATCAGTTTTTTCTCATCCACGGGTTCAACGTAGTCGCTCTTGACCATGCTGAAGACCGCGGCCAGTTGCTGCAGTTCTTCAAGTGGGAGTGGGGCCATGTTGCCACGCGCCACGGTTTGCAGCGAAACGGTGGTCAGCGCGCCCGCGAGGGCACCCACGCCAACCCAGCCGATGATCTTCAGTTGTTTTCTCATGGAGTCAGAACTTATCAATTGCCAATGCAGCTCAATATACACCGCTCCTCAGGGGGATCGGGCGGATGGGCGCAACGCCCTCGTCGCGAAAGGACAATTGTGGCGCGCTGGGCATCGCCGCGAGGGCGCGGCTCCTACAGCCGAGGGTCACCTCAAGCCTTGCCCTGATGGGCCACGGCGGCGGCGGCTGCAGCTGCGGCTTCGGCGTTGCCCAGGTAGTAGCGGCGGATCGGTTGGAGGTTGTCATCCAGCTCGTACACCAGCGGGATGCCGTTGGGGATGTTCAGGCCCACGATGTCGCTGTCAGAGATGCCGTCCAGGTACTTGATGAGGGCGCGGATCGAGTTGCCATGCGCGGCGAGCAGCACGCGCTTGCCCGCCCGGATGCTGGGGGCAATGCTGTCGTTCCACGCGGGCAGCACGCGGGCCACGGTGTCTTTGAGGCACTCGGTCAGCGGCACAACGCTGGCGTCCAAATGGGCGTAGCGGCGGTCGCTGCGCTCACAGCGGGGGTCGGTCGCTTCGAGCGCGGGTGGTGGCGTGTCGTAGCTGCGGCGCCAGACCAGCACCTGCTCGTCGCCATATTGTTTGGCCATATCGCCTTTGTTCAAACCCTGCAGGCTGCCGTAGTGGCGCTCGTTCAGGCGGTAGTCTTTGACCACCGGCAGCCAGGTGCGGTCCATTTCGTCCAGCGTGTACCAAAGGGTGTGAATGGCGCGCTTGAGCACCGAGGTGTAGCAGACGTCAAAGTCCCAGCCTTCGGCCTTGAGCAGTTTGCCGGCCGACATGGCTTGGCTCACGCCCGTGGGGGTGAGGTCCACGTCGGTCCAACCGGTGAAACGGTTTTCGAGGTTCCAGGTGGATTCGCCGTGGCGGATCAAGACAAGTTTGTGCATGGCAAGGTCTTCAGATGCGGGTCAATACGGGTTCCAGCCTCGCATTTTAGAATTGAGGCATGGCGGTCCTTGGGTGGCCTGTTTTTTTTATTGAAATAAAGGTGCGTTTCGTGAAATTTTTGCTCGACAACTGGATGTTGGTGGCCGTGGCTCTCACCTCGGGTTTGGCCTTGCTGTGGCCTGTGGTCAGTCAGGGCAATGGCCTGAGTCTGGCTCAAGCCGTGATGCTGATGAACCGCGACAAGGCCATTGTGGTGGACGTGAGCGAACCCGATGAGTTCGCGCGGGGCTACGTGCTGGGTGCGAAAAACGTGCCCCTGGCCCAACTGCAAGCCCAACTGCCGCAAGTGGCGAAAAACAAATCGGCGCCCCTGATTTTGGTTTGCCAGAGCGGTGCACGCTCGGGACGAGCCACAGCAGTGGCCCGCAAACTGGGTTATGAAAACGTTCAAAACCTGACTGGCGGCATGAAAGCTTGGCAAGCGGCCAGCCTGCCTGTCTTGACTGCCTGAAGCAAGGAGCACACGCATGACACCCGTCAAGATGTACACCACCGCCGTTTGCCCTTACTGCATTCGGGCCAAGCAAATCCTCAAGGCCAAGGGCGTCGAGCACATTGAAGAGATCCGCATCGACACCTCCCCCGCGCAGCGAGACCACATGATGAAGACCACCGGTCGCCGCACGGTGCCGCAAATTTTCATTGGCGAAACCCATGTGGGTGGCTGTGACGACCTGGTCGCACTCGACGCCAAAGGCGGCCTTGTGCCCTTGCTTCAGGGTCAATAAGCCCCTGAACATCGCTGATAATCCTCCCGTCTACAACTGGCAGGCAGTCCTTCCTGGGCTGCCCGCATTTTTTTCAAAAAAGTCTCAAGATGTCCGATCACCAAACTCCTGAAGTCGCAAGCTCCGAAGCCCTGGCCCCTGTGTTCCAGATCCAGCGCGTTTACCTCAAGGAAGCTTCTCTGGAGCAGCCCAATTCGCCCGCCATCTTGCTCGAACAGCAGCAACCCACCGTGGACATCCAGCTGGGCGTGGAAAGCCTGCCTGTGGCAGACGGCGTGTTCGAGGTCAGCGTCACCGCCACCGTGCACACCAAGATCGGAGACAAGACCGTGTTCCTGGCCGAGTGCAAGCAAGGCGGCATTTTTGAAATACGCCACATCCCTGATGACCAGATGGGCGCCCTGATCGGCATCGCTTGTCCTCAGATCATTTACCCCTACTTGCGTGGGAATGTGGCCGACCTGATCACCCGTGGCGGCTTCCCACCCGTGCACCTGGCCGAAATCAACTTTCAAGCCATGTTTGAGCAGCAGCAAGCCCAAGCTGCCGCCACCCAGCAGTAAGCACGGCCAACACCCGGCATGCAGATCACCATCATCGGTGCGGGGGCTTGGGGCACGGCGCTGGCGATTGCTGCCAGCCGCCAGACACCAGCCCGCAGGGTGAGCCTGCATGCACGTGACAAGGCCCAAGCCGAGCGCTTGCAGCAGCAGCGCTGTAACGAGCGTTATTTGCCGGGCATCGATCTGCCTGCCGAACTGTCGATCATTTCTGGTTCGCTGGACGGATTGGTGCAGTCTGCCCGGCCCGAAGACCTCATCATCATTGCCACCCCCATGGCGGGCCTGCGCAGCACCTTGCAGGCACTTCAAGGCGTCCCCGCATCGGTGGCCTGGCTGTGCAAAGGCTTTGAATCCAGCTCAGGACTCATGCCCCATGAAGTCCAAGCCCAAGTGGCTCCGCTGATGCGCGCTGGCGCGCTGAACGGCCCCAGCTTTGCTGCAGAAGTGGCCCGTACCCAACCCACTGCGCTGGTGGCCGCCAGTTCCCACGCGTCAGTGCGTGATGCACTGGTCAAGGCCTTCCACGGCAGCGCGCTGCGTGTGTATGCCAACGACGACATCGTCGGAGTCGAGGTGGGTGGCGCCGTCAAAAACGTGTTGGCCATCGCCACCGGCCTGTGCGACGGACTGGACCTGGGCCTGAACGCCCGCGCAGCCCTCATCACCCGGGGCTTGGCCGAAATGACCCGTCTGGGCGTGGCGCTGGGCGCCAAGCCCGAAACCTTCATGGGCCTGTCGGGCCTGGGCGATCTGGTGCTGACGGCCACGGGCGACCTGAGTCGCAACCGCAAAGTTGGGCTTTTGCTGGCGCAAGGCCTGAGCCTGGAGCAGGCCGTCACATCTCTGGGCCATGTGGCCGAAGGCGTGTACAGCGCCCGCACCGTGCTGGAGCGTGCCCGTCAGTTGGGTGTGGACATGCCGATCACCGAAGCCGTAGTGGCCTTGCTCGACGGTCGCCTCAAAGCGTTTGATGCCGTGCAGGTGCTGATGGGACGCGGGCCTCGGGGCGAAGCCGTTTAAAAGCCTGGACTTTTTTTGCTGGGGCCAGCGCTGCATCCTGTGCTGAGCGTCATAAAATAATCACATATTTCTATTAAAGTTGAATTATGGAAGAAAAGCTCGTCATCAAAGCATTGGCCGCGCTGGCCCAGCCCAACCGGCTGCAGATTTTCCGCGCCTTGGTGGTGAAGGGCAGCGAGGGCTTGACGCCCGCGTTGCTGGCCGAGTCGCTGGGGCTGCCTGCCAACACGCTGTCATTCCATTTGAAAGAGTTGATGCATGCGGATCTGATTTCTCAGGAACGCAGCGGCCGCAACCTGATCTATCGGGCGCAGTACGACCGCATGAACGGTGTCTTGTCCTTCCTCACCCAAAACTGCTGCCAAGGCGAGGCTTGCCTCACCGAGGCCGCTGCCTGTCACTGCTAACTTCAAGTCCCACATGAGCACAGAAACACGCCCTTTGAACGTTCTTTTTCTTTGTACCCACAACTCGGCGCGAAGCATTTTGGCGGAGGCCATGCTCAACCACCTGGGCAAAGGCCGGTTCAAGGCCTATTCCGCAGGCAGCAGTCCGCGTGAGAACCAAAAACCCAACCCCATGGCGCTGGAAACGCTCAGCCAATCGGGTGTGTCGATTGAAGGCTTGAGCAGCAAAAGCTGGGACGAATTTGCCCAAGCCGATGCGCCCCACATGGACTTGGTCATTACCGTTTGCGACAACGCCGCAGGCGAGGTGTGCCCCTATTGGCCCGGTCAACCCGCCACCGCCCATTGGGGTTACGCAGACCCCTCTGAAGCGCAAGGCGGGGACGACAAAAAGCGCGAAGCCTTTGTGCAAACGCTGCACCTGATCCGCAGGCGTTTGGAGATTTTTGTGAACTTGCCTTTGTCCGGTTTGAGCCGTCTTTCGATCGAAAAGACCGCACGCGATTTGGCCAAGGACTGACCCCATGAACGAAGCACAAGCAGCCGCGCCCATGAGCGTGTTTGAGCGCTACCTGACCGTTTGGGTCTTCCTGTGCATCGTGGCAGGCATGGCACTCGGGCAATTTTTCCCGAGCGCATTCCAAGCGGTTGGCCGCATGGAAATCGCACAGGTCAATTTGCCCGTGGGCTTGTTGATCTGGGTGATGATCATCCCCATGCTGGTGAAGGTGGACTTTGGCGCTTTGCCCGAAGTGCGCAAACATGTCAAAGGCATCGGCGTCACGCTGTTTGTGAACTGGTTGGTGAAGCCTTTCTCGATGGCCTTTTTGGGCTGGCTTTTCATTCGCCACTGGTTTGCGCCCCTGTTGCCACCGGACCAACTCGACAGCTACATCGCCGGATTGATCTTGCTCGCGGCAGCGCCCTGTACCGCCATGGTCTTTGTCTGGAGCCGCTTGACGGGTGGTGACCCGCTGTTCACCTTGTCGCAGGTCGCACTCAACGACAGCATCATGGTCGTCGCTTTTGCACCTTTGGTTGCGTTCTTGTTGGGGCTGTCTGCGATCACCGTGCCTTGGGACACGCTGCTGACCTCGGTGGTGCTCTACATCGTCATTCCCGTGGCTCTGGCTCAGTGGCTTCGCCAATCCTTGCTGGCCAAGGGCACGCAGGCATTTGATGCGGTGATGGCCCGAATCGGCCCATGGTCCATCGCTGCCTTGCTGGCGACGTTGGTGCTGTTGTTCGCTTTCCAAGGCGACGCCATCTTGCAGCAGCCGCTGGTGATTGGCCTGTTGGCGGTGCCAATTTTGATTCAGGTCTTTTTCAATTCCGCGCTGGCTTACTGGTTGAACCGCGTGGTGGGCGAGAAGCACAACATTGCTTGCCCATCGGCGCTGATTGGCGCATCCAACTTCTTTGAGTTGGCCGTTGCCGCGGCCATCAGCCTGTTTGGCTTCCACTCCGGTGCGGCACTGGCCACGGTGGTGGGGGTGTTGATCGAAGTGCCCGTGATGTTGCTGGTGGTGTACATCGTGAACCATTCCAAAGGCTGGTACGAGGGTACCGATTCCGTCTCAGGGATTCGAGAATGACCGATCTAATGCCGAGCGGCCCAACACAAGTGCTACCCCAAATCGACAACGCTTGCTTTGTGGTGCCAAGCCTCACCGCACTGGGTGTGCAGTCCCCTTCTACCCACCCGCCTCGGATATTGATGCTGTATGGCTCGCTGCGCGAGCGCTCTTACAGCAAGCTGCTGACCTTGGAAGCCGCGCGCTTGCTGGAGGCCATGGGCGCGGAGGTTCGTGTGTACGACCCTTTGGATTTGCCGCAACCTGACGCAGCGCCCGAGAGCCACCCCAAAGTCAAAGAGCTGCGCGACCTGGCCGCTTGGTCCGAGGGCATGGTGTGGTGCTCGCCAGAGCGCCACGGCGCCATGACCGGCATCCTGAAAAGCCAGATCGACTGGATCCCCTTGTCGGTGGGTGCGGTTCGCCCCACGCAAGGCAAAACTTTGGCGGTGATGGAGGTTTGTGGCGGCTCGCAGTCGTTCAATGCCGTGAACCAAATGCGCATTCTGGGGCGCTGGATGAGGATGCTGACCATCCCCAACCAGAGTTCTGTTGCCAAGGCTTTTTTGGAGTTCGACGAGGCCGGGCGCATGAAGCCCTCGGCCTATTTCGACCGCGTGGTCGACGTGATGGAAGAGCTCGTCAAATTCACGCTGCTCACACGCGACGTGTCGCCTTACTTGGTGGACCGTTACAGCGAGCGCAAAGAGACAGCGCAAGAGCTGTCCAAGCGGGTGAACCATAAATCCATTTGAGCTCAAGCCAAGCACTGATGTCGCGCAATGCGTGCCAGCCTCGGCTGTGAACAGCCCACTTCGCCGAGCATTCGATCTCCATCAAATTTCAAAGTTGTCAATCAAGCGCGTCGCGCCCAGCTTGGCCGCCCCCAGCACCACCAGTGCATCACCCACTTGCGGGGCTTGCAGGTCGTGGCGGCGGCGCACGGTGAGGTAGTCGGGTTGCCAGCCGCGCTGGCTCAAGGCCGTCATGGCTTTGGCTTCGAGGGCGGGCAGGTGGGTCGCCAGCGCATCGGCGGCGGCCAGGGCGTCGCGGCCCAGTGCGCGCAGGGCCAGTGGCAGTTGCAGGGCTTCGGCGCGTTCGGCTTCGCGCAGGTAGCCGTTGCGTGAACTCAGTGCCAGGCCGTCCTCGGCGCGGCAGGTGTCCATGCCCACCACGGTGATGGGCAGTGCGAACTGGCGCACCATCTGGCGGATCACCATGAGTTGCTGGTAGTCCTTCTTGCCGAACACAGCCACGCCTTGGGCTTTGCCCGCGAACACGCTCATGAACAGTTTCATGACCACGGTGGACACACCTGTGAAAAAGCCGGGTCGGAATTCGCCTTCGAGGATGTCGGCCAGCGTCGGGTCGGCGTGCACCTTGACGGTCTGGGCTTCGGGGTAGAGGTCGGTTTCGCGCGGCGCAAACACCACGTCGCAGCCTGCGGCTTGCAGCTTGGCGCAATCGGCCTCCCAGGTGCGGGGGTAGCTGTCAAAGTCTTCGTGTGGCAAGAATTGCAGGCGGTTCACAAAGATGCTGGCCACAGTGCAGTCGCCCTGGGGCTTGGCCAACTCGACCAGCTTGATGTGGCCTGCGTGCAGGTTGCCCATGGTGGGCACAAAGGCGGGGCGCTGTGAGGCGCTCAGGGCCTGACGCAGTTCGTGGATGGATCGGGCAATGATCATGGGAGCATTTGCGCCCATCAGGCGCATCGGTCATGGCTAGGGATATTTCAGTTGGGCGTGAAAGCCAACCGGACGTAAATGGGGGCAAAAGCCTCAGCCTGAGTGATCTCGATCAGGGTTTCCTTGGCCAATTCAAGCAAAGCGATGAAGGTCACCACCAGCACGGGCGTGCCTTGGCTGGGGTCGAACAGGTGTTCGAACTCGACGAATTTGCGTCCCTGCAAAATGCGCAGCACGATGCTCATGTGCTCGCGCACGCTGAGTTCTTCACGGCTGATCTTGTGGTGCTGCACCAGCTGTGCACGCTTGAGGATGTCACGCCAAGCGGCCTGCAGCTCGTCCAGGCTCACATCAGGAAAGCGCGGCTGCAGGCTTTGCTCGATGTAGACCTCGGCTTTGAGGAAGTCGCGGCCAAATTGCGGAATCTCACCGAGCTGCATCGAGGCGAGTTTCATCTGCTCGTATTCGAGCAGGCGGCGAACCAGCTCGGCACGCGGGTCTTCGGCTTCCTCGCCTTCAGCCACCTTCTTCGCAGGCAGCAGCATGCGCGACTTGATCTCGATCAGCATCGCAGCCATGAGCAGGTATTCGGCGGCCAGCTCCAGGTTGTGCTCGCGGATCTCGTCCACATAGCTCAGGTACTGGCGCGTCACCCCGGCCATGGGGATGTCAAGGATGTTGAAGTTTTGTTTGCGGATCAGGTAAAGCAGCAAGTCCAGCGGGCCCTCAAACGCCTCGAGGAACACCTCCAGCGCATCCGGAGGGATGTACAGGTCGGTGGGCATCGAAAACAGCGGCTCGCCGTACAGACGTGCCAGCGCGACCTGGTCCACCACTTGCGGCATGGATGGGGTGGCAATGTCCGTAGCCTGGTGC
Source organism: uncultured Burkholderiales bacterium (assembly GCA_903822825.1). Taxonomy (GTDB): domain Bacteria; phylum Pseudomonadota; class Gammaproteobacteria; order Burkholderiales; family Burkholderiaceae_C; genus Limnohabitans_A. The sequence goes on along the minus strand of CAIJQQ010000039.1, from coordinate 13,882 downwards.
AGCACGTGAGGGTCGGCCGATGTGTTCATCAAGGCAGAAATGTTCAGGCTTGGGTTTGGTAGACGTAGGGCTTTTGGGCCACGCTGCCTTCTTTGAATTCTTGCTGGTCTTTGCGGTTGATCTGTTTGTCCCAGAGCAGGGCGCGGCCTTCGCGTTGCTGGGCTTCGAGTTCGGGGTGTTGGCCCTTGAGCGCGTCGATGAACTCGGTGGTGTCGGAGCGGTAGTCGGGGCGGCGAAAGATGGACATGGGGCAGGCTCGAATCTTTGAAAACCGTGTTTGGAAAGAGCTCGAAACACGGATGGGCTTATTTTACCGGGCCGGGCGCTTGCATCAGGTTCAAGGCCCGAGCCATGCCCGTGGCCAGATCGGGCTCGAGCTTGCCGTCCAGGCGGGCCAGCAAGCCCGTCCGAAGGGCAATGTCCATGGGTTGGTGATGGAGCCCGCACACGATCAACAGCACTTGCCGCTTGTGGCACGCGTGGATCAGGCTCACCAGGGCGTCCGCCCCAGAAGAGTCGATATAGATGACGTTTTTGAGGTCGATCACCAGCGCAGGGGTGCACACCTTGTCTTCAATTTCCTCGATGAGTTTCACTGCACCAAAGAACAGTGCGCCATGAATGCGCCAAGCCTGCACCTTGCGCTCTTGTCCAGCCAGAGCGGGGCACTCGAGTGGGCTGACTGCTTCGCTGCGGCTCAGGCTCGAGATGCGGTAGATGAAAGTCAGGCACGCGCTCACCAAGCCTACTTCCACGGCCACGGTGAGGTCAAACACCACGGTGAGGAAAAACACCGCCAGCAGCGTGAGCCGGTAAGGCATGCGGTAGTGCCGCAGGTGCATGAATTCGCGCCATTCGCCCATGTTCCAGGCCACGAACAGCAAGATGGCCGCCAAGGCCGACAGCGGCACATAAGACGCCATGGGCGCGGCCACCAACACGATGAACAGCAGCGTGAGCGCGTGCACCATGCCTGCGATGGGGCTGCTGCCCCCGCTTTTGATGTTGGTCATGGTGCGGGCGATGGTGCCGGTGGCCGGCATGCCCCCAAAAAATGGCGTGACAAAATTGGCCACGCCCTGCGCCATGAGTTCCTGGTTGGGGTTGTGGCGGTCACCGATCAGGCCGTCGGCGATGCGGGCACACAGCAAAGACTCGATAGCGCCCAGCAGCGTCAGTGTCAAGGTGGGCATGAACAGAAAGCGGGCACTGCTCCAACTGAACTCGGGCCAATGCAAGCTGGGCAGGTGGGCCGGGATGCCGCCGAACTTGCTGCCGATGGTTGCAACGGGCAGCGACAGCCAGGCGCAGGCCAGCGTGGCAAACAGCAGCGCAATGATGGAGCCGGGCACGGCGCTGATGCTTTTGTAGCGGGTGTTTTCAAGGCGTCGGCCCAGGCGCATCCAGCCAATCAAAAGCGACAGCGAGCCCAGTGCCACCAGCACCGAGGGCAGCTCGGCCGTGTGCAGGTGTTGGCCCAAAGTGTTCAGGATGCCGAAAAAGTCGGCGGGCATGGACGGTACTTTGAGCCCCAAAAAGTCTTTGATCTGCGAGAGCATGATCAGCACCGCGATGCCGTTGGTGAAGCCGATCACCACGGACACCGGAATGAAGCGCACCAGCGTGCCCAAGCGGAACAAGCCCATCAGGAACAGCAACACGCCCGACATCGCGGTGGCCAAGATCAGGTTGGCCAGGCCGTAGTGCGCCAGGATGCCGTAGACGATGACGATGAACGCCCCGGCGGGGCCACCAATCTGCACCCGGCTGCCGCCCAAGGCCGAGATCAAAAAGCCTGCAATGATGGCCGTGTAGATGCCGGACTCGGGTTTGAGGCCGGAAGCGATGGCAAAAGCCATGGCCAGTGGCAAAGCCACGATGCCCACGGTGATGCCCGCGCCGATGTCCTTGGCCAGTTGCTGACGGTCATAGCCCGGCAGGGTGTCCAGCAGTTTGGGGCGAAACGGAGGCAGGTCGAACTTCATGACCCAAACAGTATGCCCCAAGCCCCCTTTAGCCAACACAACGGCCGTCGGCTGGGTTTAATTGGGGTCAGATCCCAATTAAATCCGAAGGTTGGGGTGCGTCAGTGGATGCGCATGCCTGGCTTGGCGCCGGGCCAAGGGTACAGCACATGGATGCCCGGCTCGGCTTTTTCGTTGGCGTGGCTGGCGGCCAGCACCATGCCCTCAGACACACCAAACTTCATCTTGCGCGGCGCCAGGTTGGCCACCATCACGGTGAGCTTGCCGATCAGGTCTTCGGGCTTGTACATGCTGGCGATGCCACTGAATACATTGCGCATGCGACCTTCGCCCACGTCCAGTGTCAGGCGCAGCAGCTTGACCGAGCCTTCCACAGGTTCGCAGTTCACGATCTGGGCGATGCGCAGATCGATTTTGGTGAAGTCGTCGATGCTGATGGTGGGGGCGATCGCTTCTCCGCCGGGGATGACTTTTTCCTCGACCACCGCAGGCGGCTCGAACAAAGCGTCGAGTTGTTCGGGGGTGACGCGTTGCATCAGATGTTGGTAGGCGTTGATGGCGTGGCCTGCACCCAGCAGGCTTTGCGCTTGGTCAAAGGTGAAGGGTGTCACGTTCAGGAAACTCTCGACTTGGGCAGCCAGTGCGGGCAAGACGGGCTTGAGCTGCAGCGAGAGCAGGCGGAAGGCTTCGATGCAGGCGGTGCACACATCGTGCAGGCGGCCGTCCTGGCCTTCTCGCTTGGACAGGTCCCAAGGTTTGTTTTGGTCCACATAGCTGTTGACCTTGTCGGCCAGCAACATGACTTCGCGCAGGGCCTTGGCGTATTCGCGCTCTTCGTAAAAAGCGGCAATCGTGGGTGTGGCGCTTTGCAGTGCGGTCAGCAGTGCCTGACCGTCGGCGCTCACAGTGCCCAGCTTTCCGTCAAATCGCTTGGCAATGAAACCGGCTGAGCGAGAGGCGATGTTGATGAACTTGCCAATCAGGTCAGAGTTCACCCGCGCCATGAAGTCTTCGGCGTTGAAGTCGATGTCCTCGTTGCGGGCCGAGAGTTTGGCCGCGAGGTAGTAGCGCAGCCACTCGGGGTTCATGCCCAGGCTCAGGTACTTGAGCGGGTCCAGACCCGTGCCCCGGCTCTTGCTCATTTTTTCGCCGTTGTTCACCGTCAAAAAGCCATGCACGTTCACCTTGTTCGGCGTCTTGCGGCCACTGAAGTGCAGCATGGCAGGCCAGAACAGCGTGTGGAATGTGACGATGTCCTTGCCGATGAAATGGATCTGCTCCAGATCCGGGCTGGCCATGTAGGCGTTGTAGTCTTCGCCGCGTTTGTCGAGCAGGTTTTTGAGCGAGGCCAAATAGCCCACAGGCGCGTCCAGCCACACATAAAAGTACTTGCCCGGTGCGTCGGGGATCTCAATGCCAAAGTAAGGCGCATCACGCGAGATGTCCCAGTCGCCCAGGCCCTCGCTGGTGCTGCCGTCGGGGTTGGTGCGCACCGAAAACCACTCTTTCACCTTATTGGCTACTTCCGGTTGCAGCTTGCCGTCTTGTGTCCACTGGCTCAAAAACTCGACGCAGCGCGGGTCTGACAGCTTGAAGAAAAAGTGCTCCGAGGTTTTGAGCTCAGGCTTGGCACCCGACAGGGCAGAAAACGGGTTGATCAGGTCGGTGGGGGCGTAAACCGCGCCGCACACCTCGCAGTTGTCGCCGTACTGGTCTTTGGCGTGGCACTTGGGGCACTCGCCTTGGATGAAACGGTCGGGCAAGAACATGTTCTTTTGCGGGTCAAAGAACTGCTCGACCGAGCGCACCTCGATCAGTGAGCCACCGTCGGCCTTTGAGATGTCGCGCAGGTCGCGGTAAATCTGGCGGGCCAGCTCGTGGTTTTCAGGCGCGTCGGTGCTGTGCCAGTTGTCGAAAGCGATGTGAAAGCCGTCCAAATAAGGCTTGCGGCCCGAAGCGATGTCGGCCACGAACTGCTGGGGCGTTTTGCCCGCCTTTTCGGCGGCGATCATGATCGGCGCGCCGTGGGTGTCGTCGGCACCCACAAAATTGACCTGGCTGCCCTGCATTCTTTGGTAACGCACCCAGATGTCGGCCTGGATGTATTCCATGATGTGGCCGATGTGGAAATTGCCGTTGGCATACGGCAAGGCGGTGGTGACGAAGAGTTGGCGCTTGGACATGTCGGATGGGGCTGAAAGCCCAGAAAGCAAGCTGGCGATTTTAGACGCTCAGCACTCAGGCCCAGAAAGGCCTAGCGCCATTGGCAGTCGTTCAGCTGGGTGTGCCCCAGCCGAAAAACCGGTGGATGTCCGCATTTTGGGCCAGCGCATCGGCCTCGCCCAGCGCGATCAGTTCACGGGTGTAGGCACCTTCAAACAAGAGATAACTGACCAAGGCATTGCCTTGACCCTGGAACGAGACTGGGCTGGCCCCCAAGGTGCGCAACAGACTTTTGACCGTCTGTGGCAGGGCCTCGGCGTGTTTGGCGGCAATGGCATCGAGCCGCTGCGATGGAGCGATCAGCAGCAAATCAACGGGCCGCAAGTGGGTGTTTTGGCGTTTTTCTTCCGGGATGAGCTGCAAGGTCTGGTTGATGCGTTGCATGCGTTCCACATCCACAGCCAATGAGTCCAGAAAAATACTGGACAGGGCATGACCCGCAATCTGGGCCAGTGAGGGGTAAGAGGGCTCTTCCTCGTTCCGACGGTGAGGCTCCATCATGCGCCCGGCGCCAACCACCAAAATCTTGCTGGCCCCCAAGTGGATCGCCGGGGAAATGGGCGCGGTTTGCCGCATCGAGCCATCACCAAAAAAAGCGGCTCCTTGTGGGCCTTGGAGGTACATCGCTGGAAAAATGAAGGGGATCGCTGAGCTGGCCAGCAAGTGCGCATGTGTTAAACGCCCATGCTGGGAAAGACGCTGGTTCCTCACCCAGGGCGTCACGGCACGGCAGCTGTCGTAAAAAGTCACATGCTCGCCCGTGCTGTAGCTCGAAGCCGTGATGGCCAAGGCCTGCAGATGGCCTTGTTCCAGCAGGGTGGGCAGGCGTGACAAATCCAGTCGTTCTTGCAGCAAATTGCTCAGCGGGGTGTTGTCCAGCAAGGACTTTGGCCGAATCTTTTTTTGTGTGATCAGCCAGCCCAGGGACAGCAAAGACACCCACCGGGCTCCAGAGCGGATCATGCCCAAGACATCAGCGCGGTAAACCTGTTCGACTTGAAAATCCCGCCATACCGCCACCAGTTCCTCGATGGCTTCATCAAAATGGTCTGCATGGCAAGCCAAAAAAGCGGCATTGATGGCACCGGCAGATGTGCCAGAGATGACAGGAAAGGGATTGCCCTGGGCTGCCCCGGCTTCGCGCCGCATGCGGGCAATGGCCGCCAGCACACCCACTTGGTAGGCGGCGCGGGCGCCACCTCCGGAAAGTATCAAGCCTGTTGAGTTCATCATATTTGCCATTCTGGTGGTGGTTTCAACCTCGCGTCATCAGGGGACACCCGTGCTTGGTTAGACTCGTGCTTCTTTTTTGTGATTCTTCTCAATGCCCACCCCCGAACAACTCTTGCAAGCCTTGCAAACCGTGATCGACTCGAATACAGGCAAGGACTTCGTTTCGACCAAGCAGCTGAAAAACCTCCGTGAGGACGGCGGCGACGTGTCGTTTGACGTGGAGCTGGGCTACCCCGCCAAAAGCCAGATCCCGGCACTGCAACAGGCGCTGGTGCTTGCGGCCAAGGGTGTGGCAGGCGTGTCCAAGGTGTCAGCCAACGTGAGCTTCAAAATCGTGGCCCATGCCGCTCAGAGGGGTGTTGCGTTGTTGCCGCAGGTCAAAAACATCGTGGCGGTGGCCTCGGGAAAAGGTGGTGTAGGCAAGAGCACCACCGCCGTCAATCTGGCGCTGGCGCTGGCCGCTGAAGGCGCCAAAGTGGGCCTCTTGGACGCCGACATTTACGGGCCCAGCCAGCCCATGATGATGGGCATTCAAGGCCGCCCCGCAAGCGAAGATGGCAAGACCATGGAGCCGATGGAAAACCACGGCGTGCAAGTCATGTCGATTGGTTTCTTGGTGGACCAGGACGAAGCCATGATCTGGCGCGGCCCCATGGCCACCCAGGCGATTGAGCAATTGCTGCGCCAGACGAACTGGAAAGAACTCGATTACCTGATCGTTGACATGCCTCCCGGCACGGGCGACATTCAGCTCACATTGAGCCAGCGCGTCCCGATGACCGGCGCTGTGATTGTGACCACCCCTCAAGACATCGCTTTGCTGGATGCCAAGAAGGGCATCAAGATGTTTGAAAAAGTGGGTGTGCCGATTTTGGGGCTGGTGGAAAACATGGCGGTGCACGTTTGCACGAACTGTGGCCACGTGGAGCACATTTTTGGCGAAGACGGTGGCAAGCGCTACGCAGCAGACAAAGGCATCGACTACCTGGGCGCTTTGCCCCTGAACATGCAAATTCGTTTGCAAGCCGACAACGGCAAGCCCACGGTGGTGTCCGACCCCGAGGGCGAAGTGGCGCAGATTTACAAGGCCGTGGCCCGCCAGGTGGCAGTCAAGATCGCGGCCAAGGCCAAAGACTTTTCTGGCAAGTTCCCCAGCATCAAAATCAGCAAGGACACTTGAACCCGGCGCCCGTCACAGCCGCTGGCGGGGCAGCAGGGCTGCCAACAGATTGGGCCTGAAGTTCACCACCAAGGCCAGCAGCGTGAGCGAGATGCCCGCCCATTGCCAGGCGCTGATGACTTCGTTCAGCACCAACGCGCCTGCACTCAAGCCAATCACCGGCACCCCCAGGCTGAGTGGGGCCACTTGGTTGGCGGGTTGACGTTTGAGCAGCCCGGTCCACAGCGCGTACCCGATGACGGTGGCAAACCAGCCCAAATACAAGAGTGACACCCAACTGGCCCAGCCCAACTGGCTCAGGTGCAGCCAATCGGGTGACGGGTCAAAGGCCCAACTCAGCAGCATGAAGGGCACGATGGGGACTGCTGAACTCCACACCACAAAGGCCACCGGGTCGTAGCCTGGACCGCCTTGACTGGCTTGCTGCGCCTTGCGGGCCACGATGTTGGACGCCGCCCACATGCAAGCACCACCTAAGTTCAAGATCAGGCCTGCCCAGGTCACCCCGCTGGAGGTGCCCGACTGCACGCCCATGCCAAAGCACGTCAGTGCCAACGCGCCGAGTGCCAAACTGAATTTTTGTGGACCTGCCAGCGGCTCGTGCAGGAAAAACAGCCCCAACAAAGCGGTAAAGAAAACCTGCGTTTGCATCAGCACCGAGGCCAATGAGGCGGTCATGCCCACTTTGAGCGCAATGAACAACAAGCCAAACTGCCCTACCCCCTGACACAAGCCATACGCCAAGATCCAGCGCACAGGCAGCGCGGGGCGGCGCAGGAAAAACAACAAGGGCAAGGCAGCTGCCAAGTAGCGGCCCACACCCAGCTGGAGGGGGGGTGAAGTCCTGCAGGCCAAACTTCATGGCCACGAAATTGGTGCCCCAGATGACGATCACGCCCAGGGCGGCGAGGTGGTCTTTGGGTGTGAAAGGAGTTGTCATGCGGGGCATGCCTGAAGCTTCAGGAGCCCAGGCATTGTGGGTGAAAAAAGCCACGACAGCTTGCTGCAGTTGTGGCTCTCAATCATAGAGGGCACTCGCACAGAGGCCTGTGCTCCTGGAGACCCGTTGATGGATGCGTTTATGCGCTGTGTTTTTCCAAGTCGCGCAAGCGAAAGCGCTGGATCTTGCCCGTGGCGGTCTTGGGCAACTCGGCCACGAACTCGATGAAGCGCGGGTACTTGTAAGGGGCCAGGCGCTCTTTCACAAAGGCCTTGACCTCTTCATGCGTCAGGCTTTGGCCCGCTTTGAGCACGATGAAGGCCTTGGTCTTGGTCAGGCCGTCGGTGTCTGGCTTGCCGATCACGGCCGCTTCCAAAATAGCGGGATGCTGCACCAGGGTGGACTCGACTTCAAAAGGCGAGACGTAAATGCCGCTGACCTTGAGCATGTCGTCGTTGCGCCCGGCGTAGGTGTAATAACCGTCGGCATCACGCGTGTACTTGTCACCGCTTTGGGTCCAAACGCCCTGGAAAGTGTTGCGCGATTTCTCGCGGTTGTTCCAGTACATCAAAGCGCTGCTGGGGCCTTGGATGAACAAGTCGCCTATCTCGTCATGCCCGCTGATCACGCTGCCGTCCTCGCCCCGAAGTTGCACTTCATAACCTGGCACAGCCTTGCCGGTGGTGCCGTAGCGCACGTCACCGGGGCGGTTGGACAAGAAGACGTGCAGCATTTCTGTCGAGCCAATGCCGTCGATGATTTCGCAACCAAAGTGGCTGGACCAACGCTCGCCAATGTCGCTTGGCAAGGCTTCACCGGCAGAGGAGCAAAGACGCAGCGCGACTTGGTTTTTCTTGGGTAAATCGGGGCTGGCCAGCATGCCGCCGTAGCCTGTAGGTGCTCCGTAAAACACGGTGGGCTGGTGGTCGACCAGGCGCTTGAAGGTCGCTTGCGGGGTGGGGCGCTCGGCCATCAACACCACCGTGGCCCCCACGCTCAGCGGGAAGCTGAGGGCGTTACCCAAGCCATACGCAAAAAACAATTTTGCAGCCGAAAACACCGTGTCGCTCGCGCGCAAATCCAGCACCCCCTTGCCATACAACTCGGCTGTCCAGTAAAGGTTGCCTTGGCTGTGCACTGTGCCTTTGGGCTGGCCAGTGGAGCCTGACGAGTACAGCCAAAAAGCGGGTTCATCCGCCAAAGTGGAGGCGGGCAGTGCGGCCGTGTTTTGAGCCACAAAGTCGCCCATGTTGAGCTGACCTTGCGCCAAAGCACCGGTCGGCCGCGAGACGACGACATGCCGCACTTCTGTTTTGGCCACATCCAGCGCGGCTTGCAGTGTGGGCAGCAGCGCACCGGACACCAGTACCGCTTGAGCGCGGCTGTTGCGCAGCATGAAGGCGTAGTCATCGGCAGTCAGCAATGTGTTCACGGCCACCGGGACCACACCCGCATAAAGCGAGCCCAAAAAGGCCACCACCCAGTCGCTGCTGTCGTGCATGAGCAAGAGGACGCGCTCTTCGCGCTTGAGGCCCAGCGACTGCAAGCCCCCGGCAAAGTGGCGAATCTTTTCGGCCATTTCGCCGTAGCTCAGTGATCCCGCATCGTCAATCAACGCTGTTTTATTTGCGCGCGTTGCGTTGGCGGCAATCAGGTGTTGGGCGAAGTTGAACTCTGTGGGCGGTGGGGGGGTTGGGCGCATGCTTTGTCTCCTGGTGATTTCAGCGGTCGGTGTCCAATCGCGCCAGATGGCGGTATAAACACAACTTCATGCACTATTGTGCTTGCTTGCAAGTATGCAATAAAGTGCATGTTTTGTGCCCTCTGAAGTTACAGGGTTTTCCCTTATTTCCTCACTCCATCATGCCCTGCTGAACATGCCTTCCGAAGAGACTCCGACGACGAACCCGACCGAATCAGAAGCCAAGCGCAACCCATTTTTGGAAGCGCTGGGTGAACGGGTGCGCAACCTGCGTTCGCGCCAGGGCATGACCCGCCGCGCTGTGGCTTTGGCGGCCGAAGTGTCCGAGCGCCACTTGGCCAACTTGGAATATGGCACAGGCAATGCGTCTGTGTTGGTGCTGCTCCAAGTGGCCAGCGCCTTGCAATGTTCCCTGGCCGAGTTGCTGGGCGATGTGACCACCACCTCACCCGAATGGTTGCTGATCCGCGAGTTGCTGAGTCAACGCAGCGAGGCCGATTTGCGCCGAGCCCGAGTGCAACTGGTCGAGCTGTTTGGTGAGGGCGGCGATGCGCAAGAGCGCAAAAACCGCATTGCCTTGATTGGCCTGCGCGGCGCGGGTAAAACCGCGCTGGGCCAGCGTCTGGCCGACGACATGGGGTTCCCATTCATTGAGCTCAGCCGCGAAATTGAGCAATTTGCCGGGTGTCAGATCAGCGAAATTCACAACCTGTACGGGGCCAACGCCTACCGCCGCTATGAGCGCCGGGCGCTGGAGGAGGCCATCCAGATTTACCCCGAAGTCGTGATCGCCACGCCCGGTGGTTTGGTGTCGGACTCGGCCAACTTCAACCTGCTGCTCTCGCACTGCACCACCGTGTGGTTGCAAGCCGACCCGACCGACCACATGGCCCGTGTAGCAGCACAAGGCGACATGCGCCCCATGGCCGCAAGCCGCGAGGCCATGGAAGACCTCAAGCGCATATTGGAAGGGCGCGCGGCTTTTTATTCGAAAGCCGACATCGCGGTCAACACCAGCGGACGCAGTGAGGCCCAGGCTTTTGAGGCCTTGCGAACTTTGGTTCGCCAACATGTTCAGCGGCCCGACTGATGTTCCCTGGGACGCGTCGAAGATAAGGGTAATTACTTAGTAAATGAATTAAAGTGCATGTTGCGGCAGTGGTTGGGTTGCACTAAACTGCCAGTCAGCATGCAGCGAAATGCATTTTTGACTGAAATCAAAGCCCTTTCACCGCCGGAGACCCCCATGTCAACACCCTTCCAGGTCAATTACCAGACCACCCCCGCTGAATACAAACACATCCATCTGTCTTTTGATGGTGAGGTCGCCACCTTGGCCATCAACATCAATGAAGACGCTGGCATCCGCCCTGGCTACAAGCTCAAGCTCAACAGCTACGACTTGGGTGTGGACATCGAACTGCACGACGCCCTCCAGCGCATCCGCTTTGAGCACCCCGAAGTGCGCTCGGTGGTGGTGACCAGCCTGAAAGACCGCGTGTTCTGCTCCGGCGCCAACATTTTCATGCTGGGTGTGTCCACCCACGGCTGGAAGGTGAACTTCTGCAAGTTCACCAACGAAACCCGCAACGGCATCGAAGACTCCAGCAAGCGCGACGGTCTGAAATTCGTCGCGGCCCTGAACGGCGCTTGCGCGGGCGGCGGCTACGAGCTGGCCCTGGCTTGCGATGAGATCGTGTTGGTCGATGACCGCTCCAGCGCCGTGTCGCTGCCCGAAGTGCCCTTGCTCGGCGTGTTGCCCGGTACAGGCGGCCTGACACGCGTGACCGACAAGCGCCATGTGCGCCACGACCTGGCCGACATCTTTTGCACCAGCGTCGAAGGGGTGCGTGGCCAAAAAGCCGTGGACTGGCGACTGGTGGATGCGATTGCCAAGCCTGCCGTGTTCAAAGAAGCCGTGCAAGCCCGTGCCAAGAAACTGGCCACTGGCAGCAACCGTCCCGTGGGTGCGCAAGGCGTGTCCTTGACCCCGCTGGACCGAAGCATTGCGGCCGACAGCTTGAGTTACTCCAACGTATCGGTGGACATCGACCGCGCCAAGCGCATCGCCACTTTCACCGTGAAAGCGCCAGCCACTGCTCAGCCTACCGACATCGCTGGCATCGAAGCCGCTGGTGTGAACTGGTGGCCGCTGCAAATGGTGCGTGAATTGGACGACGCCATTTTGCACATGCGCACCAACGAACTCGACATCGGCACCTGGGTGATCAAAACCTCGGGCGATGCCGCTGCCGTGCTGGCTTCGGACGCCACGATGCTGGCGAACAAAGACCACTGGTTTGTGCGTGAAACCATCGGCCACCTGCGCCGCACCCTGGCCCGCATGGACGTGACCTCGCGCAGCCTGTTTGCTCTGATTGAAGAAGGCACCTGCTTTGCCGGCACCTTGGCCGAGCTGGCTTTTTGCGCCGACCGCGCTTACATGCTGGCCCTGCCGGACGACGAAGCCAAAGCCCCCAAGATCCAATTGAGCGAGATGAACTTCGGTTTCTTCCCCATGGTCAACGACCAGACCCGCCTGCAGCGGCGCTTTTACGAAGAAGTGCCCGCCATGGAAGCCGCTCGCGGCGCCATTGGCCAAGCGCTGGATGCCGACGCCGCATTGGCGTTGGGCTTGGTCACGGCTGCGCCTGACGACATCGACTGGGCTGACGAGATTCGTCTGGCATTGGAAGAGCGTTCTTCCATGTCGCCTGACGCCCTCACGGGCCTCGAAGCCAACCTGCGTTTTGCACAGAAGGAAAACATGGCTACCCGCATTTTTGGTCGCCTGACCGCTTGGCAAAACTGGATCTTCCAACGCCCCAACGCCGTTGGCGAAAAGGGTGCCCTGAAGGTCTACGGCAAGGGCGAAAAAGTCCAGTTTGATTTGAACCGCGTTTGATGTTTTTGCGTTGTGCAGTGCGGTGCCCGGTGGTCCGCGTTGCAACCGAAATTTTCCCCCACCGTTGCTTTCATTTCTGGAGACTCTCATGTCCGGTATCAACTACAGCGAAAAAATCCCCAACAACGTCAACTTGAGCGAAGACCGCACGCTGCAACGCGCCCTCGAGCAGTGGCAGCCCAACTTCATCAACTGGTGGGACGACATGGGCCCCGAAGGCTCGACCGACATGGACGTTTACCTGCGCACCGCCGTGAGCGTTGACCCCCAAGGCTGGGCCCAGTTTGGCCACGTCAAGATGCGCGACTACCGTTGGGGCGTTTTCATGAACCCCGGCGAGCAAGACCGCAAGATCCATTTTGGCGACAACATCGGCGAAAAAGCATGGCAAGACGTGCCTGGCGAACACCGCGCCAACCTGCGCCGCATCATCGTGACGCAAGGCGACACCGAGCCCGCATCGGTGGAGCAACAGCGCCACCTGGGCCTGACTGCGCCCAGCATGTACGACCTGCGCAACCTGTTCCAGATCAACGTCGAAGAAGGCCGCCACCTGTGGGCCATGGTGTACCTGCTGCACAAATACTTTGGCAAAGACGGCCGTGAAGAAGCCGATGCCCTGCTGCAACGCAACAGCGGCAACGAAGACAATCCCCGCATCTTGCAAGCGTTCAACGAGAAGACACCTGACTGGTTGAGCTTCTTCATGTTCACTTACTTCACCGACCGTGATGGCAAGTTCCAACTTTGCGCTTTGGCCGAGTCGGCTTTTGACCCCCTGGCCCGCACCACCAAGTTCATGCTGACCGAAGAGGCGCACCACATGTTCGTGGGCGAGTCCGGCGTGAGCCGCACCATCCAGCGCACCGTGGACGTGATGAACCAACTCAAAACCGACGATGTGGGCAAGCTGCGCGCTGCTGGCGTGATCGATTTGCCGACCATCCAGCGTTACATCAATTTCCACTTCTCGGTGACCATTGACCTGTTCGGTGCCGACGAGTCTTCCAATGCCGCTACTTTCTACAGCTCGGGCCTCAAGGGCCGCTATGAAGAAGGCAAGCGTGGTGATGACCACGTCTTGAAGGGCAACAGCTACAAGATCTTGTCGGTCGAGGACGGCAAGCTGATCGAAAAAGAAGTGCCGATGCTCAACGCTTTGAACGAAGTGCTGCGCGACGACTACATCACCGACTCCAAAGGCGGCATCGACCGTTGGAACCGCGTGATCGCCAAAGCGGGTATTCCTTTCACTTTGACAGCCCCTCACAAGGCTTTCCATCGCAACATCGGTTCTTTGTCCGGCTCCAAAATCGCGCCCGATGGTCAAGTCGTGACCGACGCGCAGTGGATGGCACAAGTGGGCGAGTGGTTGCCCACCAACGAAGACCGCGCCTATGTGGCCAGCCTGATGGGCCGTGTCGTCGAGCCAGGCAAGTTCGCCAACTGGATCGCGCCACCCGTCATGGGCATCAACCGTCAGCCAGTGGACTTTGATTACGTTCGGTTCAACTGATTGACCCTCTAACTGTTGTCCTCGCTTTAGTGAGGGCGGCAGTTGACAGGGGAAGGGGCGGGTTCCTCATGCTGGGGTACCAGAAATCGTCACCCGCCCCTTCCCCTGTCAACTGCATGGGTGCGTCAAGCGCACAATCACCGGTAGACTGCCGAGGTTAAAACTGGCACAGAGCGACGGCATGGCTTGGGGCCGGGC
>CAIJQQ010000038.1 GCA_903822825.1 uncultured Burkholderiales bacterium | reverse complement strand
TCCCCAACCAAGAAACCTTGAAACTACTTGTATTAGAGTAACCTTGAGTTGTACCTTTGTAATAGTCGTAGGTGAGAGCGCTTGGTGCAGTAAAATAAATAGCATCTTTGCTTATGTATATATTTGCCATGATTTTATCTTTAATAATTAAATTTAAACGTTTGAATTTTATGGTGGAATTTTGGAGGGGCAATCATTCTGAAAACGTCAAATGTGTATCTGAAATGATCAGGCGTCTACGTTAGCATATGTTTTTTATAAGATCAATGCTTTTTACATCTAGTTGAAATTTCTTTTGTCATTAGATGACTGGCGAGCCAACATCCGAAAGTTCCTTTGCACGCAACGATTGGCCCTGGGCCGGATTCAATTACGAGGTGCAACAAAGTTGAACCCAGTGATGGGTGGCTGTGGATGTCAAGGCATCATGGCCATTCAAAACTACAAGTCTAAGTTGCCAGATGTACAAGCACCTCAGCCGAGAAGAACGGTACCAAATTCACAGCCTCTTGAAAGCCAAACAGGCCATCAGCCAGACCGCACGATTGCTGGGCAGACACGGCAGCACCATCAGTCGCGATCTCAACCGCGGCCACGGTCAGCGTGGCTATCGCGCCGAGCAAGCCTGCGCCAAGGCGTTGAGTTCGTACGCGGTCTTCTCAACTTCGCTTTCGCTGCTGGCTTCAATGTCGGTCGGTAAAAGGTAGCTGCCCGTCTTAATCTGCACACCGTGCCCAGCGTAGAACACAACAACCTCAAGAAGCCATGCGACGCATCAAACAACTCGAAGGCGCACTGGGCCGCAAGAATTTGGAGAACGAGACTCTCAAGGAGGCTGTGGACTTCGCCAAAGCAAAAAAGTGGATTCCGCCCTCGCCAGTATTGCCCGGGGACGAGCAGTGAGGGCCGTCTGCCATGCCCTTAGCGTGTCACGCAGCCTTGTACTGGCCAAGAGAGATCGCCCGTCCGAGTGGACAGACTTGCGAAAGTCACCGCTGCGCAACGATGACGCTGCCGTCAAGCAAGCCATTGCCAACGTGGTCAAGGACCGCGCTACCTACGGCTACCGCCGAGTCTAGGCTCGCTTACGGCTGGAAGGACATGGCGGAGTCAACCACAAGCGGGTTTACCAGGTGATGCGTGATGAAGGTTGGCTGCTGTATCGGCATGGGCAAAAGCCCGTCGACACCAGAAAACATGAAGGCAAAGTGGACGTCAAGGAAAGTGATGTGCGATGGTGTTCGGATGGCTTGGAGCTGTCATGCGACAACGGCGAGAAAGTGCGGGTGGCATTTGCGCTGGACTGCTGCGACAGGGAAATCATGAGCTGGGTGGCCACCACCAAAGGCATCGATGCGGCTTTGGTGGGTGACTTGATGATGCAGGCGGTGGAGAACAGGTTCGGCCCGGATGGCAAGCCGCCCAAGCCCATTGAATGGCTCACCGACAACGGCAGCTGCTACACGGCGGCCGATACCAGGAGCTTTGCCAAGCAATTGGGACTCAAGCCGGTGACGACGCCCGTGACCAGCCCGCAGAGCAACGGAATGGCTGAGAGTTTCGTGAAAACATTGAAGCGGGACTACGCCAAACTGGCCAATCGACCCGACTCGCAAACGGTGATGGCACAGCTGCCCAAATGGTTCGATGACTACAATTCTTATTACCCGCACAGCGCGTAGGGCTACCTGCCGGCCAAGCTGTTCAGGGAAAAAAGAGCGGTAAATTAAATATACCGACGGTACTGGGTAACGGGGTCAAGACCACACGCATTGTTAATGCTGAAGTGCAGTTTGCAAGAAACTTAGTATGATTTGCCCATGACCAACCCAATGACCGCACGCCTTGTTGCAATATGGTTAACAACCGGGTGTGCCGTTTACGCTAGAAAAGTAGGATTTAAATTGTTTTAAAAAAAGACAACTATTTTCATAATTATCAGCTTGAACCATGTAAAGTCCTTATTGAGGGAAAACTTTTCCTGAGCGAATTTCGCCCTGCAAATAAAGCCTTTAATATTGGAAATTAAAAATGCCCTCACCTACAGGATGGTCACCCTATAAGACAACGCTATTGTCAGGCAACAACCAGATCGACTCATTGCTCTACGGAACAAATTGGGTATCAGGTGCTTTGACATATAGCTACGCAACAGCCGCATCAATTTGGTCGACATCACCAGTAACAGGATATGGGTCTTCAACTGGTATTGGAGAACCTTGGTCTGCCCAGTACAGCTTTTCGTCAACCAGTGACAGGACGTATACGGCAGAGATTTTGAAGAAATGGTCCAATGTTACTGGCTTAAAGTTTACTGAGGTGACAGACACTGCAACAAACGTAGGTGACATTCGCTTCGCCTATGCATACCTTGCGAGTAAAGACGGCTCTCAAGCGTGGGTGGCTGATTGTCCCGGGCCGAAAGCTTCGGCTGGTGACATTTGGTTCAATGCTTTGGGCACATCTGGAACAAACGAATTTAAACCGGGCACTTATGTGGGTTTTGCAGTGCTTCATGAACTTGGTCATGCTCTAGGGTTAAAGCATCCATTTCAACCATCTCCTTCGGTAGGAGCACTCTTACCGGACTCCTTCGACTCTCAATCTTATTCAGTGATGAGTTACTCGGTGAGTACTAACTCATTGGCTACGTATGCGAGTTTCTACCCAACTACGCCAATGCTACTGGATATACAGGCGATTCAATATTTATATGGTGCTAATTACAGTTATAACTCAGGGGATACCACTTATATGTATTCTGACGATATCGATTATAGGGAGACGATTTGGGATGGAGGAGGCATCGACAGTCTTAACTATGTTGGTAAGAGGGATGCAACGATAGACCTGCGCGAAGGCAAAGGATCAAAAATTGGCAACCTTATCTACATTTACTCTAGCTCTGGCGCAACCCTTGGCTCGTTGAATAACATATGGATTGCATATGGAGTAACTATCGAAAATGCAAGCGGCGGAAGTGGTAACGATACGTTGACTGGTAATGATGCAAACAATGATTTGAATGGGGGAAGCGGTAATGACGTAATGTATGGTGGCGCAGGCAATGATACATTTGATTGGGATGCATCTTTAAGAGATGGAAATGATACTTTTTATGGTGGCACAGGGAATGATATATACGTGCTGGATTCAACCAATGACCTTGTTATCGAATTGCCCAACGAAGGAAACGACTTAATATTTGTAGATTTTACTTATTCAATCGCCAGCTTAGTCAATGTTGAAAGCCTGTATGGTTTTGGTTCAAATAATTTAAATTTAACAGGTAATGATTTAAATAATTTTTTGCAAGGCGGTAGTGGAAATGACACGATTGACGGAGGTTTGGGAATTGATTATTTAACCTATAAATCGGAACTTTCAACAAATTGTCAAATTACCTTCAGCAACAATACCTTCGTATGTAAAACATTATCTCAAGGTGCTGATTCGTTAAAAAATTTAGAGTTTATAATTTTTTCAGATAAAACTATTGAACTTTCTTCGCTTATAAAAAATCCCGATACAACACCGCCCACTATCGCTGTCAGCGCCAACGTAATGAAACTTATTGCTGGGGATGTAGCAACGCTTTCATTCACCCTCAGCGAATCTTCGACCAACTTTAGCGCCTCAGATGTCACGGTCACTGGCGGCACGCTCTCCAATTTCGCAGGTAGCGGCACCATCTACACGGCGTTGTTCACCCCAACGGCTAACAGCATTACCAATGGCGTGGTTCGTGTTGACAGTGGCGTGTTCACGGACGCTGCCGGTAATGTTAATACCGACGGCTCGGATGCCAACAACACCGTGACCATGAAGGTCAACACGATTCCTGTCTTGTTGAATAAAGTCAATTCCCTCTCGGTGATCGTTGATAAGGGTGTTTTGGGCAAAGAGGCTGTTTTGCTGAAATATTTGAAAGAAGTCACAACTACTCTCGATGGCCGTGTCCAATCACATACGGTTGAACATGCGGGTGCTGTATTCAGTTTTGCAGCGGTTGATCCGCTGATTACAACAGTTACTCGCGACGGTGATTTCACTCAAGAATTCAGGGATGAGATAGCGCAAGCCTACCCCGGATTTGAAAAAATTCTTTATGCAGACGCATTAGCCCTCGTAGGGGTTGCAAATATCGACCAGATACTTCTCGGAGTGGCTGGCTTTGATGGAGATTTTGTGAACTGATGCAAACTCTGTCGACGTTTCACCTGCGTAAAAGTAGCTGCACTCTTTGTATCCTCAAATTCCCATCTTCTCAGAACCTGTGAAAATTCGTGTTCCTTTGAAATTTTATAGACCCTCGATGGGCCGCGTTTTAAAAGTTAAGGAGGGCTTTTGGCCCGAAGTGAAATCGGATGATCAAATCACAGTGCAAGGGTGGACAGGAGTCCCTGTTCAGGATTTGGGGGGTGGGGGCACGGTGGGGTCGGGTAGGCTGGATTTGAAGTGGCACCCCACCCTTGATACAAGCAACATGAGGCAGGTCTGGCTGCCATCAATGCCGTTCTCATTTCAACTTTACCAACTCAAACCGCACACTTCCAAGCGGTCTTTTATTGGTATGTTTTATGGTATGTAGAAATGAAAAACGCGCCCAAAGGCGCTTCTTTACTAGATGCTTGGCGGAGGAGGAGGGATTCGAACCCTCGGTAGTGTTGCCACTACGCCTGATTTCGAGTCAGGTACATTCGACCACTCTGCCACCCCTCCGGATTCGGTTTCGCTTGTCGAAGGCGAGATTCTAGCAGAGCGCCAATGGCTCAAACGCTCAGCAGTGCCACTCCTCCCATGTAGGGACGCAGCACTTCGGGCACCGTGACCGAACCATCGGCATTCTGGTAATTCTCGAGCACCGCCACCAGCGCCCGGCCCACCGCCAGGCCGGAACCGTTCAGGGTGTGCACCAGTTCGTTCTTGCCTTGGGCGTTCTTGAAGCGGGCCTGCAAACGACGGGCTTGGAAGGCCTCGCAGTTGGACACTGAGCTGATCTCGCGGTACACGCCCTGTGCAGGCACCCAGACCTCGAGGTCGTAGGTCTTGCTCGCACCAAAACCCATGTCCCCAGTACACAGGCTCATCACACGGTAAGGCAAACCCAGTTTTTGCAAAATGGCTTCGGCGTGGCCCGTCATGGCTTCGAGCGCTTCGTAACTGTGTTCAGGGTGCACGATCTGCACCATCTCGACTTTGTCGAACTGGTGCTGGCGGATCAGGCCCCGCGTGTCGCGCCCGGCGCTGCCTGCTTCCGACCGGAAGCACGGGGTGTGCGCCGTGAGCTTGATCGGCAAGTCAGCCTCGGCCAACACTTCGTCGCGCACGACGTTTGTGAGTGTCACTTCCGAGGTCGGGATCAGGTACAGCGCTTGGCTTTCCTCGCCCTCTTGCCCTCCATCTTGGCCGCCCTTGTTGGCGGCAAACAAGTCAGCCTCGAACTTGGGCAGCTGACCCGTGCCGCGCAGCGTGTCGGCGTTGACGATGTAAGGCGTGTAGCACTCGGTGTAGCCATGCTCTTGCGTCTGCACATCCAGCATGAACTGCGCCAGCGCACGGTGCATACGGGCCATCGGCCCGCGCATGAAGGTGAAACGTGAACCGGTCAGCTTGGTGCCGGTCGCAAAGTCCAGGCCCAGCTTCTCTCCGATGTCCACATGGTCTTTGACCTCAAAGTCAAACGAACGCACCGTGCCCCAGCGGCGCACTTCCACGTTGCCCTGTTCGTCTTCGCCCACAGGCACGCTCTCGTGCGGCAAGTTGGGAACGGCCAGCAACAGGTCCTGCAGCTCTGCCTGGATCACGTCCAAGCGGGCTGCCGAGTTGTCCAGTTCGGTTTTGAGGGCGCCTACCTGCGCCATGGCGGCATCGGCTTCGGCGTGTTGGCCTTTGCCTTTGAGCATGCCGATCTGTTTAGACAGGCTGTTGCGCTGACTTTGCAGCTCTTCGGTGCGGGTTTGCAAGGTTTTGCGCTCGCCTTCGAGGGCGCGGAAAGCGTCCACATCCAGGAAGGCTTGGGGGTTCTTGCGGGTCTGAAGACGCGCGATCACGGCGTCCAGGTCTTTGCGGAGTTGGAGGATGTCAAGCATGGCTCAATTGTAGGTGTCGCCTGTTTCGGTATGGCTGTCATTCTTGAGGCCTTTGGGCATCGGAAATTTGATGGTCTCCTGGATGCCGTCGAGCGTGCGCACCGACACGGCCCCCAAGTCGCGCAAACGGGCAATGACCGCCTGCACCAACACATCGGGGGCTGAGGCGCCCGCCGTCAAACCGATTTTTTGGCGGCCTTCAAACCAGGCCGGATCCAATTCGGCCGCTGAGTCGACCATGTAACCCGGCGTGCCCATGCGATCGGCCAGCTCACGCAAGCGGTTGCTGTTGGAGCTGGTGGGGCTGCCCACCACGATCACCACATCCACCTGCGGGATGAGCAGCTTGACCGCGTCCTGGCGGTTTTGGGTGGCATAGCAAATGTCCTGCTGCTTGGGTTCACGCACCATCGGAAAACGGGCTTTGACGGCGGCCAAAATCTCAGCCGCGTCGTCCACACTCAGTGTGGTCTGCGTCACGACGGCGAGTTTTTCAACTTGCGCAGGCTGCACGCGGCCCACGTCCTCTGCGTCTTCCACCAGGTGGATGCCGCTGTCGAGCTGGCCCATCGTGCCTTCCACTTCAGGGTGACCTTTGTGGCCGATCATGATGAACTCGTAACCCTCTTTGTGCAGCTTGGCCAATTCAACGTGCACCTTGCTCACCAGTGGACAAGTGGCGTCAAAAATTCGAAAGCCCCGGCGCTCGGCCTCTTGTTGCACCGCCAAACTCACGCCATGGGCGCTGAAGATCAAGGTGGCCCCTGGCGGCACATCGGACAAATCTTCGATGAAGATGGCGCCTTTGGACTTGAGGTCGTCCACCACATAGGTGTTGTGCACGATCTCATGGCGTACGTAGATCGGGCGCCCAAATTTGGCAAGCGCATGCTCGACGATGTCGATGGCGCGGTCCACACCGGCACAAAAACCCCTCGGCTCAGCCAACAAAATTTCATTCATCAAAGCACTCCAATCACATGGACTTCAAACGTCACGGGATGGCCCGCCAAAGGGTGGTTGAAGTCGAACAACACGGCCCCCTCCGGGCCGATTTCAATCACGGTTCCGGCGTATGCACCCAAGCCGTCAGGCGTGGGGAACTGCACCACATCGCCTGCGGTGTATTTCTCCATCGGGTCACCCAGTTCGTTGAGCAGCTTGCGCGCCACCCACTGCTGCATGTCGGGGTTGCGTTCGCCAAAAGCCTCGCCCGCTGGGACCTCGATCACCGTGCGCGCGCCCTCCTCCAAACCCAGCAAGTGCTGCTCCATGCCCGGCGACAGTTCGCCCGAGCCCAGTGACAGCGTGGCGGGTTTGTCGGTGAAGGTGTTGATCACATCGCCCTGGGGCCCCGCCAAGCGGTAGTGCAGCGTCAAAAAAGAACCGGGTTGGACTGTAGGCATAAGGGTTTCTTGCGATGCCGCCAATGCGGCAGCGGGGGCATAAAGAGGACTCTATTGTAAAAAGCCAGCCACCCGATCGTAAATCAGGGGCCAAGGCCGATCCAGGGAGGATCTTTCATGGACATCAAGGACTTGCCCGCCGAGGCACGCCCCCGCGAAAAACTGTTGCAGCGCGGACCTCAGGCTCTGAGCGATGTGGAGCTTTTGGCCATCTTGCTGCGCACAGGCATGGCCGGCAAAAACGTGTTTCAACTCTCGCAGGAGCTGCTGCAGATGGGCGGCATATCGGGGCTTTTGAGTGCCAGCCCGGCCAGCTTCAAAAGCATCAAGGGCTTGGGGCCAGCCAAAAAGGCCGAGCTGCTGGCCGTTTTCGAGCTGGCGCGCCGTGCGCTGGCCGAGCGACTGCAAGAGCGCGAAGCCTTCCAAACTCCGGGCGCGGTCAAGCAGTACCTGCAATTGCAACTGGCCCACAAAGCCCACGAAGTGTTTGCCGTGCTTTTCATGGACAGCCAGAATCGCCTGCTGGCCATGGAAGAACTCTTTCGCGGCACGCTGACGCAGACCAGTGTCTACCCACGCGAAGTGGTGCTGCGCGCACTGCACCACCAATGTGCCGCCGTGGTGCTGGCGCACAACCACCCCAGCGGCTCGGTGCAGCCCAGCCGGGCAGATGAAGCGCTGACACAAAACCTCAAGGCATCGCTCGCGCTGGTCGATGTGCGGGTGCTCGACCACATCATCGTGGGCCAAGGGCAAGCCCTGTCGATGGCCGAGGAGGGCCTGTTGTAGGAGCATCAGCCCCCAGGCTTGAGCAGCACCACCAGAGCGCCTGCGCCGCCCTCTGAGGGCTTGGCCTGAACAAAGGCCATGACCTGGTTTTTTTGCACCAGCCAGCTGTGCACCTTGGATTTGAGAACGGGTGTTTTGCCAGGGGAGCCCAGGCCCTTTCCATGCACCACGCGCACGCAGCGCAGGCCGTTGCGGTGCGACAGGCGGATGAACTCTGCCAGCGCCACTCGCGCCTCGTCAGTGCGCAGCCCGTGCAGGTCGATCTCGCGCTGGATCGACCATTCGCCCTTGCGCAGCTTGTGGGTCACATCCGGCCCAATACCTGGGCGGCGAAAGCTCAAAGCATCGTCGGTGTCGAGCAAAGTGCTGACGTCAAACTCGTCGCTCAAGGCGTCGCGCAGCACCGCCTTTTCGTCTTTTTGGCGCTGCAAGGCCACAGGCGCAGCGGCGACCTTGGGCAAGCGCGCCTGATTGCGGTCAGGCAGCGGCTTGACCACACCCACCGCCAGTGCAAACAGGTTGCGTGCGGCTTCGGCTTGGCGTGCCAGCGCTTGCCGGGCAGCCTCTTGGGCCTGTGCAAGCGCATGGGCAGCTTGGATTTCTTTTTGGACTTTTTTCAGGTCCTGCAGCGAATTGAGTTTCACGCACCACCCCGGTTGCGCATCCAGTCGGCTGTTTGGAAAAAGCTCTGCTGCAGCCGCTCGCGCAGCACCGGGTCCACGCCGGTCTCGGTCATGGCCTGCGTCATGCAGCTCAGCCACTGGTCGCGCTGTTCGATGCCTATTGCAAACGGCATGTGCCGCATGCGCAGGCGCGGGTGGCCAAATCGTTCTTGGTAATGGTTGGGGCCACCGAGCCAGCCGCACAAGAACCAGAACAACTTCTCCCGCGCAGTTTCGAGCGTGCTGCCGTGGCTGGCACGCAGCACGCCGTAGCTTGGCTCGATCTCCATGAGGTCATAAAAGCGGTCCACGAGTGCGCGGACACGGTCTTCGCCACCGATCCATTCATACGGCGTGTCGAACGGTGGTTTTTCTTGAATTTGCATGGGTCGATTGTGCCTTCCTTGCGCCTTGCGTTCACCCCAGACCGGTCACTGCTCGGCCTGACGCAAAGTCTGCACTACGGGCTGGCGCAGCACCCCCGCCAGGCTCAGGCTGCCTGCGGCCCAGGCCAACAGTGCACCCAGCAAGCCCCCTGCCAGCGGTGCCCACAAAGGCGGCTGCCATGCAAACTCGAACACAAAACGGGTCAGGCCCCAGCCCACCACCAGCGCCATGCCGCTGGCCATGAAGCCAGCCAGCCAGCCCAGCCCCAAGAGCTCGGTGCGCTGCACCTGCGCCAACAGCTGGCGGCTTGCGCCCAGCGCCCGCATGATGGCGTACTCGCGCTCACGCGCCTGGCGGCTCGCGCCCACTGCAGCCAGCAACACCATCAGGCCCGCTGCCAAAGTGAATCCAAACAAAAACTCCACCGCCCTCACCACTTGGTCGAGCACTTTTTGAACCTGGTTCAAGGTGCTGCGCATGTCCACGCTGGTGATATTGGGAAACTTCTGCACCATCGCGTTTTCAAAATTGCGCGCGCCCGCTGGCGTGCGAAAAGCCGCCATGTAGGTGATGGGCAAATCGGGCATCTGCGCCAACGGAAACAACATGAAAAAGTTGGCCCGCATCGACGCCCAATCGACCTTGCGCACCGAGGTGATGCGCGACTCATGCAGCACGCCGCCCATGTCAAAGCGGAGCTGGTCGCCCATCTTCAGGCCCAAGGTCTCGGCAATGCCCTGCTCGACGCTCACGCCATCGGCCTCGCCCGGCACCCAGCGCCCGGCCACCAGCGGGTTGTGCGCGGGCAAGGTCTCGGTGTGCGACAAATTGAACTCGCGGTCCACCAGGCGACGCGCCCGTTCGCTGGCAAAGTCACTGGACTTGACATTTCGTCCATTGATCGCCAACAACCGCCCCCGGATCATCGGGAACCAGTCGGGCGACTGCACCCCCGTGGCCGCCAGATGCGCCAAAAAGTCTTGCGCCTGCTCTGGCTGCACATTGATGACAAAACGGTCGGGCGCGTTGGCAGGCGTGGCTTGCCGCCAGCTCGCCACCAAGTCGGTGCGCAGCAACACCAACAGCGCCAACGCCAGCAAGCCCACCGACAAGGCACTGACCTGCACCACAGCAAACACCGGACGCGCCGCCACCTGGCGCGTGGCCAGGCGCAGCCAGCGCGGCGTCTGCTCGCTCGGCACAAAACGTCGCAGCGCCCAAAGTGCGGCAGCCGCCAACCCGGCAAACAAGAGCAGCGCCACCGCAAAACCGCCCACCGTGATCAGCCCCAAGGTCAAACTGCGGCTGACCATCAAGAGCGTGAGCGCAAAGCCCGCCAAGCCCATGCCCAACACCAGACCCGAGCCCAGCTGCAAGCCACCTAGGTCACGGCGGATCACGCGCAGCGGCGGCACCTTCGCCAGCTGCAGCACAGGCGGCAAGCCAAAGGCCACCAACAGCGTCGCCCCCATCGCCAGTCCCATGAAAGCGGGCTGCAGGCTGGCCTCAGGCAACTGCGTCTCCACCAGGCCCACCAGCAGCTGCACAAAGCCCAGGTGCACGCCATAACCCACCAGCAGCCCCAGGACGCTGGCAGCCAGGCCTGCACCTAAAAATTCCACGCTGTAGCTCAGCGTCAAGGTGCGCTGGCTCTGACCCAAGACCCGCAACAAAGCGCATGCGTCGAGCTGCCGTTCGGCAAAGCTGCGCGCCGCCAGTGCCACGGCCACTGCGCACAGCATGGCGGCCAGCAAGGCCACCAGATTCAAAAACTGCGATGCCCGCTCCAGCGTCTGGCGCATTTCGGGGCGGCCACTGTCCAGTGACTCCACCTGAACCCCACGCCAAGTGGCCTGTTGCGACTGCTCGCGTGCCCATGCGGCGAACTGGTTGGCGGTTTTTTCGGGGCCGGCCACGGCCATGCGCCAAGTCACACGGCTGGCAGGCTGCACCAGCGCGGTCGAGGCCAAGTCGGCCGCATTGAGCATCACCCTGGGTGCAAAACTCATGAAGCCAGCCCCGCGATCAGATTCGCGCTCGATGGTGGCTGTGATTCGGAAAGTGCGCTCGCCCAGCGCCAACGATTGACCCGTCTGCAGGCCGAGCGCTTCGAGCAGCGCAGGGTCTACCCACACCTCGCCAGCGGGAGGAATGGCCACCGCAGGCGTTGCTCCCCCCATCGGTTCAGCACCTTGGCGCCGCACCTCCAGCTGTCCGCGCAAAGGGTAGCCCGGCTCAACGGCTTTGAGCGCCACCAAGCGACTGGCACTGCCTTGCTCCGCCAGGCTCCTTGCCATGGTCGGAAAGCTCACACTGGTGTTGGTTTTCAAGCCCAGGCGCTGCGCCTCTTGCACCACTTGAGGGGGTGTCGCCTGGTCGCTGACCACCACGGCGTCGCCGCCGAGCAGCTGCCGTGCATCGCGCCACAGGCCCGCCTGCATGCGGTCGGCCAAAAACCCCACAGCCGAGAGTGCTGCGACAGCCAGGGCCACCGACAACATCAACAGCCGCAGCTCGCCCGCACGCACATCGCGCCAAAGGTTGCGCGCGCCCAGAAGCAGGCCGTGGGTCCATCCTTGTTGGTTCATCCCCTGACCTTACCCGAGAGCCGATGACCCGTCTGGCATCGGGAGAAGACCCAGGCCAGCTCATCAGACATTAAGATCGTGCTGTTGGAATCCGCCTCATGAACCACTCACGACTCAAACTCACCTTGGTGCTGTCCAGCAGCCTGGGCCTGACCGCCATGGCCGCAAGCACCCACTGGGACGCCGTGCTGCTCACCCCATTGGGCTTGTACCACGTCGACACACACGCTGTGAGCGACAAGGGCGACATCAAAACCGTCCAGAGCTTGCTCGACTACAAAACCACCCAAGAGACGTCAGAGGGCCAAAAATACCGGTCCAGCCAGACGGAACTTCAGCTCAACTGCAAGACCCACTCAGCCCGGATCATGCATACCCGCTACCTCGCAGGCGCCATGGGCTCGGGCCAGGAGGTTCACAAAGAGGGCTCGGTGCGCGAGTGGCTTGACATTGTCAAGGGCACGCCCATCGATCGGATCGCTCACCGCGTCTGCTGAGCCACGCACAGTGCACAAGAGCGCTGCAGTCAGAGTGCGGAGGTCAGACCGCCGCAGGCGGGACCCCATCAGGCTGCCACACCAGCCGCTCGGGCGCACTGAAGCACAAGAACCGCTTGTTTGTGGCCCGGCCAATGGCGCACAGGCCCACGCGCTGAGCCAAGTCCAAGCCCATTTGGGTGATGCCACTGCGCGAGACCACCACCGGGATGCCCATCTGGGCTGACTTGATGACCATCTCGCTGGTCAATCGACCCGTGGTGTAAAACACCTTGTCGTGGCCAGGGATGTCGTGCATCCACATCCAGCCAGCGATGGTGTCGACCGCGTTGTGACGGCCTACGTCTTCGACGAACATCAACATCTGCTCGCCCTGAAAGAGTGCACAACCGTGCACCGAGCCCGATGACTTGTAGGTGCTCTCTTGCAATCGGATGGTGTTGACCAGTCCATAGAGTTGGCTTTGGGTGATCTGCGCCTGGGGCAGTGCAATGTCGTCGATGCTGTCCATCAAGTCGCCAAACACGCTGCCTTGGCCGCACCCGGTGGTGACCACCCGTTCGGCACCGCGCTGCACGGCCACACCCGCGCCTGGCTGGGTGTTGACCGCCGCCACGCCCGGCTCGCCCAATTCGCCCTCCCCCACCGTCCAGTCCACGGTGATGGACGCGATCTGGTCGACCGAGTCGATCAGGCGCTGGTTGCGCAAAAAACCCAACACCAGCAACTCGGGCTGGCCGCCCAGCGTCATCAGCGTCACGAGCTCGCGCTTGTCCAAGTACACGACCAATGCACGCTCTGCTGGAATCTCAGCCTCCAAGCGCTCGCCGAGCTCGTTGCAGACTTGCACCGAGCGGGTCAACGCCGCCTGCGCCTGGGTCAGGCGAGGCTTAGGCGAAGCCATGGCCTCCCTTGAGGATCATCACACTCAGGAGCATCGCGCTCAGGCCGTCACGCGGTCACGGCTTGGGTGCCGTAACCTTCCACAGCAGAAGGCACGCCCCCTGCGCGGACGGCCACAGCGCAGTACTTGAACTCCGGAATTTTTCCAAACGGGTCCAGAGCCGCATTGGTCATCAGGTTGGCCGCAGCTTCGTAATACGCAAAGGGCAAAAACACCGCCCCCTGGGGGGTGCCATCGTCGCGCCTGACGTGCAAAGTCACATGACCACGGCGCGACTCGATCGTGAGGACATCGCCCGTGCTCAATCCCAATTGGGCCAAATCGCCGCCACACATCGAGGCGGTGGCCATGGGCTCAATCGCATCGAGCACGGTGGCGCGGCGGGTCATGCTGCCCGTGTGCCAATGCTCGAGCTGACGCCCGGTGATCAGCACAAAGGGGTATTGGGCATCGGGCCGCTCGTTGGCGGGAATGATGTCGGCGGGCACCAGATTCACACGGCCGTCTTCGGTCGCGAATTGGTCCATGAACACCGTGGGTGCACCCGGATCATCAGCGCTCAGGCAGGGGTAGGTCACACTGGACTCGCGCTGCAAACGCTCCCAAGTGATGCCTGAAATGGCGGAGTGCATGGCCCGGCGCATTTCGTCATAGACCTCGGCCACGCCGTCGAACTCGCCCTCGTAGCCGCAGGCCAGCGGCCGGCCACGACCCCAATCCCCGGCAGGGGCCGAGGGGGTGTGAGAGTCATGGGCACCGATGCGCTCGGCCAACTGCTGGATGATCCACAAGTCGGGTTTGGCCTGGCCAGGGGGGTCGATCGCTTGCTTGCCCAGCTGCACCATGCGGTCGGTGTTGCTGACGGTGCCGTTTTTCTCGGGCCAAGCGGTGGCGGGCAGCACCACATCGGCCAGCCAGGCGGTTTCGGTCATGAAGATGTCCTGCACCACCAAGTGGTCCAGCGTGGCCAAGGCATGGCGCGCGTGGTTCAAGTCCGGGTCACTCATGGCGGGGTTCTCACCCATGATGTACATGCCGCGCACCTTGTGCGCGTCGGTCTCAGGCGCCAGGATTTTGTGCATGATTTCCACCACCGTGTAGCCCGGCTGGGCGTCCAGTGGTGTGCTCCAGAAGTCTTCAAACCAAGCGTGCGCCGCCCCGTTGGTGACGCGTTGGTAATTGGGGAACATCATCGGGATCAAACCCGCGTCCGAAGCCCCTTGCACGTTGTTCTGGCCACGCAAGGGGTGCAGGCCCGAGCCGGGCTTGCCAATCTGGCCCGTGACGGTGACCAAGGCGATCAAGCAGCGTGCATTGTCTGTGCCATGCACGTGCTGGCTCACACCCATGCCCCACAAAATCATGGCGCCTTTGGCTTTGGCAAATGCACGTGCCACTTCGCGCAAAGTTTGCGCAGGGATGCCGCAAATAGGCGCCATGGCCTCAGGGCTGTAGCCCTTGACGTTTTCCTTCAGGGCTTCGTAATTGTTGGCCCGTTGGGCAATGAAGTCCTGGTCGGCCAAGCCTTCTTCGATCACCACATGGATGAGCGCATTGAGCATGGCCACGTCGGTGTCGGCTTTGAACTGCAAAGTGCGCCAAGCGTGTTTGCCGATGTCGGTGATGCGCGGATCGGCCAGCACAATTTTGGCGCCGCGCTGGGCAGCGTTTTTCATCCAGGTCGCGGCCACGGGGTGGTTGGCCGTCGGGTTGGAGCCAATCACAAAAATCAGGTCGGAGTGCTCCACGTCATTCACCTGGTTGCTCACGGCACCAGAACCCACGCCCTCCAGCAATGCGGTCACACTGGACGCGTGGCACAAGCGGGTGCAGTGGTCGACGTTGTTGGAGCCAAATCCTGTGCGCACCAATTTTTGGAACAAATAGGCTTCTTCGTTGCTGCCTTTGGCAGAACCAAAACCCGCCAAGGCCTTGGGGCCGAATTGGTCGCGCAGGTCTTTCAATCGGCCAGCACCCAGCGCCAGCGCTTCGTCCCAAGTGGCTTCACGAAACACCTCAGACCAATCTGCACTGTCGCGGTTCAAGCGGTTCAGCAACTCCGGATCTTTGGACACCCCGGCTTTGCGGATCAAGGGCACTGTCAGACGCTGTGGGCTGGCGGCGTAGTCAAAGCCAAATCGCCCTTTGACACACAAGCGACTGTGGTTGGCGGGCCCGTCGCGCCCGTCGACGCTCACGATCACATTGTCCTTGACGTTGTAGGTCAGCAAACAACCCACGCCGCAAAACGGACACACCGAGTCCACCTTTTTATCGACCAATTGGCTGCCCACTTGGGTTTTGGGCATCAAGGCACCTGTGGGGCAGGCTTGGACGCATTCACCGCAAGCCACGCAAGTGCTGTCGCCCATGTCGTCGCCCAGGTCAAACACGATCTCGCTGTGCGCGCCGCGCTGGGCATAACCGATCACGCCGTTGACCTGCTCTTCACGGCAAGCACGCACACAGCGGTTGCATTGAATGCAAGCGTCCAGGTTCACAAGCATGGCCGGGTGCGACACATCGGCGTGAGGCTGCTCGCGGCGCAAGGCCTTGAGTTCGGGGCGCACCGTCACGGCCATGCGGCTCGCCCAATCGCTCAGTTCACCATGTTGCCCGGTGTCTGTGGTGGCACCGTCCGCGTCGTTCCATTTGTGCCCCACATCGGGCATGTCCGAGAGCAGCATCTCCAGCACCATCTTCTGGCTTTTGACAGCGCGCTCGCTCTGGGCCTGCACTTGCATGCCCTCGGTGGCGCTGCGGCAGCAACTGGGGGCCAGTGTGCGCTCGCCTGCGATCTCGACCACGCAAGCGCGGCAATTGCCGTCGGCGCGGTACCCGTCCTTGTAGCAAAGATGGGGGATATCGATGCCATGGCGCTTGGCGGCTTTGAGGATGGTTTCGCCCTCATAGGCATGGATGGTTTGGGCGTCGAGCTTGAATTCGACAGTTTTCGGAGTCACTTCGGACAAAGAGGCAGGTGCGTTCACAGCGATGCTCCAATTTCCTGAGGAAAATACTTCTGGACGCAGCGCACCGGATTGGGCGCCGCTTGACCGAGACCGCAAATGGAGGCGTCGGTCATCACCACGTTGAGGTCTTCCAGTGTGGCGTTGTCCCACACCGGGGCGTCCATCAAGGCAGCGGCTTTGGCCGTTCCGACACGGCATGGCGTGCACTGCCCGCAGCTTTCGTGGGCAAAAAAGTGCATCATGTTCACAGCAGCATCGCGTGCTTTGTCTTGGTGTCCCAACACAATCACGGCCGCTGAACCGATGAAGCAACCATAGGGCTGCAAGGTGTCGAAGTCGAGTGGAATGTCTCCCATGCTGGCGGGCAAGATGCCGCCCGAGGCGCCACCTGGCAAATAGGCATACAGCTCATGGCCTGAGGCCATGCCACCGCAGTATTCGTTGATCAACTCTTTGACGGTGATGCCAGCTGGCGCGAGTTTCACCCCAGGGTGTTTGACACGCCCGCTGACGCTGAAACTGCGCAAGCCCTTGCGCCCATTGCGGCCAAAGCTGCTGAACCATTGCGGCCCCCGCTGCACGATGTCGCGCACCCAGAACAGGGTTTCGAAATTGTGTTCCAGCGTCGGGCGGCCAAAAAGGCCTACCTGCGCAATGTAAGGTGGGCGCATGCGCGGCTCACCCCGTTTGCCCTCAATGCTTTCGATCATGGCGGACTCTTCGCCACAGATGTAGGCCCCGGCGCCGCGGCGCAGCTCGATCAAGGGCAACTTGCAAGGCGGGTTCGCTTGCAACTTGGCCAACTCGGCCTCCAGCAGTTCGCGGCAACCGTGGTATTCGTCACGCAAATAAATGTAGCAAGCGTCAATGCCCACCACCTGTGCGGCCACCAGCATGCCTTCCAGAAAACGGTGCGGGTCGCGCTCCAGATAAGTGCGGTCTTTGAAGGTGCCAGGCTCACCCTCGTCAATGTTCACAGCCATCAACTTCGGCGCGGTTTGGTCGCGCACGATGCGCCATTTGCGCCCTGCCGGGAAGCCTGCGCCACCCAAGCCGCGCAGGCCCGAGTCTTCCACGGCCTTGATGCACGACTCTGCGTCGAGACGCCCCGAAGCGACGTCCTTGAGCAAGGCGTAACCGCCTTGCGCCAAATACGCGTCCATGCCCACATAGGCGGGCGCTGTGTATGCATCGGACACTGGCGAGACCGATTGTTCTGCCAACGTAGCAGCATCGAATTGCGCTTGGTCTGCGGCTTTGGGGTGGCCATGCAAGTTGGCATGAACCGCCTGTGCCACAGCCTCTGGGGTGGCAAAGGGCACGGGATGCTGGTGCACCACCACCGCAGGCGCTTGTTCACAGCGGCCAATGCAGGGCGCAGCGATCACACGCACATCGTCATGGCCCAAAATCTGCGGCAAACGGGCCAATAGATCTTGAGCGCCCGCCAACTCGCAGCTCAAGCCGTCACAGACCCGAACGGTCAGGCCGGGCACGACCTCGTCACCCTTGATCACTTCAAAGTGGTGGTAGAAGGTGGCGACTTCATAGACCTCGGCCATCGGGATGTTCATCTCTTTGGCCAAGGCCACCAAATGGTGATCGTGCAGCCCACCAAAATGGTCATTGAGCACATGCAAGTGCTCAATCAACAGGTCGCGCCGATGGGGGGCAGCCCCCAACAGTGCGCGCACGGCGGCCAGAGAATCATCGTCAGTTTGACGGCCCTTGAGTTTGCTTTTGGTGCGGATGCGTTGGCGCATGTCGTCGACCGTGGCCAAGGTCACGGCCGATGACAAGACAGTTGCTGTATTTTGAGATTTTTGCATGTATCAAACATTGAAACACAGGCGCTTTGAAGCGGCTTTTGAAAACCCAAAAGCCCCGCAATCGCAATCACTGCGGCAGCGGGGCTTCACAAGGCATGGAGCCCGTTGGGGTGACTTGAACGTCAGGCGAAAAACTTGGCCACACTGAGCAAGGTGCGGTAGATGCCCCAGCCCAGTGGAATTCCCACAGCGGCCCAAGCCAATGCCACCACAATGGGGCTGACGGCATCGGAGCCAGAGGCGTCACCACTGCGCACCACTTCAGAGGCCACCGACTTTTCATGGGCCAAGCGTTTTTCATGCGCCAGCTCGTCTGCCGTCATGAACCATTTGTCGTTCAGCGGTTTGACCATCAAGTTGCAAATCAAGCCCACCACCAACATGCCCACCAGGATGTACATGGTTTGGTTGTAAACCTGTTCACGGGGAATGCCCAAGCCCAGTTGGTATTCGCGCATGTAGTTCACCACCACCGGGCCCAGCACGCCCGCTGTGGCCCAAGCCGTGAGCAAACGGCCATGGATGGCCCCCACCATTTGCGTGCCAAAGAGGTCCGCCAGGTAAGCCGGCACAGTGGCAAAGCCACCGCCATACATGCTCAAAATGATGCAGAAAGCGGCCACAAACAAAACGATGCTGCCCGCAGCGGCACTGCCAGGAACGCTGAAATACAACACGCCACCGAGCACGAAAAACACCACATAGGTCAGTTTGCGACCCAGTTTGTCCGACAGACTGGCCCAGAAAAACCGCCCACCGATGTTGAACAAGCTCAAGAGCGCAGTGAAACCGGCAGCGACCGTGGCAATCGCTTTGAGCTGGTCTTTGTCCAAATCGCCAAACTTCGCCTGGATACCGATCAAGGAGCCACCGAAGACCTCTTGCAACATGGGCGAGGCCATGCCAATCACACCGATGCCTGCGCTCACGTTCATGCACAGCACCATCCAGATCAGCCAAAACTGGGGGATGCCCCAAACCTTGCTCACATGCACGTGGCGCTGCGTGATCATGGCGTTGCTCACTTGGGCCGGTGGGGGCGTCCAGCCTTCAGGCTTCCAGCCTGTTTCGGGGACGCGGTAGCCCAAAGCACCCGCCATCATGAAAACAAAATAAACCAAAGCCATGACGACGAAGGTTTGCATCACGCCCACATCTGTGGGCGTGGCGAAATACTTCATCAGGTCAGCGGCCAATGGCGAACCAATCATGGCGCCGCCACCAAAGCCCATGATGGCCATGCCTGTGGCCATGCCACGCCGATCGGGGAACCACTTGATCAAGGTGGACACTGGCGAGATGTATCCCAAGCCCAAGCCAATGCCGCCGATGATGCCGGAGCCGACAATCATCAACCAGAACTGGTGCAAATAAATGCCCAAGGCAGACAGCAACATGCCGCCGCACCAGCACAGCGCTGACACCACACCCGCTTTGCGCGGACCCACACGCTCCAGCCAACCACCCCAAGTGGCCGCACTGATGCCCAGCAACACGAAGAACAGGGTGTACATCCACCCCAAAGTTGAAATTTGCCAGTCACAGCTGGTGGTGAAAAGTTGCGCCCAAAAGCCCACATCGGGGCCGCACTTGACCGCGTCCTTGATGCCAATGGCTTTGGACAAAGGCAACCAAAACACCGAAAAACCATAGGCCATGCCAATGCACAGGTGAATGGCCAGGGCTGCGGGGGGGACCAGCCATCGGTTAAAGCCGGGGCCGGCAATGATGCGTTCTTTGTCCAGCCAACCAGGCGATTGAGTCGTCATCCAAATACTCCTAAGGTTCATTGACCTTGATCGAGTCGCGCAATCCACACGAGCCAGATCAAAGGAGTTTGCACAATGGACTCAGAAGCTGAATGAAAACTGACATGGACCATCGATCTAGAACAAAGCAAGGGATAACCATGAGCCATGGCCGTTGCTCATTTTTTCACAAGGCAGTGAAAAAGATTCAGATGACTCAATAAGTTTCCAGATGCAGCCGACCCTGCCGCTTGAGCGCCTGGCCCAGGACGTCCCAATCCATGCCGTGTTGCTGTGCAATGTCCCGCAGGGCCATGACCACGCCCTCTTCCATGCTTTTAAGGCCACACACATAAAAGCAGGTGTTCGGGTCTTTGAGTTGCAGCGCGATGTCGGCGGCGCGATCGCGCAGCGCGTCTTGCACATAGCGTTTGGGCTGGCCTGGTGTGCGGGAGTAAGCAAACTCAATGTCGATGAAATCTTTGGGCAAGTTTTGCAGAGGGCCAAAGTACGGCAACTCTTGCTGGGTGCGTGCACCGAAGAACAGCATCAATTTGCCACCTTCAAACTTAGCGCTGGCCCTCAGGCGGCGACGCCACTCGGTCATGGCCCGCATGGGCGCCGAGCCGGTTCCCGTGCAGATCATGACAATGCTGCTCTTGGGGTGGTTGGGCATCAAGAAGCTCGCGCCAAACGGGCCAATCACCTGCACCTTGTCACCCACGTTCAGGTCGCACATGTAGTTGGAGCCGACGCCGCGCACAGGCTGGCCGCTGTGGTCTTCGAGCACGCGCTTGATGGTGAGCGACACATTGTTGTGGCCCGGGCGCTCGCCGTTGCGGGGGCTGGCGATCGAGTATTGGCGTGCATGGTGCGGTTTGCCGTTGGCATCTACCCCTGGCGGGATGATCCCAATCGACTGGCCTTCGAGCACCGGAAAAGGCAAGCTGCCAAAGTCCAGCACGATGTGGTGCGTGTCGTAGTCTTGTTGGCCTTCTTGTTTGCCCACTTCGGTGACGCGCAGGTTGCCTGTCACGCTGGCGGTGATGGTTTTGTCTTGTGCCTTGGGGCCATAGAGGTTGGTGTAAGCGTGGGCAGCAGACCAAGGGGGAAGGGTCGCGCCGAACTGGGCCGAGTTGAAACCTGTGGCCGTGGCGGTGCTCACGGTCGATGAAGAAGAAGCGGCGGCTTGAACGGCGGCATGGGCTTCTTGTGCGGCATCCGTTTGCCCCCCTGCTTCACCGCCATAGGCGGCCAGTTCGTCGGCGCTGAGTTCTGCAGGCAGGTCGTACCACTTGAGTTGTTCTTCGATGCTGTAAGCCTTGGCCTTGGGCACCATGCGCCAGTTGTCAATCGAGCCTGTCGGGCATGGCAAGATGCAGTCCATGCAACCGTTGCAGATGTCGGCCTTGACGACATAGTTGAGCGAGTCGTGCGTGATGGCACCGACCGGGCAGATCGCTTCGCAGGTGTTGCAGCGGATGCAAATTTCCGGATCGATCAGGTGTTGCTTGATCAGCGTCGCTTCGGTGCTCATGTCATCGGCTCTCTTGTGTTTAAGCGTTTTCTGTCTGTGGTGTGCGTGGTCCGCAACGGCATGGCTTGGGGCCGGGC
>CAIJQQ010000037.1 GCA_903822825.1 uncultured Burkholderiales bacterium | reverse complement strand
GGACTGCTGGCTGAGTTGCTGCATGGCTTGGTCTTGGTCAGCGGCATCCTTGGCTTTAACCGACAACTGGATGTTGCGGGTTTTGCGGTCGACATTGACCACCACGGCCGTGACTTCGTCACCGACTTTGAGCACAAGGCTCGCGTCTTCAATGCGGTCGCGCGAAATTTCGCTTACACGCAAGTAGCCAATGATGTCTTCACCCAGATCAATTTCAGCGCCCTTGGCGTCCACGGTTTTGACTTTGCCAGTGACGATTTGACCTTTGTCATTGACCGACACAAAGTTGGTGAAGGGGTCAGAGTCGAGTTGCTTGATGCCCAAAGAAATGCGCTCGCGCTCGACGTCCACAGCCAGCACCAAGGCCTCGACTTCTTGGCCTTTCTTGAAGTTACGCACGGCGGCTTCGCCGGTTTCGTTCCATGACAGGTCAGACAAATGCACCAAGCCGTCGATACCAGCGGCCAAGCCGACAAACACACCAAAGTCGGTGATGGACTTGATGGGGCCTTTGACGCGGTCGCCACGCTTGGTGGCACCTGCGAACTCTTGCCAAGGATTGGCTTTGCACTGCTTCATGCCCAAAGAAATGCGGCGCTTGTCTTCGTCGATCTCAAGGACCATGACTTCGACTTCGTCACCCAAGGCAACGATTTTGGAAGGGGCCACGTTTTTGTTGGTCCAGTCCATTTCAGACACGTGCACCAAGCCTTCGATGCCGGGTTCGAGTTCCACAAACGCGCCGTAGTCGGCGATGTTGGTGACCTTGCCGTGCATACGGGTGCCTTGGGGATAGCGGCGGTTCACGCCCATCCAGGGGTCGTCGCCCATTTGCTTGAGGCCCAAGGACACGCGGTTTTTCTCGGTGTCGAACTTGAGGATCTTGGCAGTGATTTCTTGACCGGCCGTGACCACTTCGGAGGGGTGGCGGACACGGCGCCATGCCATGTCGGTGATGTGCAGCAGGCCGTCGATGCCGCCCAGGTCCACGAAGGCACCGTATTCGGTGATGTTCTTGACCACGCCGTGAACGATGGAGCCTTCTTTGAGGGTTTCCATCAGCTTGGCGCGCTCTTCGCCCATGGAGGCTTCCACCACAGCGCGGCGTGACAACACGACGTTGTTGCGCTTGCGGTCGAGCTTGATGACCTTGAATTCCAAGGTCTTGTTTTCATAAGGTGTGAGGTCCTTGGTGGGACGTGTGTCCACCAACGAACCAGGCAAGAAGGCGCGGATGCCGTTGACGAGCACCGTGAGGCCACCTTTGACTTTGCCGCTGGTGGTGCCAGTGACGAATTCGCCAGATTCCAGGGCTTTTTCCAGGGACAACCACGAAGCCAGACGCTTGGCGGTGTCGCGGCTCAGGATGGTGTCGCCGTAGCCGTTTTCGATGGAGCCGATGGCCACCGAGACAAAGTCGCCGACCTGGACTTCGAGTTCACCCTGGTCGTTCTTGAACTCTTCGAGGGGCACGTAGGACTCGGACTTGAGACCGGCATTGACCACGACGAAGCTGTGTTCGATGCGCACGACCTCGGCGGTGATGACTTCACCAGGGCGCATTTCGGTGCGTTGCAGGGATTCCTCAAAGAGGGCGGCAAAAGATTCAGACATGTGATTTCCTCATCCACAAACAGGACTGACGAGCGCGACATGCGTCGTTTCCAGGAGCTGACTGTGGCGATTGGTTTGCGGTGTGAACCGCGGTCAGGTTGAACAACCCACACTGCCGGTGTGCCTGACGGCACGGAAGGGAGCGGTGTGGACCACTTTTTGAGCCGCTGACTGGTCAGCGGCTCTTGCCTTGCCACCAGTCCAGAACCTGCGCCACCGAGGCTTCGATGGAGAGGCTGGAGTTGTCCAGTTGCAAGGCATCTTGCGCGGGTTGGAGAGGCGACACGCTTCGGGACATGTCCCGCGCGTCGCGCGCCTCCAAATCTGCGCGAAGACTGGCGATATTAGCCGAAAAACCCTTAGAAATCAACTGCTTATGGCGTCTTTCGGCGCGTTGGGCGGCGCTGGCGGTCAAAAACACCTTCAAAGGGGCGTTCGGGAAGATCACGGTGCCCATGTCGCGGCCGTCGGCCAAGAGGCCTGGCAGGCGCTGAAAACGGTGCTGCAAGTCGACCAGAGCCTTGCGCACAGCAGGCAAAACGGACACCTTGGAGGCGTTCATGCCGCCTTGCTCACTGCGGATGGCGTCTGTCACGTCCAGGTTGTTCAACAGCACCTGCTCGCCCTCAAAGCGCACGGGCAGGTGGCGGGCCAGTTCGGCAATGGCGGCTTCGTCGGCAGCTTCCAGCGTCAGATCCGCCAGCAGCGCGGCGTGGGCCGTGACGCGGTAGAGTGCGCCCGAGTCCAGGTAGTGGTAACCCAATTGCGCGGCCACGCGGCTGGCCAGCGTGCCTTTGCCAGATGCCGTGGGGCCGTCGATGCAGATCACTGGGATGTTGGATGCGGCTGTATGCGCCACCGAGAACAAAGCCTCAAAGTAGTCTGGGAAGGTTTTGGCCACGCATTGGGGGTCTTCGATGCGCACCGGGGCTTGGTCGGCATTGAAGGCCGCCAGCGAGAAGCACATGGCCACGCGGTGGTCGTCGTAAGTGTGGATGCTGGCGCGTTGCCACTTTCCGGCAGGCATTGGATGGATGGTGATCCAGTCCGGACCTTCTTCGACGGTGGCACCGAGCTTGCGGCTTTCGGTGGCCATGGCCGCGATGCGGTCGGTTTCCTTGACGCGCCAGCTGGCGATGTTGCGCAGCGTGGTCGGGCCGTCGGCATACAGCGCCATCACGGCCAGCGTCATGGCCGCGTCGGGGATGTGGTTGCAGTCCAGCGTGATGCCTTTGAGCGGCCAAGCACCGCGCTGGATCTCCAGCCAGTTGGGGCCGCTGGTGATGTTGGCGCCCATTTGCGCTGCGGCGTCCATGAAGCGGATGTCGCCCTGGATGGAGTCGGCCCCCACGCCTTGAATGCGGATGCCTTTGCCCTCAGCGATCGCGCCTAAAGCGATGAAGTAGCTGGCCGATGACGCGTCGGCCTCGACGTGGATCGTGCCCGGCGACTGGTAGCGGCTGCCCGCCGGGATGACAAAGCGTTCCCAGCCTTGGCGTTCGACCTTGATGCCGTAGCGCGCCAGCAGGTTGAGCGTGATTTCTATGTAGGGCTTGCTGATGAGTTCGCCCACCACCTCGATGGTGATGGCGCGGTATTGGGCCGCCAAGGGCAGGGCCATCAGCAAGGCGGTCAGGAATTGGCTGGAGACATCGCCGCGCACGGGGATGGGCTTGTCCAGTTGCAGCTGGGGCTGGCCAATGCGCAAAGGCGGAAAGCCTTTATTGCCCAGGTAATCGATGGTGCAGCCCAGTTCGCGCAGGGCGTCCACCAAGTCACCAATCGGCCGCTCGTGCATGCGCGGCACACCTTTGAGCGTGAAGTCGCCCCCCTGCACGGCCAGCGCTGCGGTGAGAGGTCGCATGGCCGTACCCGCATTGCCCATGAAAAATTCGATCACCTCGGTGGGCCAAGCTCGACCACCCAGGCCGGTGATGGTCACCGTGGTGCTTGCCGTCTCGACACCGCAACCCAGTTGGCGCAGCGCGGCCAGCATCACGCGGGTGTCGTCCGAGTCCAGCAGGTCGTGCACCACAGTCGTGCCTTGGCAAAGGGCCGAAAGCAAGAGCACACGGTTGGAAATGCTTTTGGAGCCGGGCAGGGTGACGGTGCCGAATGCGCCTTGGAGCGGGGGAATATCGAGGAAAGCGGTAGAGAACATGGGTCAGTTTTCAGAGGCTTTGTTGCAAGCGTTGCCCGCTTGCAGCGTCCAGGCCGATCGCACATCGCTGGCTTGTTGAATCAGCAGTTGCAGCGCGGCGGTGTTGCCTGATTTCAAGGTGTTTTCAAATTGCTCAAGGGCTGCTCGAAAGTGTGCCACTTGCGTGAGCACCTCGGCTTGGTTGGCGCTCAGGATGTCGCGCCAGACCGATGCATCTGATGCGGCGATGCGCGAAAAGTCCCTGAATCCAGGTCCTGCCATGTCAAGAAAAGCCAAGCCGTGCGGTTGTGCGGTGAGTGCGTTGACCGCTGCAAAAGCCAGCATGTGCGGTAAATGGCTGACGGCGGCAAAGGTGGTGTCGTGCGCTTCGGGCGTCATGGTGCTCACGTGGCTGCCGACCGAAGTCCACACCTCGTGCGCGGCTTGCGTTCTGTGGATACTTGTTTGAGGCAGTGGTGTGAGGATGGTGCGGTGGTCTTGGTAGAGCGAAGCCTCTGCATGTTCAATGCCCGCGACTTCCTTACCTGCAATCGGGTGAGCGGGCACGAAGCAGGCGAGGCGATCGCCCAGGGTGGCCTGTGCCGCGGCAACCACATCGCATTTGGTCGAGCCCACATCCATCAGCAAGGCGTTGGCTTGCAGGACATCGCGCATGGCGACGAAGCTGCTGTGCATGGCGCCCACTGGCACGGCGAGCAACACCAGGTCTGCGCCTTGTACGGCTTGGGCCACGCTGGTGCATGCCAGGTCAATGACCTTCATCTCAATAGCGCGTTGGCGGGTTTTTTCAGAGGGGCTGAAGCCGACGATGGTTTGCACCAGACCGGCCTCGCGCAAAGCGAGCGCGAACGAGCCGCCCATCAGGCCGCAGCCAATCAAGGCCAACCGCTGGAATCTCATTCTGAAACGGGGTAAGACCCCAGAACCTTGTAGAAGGCGCACAGGCCTTGCAGCTCTTTCAGGGCGGCAGCCACGTGGGGTTCACTGATGTGGCCTTGCAGGTCAATGTAGAAGTAATACTCCCACTGCCCCGATTTGGCGGGACGCGACTCAAAGCGGGTCATGGATACACCGTTGTTTTTGAGCGGCACCAGCAGGTCGTGCACGGCGCCCGGGCGGTTGGGCACCGACACCACCAGGCTGGTGCAGTCTTTGCCGGATACGGGTGGGGTGTCCAGGGTTTGCGGCAGCGAAATCACCGCGAAGCGCGTGCGGTTGAAGGCTTCGTCCTGGATGGCGTGGTGCACGATGTGCAAGCCAAACTGGCTGGCGGCACGTTCGCTGGCCAAGGCGGCCCAGGCAGGGTTGGAGGCGGCCAAGCGGGCGCCTTCGGCGTTGCTCGAGACCGCACGGCGCTCCACGTGGGGCAGGTGTTTGGACAGCCAGCCCTGGCACTGGGCCAGCGCCTGGGGGTGGGCCATCACCACCTCGATGCCTGCGTCCGAGTTGAGCTGGCGCAGCAAATTGAAGCGCACTTGCAAGCTGACTTCGCCGACCACATGCACGGGCGAGCGCAAGAACAAATCGAGCGAGCGTGCCACCACGCCTTCGGTG
Organism: uncultured Burkholderiales bacterium; assembly: GCA_903822825.1. GTDB lineage: Bacteria > Pseudomonadota > Gammaproteobacteria > Burkholderiales > Burkholderiaceae_C > Limnohabitans_A. The sequence continues at coordinate 6,731 of CAIJQQ010000037.1, read as the reverse complement.
GAGTTTTCCATGCCTACCACGCCATATTGCGCGGAGCCCGCAGCGGTGGCGTGAAAGACTTCGTCGAAGTTGGCGCAATAAATCAGGTTGGCTGCGCTGCCAAAAAATTCGATGGCTGCTTGTTCGCAAAACGTGCCTTGGGGCCCAAGCACCGCCACGCGTTGGGGCGCTTCGAGGGCCAGGCAAGCCGACATGATCTCGCGCCAGATGGAGGCGACGTGTTCGTTCTTGAGTGGGCCGGGGTTGGATTGGGTGATCTTGTCGATTACCTGCGCCACGCGGTCAGGGCGAAAGAAGGGCGAGCCTTCGGCACGTTTGATTTCGCCTACAAGTTCCGCCACCTTGGCGCGATCGTTGACCAATTGCAGCAGCTGCTTGTCGAGCGCGTCGATTTGCACACGCAAAGCGGCAAGGGCATCAGATTGGATGGGTTGTTGGCTCATGGTGTTGTTGTCTTAAGCTTGTGATTTTTCAAAAGCTTGCATGTAGCTCACCAGCGCCTGCACGCCTTCGATGGGCATGGCGTTGTAGATGCTGGCGCGCATGCCGCCGACCGACTTGTGGCCTTTGAGTTGCAACAGGCCTGCGGCTTTGGCGCCTGCCAAGAAAGCGTCGTTGCGCGACTCGTCGGCCAAAAAGAACGGCACATTCATGCGCGAGCGGCAGTCGTGGGCGACCTTGTTGCTGTAGAAACTGGAGCCGTCCAGAAAGCTGTAAAGCAGTTTGGCCTTGGCCATGTTGCGTTGCTCCATTGCCGCCAGACCACCTTGGCGCTTCAACCACTGAAAGGTCAAGCCCGCCATGTAAATGCTGTATGTGGGCGGCGTGTTGTACATGGAGCCGTTGTCAGCCACGGTTTTGTAGTCGAAGGCGCTGGGGCAGGATTGGAGCGCGTAGCCCAACAAGTCTTCGCGCACGATGACCAGGGTCACGCCAGCAGGCCCGATGTTTTTTTGCGCGCCACCAAAGGCGACGCCCACTTTGGACCAATCCACGCTGCGCGAAAGCACGTGGGATGAAAAGTCGATCACCAGCGGTGCGTCAGAGCCCAGGGCTTTGAGGTCGGGCAGGGTGTGAAACTCCACGCCGTGGATGGTTTCGTTGGTGCAGATGTGCACGTACTGCGCACCAGCACTCAGCTGCCATTGCGCGGGTGAGGGCAGGGTGGTGAAGTGGGTATCGGCGCCCGTGGCTGCCAAATGGGGCGTGCAGTATTTGCGGGCTTCTGCATAGGACTTTTCGCTCCAGCTGCCGGTCACCACCACATCGACGGTTTCGCCGCGCGAGAGGTTCAAGGGCACAATGGCGTTTTCTGCCAAGCCGCCGCCTTGCATGAACAAAATTTTGAAATTGGCGGGCACGGCCAAGAGCTCGCGCACATCGGCCTCTGCTAGTTCGTAAATGCTGATGAACTCTTTGCCGCGGTGGCTCATTTCCATCACGCCCATGCCGCTGCCGTTCCAGTCGGTCATTTCGGCAGCGGCTTGCTGCAAGACCTCCAGCGGCATGGCCGCTGGGCCTGCAGAAAAGTTGAACGGACGCGCCATCGCTGGATCAAGCCCCGTCGCCAGCGGCACCTGATTCGCCGCCTTCTGAGCCTTCGCTGTCATTGGCGTTGGCATCGTTTTCCACAATGCGTTGCAAACCGCTCAGCTTGGCGCCTTCATCCAGCCCAATCAATGTCACGCCTTGGGTGGCACGGCCCAATTCCCGAATTTCAGCCACGCGGGTGCGCACCAGTACACCGGTGTCGGTGATGAGCATGATTTCATCGTCCGCTTGCACCAAAGTGGCGGCCACCACCTTGCCGTTGCGCTCGGATTGCTGGATGGCAATCATGCCTTTGGTGCCGCGGCCGTGGCGCGTGTATTCGCTGATGTTGGTGCGCTTGCCGTAGCCGTTTTCTGTGGCGGTCAACACGCTGGCGCGGGCCACGGTGTCATCGGCCACTGCTGCGGGGTCTTCTTGCTCGGACACCAACATGGCAATCACGCTTTGGCCTTCTTCGATCGTCATGCCGCGCACACCGCGGGCGCTGCGACCCAAGGGCCGGACATCGTTTTCATCAAAGCGCACGGCCTTGCCACCGTCGCTGAAGAGCATCACGTCGTGTTTGCCGTCGGTGAGGGACGCACCAATCAGGAAGTCGCCCTCGTCCAAATTGACAGCGATGATGCCGCCTTTGCGTGGGTTGCTGAATTCGTCGAGCGAGGTCTTCTTGACCGTGCCCATGGACGTTGCCATGAACACAAACTGGTCTTCAGGGAAGGTGCGTGCTTCGCCGGTCAGGGCCAACACCACGTTGATCTTCTCGCCTTCTTGCAGTGGAAACATGTTGACGATGGGGCGACCGCGTGAGCCGCGTGAGCCCGCAGGCACTTCCCACACCTTGAGCCAGTACAAACGGCCACGGTTAGAGAAGCAAAGCAAATAGTCATGGGTGTTGGCGATGAAGAGCTGATCCACCCAGTCGTCTTCTTTGTTCGCTGTGGCTTGCTTGCCGCGACCACCGCGTTTTTGCGAGCGGTATTCGGACAGGGGCTGGCTTTTGATGTAACCACTGTGCGAGAGCGTGACCACCATGTCGGTGGGTGTGATCAGGTCTTCTGTGGAGAGGTCTTGTGCGCTGTGCTCAATCTCGCTGCGACGAGCGCCGACCTTGGTTTGACCAAATTCCTGACGCACCGAAGCCAGTTCGTCACCAATGATGGTCGAGACGCGCTCGGGTTTGGACAGGATGTCCAGCAGGTCTTCGATTTCGGCCATCACCTCTTTGTATTCGGCAACGATCTTGTCTTGTTCCAGGCCCGTGAGGCGCTGCAGACGCATCTGCAAAATTTCTTGCGCTTGGGTCTCGGACAGGCGATACAAGCCGTCCTTGCCCATGCCGAATTCAACTTCCAGACCTTCCGGGCGATAGTCGTCGGCTTTGATGACCGAGCCGTCTTCGCGGGCGCGGGTCAGCATGGTCCGCACCAGTTGGCTGTCCCAACTGCGGGTCATCAGTTCGGCCTTGGCCACGGGCGGTGTGGGTGCGCCTCGGATGATGGCGATGAAGTCGTCGATGTTGGCCAGTGCCACAGCCAAGCCTTCGAGCACGTGGCCGCGGTCGCGCGCCTTGCGCAACTCGAACACAGTGCGGCGAGTCACCACTTCGCGGCGATGCGACAAGAAGACTTGGATCAGGTCTTTCAGGTTGCACAGCTTGGGCTGGCCGTCGATCAGGGCCACCATGTTCATGCCGAAGGTGTCCTGCAACTGCGTTTGCTTGTACAGGTTGTTCAGTACCACCTCAGGCACTTCGCCGCGCTTGAGCTCGATCACCACGCGCATGCCGGACTTGTCCGATTCGTCCTGGATGTGGCTGATGCCTTCGATTTTTTTCTCGTGCACCAATTCGGCAATGCGTTCCAGCAGTGTCTTTTTGTTCACTTGGTAAGGCAGCTCATCGACGATGATGGATTGGCGTTGGCCTTTGTCGATGTCCTCGAAGTGGCACTTGGCGCGCATGACCACGCGGCCACGACCAGTTCGGTAGCCGTCCTTGACGCCGGTGATGCCGTAGATGATGCCGGCGGTCGGGAAGTCCGGGGCAGGGATGATTTCCATCAATTCGTCAATGGAGGCGTCCGGATTGCGCAGCAAATGCAGGCAGGCGTCCACCACCTCGTTCAAGTTGTGCGGCGGGATGTTGGTGGCCATGCCCACGGCAATGCCACCGGAGCCGTTGATCAGCAGGTTGGGCAGGCGCGAGGGCAGCACCAAGGGCTCTTTTTCAGAGCCATCGTAGTTGGGGCCAAAGTCCACCGTGTCTTTGTCGATGTCACCCAGCATCTCGTGGGCGATCTTGGCCAGGCGAATTTCGGTGTAACGCATCGCAGCGGCGTTGTCACCGTCCACCGAGCCGAAGTTGCCCTGGCCGTCCACGAGCATGTGGCGCATCGAAAAATCCTGCGCCATCCGCACGATGGTGTCGTACACCGACTGATCGCCATGGGGGTGGTATTTGCCGATCACATCGCCCACGATGCGAGCTGACTTCTTGTAAGGACGATTCCAGTCATTGTTCAGCTCATGCATGGCGAACAAGGCGCGGCGGTGAACGGGCTTCAAGCCGTCACGCGCGTCGGGCAGTGCGCGACCCACAATCACGCTCATGGCGTAATCGAGGTAGCTGCGCCGCATTTCCTCTTCAAGACTGATGGGCAAAGTTTCTTTGGCGAACTGAGTCATATGTATAGAGGGGGAGGATTGGAGGCGCTGGAAACAGGCAATTTTAGGTGCAATGGGCTGTGGCGTAAATGCAACGTTCTGACTTAAACCAGGTAAGGCCCTTCGGACGGCCACTGCATTTAACAAACCTGCACTTTTCGTATGGCACAATGGTCTGCAACGTGCAGGTGACGGTCATCTGCGACGTTCTGTTTTTACGCAGCGTTGCTGCGGCTTTATCTCAGAGGAAGACCATGACAAAACTCAACAAAGTGGCAATGCTGATTGCTTCCGCTGCTCTGGCAACTGCTGCTGGCGCGCAAAACATCGACAACTGGCGCAATGCTTCGGGCGATGTGTGGAAGAACTCCACCGGGCTGTGCTGGCGCGATGCCAACTGGACGCCCGCAACAGCTGCTGCCGGCTGCGATGGCGCCATCGTTGCTCCTAAAGCTGCCCCAGCACCCGCACCCGCACCCGCTCCTGAAGTTGCTCCAGCAGTGGCTCCAAAAGCCGCTCCAGCTCCAGCTCCAGCCCCTGCTCCCGCAGCTGCGACCAAGGTCACTTACGCTGCTGATGCCTTCTTCGACTTCGACAAGTCGGTTTTGAAGGCCGAAGGCAAAGCCAAGCTCGACGATTTGGTCGGCAAGGTCAAGGGCATCAACCTGGAAGTCATCATTGCTGTGGGTCACACCGACTCCGTGGGTTCTGATGCTTACAACCAGAAACTGTCTGTCAAGCGCGCTGACGCCGTGAAGGCGTATTTGGTGTCTAAGGGCATCGAGAAAAACCGCGTGTACACCGAAGGCAAAGGCGAGAAGCAGCCCGTGGCTGACAACAAAACTTCTTCTGGCCGTGCCAAAAACCGCCGCGTTGAAATCGAAGTGGTCGGTACCCGCGCCAACTGATTTCACCCCGCGTGATCCTGAAAAGCCCCAGCGATGGGGCTTTTTTCATGGGGCCTCCTTTAAACTTTTTGTCTGCGCGACAATCAGCACATGACCCACACCAACGTTGATCCGGCCGAACTGTCCAAATTCTCTGATCTGGCCCACCGTTGGTGGGACCCAGAGAGCGAATTCCGTCCATTGCACCAAATCAATCCATTGCGTCTGGAATGGATTCATGGCCTGGCACCCTTGACGGGCTGCAAAGTGGTGGACGTGGGTTGCGGCGGCGGCATTCTGGCCGATGCCATGGCGCGCAAAGGGGCCGATGTCTTGGGTATCGACTTGGCCACCAAATCGCTCAAGGTCGCCCAGCTGCATGCGCTCGAAGCAGGCACGAGTGGTGTTCAATACCGAGAAATCAGTGCAGAAGCGCTGGCGGCTGAACAGCCTCAGCAGTTCGATGTGGTCACCTGCATGGAAATGCTGGAGCACGTGCCCGACCCTGCTGCGGTGGTCAAAGCTTGTGCCCAGTTGGTCAAGCCCGGTGGTTGGGTGTTCTTTTCCACACTTAACCGCAACCCCAAATCGTTTGTATTTGCCATTCTCGGGGCCGAATACATCCTCAAGCTTTTGCCTAAGGGCACACACGAATACGCCCGCTTGATCAAGCCGAGTGAGCTGACCCAGTGGGCGCGCGATGCGGGTCTGGATGCGCAAGGCTTCAAAGGCATGGAATACAACCCGTTCACCAAGCGCTACTGGATGAGCCAGGACACCAGCGTGAACTACTTGCTGGCTTGCCGGAAAGCCTGAACATGTTTCACCAGACGCAAGCGGTCCTGTTTGATCTGGACGGCACCTTGATCGACAGCGCCCCAGATTTGGGCGCTGCAGTCGACAAAATGCGGGTTGACCGTGGTTTGTCGTCTTTTCCACTGGAGCATTACCGCCACATGGCCGGCGCGGGTGCCAGAGGCATGTTGGGCATCGCTTTTGACATGACGCCCGAGCACCCCGAGTTTGAGGCGATGAAGGAAGAGTTTTTCGTCAATTACGAGGGCTGCATGACCGAGCGGACCCGCATTTTCGACGGTGTGGTCGATCTGATTGCCAGTTTGGTGGCGCAAGGCGTGCCGTGGGGTGTGGTGACCAACAAGTCCAGCCGTTTTACGGACCCTTTGACGTCTGCCATGCCGCTTTTCGAGTCTGCGGGCGCGATTGTCAGCGGCAACACGACGCCATACGCCAAGCCCCACCCCGAACCCTTGTTTGAGGCCGCGCGCCGTATGTCAGTGGACCCGACCCGGTGCGTGTACGTGGGTGACGATGAGCGAGACATCGTGGCGGGCTTGGCGGCAGGCATGGGCACAGTGGCTGCCACCTACGGTTATTTGGGCGTGCAGACCGATATTTCGCGCTGGAACGCCCATTTGCACATCGATTCTCCGATGGACCTCTTGAAATTCCTCAAGAGCGCCTAAAATAGGACTCTCAGGGGCTGCACTGGTTTCGACATGGGTTCGGACGCGTGGCAGGGCATGTCGAGGTTCTGATCCTCGTAAAACAGCAGAAAAAAAACTAACTGCAAACGACGAACGTTTCGCACTCGCCGCTTAATCCGGTGAGCCT
>CAIJQQ010000036.1 GCA_903822825.1 uncultured Burkholderiales bacterium | reverse complement strand
GAGCATAGGCGGTGCTGATGCCAATAACTACGAGTTGATGGGCAGCAGCTTCACAGCGCAAGCGAGCATCTTGGCCAAAAGCCTGAACGTGGTGGCCACGGCGCAAGACAAGGTCTATGACGGCAGCACGGCGGCCAAAGGCAGCGTGAGCGCGAGCAACATCGTGGCGGGTGACGCACTGCAGTTGAGCTGGGGGGCGGGCAACTTTGCGAGCAAAGACGTGAGCCGCAACGCACAGGGCCAGGTGCAATCCCAAGGCGTGAGCTTTGGCAACGTGCAGATGGCAGGTGCAGATGCGGGCAACTACAGCCTGGGCAGCCACACGGCCAGCACGACAGCGACCATCACGCCGAAGGTGCTGCAAGCGAGCGGGACGGTGGTGGTGGACAAGCCCGAAGACGGGAACACGGGGGCCAAAGTGACGATGGGCACGCTGGTGGGGCTGGTGGGTTCAGAGCAACTGATGGCCACGGCGACGGGGCGCTTTGACAGCGCCACAGCGGGCGCAAACAAGCCGGTGCGGGTGAGTTACAGCCTGCAAGACGGGGGCAACGGCGGCAAGGCGGGCAACTACGCGCTGGACAGCCAGAGTTTGAGGGCGAGCATCCTTGCGCAAAGCCGCAGCAACCCGGTTCAGCCTTTGGTAGCACCTCTTGGTGTATCACTGGGCCGCAATAGGGTTCAGGTGGTCAGCGGACAGGTGCCAGTGGGCAGTGCAGCTGTTGAGGCCAATCTAGAGGGCAGCCAGGAGTGTTCGATCTGGAGTCCAGAAAAGTGTGCGTGTGACCAGACTGCGGTCAGCGGGGTGGAGATGTGCGTGACGGTGCCTGGTGTGGTGAGCGAGAAGAGCACTGGTCAAGTCAGTCGTCTGGATTTGCCATTGACCCCTTGAGGATGGCATGAGATTGTTTTGTGGTTTTAGAAATTTTTATTCATTGCTAAAGAATTTATTTTGAATTACTGTGGACCATTTTTGAATTGTTGGATCGTGACAAGCCAAGGGGGTTTGGCATGAGTCCACCATTCAAAATTTGGGTGTTCGCCAATCTGTTGCTGTGTTCCTTTGGGGCCGTCCAGGCACAAGTTCCCGATGCTTTGTTGGACTTTTCACCGGTCATGCCACCACAAGGTGAGGCTATCAAAATGGCCAAGCCAGTGGTGTCATGGCTCGTTCGTCCTGATGCTGCGCAGTATTGTGGGCAGGTCAAGGACCAAGATGGCTTTGCCGTCTGGCAAGAGGGGTGTGCTTACTGGTCGAAAACCAAGTCCAGTTGCACCATTGTCACCACGAACCAAACCACGCATTCGCAGATGGGGCGCTTGTTCCTCTTGTGCCTGCGCACAGGAGAGTCATCTTGAAAAGCATGAGGCTGGTGCAGTTCGGACTCTTGGGATTGGCCTGTGTGGTCAGCGCGCAAGACTTACTGCCTAAGCAAGACATCAACGACATGCCTGACACCGCCATCGTGCGCAAGTTCAAGCCGCCCATGGTTGACCGTGTTCGTTTCGAGCCTTTGCTGCCGGAGCAGCGTTTGATCGAGGAGCCTAAAGTCAAGGTGTTGGCACGCAAAGATGGCTATGAATTTTGTTCGCGCATCACCGGCATTCCGGTGGGCCCCAATTCACGACCTATGGCATGTGCCTACTGGAACATCAAACGCAGCGAGTGCACCGTGGTGACCCCCGAGGTGACGGGCTACAACTACCTGGGGCACGAGCTGCGGCACTGTTTTGAGGGGGCATTCCATGACTGAGGAACGTCTGCTCTTGTCGCGCCGCAGATGGCTGCAGTGGTTCATGGCCTTGCCGACAGCCATTGGGGCACAGGCCCAAGACAAGCCCAAAATGCGTGTGGGTTTCATCGCGCGCTATCAGCCCTACAGCTTTACCCAGCCCGACGGGGCTGTGACCGGCTTTGATGTGGAGGTCGTTCGCACCCTGTTGGCATCGCTCGGTCATGAGCTGGAGCCGGTGATGGACAGCTTTGACAATGTGCGCCAAAAGCTCAAAAGCGGCGACATCGCTTTCATAGGCAACCAACTGCTGCAGACCCCTGAAAACCGACGTGATTTTAATTTTGCCAAACCCTATGCATCCATCCAGTTGGTGAGTGTGCTGCACGAGTCCGATGAGCGTGACTTGCTCAGTCTGGATGATTTCTTGGGCAAAAAACTCGGTGTGCTGGCCAACACCGACATCGAAGACCAAGCGAGGGGTGCATTGGGTAAATCGGTTCAGGCCTTTGATCGGATCGAGGACGCTTTGCGGGCGCTGGCCGATCAAAAGCTCGATGCGGTGCTCGAAGAAAACCTGATCGCCGAGTACCACATTGACCGAGATTCACTGCCCCTGAAGGTGGGCGTGCCCTTCACCAACCCAATGAAGGTGGGCCTGGCTCTGCCCAAAGGCCGCAAAGACATGGAGCAACGCTTGTCCAATGCTGTGCAGGCGCTGGTCAAGGACAACAGGTTCAAGCAAATTTCTAACCGCTGGTTTGGCTACGATGTGAGCCGTCCCAGGGTGTCACATTCACTGAGCAGTTGATTTTTCGGCGCTTGAGCGCATTAAGATGTCACGCTTGCGCATCACGATGCCATCAAATGGTGTCATGCTGGAGCTTGTCCATGCCTTGTTCTGGAATCCTTCGAGCAAGCGCTGCGTTCATCCATGAAAAAGGAGATCTTCATGTTCCGTCGTCAATTCGTTTCACAGGCCGCCACTTTGGCCGCTTTGGCCTTCTGCAGCGCCATCTCCCCCTTGGTCATGGCCCAAGGCAAAGACATCAAGATCGCCCACATTTACAGCAAGACCGGCCCTCTCGAAGCCTATGGCAAGCAGACCCAGACGGGTTTGATGATGGGCTTGGACTACGCCACGGGCGGGACCATGACCGTGGGTGGACGCAAAATCGTGGTGATCGAGAAAGACGACCAGGGCAAGCCCGACTTGGGCAAGAACCTCTTGGCCGCCGCTTACGGCGATGACAAAGTTGACCTGGCTGTGGGTCCGACTGCTTCGCCCGTGGCCCTGGCCATGCTGCCTGTGGCCGAAGAGTACAAAAAGATCCTGCTGGTCGAGCCCGCCGTGGCCGACTCCATCACCGGCGACAAGTGGAACAAATACATCTTCCGCACTGGCCGCAACAGCAGCCAGGACGCGATTGCCAATGCCGTGGCGGTGGACAAGGACGGCGTGAGCATCGTCACCATGGCACAAGACTCTGCTTTTGGCCGAGACGGCGTCAAGGCTTTCAAGGAATCACTGCACAAGTCCAAGCTGGTGCACGAAGAGTACCTGCCGCCTGCCACCACCGACTTCACCGCCGGTGCGCAGCGCATGATCGACAAACTCAAGGGTTTGCCCGGCCGCAAGATCGTCTTCATCATCTGGGCTGGTGGCAACCCGTTCAAGATCGCCGACATGGACCTCAAGCGTTACGGCATCGAGATCGCCACAGGTGGCAACATTTTGCCCGCCATGGTGGCCTACAAGCAGTTCCCCGGCATGGAAGGCGCGGCCTACTATTACTTCGGCATGCCCAAGAACCCGGTGAACGACGCGATGGTGTCCATGCACTACACCCAGTTCAAGACACCGCCAGACTTCTTCACCGCAGGCGGGTTTTCATCGGCCATGGCCTTGGTCACAGCCCTGAAAAAGACCAACGGCGACACCAGCGCCAACAAACTCATCAGCACCATGGAAGGCATGAGCTTTGACACGCCCAAGGGCAAAATGACCTTCCGCAAGGAAGACCACCAAGCCATGCAGAGCATGTACCACTTCAAGATCAAGATCGACCCGGCTTTTGCCTGGGGGGTGCCTGAGTTGATCCGCGAGATCAAGCCCGAAGAAATGAACGTGCCGATCCGCAACAAACGCTGATTGGTTTCTTGGTGTGGAAGCCCCGCCCTCGGGGCGATGACTTGTGGGCTGCGAGCGCTTGTTCGCGGCGAGGGCCCCGCTCCCACAAGGGCCTCTCCCACAGAACGGTTTGATGGATGGATGGATGGAATGCTTGAAACCCAAAACTTGACTGTGCGGTTTGGCGGTCATGTGGCGGTGAACGCGGTCTCGTGCCGCTTTGAACCCGGCACGCTGACCGCCATCGTCGGCCCCAACGGGGCGGGCAAAACGACTTACTTCAACCTGATTTCGGGGCAACTGCCTGCCACCGCAGGCTTGGTGCACCTCAATGGCCGTGAGCTGACGGCCCTGAGTGCCTCGGCGCGCACCCGCGCAGGCTTGGGCCGGGCGTTTCAGCTGACCAACCTGTTCCCAAACTTGTCGGTGCTCGAAAACGTGCGCCTGGCCGTGCAAGCCACCCAAGAAGGCGCGCACCGCCGGGGCTTGAACCTGTGGAGCATCTGGAGCGACCACACGCAGCTCACGAACCGGGCGCTGGACATTTTGCAATCCGTGTCCATGACCGCGCAGCAGGACGCGCCCGTGGCCAGCCTGCCGCATGGTGACCAGCGCAAGCTCGAGGTGGCCCTGCTCATGGCGCTCGAACCCTCGGTCTACATGTTCGACGAGCCGACAGCCGGCATGAGCCACGACGAAGCACCGGTGATCCTCGACCTGATCCGGCTGCTCAAAAAAGACAAGACCAAAACCATTTTGCTGGTGGAACACAAGATGGAGGTGGTGCGCGAGCTGGCCGACCGCATCATCGTGCTGCACAACGGCTCTTTGGTGGCCGATGGTGAGCCCAATCAGGTGATCGCGTCGCCCATCGTGCAAGAGGCTTACTTGGGCAAAGCGAAGGTGGCTGCATGAGCCAGAACCTGTTAACCCTCGAAGGCGTGCACACGCACATCGGGGCGTACCACATCCTGCACGGGGTGGATCTGGTCGTGCCGCGCGGCGAGCTCACCATGCTGCTGGGCCGTAACGGCGCGGGCAAAACCACCACGCTGCGCACCATCATGGGCCTGTGGCAGGCGTCTCAAGGGTGCATCACTTTTGGCGGTGAAGACATCACCCAGCTCAATACACCCGCGATTGCGCAAAAGAACATCGCCTATGTGCCCGAAAACATGGGCATCTTCTCGGACCTGACTGTCAAGGAAAACATGCTGCTGGCCGCCCGCAGCGCCAAGCATGCGGGGCAGATGGACGAAGCACGTTTGCAGTGGATTTTCCAACTCTTTCCCGCAGTCGAAAAGTTCTGGAGCCACCCGGCAGGCAAGCTCTCGGGCGGGCAAAAGCAGATGCTGGCCGTCTCGCGGGCGATTGTGGAGCCGCGTGATTTGCTGATCATCGACGAGCCCAGCAAGGGCTTGGCCCCGGCAATCATCCAGAACATGATCGAGGCGTTCCAGCAGCTCAAGGCCAGCGGCGTGACGATTTTGCTGGTGGAGCAAAACATCCACTTCGCCCAGCAGTTGGGCGACAGCGTGGCCGTGATGGACAACGGCCGCGTGGTGCATGCAGGCCGCATGCAGGCGCTGGCCGAAGACACGGCTTTGCAGCAATCTTTGTTGGGGCTGGCCTTATGAAATTTTTCGAAGACATCGATACACGCCCCTTGCTGCTTGTGCCCGTGTTGGCGCTGTTGGCCTGGCCCTTGATCGGCTCGGGCTCGACTTGGCTCACACTCACCGTGGCGGGCTTGGCCATGGGCATGATCATCTTCATCATGGCCTCGGGCCTGACGCTGGTGTTTGGCTTGATGGACGTGCTCAACTTCGGTCACGGCCTGTTCATCGCGCTGGGGGCTTTTGTGGCCACCAGTGTGCTGGGCGCCATGGGCGACTGGACGGGCTCGGGCGAGTGGTGGCGCAACATGGTGGCGGTGCTGCCTGCGATGCTGATCGCCATGGCCGTGGCCGCTGCAGTGGGCCTGGCGTTTGAGCGCTTCATCGTGCGGCCGGTATACGGCCAGCACCTCAAGCAAATCCTCATCACCATGGGCGGCATGATCATTGGTGAAGAACTCATCAAAGTGGTTTGGGGACCACAGCAAATCGCCTTGCCCTTGCCCGAAGCCATGCGCGGGGCGGTGCTGGTTGGCGATGCCGCGATTGAAAAATACCGCCTCCTGGCCGTGGCAGTGGGCCTGGCCGTGTTTGCCACGCAAATGTGGGTGCTGGGTCGCACCAAGATCGGCTTGCTGATCCGGGCGGGCGTGCAAGACCGCGAGATGGTCGAATCGCTGGGCTACCGCATCCGGCGCCTGTTTGTGGGCGTGTTCGTGGTGGGCAGTGCTCTGGCCGGTTTGGGCGGCGTCATGTGGGGGCTGTACCAGCAAAACGTGGTGCCGCAGATGGGCGCGCAGGTCAATGTGTTGATTTTCATCGTCATCATCATCGGCGGGCTGGGCTCGACCGGTGGGGCGCTGATCGGGGCCTTGTTGGTGGGCCTGATGGCCAACTACACCGGCTTTCTGGCCCCCAAGCTGGCGCTGTTTTCCAACATCGCGCTGATGGCGGGCATCTTGCTTTGGCGTCCGCAGGGTGTGTACCCCGTGGCCAACCGTTGAAAGGCCAGACATGTTCAATCGACTCATATCCAACGACCAACCGCGCAGCCGCCTGCTGGCCGCTTTGCTCATCGTCATCTTGCTCGGGCTGGCGTTCGCGCCTTTTTTGTTTCCCGGTGTCAAGGCCTTGTCGGTCGCGGCCAAGGTGCTGATTTTTGTGGTGCTGGTGGCGGGCTTTGACCTGCTCTTGGGCTTCACCGGCATCGTGAGCTTTGCGCACACCATGTTTTTTGGCATCGGGGCTTATGGCATCGCCATTTCGTCCAACACCTGGGGGCCGACCTGGGGCGCATTGGCCGCTGGCTTTGCGCTGTCATTGGCGCTCACGCTCGTGCTGTCACTGGCCATTGGGCTGTTTTCGCTGCGGGTCAGAGCCATCTTTTTTGCCATGATCACACTGGCCGTGGCGGCGGCCTTTCAAACGCTGGCCTCGCAGTTGTCCGACTTCACCGGCGGCGAAGACGGCTTGAGCTTCAAGCTGCCCGAGTTGCTGCTGCCCAGCACCGAGTTCAGCGACGAGCCCTTCCTGGGCGTGTCGCTGGACGGCCGACTGCTGTGCTACTACCTGCTTTTCGTGCTGGCGGTGGGCATGGTTTTGTCGCTCTTGCGCATCGTCAACTCGCCCTTTGGCCGCGTGTTGCAAGCCATCCGCGAAAACGAGTTCCGTGCCGAGGCCATTGGCTACCGCGTGGTGGTGTACCGCACGCTGTCGAGCGTGCTGTCGGCGCTTTACGCCTGCGTGGCCGGGGCCATGTTGGCGCTGTGGCTGCGCTACAACGGGCCGGACACCTCGCTGAGTTTTGAAATCATGATGGACGTGTTGCTGATCGTGGTGATTGGCGGCATGGGCACCATCTATGGCGCGGCCATCGGGGCGGTGTTGTTTTTGCTGGCGCAAAGCTATTTGCAAGATTTGCTGCGACTGGCGAGCGAAGCCACGGCTTCGCTGCCTTTGCTGTCGGCCTTGTTATCGCCCGACCGCTGGTTGCTGTGGTTGGGTTTGCTGTTTGTGCTGTCGGTGTATTACTTTCCGACCGGGGTGGTGGGGCGCTTGCGCAGCCGTGCCGCACTGAAGGCGTTGGCATTTTCCAAACAGGATGGAGCTTGACATGAATTTCACATCCAACTACATCAACTGCGCCGGGCTGCAAATCCATTACTCCGACTGGGGCAAGGCCGACAAAGGCACGGTGATCGCTTGGCATGGCTTGGCACGCACCGGACGCGACATGGACGAACTGGCCACGCATCTGAGCGCGCAGGGCTGGCGCGTGATTTGCCCCGACACGGTGGGGCGTGGCTTATCGCAGTGGAGCGCTGACCCGGAAAACGAATACTGCTTGGCCTTTTATGCCCGCATCGCCCGCGAATTGATGGACGGCTTGGAGTTGCGCGCAGTGCATTGGGTGGGCACGTCCATGGGGGGCGCGATCGGCACGTTGTGCGCGGCGGGTTTGGTCGAACCGACTTTGAAGCACCGCATCTTGAGCCTCACGCTCAACGACAACGCGCCCGAACTGGCGCAAACGGCCATCGACCGCATCAAGGCCTATGCGGGCACACCCCCGGCTTTTGACACAGTGACTGAACTCGAAGCTTTTTTCAGGCAGGTCTACAAGCCTTTTGGCTGGTTGAGCGACGCGCAGTGGCGACGCTTGGCCGAAACGTCCACCCGCCGTTTGCCCGACGGGCGTGTCACGCCGCATTACGACCCGGCCATGGTGACGCAATTCACCGCGCACCCCAACGATTACCTGATCTGGCCGCACTACGACGCCATTGAGGTGCCGGTGTTGCTGTTGCGCGGGGTTGATTCTGACTTGGTCCAGCCCGAAACCGCTGCCGAAATGCGCCGCCGTGGGCCAGGGGCCCGTGGCCAGTTCAAGCACATCGAAGTGCCAGGCTGCGGTCACGCGCCAGCGCTCAATGTGCTGCAGCAGCTGGAATGGGTGACGGACTTTTTGAGTGAAGTCTGAGTTTCGGCAAATCATCGCGAGCAGGGGCTCGCTCCTACAAAAAGATTGGTCAGGTCTTGGAACCGTGAGCCAAAGCCCGCGCCCGGCTGGCGGCCAGCGCCGATTCATCCGGCGCTGACAAGTCCCAGCCCTGCATGTGCCCCAGGCTGATGTCGGCCAATGCTTCGATCCACTGAGCATGGTTGTTCAGGCAAGGGATGTAGTTGAAGCTTTCGCCGCCAGCGTGAAAGAAGGCTTCTTGCGCTTCTTGCTGAATTTCTTCCAATGTCTCCAGGCAATCGCCGGTAAAGCCGGGGCAGATCACATCGACCTTTTTGACGCCTTGCTGCGCCATGGCGATCAGCGTGGGCTCGGTGTAGGGCTCCAGCCACTTGGCTTTGCCAAAGCGCGACTGGAACGTCAGTTTGTATTGCTCTTTGCTCAGGCCCAGCGCTTCGGCCAGCAGGCGGCCGGTTTTCATGCATTCGCAGTGGTAGGGGTCACCCAGATGCAGGGTGCGCTCGGGCACGCCATGGAAACTCATGACCAGTTGCTCGGCCTGGCCGTTGGCCGCCCAGTGTTCGCGCACTGTTTGCGCCAGGGCGGCGATGTAACGCGGGTCGTCGTGGTAGCGGTTGACAAAGCGCATCTCGGGAATCAACCTGGTTTTCAGGCCCCAGCGGTAGACGGCATCGAACACACTGGCAGTGGTGGTGCCGCTGTACTGAGGGTAGGCGGGCACGATCAGCACGCGCTGAACGCCTTCGGCTTTGAGGGCATCGAGCTGATCGGGGATGGACGGTTGGCCGTAGCGCATGGCGTAACGAACGCTGAGGCTGTGGCCGCGCTCTTGCAAGGCGGTGCCCAGCGACTGGGCTTGTTGTTCGGTGAAGACTTTGAGGGGCGAGCCGCCCTCGGTCCAGATGCTGGCGTATTTGGCGGCCGACTTTTTGGGGCGCACGCGCAAGATGATGCCGTGCAATATCAGCAACCAGATGGGTTTGGGAATCTCGACGACGCGGCTGTCGCCCAAAAACTCGGCCAGGTATTTGCGAAGCGCAGGCGCCGTGGGGGCGCTGGGGGTGCCCAGGTTGCAATACAGGACGGCCGTTTTTGCGGCTTGGCCGTGCTGAAATGTAGGTTCTTTGTTGAATGCCATGTGCGGTATTCTCCCTCAATGCTTGACCTTTCCCGCGTTCGCGCCATTACCCTTGATCTGGACGACACTTTGTGGCCCGTCTGGCCCACCATCCAACGTGCCGAACAGGTGCTGAGCGACTGGCTGACCGCGCATGCGCCCAGAACGGCGGCTCTGTCGGCCGATGCCGAACTCAAAAAAGCCGTGCGCGCCGAGATCAATGCCCGTCATGCCGACCGGGCGCACGATTTGTCGTTTTTGCGCCTGCAGTCGATCCGCGCCTTGTTGCAGCAAGCCGGGGACCCGGTGCACCTGGCCGAGCCAGCGTTTGAAGCCTTTTTTGCCGAGCGCCAGCGGGTGGATTTGTTCGAGGATGCGTTGCCCGCTTTGCGTTTTTGGAGCCAACGCTACCCGGTGGTGGCCCTGTCGAATGGCAACGCCGATGTGCACCGCGTGGGCATTGGTCAGCACTTTCAGGCCAGCGTGAGCGCCAAATCGCTGGGCGTGGCCAAGCCGGACCTGCGCATTTTTCTGGCGGGCGCAGAGGCTGCAGGGGTCGCCCCGCAAGAGGTGCTGCACATTGGCGACGACGCGCACGCCGATGGCGTGGGCGCATTGGCCGCTGGCATGCAGGTGGCTTGGCTCAATCGAGAAGGCCAGGACTGGACCCATGGCGACACCCGCCCGCACCTGGAGGTGAGAGACTTGCACGCGCTGTGTGCCTGCTGGCCTGACTACCAACGCTGAGGAGACTGACATGACTTTGAAGATTTACGGCATTGGCCCATCCCGTGCGGTGCGCCCCATCTGGACCGCACTTGAGCTGGGCGTGCCGTTTGAACTCGTCACTACGCCTTACGCCGGGGGAGCCACCCGCACGCCCGAGTTTTTGGCGATCAACCCCAATGGCCACATCCCTGTGCTGATCGACGAGCGAACCGAAGGCGCAGTCACTGTGTGGGAGAGCATGGCCTGTGCCCTGTACATCGCCCGCGTGCACGGCAAGGCCGATGGCCAAACGATTGCACCTGCGACGCCCCGCGAAGAAGCCGAAGCCTTGCGCTGGAGTTTTTGGACCGTGTCCGAGTTGGAGGCTGATGCGCTCACTGTGCTGATGCACCGCATGGCCATGCCCGAAGACCAGCGCAAGCCCGAGTTGGCCGACAAAGCGGAAAGCCGCCTGAAAGTGCCGCTGGCCGTGCTGGAATCTCACCTGCAAGCCCAACACGCCAAAGGCGAGGCTTACCTGGCCGCCAATCGCTTCACTGTGGCCGATGTGTGTGTGGCCAGCGTGGCCAGCTGGGTTCGCCCTGCGGCAGCCTTGTTGGCGCAGTACCCGGCGGTGTCTGCCTGGCTCAAACTGTGTGTGGATCGGCCTGCGCAAGCTCAGGCGCGGGGGATGAAGTGATCCAAGCGAGTCGTTAGCAGCGCTATCAAAACCGCCCCAGCGCCTGCATCTTCCACGCCAGCCACAGCTTGCGCAGCGGGGTGAGCGCAATGCGCTGGTGCAACACCTGAAAGCCAGAAGCTTCGATTTCGCGCAGCAGGGTGCGGTAAATACTGGCCATCATCAGGCCGGGTTTTTGGGCACGGCGGTCGGCGGCGGGCAGCAGGGCCAGGGCTTCGTCGTACAAAGCGTGTGCGCGGTCGGTCTGGAACTTCATGAGCGCTGTGAAGTTGTCCGAATACGTGCGATTCATCAGGTCTTGCGCCTTGACGCCAAAGCGTTGTTGCTCGTCCAGCGGCAGGTAAATGCGGCCACGCATGGCGTCTTCGCCCACGTCGCGGATGATGTTGGTCATCTGAAAGGCCAGGCCCAGCTTGTGGGCGTAGGCGGTGGTGGCTTCTTCGGTCTGGCCAAAGATGCGGGCGGCGACTTCCCCCACCACGCCTGCGACCAAGTGGCAGTATTTGGACAAGCCCACAAAGTCGAGGTAGCGGGTTTGGTTCAGGTCCATCTGGCAGCCTTCGATCACGGCCATCAAGTGGCGGGTTTCGATGCCGAAGGCGGGTGCCAAGGGCATGAGCGCGTGCATGACCGGGTGGCTGGGCTGACCCGCATAGGCTTGATGCACTTCTTTTTGCCACCAGCCGAGCTTGGCGGCGGCCACGCTGGGGTCTTTGATTTCATCGACCACGTCGTCCACTTCGCGGCAAAACGCATAAAAGGCGGTGATGGCGGCGCGGCGCTCGGGCGGGAGAAACAGGAAGGCGTAATAGAAGCTGCTGCCCGAGGCGGCGGCTTTTTGCTGGACGTAGTCTTGCGGGCTCATGGGCTGGGATTGTCGCATCGGTCCGGGGGCGTTCGGCCCGGGGTGGCGGTTGAAAGTCGTTCAAATTCGCTCAGCAGCGCGGGCTTGGACACCCCGCGCAGCACCAAGCGCCACAGCAGCGCGCGGACTTCGCGCCGAGGCATTTTGGCGGGCAGCACCAGTGCCATCGGGCCAGCGTGCAGCAGCAGCGCCGCGGTGCGTGCACCAAGCAGCGCAGGCAGGGCGGTGGCCAGCCGCAGGCGGCGGCTTTTGAGGGCCAAGCTGTACTGGAGGCCATCGGCCAGTCGGGCTTGGGTTTGCGCCAACTGGTCACGCCACAGAGGGGCCAGCTTCGCGAGGTGCTGCGCATCACCCGTTCGCGCGGCTTGGGCCAATGTTTGTGGGCTCAGGCCCAAAGCGATCAGTCGGCTCTCAGGCAAGTAGCAGCGGCCTGCCAGCAGATCAGCGCCCGCGTCGCGCAAGATGTTCAGGCGCTGCAGACCCATGCCGTAACTTCGGCCCCATGAATGCATGGTTTCAGAGGTCTGTAATGCGAAATTCGGCAAGTGGCGTTCGCACAGTTCGGTCCAAAACTCGCCCACGCAACCGGCCACGAGCCAGGTGTAGTCGTCCAGTTCAGACTCGGTAAGCAAGGCCGCAGGCCCTTGGCCGAAGCGCTCAACGTCCAGCATCTGCCCGCGTGTGATGTGGCCCAGCACCCGGCGCAAGCTGGCTTGGTCTTCAGGCAACAGCGCTTGCAGCACGGGCAAGCATGACGGCAGGGCCTGCATGAGCGCACGCTCGTGGGGGTCGGTCTGTTGATTGGCAAATGCCATCAGTGCCTGTTGGCTGTCTTGCAGATCACCGACAGGTTCTTGAATGGCGGCCATCATGGCCGTGAGCAGTTGCAGTCGATGTCCTTGTGGCATGGCCGTAGTGTCAGCCACCGTGTCGGTGGCGCGGGCCAGCAGATAGCCAACAGCAATGGGGGCCTGCAATGCGGCAGGCAAGAGCCGGATGGTCAGGTAAAACGAGCGCGACACCCCCTTGAGTAGCCGCAAGTGGGCGGTGCTGAAATGTCCGGGTGTTTGCATGGTTGTTCCTATTGTCGCTTGACAGAAATCATGAGAGTCAATAAATTACTAACCAGTCAGTCATTAATATTTCAGGGAATTTGATCATGTTGAGTACGTTCAGGACGTCTTCGTTCGCGCTTTGGGCTGGCCGTTTGGCCATAGGTGTTGGGGTTTTGTCCTTGGCAGCGTGTTCGCCACAGGCGCCTGTGCAAGAGCCCGTGCGCTCGGTCAAGTTGCTGACTGTGGGCGCCACTGAATTGAACAGCCAAGCCGAATATGCGGCCGACATCCGCGCCCGCATCGAGTCCCGGTTGGGTTTTCGGGTAGCGGGCAAGGTGATCCAGCGCCAGGCCGAGGCCGGGCAGCGCGTGCAGGCGGGCCAGGTGCTGGCCCAAATCGACCCGCAGGACTACCAACTGGCCGCGCAGGCCGCGCAGGCGCAACTGGCCGCCGCCCAGACCCAGCGTGACTTGAGTCAGGCCGAGCTGCGCCGCTTTGAGGGTTTGCGAGCCCAGAACTTCATCAGCAGCGTCGAGTTGGAGCGGCGCGAAGCCGCATTCAAGTCGGCCGATGCCGCGCTGGCCCAAGCCCGGGCGCAGGCCCAGGCACAGACCAACCAGGCGGCGTATGCCCGTTTGCAGGCCACAACCAACGGTGTGGTGACTGGGGTGGAGGCTGAAGTGGGGCAAGTGGTGACGGCCGGTCAAGCCGTGGTGCGCCTGGCGCACGACGGTCCGCGCGACGCGGTGTTTGCCGTGCCAGAGCAAGCGGTCATGTCGTTCAAGCCGGGTCAGGCCATGCAGGCAGTCCTGAGCAGTACGGGGCAAGTGCTCAAGGGCCGTGTGCGCGAAGTCGGCGCGAGTGCCGACCCGGTGACCCGCACCTTCACCATCAAGCTGGCGCTGGACGCTTCTGAAAAATTGCCTTTGGGCGCCACGGTCAATGTGCAGGCAGGCTCGAACAAGGGTGCTCAGACCGCGGTGATCAAACTGCCGACCAGCGCCTTGCGCCAGGAAGGCGCCGGTACCTCTGTGTGGGTGCTGGACGAAGCGGGCATGACGGTGCGCTCGCAGCCCGTGCAAGTGGGCACTGTGGATGGCAACCAGGTCGTGATTGCCTCGGGCTTGCAGCCGGGCCAAAAAGTGGTGGCCGCAGGCGTGCATGTGCTGACCGCTGGCCAGAAAGTGACGGTCTATGTGGACCCGGCAGCAGCGCCAGTCCCTGCGGCATCCAACCCGTCGGGACGGTGATCGGCCATGGCGTCACAAGATCAAAATTTCAACCTCTCGCGCTGGGCGCTGGAGCACCCTGCCCTGACGCGCTACCTGATGGTGGCGCTCATGGTGCTGGGGATGGCATCGTACTTTCAGCTGGGGCAGGACGAGGACCCGCCGTTCACCTTCCGGGCCATGGTGGTGCGCACCTATTGGCCAGGGGCGTCAGCACAGCAGATGGCCGAGCAGGTGACCGACAAGCTCGAGCGCACGCTGCAGGAGGTGCCTTACTCGGACAAGATCCGCAGTTACTCCAAGCCCGGCGAATCGCAAATCATTCTGGAGCTCAAGGATTACTCCAAGCCCGGTGAGGTGCCGCAGGTCTGGTACACGGTGCGCAAAAAAATCGGTGACATGCGCGCCACCTTGCCGCAGGGCGTGGTGGGTCCGTTTTTCAACGACGAGTTTGGCGATGTTTTTGGCGTGATCTACGCCTTGAGCGGTGACGGTTTCAGCGCGGCCGAGGTGAAGGTCTACGCCGACCGCGTGCGCCAGACGCTGCTGCGCGTGCCCGATGTGGCCAAGGTGGAACTCTTTGGCGTGCAGGACGAAAAAGTCTTCATCGACGTCTCGCAAAAGAAGATCGCCCTGATGGGCCTGGACATGGGCGCGGTGCTGGCGCAGCTGGGCCAACAAAACGCGGTCGAGTCGGCGGGCACCATGCAGTCTCCCAACGACGTGGTGCAAGTGCGCGTGGGCGGTCAGTTTCAGAACTTGGACGATCTGCGGGCCATGCCCATCCGAGGTGGCTCGGGCGCTCAAGTGCGGCTGGCGGACATCGCCGAGGTCAGCCGGGGCTATGTCGACCCGCCTACGGTCAAAGTGCGCCACCAAGGAGAGGAAGTCATTGCCCTGGGCGTGAGCATGGCCAAGGGCGGCGACATCATTGCCTTGGGCCACGCGCTGGATGGTGCTGTCAAACAGATCGAGTTGGCATTGCCCGCAGGCTTGACCTTGAAGCAAGTGCAAGACCAGCCATCGGCCGTCTCCAAATCGGTCAACGAGTTCATCAAGGTGCTGATCGAGGCGGTGGTGATCGTGTTGGCTGTGAGCTTTTTGGCGCTGGGTTTGCACAAGCGGCCCGGAAACAACCCCCTGTGGAAGCGTTGGACGCTGGACATCCGACCCGGCCTGGTGGTGGGTATCACCATTCCGCTGGTGCTGGCGGTGACCTTTTTGGCCATGAACTACTTTGGCATTGGCCTGCACAAAATTTCGCTGGGTTCGCTCATCATTGCGCTGGGGCTGCTGGTGGACGACGCCATCATCGCGGTCGAGATGATGGTGCGCAAAATGGAAGAGGGCTACGACAAGTTCCGCGCGGCCACTTTTGCCTACGAACTGACCGCCATGCCCATGCTGACGGGCACGCTGATCACGGCCGCGGGCTTTTTGCCCATTGGCTTGGCCAAGTCGGTCACGGGCGAATACACCTTCGCCATCTTCGCAGTCACAGTCATCGCCCTGATTGTCAGTTGGGTGGCTTCGGTCTACTTTGTGCCCTATCTGGGGGCTTGGCTGCTCAACCCGCCAGCGCACGCGGCTTCAGGGGAGGGTGCCGGGCACAGCCACGACAGCGCTGAAATGTTTGATACGCCGTTCTACCGCCAGTTCCGCCGCTGGGTGACCTGGTGCGTGACGCACCGCTGGAAGACCATCGGCATCACCATCGCCCTGTTTGTGTTGGGCATCGTGGGCATGGGCAAGGTGCAGCAGCAGTTCTTCCCCGATTCCAGCCGCCCTGAAATCTTGGTAGACCTGTGGCTGCCGGAAGGTGCGCCTTACAGTGCCAGCGAAGAGGTGGCCAAGCGCGTCGAAAAACGCTTGGCGCAAGAAGAGGGCGTCAGCTCGGTGACCACCTGGGTGGGCTCGGGCGTGCCGCGTTTTTACTTGCCGCTGGACCAGGTGTTCCCGCAGAGCAACGTGTCGCAGCTGATTGTGCTGCCGCGTGACCTGAAGGTGCGCGAATCGCTGCGGGTCAAACTCCCCGCATTGCTGGCGCAGGAGTTCCCCGAGGTCCGTGGTCGCGTCAAGTTGCTGCCCAACGGTCCGCCAGTGCCTTACCCTGTGCAGTTTCGTGTGGTGGGCACCGAGCCTGCGGCGCTTCGCCAGAAGGCCGAAGAGGTCAAGGCCGTGATGCGCGGCAACGCCAGCACCCGTGGTGTTAACGACAACTGGAACGAATCGGTCAAGACCGTGCGCCTCGAAGTGGATCAGGCCAAGGCCCGCGCCTTGGGCGTGACCAGCCAGTCGATTGCTCAGGCCTCGCGCACGCTCTTGTCGGGTGCGCCCGTGGGGCAGTTCCGAGAAGGCGACAAGTTGATTGACATCGTGCTGCGCCAGCCTTTGAATGAGCGCGATGCGCTGTCCGACCTGGGCCAGGCCTATGTGCCCACGGCGTCGGGCAAGTCGATGCCGCTGTTGCAGATCGCGCGTCCCGTGTTCGGCTGGGAGCCGGGCGTGATGTGGCGCGAAGGCCGCCAGTACGCCATCACGGTGCAGTCCGACATCGCCGAAGGGGTGCAGGGCGCCACTGTGACGGCCCAGTTGCAGCCGGAGTTGAACAGGTTACAGGCCCAATGGGTGGCCAATGGTCAGGCCGACTACCGCATCCAGGTGGCGGGTGCGGTGGAGCAAAGCTCCAAAGGTTCGGCCTCCATTGCGGCGGGCGTGCCCATCATGTTGTTCATCACCTTCACGCTGCTCATGCTGCAACTGCAAAGCTTCAGTCGCTCGGTGCTGGTCTTCCTGACAGGCCCCTTGGGCATGGCGGGGGTGGCCGCGTCTTTGCTTGCCCTGAACCGGCCGTTTGGCTTTGTGGCTTTGCTGGGCGTGATCGCGCTCATGGGCATGATCCAGCGCAACTCGGTGATCCTGATCGACCAGATCGAGCAGGACCGTGCTGCAGGCATTGAGCCTTGGCGGGCGATTGTCGAGTCCGCGGTGCGCCGCTTGCGGCCCATCGTGCTGACCGCTGCGGCGGCTGTGCTGGCCATGATTCCTCTCTCGCGCAGTGTGTTTTGGGGGCCGATGGCCGTGGCCATCATGGGCGGCCTGATCGTGGCCACCGCCTTGACTTTGCTGGCTTTGCCGGCCATGTACGCGGCTTGGTTTCGCGTGCCTCGTCCGTCCGATGCTGTTCCAAGCACCTGAAAAACGACATCGGAGAGGGGAAAACCAGCACCGCTCTGACCCGAAAACGGGCTTCGGAGCGGCTAAAATAGAGGATTGACCGATTTCAAGCGGGCGGTCAGGCCTGAGGATGGCAAGCCTCCCGGCCTGTTCGCCCTTTTTGTTTGGACCCGCGCGGGTGGCGAAATTGGTAGACGCACCAGGTTTAGGTCCTGACGGTGGCAACACTGTGGGGGTTCGAGTCCCCCCCCGCGCACCACGGTTTTTGGTCCAGGGCATGCCCAAACCGGAAAACGATTCACTTTTTAACCGAGAACGACGATGACAGTGACTGTAGAAACCCTTGAGAAACTGGAACGCAAAATCACCCTGACTGTGCCCGTGACGGCCATCCAGTCCGAGGTTGAAGCCCGCCTGAGGAAGATGGCCCGCACGGTCAAGATGGACGGTTTCCGTCCCGGCAAAGTGCCCATGAACGTGGTTTCCCAGCGCTATGGTTATTCTGTGCAGTACGAAGTGATGAATGACAAAGTGGGCGAGGCCTTTTCTGTGGCTGCCAACGAAGCCAAAGTGCGTGTGGCCGGCCAGCCCCGCATCTCCGAAAAAGAAGGCGCACCTGAGGGCGAGTTGAATTTTGAAGCCATCTTCGAGGTGTACCCTGAAGTCAAACTGGCCGATCTGGCCAGCACCGAAGTCGAAAAACTGACGGCCGAAGTCTCTGATGCGGCCATCGACAAGACCGTGGACATCTTGCGCAAGCAGCGCCGCACCTTCGCTCAACGTGCCCAGGATGCCGCCGCACAAGAAGGCGATCGCGCGACCATCGACTTTGCTGGCAAGATCGACGGCGAAGCCTTCGAAGGCGGCAAGGCCGAAGATTTCCAGTTCATCCTGGGTGACGGCCAGATGCTCAAGGAATTCGAAGACGCTGTGCGGGGCATGAAGTCCGGCGAAAGCAAGACGTTCCCGCTGGCTTTTCCTGCCGATTACCATGGCAAGGACGTGGCTGGTAAAACCGCCGACTTCCTCGTGACCATCAAAAAAATCGAAGCCGCCAACCTGCCCGATGTGAACGAAGCCCTGGCCAAGTCCCTGGGCATCGCTGACGCGACGGTTGAAGGTCTGCGCGCCGACATCCGCAAGAACCTGGAGCGTGAAGTCAAGTTCCGCTTGCTCGCCCGCAACAAGCAAGCCGCCATGGACGCCTTGGTGGCCAAGGCCGAGCTGGACTTGCCCCAGTCGATCGTGCAAAGCGAAATCGAGCGCCTGAAAGAGGGTGCCCGCGCTGACCTCAAGCAGCGCGGCATCAAGGACGCTGACAAAGCCCCGATCCCAGACGACATCTTCCGCCCCCAAGCCGAGCAGCGCGTGCGCTTGGGGCTCGTGGTGGCCGAAGTGGTGCGCGGCAATGAACTGCACGCCAAGCCTGAACAGATCAAGGCCCACATCGAAGAGCTGGCCGCCAGCTACGAGCGTCCTGAGGACGTGACCCGCTGGTACTACAGCGACAACCAGCGCATGGCCGAGGTCGAGGCCGTTGTCATCGAAGGCAATGTGGCCGACTTCGTTATGAACAAAGCCAAGGTCACCGCCAAGGCCATCTCCTTTGAAGAGTTGATGGGACAGGCCTGATCGGCTTCGGGTTTGCACCCATGAATGGGGCTTGAGCCGCACTTGCAGTGAGGCTTTCCAGCCCCATCTTGTTGGTGGCAATCAAAATTGGTTAAAGATGTTTGAATTTCTGGAGAAATGATGAGCGCACTGGACATCACTAATTTGGGCATGGTGCCCATGGTCGTTGAGCAATCGGGCCGTGGCGAACGTGCCTATGACATCTATTCGCGCCTGCTCAAAGAGCGGGTGATCTTTCTGGTGGGTGAGGTCAACGACCACATGGCCAACTTGATCGTGGCCCAGCTGTTGTTCTTGGAGAGCGAAAACCCCGAAAAGGACATCTCTCTGTACATTAACTCGCCTGGTGGCTCTGTGAGCGCGGGTATGGCGATTTACGACACCATGAATTTCATCAAGCCCGATGTGTCCACGCTGTGCAACGGCATGGCAGCCAGCATGGGGGCTTTCTTGCTGTCGGCAGGCGCCAAGGGCAAGCGGTTTTCGCTGCCCAACTCGAAGATCATGATTCACCAGCCCTTGGGCGGTGCCCGTGGTCAAGCCACAGAAATCGAGATCGCCGCGCGTGAAATCATCAAGACACGCGAGCAACTGAACCGCATACTCGCCGAAAATACGGGTCAGCCTCTGGAGCGCATTGAGCGCGACACCGAACGTGACTACTACCTGTCTGCTGACGAAGCCAAGGAGTACGGCTTGGTTGATCAGGTGATCTCCAAGCGGGCTTGAGGGGGGGCCGCTTGATCGGCACCTTTTGGGACGGCGTTTACCTTCAAGGGTGAGCGCCGTTTTTCTTTCGTTATCATTGACGAATATCCGGATTCCAAGGCGACATTTATGGCCGATAAAAAAGGCTCAAGCACTGAGAAAAACCTGTTCTGCTCCTTTTGCGGCAAAAGCCAGCACGAGGTCAAAAAGCTGATCGCAGGTCCGTCGGTCTTCATTTGCGATGAATGCATCGATTTGTGCAACGACATCGTGCGCGACGAACTCACCACCTCCGCGGTGGCGGATGCGGCCAAAGACGGTTTGCCCACCCCTTCGGACATCAAGTCCAATCTCGACAACTATGTGATTGGTCAGGAAAAAGCCAAGCGCAGCCTGGCTGTGGCGGTTTACAACCACTACAAACGCCTCAAGCACAAAGAGAGCGCCAAGAAAGACGACGTCGAATTGGCCAAGAGCAACATCTTGCTGATCGGCCCGACAGGTTCGGGCAAAACGCTGCTGGCCCAGACCATGGCCCGGATGTTGGACGTGCCCTTTGTGATGGCCGATGCCACCACGCTGACCGAAGCCGGTTACGTGGGCGAGGACGTCGAGAACATCGTGGCCAAGCTCCTGCAGACCTGCAACTACGACGTCGAGCGCGCCCAGCGCGGCATTGTCTACATCGACGAGATCGACAAGATCACCCGAAAGTCGGACAACCCCTCGATCACCCGCGACGTGTCGGGCGAGGGCGTTCAGCAGGCTTTGCTCAAGCTGGTGGAAGGCACCATGGCGAGCGTTCCCCCCCAGGGCGGGCGCAAGCACCCCAACCAGGACTTTTTGCAGATCGACACGACCAACATCTTGTTCATCTGTGGTGGCGCGTTTGCGGGGCTGGAAAAAGTCATCGAAAGCCGCACCGAATCCGGTGGCATTGGCTTTGGCGCCACGGTCAAGAGCAAAAAACAGCGTTCACTGACCGAAGTCTTCACCGATGTGGAGCCTGAAGACCTGATCAAATTCGGCCTGATCCCCGAGCTGGTGGGCCGTTTGCCTGTGGTCGCGACTTTGGCCGAATTGACCGAAGAAGCGCTGGTGCAGATCCTGACCGAGCCCAAGAACGCTGTGGTTAAACAGTTTGCCAAACTGCTGGCCATGGAAGGTGTGGAGCTGGAAGTGCGATCCAACGCGCTGCACGCCATCGCCCGCAAGGCCTTGGCCCGCAAAACAGGCGCACGCGGCCTGCGCTCCATCATGGAGCAGGCGCTGATCGACACCATGTACGAATTGCCCAACGCGGTGAATGTGGAAAAAGTCGTGGTGGACGAGTCCACCATCGACGAAAACAAGCCACCGTTGCTGGTTTACCGCGAGTCGGCCAAGCAGGCCTGATTGCCATGGACCGCCCGCTCCCGATGATGACCCTGCGTACAGACGGGTTGAAATCGCGGGCGCAGCATCCATGTGATGCCCAAACCCTGAGGTAACACCATGTCCGGACACCCCCCTTTGCCCACCACCCCGATCGACTTGCCGATGTTGCCTTTGCGCGACGTGGTGGTCTTCCCCCACATGGTGATCCCGCTCTTTGTGGGGCGCCCCAAAAGCATCAAGGCGCTGGAGTCGGCCATGTCGACCGACCGCCGCATCATGTTGGTGGCACAAAAAACAGCCGCCAAGGACGAGCCCGATGCTGTCGACATGTTTGACGTTGGTTGCGTGTCGACGATTTTGCAAATGCTCAAGTTGCCAGATGGCACCGTGAAGGTCTTGGTCGAAGGCCAGCAACGCGCCATTGTCCAGACGATCGTTGACGGTGAAGCCCACTTTGTGGCCACCGTGCAACCCGTGGACCCTGCATCTGAGTTGGCTGAAGCCAGCAGCGAGACAGAAGCCCTGCGCCGCGCAGTCATGCAGCAGTTTGACCAGTACGTCAAACTCAACAAGAAGATCCCCCCAGAGATACTGACATCGATCTCCAGCATCGACGATGCCGGACGTCTGGCCGACACCATCGCGGCGCATTTGCCGCTCAAGCTGGAAAACAAGCAGGCCGTGCTGGATTTGTCCAGCGTCAAGGACCGCCTGGAAAACCTGTTCACCCAACTGGAGCGTGAGGTCGACATCCTCAATGTGGACAAGCGCATCCGTGGCCGCGTCAAGCGCCAGATGGAAAAGAACCAGCGCGACTTCTACCTGAACGAGCAGGTCAAGGCCATCCAGAAAGAGCTGGGCGAAGGCGAAGAGGGCGCGGACATCGAAGAGATCGAGAAAAAGATCAAGGCCGCCAAAATGCCGGCCGATGCCCGCAAGAAGGCCGATGCCGAGCTCAAGAAGCTCAAGCTCATGTCGCCCATGTCGGCCGAGGCGTCGGTGGTGCGTAACTACATTGAAGTGCTCACAGGCCTGCCTTGGAGCAAAAAAACCAAGATCAAGCACGACTTGGCGAATGCCGAGTCTGTACTGAACCAGGACCACTTTGGCCTTGACAAAGTCAAGGACCGCATTCTGGAATACCTCGCTGTGCAGCAGCGTGTGGACAAGGTCAAAGCGCCCATCCTGTGCTTGGTCGGGCCGCCTGGCGTGGGCAAAACCTCGCTGGGTCAGTCCATTGCCAAGGCCACAGGCCGCAAGTACGTGCGCATGGCGCTGGGGGGCATGCGTGACGAGGCCGAGATCCGTGGTCACCGCCGCACTTACATTGGCGCCATGCCGGGCAAGGTGCTGCAAAGCCTGAACAAGGCGGGCACGCGCAATCCGCTGTTCTTGCTTGATGAAATCGACAAGTTGGGCACCGACTTCCGTGGCGACCCTTCAAGCGCCTTGCTGGAGGTGTTGGACCCCGAGCAAAACCACACCTTTGGTGACCACTACGTGGAGGTCGACTTTGACCTGAGCGATGTGATGTTCGTGGCGACCTCAAACTCGATGAACATTCCGCCCGCTTTGCTGGATCGGATGGAGGTCATTCGATTGTCGGGGTATACCGAAGAAGAAAAAACCAACATCGCCATGCGTTTCTTGTTGCCCAAGCAGCTTGAAAACAACGGCATCAAGCCTGCCGAATTGATGGTGACGGAAGAAGCCATCCGCGATGTGGTCCGCTACTACACCCGCGAGGCAGGTGTGCGATCGCTCGAGCGTGAGCTGTCCAAGATCTGCCGCAAAGTGGTCAAGGGCTTGCTGCTCAAGCAAATGTTGCCGCAGGTGCAGGTCACTGCTGAAAACCTCAATGACTTCTTGGGTGTGCGCAAGTACAGCTATGGCCGAGCCGAACAGAAAAACCAGGTGGGCCAGGTCGTGGGTTTGGCTTGGACCGAAGTAGGCGGCGATCTGCTGACCATCGAAGCCGCGCTGATGCCGGGCAAAGGGGTGATCACCCGCACGGGTTCGTTGGGCGACGTGATGAAGGAGTCTGTGGAAGCGGCCCGCACTGTGGTGCGAAGCCGTTCTCGCCTGCTGGGCATCAAGGACGAAGTCTTTGAAAAGAAAGACTTGCACATCCACGTGCCCGATGGCGCCACGCCCAAAGACGGTCCAAGTGCAGGTGCTGCCATGGTCACGGCCATGGTGTCTGCCATGACCAGCATCCCGGTGCGTGCCGATGTGGCCATGACCGGTGAAATCACCTTGCGGGGCGAAGTCACGGAGATTGGTGGTTTGAAGGAAAAACTCTTGGCGGCCTTGCGAGGCGGCATCAAGACCGTGCTGATCCCGGAGGACAACGTCAAGGATTTGCAGGACATCCCTGAGAACGTCAAAAACGGTCTGGAAATCGTGCCTGTGAAATGGGTCGACCAAGTGCTGGAGATTGCTCTCGTCGCCAAGCCGGTTCCTTTGACCGATGAAGAAGTTGCAGCGGCGGTGTCCATTGCGGCTTCGACGGCCACATCTGAGGCCACCAAACATTGATTCAAATTTATCAGGGGCGCACCTCAAAGTACGCGCTGAATTGCGCTACAATTTGCGCATTGCAGCTAACGAAGCACACAATGCCAGTTTTCTGAAATGCGGGAATAGCTCAGTTGGTAGAGCGCAACCTTGCCAAGGTTGAGGTCGCGAGTTCGAG
>CAIJQQ010000035.1 GCA_903822825.1 uncultured Burkholderiales bacterium | reverse complement strand
GAACCCGGCATCGAAGGCTTGGTGCACGTGTCTGAAATGGACTGGACCAACAAGAACGTGGCGCCTTCCAAGATCGTTGCCTTGGGTGACGAAGTCGAAGTCATGGTCCTCGAGATAGACGAAGACAAGCGCCGCATCAGCTTGGGCATGAAGCAGTGCCGTGCCAACCCGTGGCAAGAGTTTGCTCAGAACACCAAGCGCGGCGACCGCGTCAAGGGCCCGATCAAGTCGATCACCGACTTCGGCGTGTTCGTGGGCCTGGCTGCCGGCATCGACGGCTTGGTGCACCTGTCTGACCTGTCTTGGAACGAGTCCGGCGAAAACGCCGTGCGCGAATTCAAGAAGGGTCAAGAAGTTGAGGCTTTGGTCTTGGCTGTGGACGTGGACCGCGAGCGCATCAGCTTGGGCATCAAACAGCTCGACTCCGATCCTTTCACCACCTTCACTTCCATCAACGACAAAGGCCAAACCGTCACCGGCAAAGTCAAGACTGTGGATGCCAAGGGCGCTGAAATCGACCTGGGCGAAGACATCATCGGCTACCTGCGCGTCAGCGAAATTTCGCGTGACCGCGTGGAAGACGCCAGCCACGTGCTCAAAGTCGGCGACGAAGTCACCGCTGTGGTGGTGAACGTGGATCGCAAGACCCGCAACATCCAGTTGTCGATCAAAGCCAAAGACCAAGTTGACCAGCAAGAAGCCATGGCTTCCTTGTCACAACAGTCCAAGAGCGAAAACGCTGGCACCACCAGCCTGGGCGCTTTGCTGCGCGCCAAGCTGGACAACAACTGATCTTGCATCGGTTGTGACCCCATCAAGCCTGCCCTTCGGGGCAGGCTTTTTTTGAGGCCTGAATTTTCTGACCCACCTGCTGACCCGCTTTTGCCATGACACGCTCTGATCTTGTTGAAGAACTGGCCGCCCGCTTTTCGCAGTTGACCCACCGCGACGCCGAACTGGCCGTCAAGACGGTGCTCGACGCCATGAGCGATGCACTGGTGCGTGGCCACCGCATTGAGATCCGCGGTTTTGGCAGCTTCTCGATCAACCGCCGTCCCCCGCGCGTGGGCCGCAATCCGCGCTCTGGCGAGAGCGTGTTGATTCCCGAAAAACGCGTACCGCATTTCAAACCTGGCAAAGCCCTGCGCGAAGCCGTCGATGCAGGCACACCCGTTGTGCCTGCTGAGCCCGCGCCAAAATGAGGTGCAACGCACGCAGCGCCACCATGAAGGCCCCTGCCCGCGCCGCTAGAATGAACCCAGGCTTCAAGGTCCTCAGATGAAACGATTGCTGCGGCTGGTCCAGTGGCTGCTGAAGGCAGCTGTTTTTTTCACCCTCTTCGCTTTCGCGCTGAACAACCAGCAAGAAACGCGCGTCAATTTCTTTTTCGGCACCTTCTGGTCTGCCCCCACCGTGCTGGTTGTGTTGACGGCGTTCGCCTTGGGCGTGGCCGTGGGCGTGCTGGGCATGGTGCCGCGCTGGTGGCGTCACCGCCAGACCGCACGCCAGTCCGTTCAGGCGGCTGAAACCACCCCAACTGCCGAGACCCGCGATGGAGCTTGACCTGACTTGGATTTTGATCGGCCTGCCCGTGGCTTTTGGCCTGGGCTGGATCGCTTCGCGCCTGGACCTGCGCCAACTGCGCATCAACAACCGACAAGCGCCTCGCGCTTATTTCAAGGGCCTGAACTACCTGCTCAACGAGCAACAAGACCAGGCCATTGACGCCTTTATTGAAGCCGTGCAGAACGACCCAGACACGTCCGAGCTGCACTTCGCATTGGGCAATTTGTTCCGCCGCAGGGGCGAGTACGACCGCGCCGTGCGCGTGCATGAGCACCTGCTCTCACGCGGCGACTTGGGCACGGCTGACCGCCAACGCGCCCAGCATGGTCTGGCGCTGGACTTCCTCAAGGCCGGACTGCTCGATCGGGCCGAAGATGCACTGCGCAAGCTCGAAGGCACTTCCTTTGAAGGCCAAGCGCGATTGGCGCGTCTGGCCATTTACGAGCGCTCTCGCGAATGGCCAGAAGCCGCGCAAGTCGCCGCCTTGCTGGAACGCTCTGGAGAAGCCAACTTCAGCGTTCGACAGGCGCACTACCGCTGCGAACAAGCCCGCGAAGCCTTTGCCAAAGGAGATGCGGCCAAAGCACTGGGCATACTGGCAGAAGCCATGGCGCAAACCCCTGAAGCCCCGCGTCCTCGCCTTTTGCTGGGCCAGCTCTATTTGACGCAAAACCAGGCAGACAAGGCTTATGAATGCCTGGCACCGCTCTTTGCCCAATCCGACCCCAGCGCACCTTTGGCCGCAGACACACTGGCCAAAGCCGCTCAAAGCACCCACAAAACCAGCGAAGCCGCTTCACTGTTGCTGGCCCACTACCAGCGCCAGCCTTCGATCGATGTGCTGCAAGCACTGACCAGTTTGGAGTCCCCCACCGATGCGCACACACCTGCGGCTCGGCAGCATTACCTCGACCATCTGCAACAACACCCTTCACTGATCGCGGCCACGCGCTGGTTGGGCAGTGCCACCGGCGAACAAGCCATGCCTGCCGATGTGCAAAAAGCCCTGGAGGCGGCGACACGCCCCTTGGCCCGTTACCGGTGCGCGGCTTGCGGCTTTGAAGCCAAAGAGCACTTCTGGCATTGCCCTGGCTGCCAGGCCTGGGACAGCTACCCGCCCCGGCGCGTCGAAGAACTCTGAGCACTTTCCTCTTTGGACTTGTTTCTGCACAATGGCACAGAGACACGTCGACAGGGAGAGAAAAAATGAAGCACCGCTTCGCACTCGGGCTGCTGCTGGCAGCTCAGCTGGCTTGCGCACAGACCTTGGACATTGCACATGCACGCGAGATGGACCTCGACGGCCTGCGCGGCCTGGGGCCGGCCACCACCCGACTCATCTTGCAAGAGCGTGAGCGACAGCCCTTCAAGGACTGGAAAGACCTGATGCAGCGCACCCCGGGCATCGGCCCCAAAAAAGCGGCTCAACTGTCCGAGCAAGGCCTGCGGGTGCAGGGACAGCCCTACCCCGCCAAAGCGCAGCACTGATCAGGCCAGACCGAAGCCACCTCCACCCGGCGTGTGAATCTCAAACACATCCCCCAGTTGCATCTCGACCTGGCCGATGTGTGTCAACTCCTCAATGCGGCCATCGCTGCGCACCACGCGGTTGATGCCCGGCAGGCCGCTGTGACCGCCCGCCATGCCAAAGGCCGGATGGATACGCCCGTTGGACAAAATGCCCGCCGTCATGGGCTCCAGAAAGCGCACTCGGCGCACCCCGCCATCACCGCCTTGCCAACGTCCAGCACCGCCTGAGCCCTGGCGGATCGCGTAACTCTCCAGACGCACTGGAAAGCGGAACTCCAGCACCTCCGGGTCCGTGAGGCGCGAGTTGGTCATGTGGGTTTGGACCACCGAGGTGCCATCAAAACCACCCACCAAAGCGCCTTGCGCATCAAAGCGACCACCCGCGCCGCTGCCTCCCGAAATGGTTTCGTAGTACTGCACCCGCGCATTGCCGAAGGTGAAGTTGTTCATGGTGGGCTGGCTGCCCGCCATCACACCCAAAGCGCCAAACAGCGCGTTGGTGATGCAAGTCGAAGTCTCCACATTGCCCGCCACCACCGATGCAGGGGGATTGGGGTTGAGCATGGAACCCTGAGGAATGATGACTTTGAGCGGCTTCAAGCAACCCGCGTTCAGCGGAATGTCATCATGAACCAAGCTGCGGAACACGTACAGCACAGCCGCCATGCACACCGCACGGGGCGCGTTGAAGTTGTTCGGCAGTTGGGCGCTGGTGCCGGTGAAATCGATCTCAGCCGTGCGCTCGGCGGCATTGACGCGCACCGCCACCTGGATCTGCGCCCCGTTGTCCAGCGGGAAAGTGAACGCCCCGTCTTTGAGGCGCGTGATGACACGGCGCACCGATTCTTCGGCGTTGTCCTGCACATGGCGCATGTAGGACTGCACCACGTCCAGACCAAACTGCTCGACCATGCGGCGCAATTCCTGCACGCCTTTTTCGTTGGCAGCGATCTGCGCTTTGAGGTCGGCCATGTTTTGCTGCGGATTGCGCGAGGGGTATTCGCCGCTTTGCAGCAGCGCCACCATCTCGGCTTCGCGCAGATGGCCCGCCTCGACCAGCTTGACGTTGTTGATCTGCACGCCCTCTTCTTGGATGCGCGTCGAAAACGGCGGCATGGAGCCGGGCGTCAAGCCGCCCACATCGGCGTGGTGACCGCGTGAGCCGACATAAAACACGGGGTCTGTATGGCCGTTCAGGTACACCGGTGTGATGACCGTGATGTCGGGCAAATGCGTGCCGCCGTGGTAAGGATCATTTAATACAAACACATCGCCCGGCTGCATGCGCCCTTTGTTTTCGTGGATCACGGTCTGGATGCTCTCGCCCATCGAGCCCAGGTGCACCGGCATGTGCGGCGCGTTGGCAATTAAATGGCCATCGGCGCTGAACAGCGCACACGAAAAATCCAGCCGCTCTTTGATGTTGACGGAGTAGGCCGTGTTTTGCAGCTGCAGCCCCATCTGCTCGGCGATGTTCATGAACAGGTTGTTGAACACCTCCAGCAGCACCGGGTCGGCCTGCGTGCCTGCGGCGTGCTGGACCGCACGCGCTTGCACGCGCACCAGCAGCAAATGGTCAAGCGCCGTCAACCGCGCTTGCCAACCGGGCTCCACCACGGTGGTGGCGTTTTTCTCGGCAATGATGGCCGGACCATCGATCTCGTCGCCAGGGCGCATGTCCTCGCGCACCACCAAAGCGGCGCCCTGCCACTGGGCCACGCCTTGCGCATTGGCCGCGTACACCTTCACGGTGTCACGGCGCGGCACCTCGCGCCGGGGGTGCAAGGCCAGCACAGCCTCTTCGGGCGCATCACCCGGCAACACCGCCTCCACCGACACCGCCTCGGCCACCAGCGCCTTGCCCTGCATCAAAAAGGCAAAGCGCTGCCGGTACGCGGCCACGAAACCAGCCACCAATTCGGCCTGATCACCCCAAGGCACCACCAGCGCCGAATCAGTGCCCTCGTAACGCAAATGCACACGTTGGCGCAGCTCGATGCGCTCGGCATTGGCTGCATCCCCGCCCATTTGCGCCAACAAGGCTTGGCGCGTGGTCTCGCCCAAGATTTGCAAACGCTCGGCCATGAGGGACATGGCGGCGGCATCCAAACGCCGCTCAATCGATTCTTCGCGCATGACGTTTTGATCGGCCAAGCCCATGCCATAGGCCGACAAAACGCCCGCCAGCGGGTGCACCAGCACCTGCGTCATGCCCAAAGCATCGGCCACCAGACAAGCGTGCTGCCCACCTGCCCCGCCAAAGCACTGCAAGGTGTAACGCGTCACGTCATAGCCCCGCGCCACCGAAATTTTCTTGATCGCGTTGGCCATCTGCTGCACCGCGATCTGAATGAAGCCATGCGCCACATCTTCAGCCGCACGCCCGGTTTGCGCGGCCAGTTTTGAAAAATGGCCACGCACCACCTCGGCGTCCAACGGCTGGTTCGCCTCCGGCCCGAACACCGAGGGGAAAAACTTCGGCTGCACCTTGCCCACCATCACGTTCGCATCGGTCACGGCCAGCGGTCCACCCCGGCGGTAACTGGCCGGGCCCGGGTTGGCCCCCGCGCTTTGCGGCCCCACCCGAAAACGCGCACCGTCAAAGGCCAGCAAAGACCCGCCGCCTGCGGCCACGGTGTGGATGCTCATCATCGGCGCGCGCATGCGCACACCCGCCACTTGGGTTTCAAACTCGCGCTCAAACTGCCCTGCAAAGTGCGACACATCGGTCGACGTGCCGCCCATGTCAAAACCAATCACCTTGCCGTGGCCGGCCAGCTGGGCGGTGCGGGCCATGCCCACGATGCCGCCCGCTGGGCCACTCAGAATGGCATCTTTGCCCGCGAACACCTGCGCGTCTGTGAGGCCGCCCGAAGACTGCATGAACATGAGCTTGACGCCCGGCATTTCGCTCGCCACCTGGTTCACATAGCGGCGCAGGATGGGTGACAAATACGCATCGACCACCGTGGTGTCGCCACGGCTGACCAGCTTCATCATCGGGCTGGTCTGGTGCGAAGTGCTGACTTGGGTGAAGCCCACTTCACGCGCCAAGCGGGCCGCAGCCTGCTCGTGCGCGGTGTGCCGCCAGCCGTGCATGAACACCACCGCCACCGAGCGCACGCCCTGTGCGTGGGAGTTCGCCAATTGGGTGCGCAAATGCGCTTCATCGAGTGGCTGCAAAACTTCGCCATCCACCGCCACGCGCTCTTGGGCCTCCACCACCGCGCTGTACAGCAGCTCGGGTAAGACGATCTGGCGGTCGAATAATCGCGGGCGATTTTGGTAGGCAATGCGCAGCGCGTCGCCAAAGCCTTGCGTGGTCACCAGCAAAGTGGGCTCGCCCTTGCGCTCCAGCAAAGCGTTGGTGGCCACCGTGGTGCCCATCTTCACGCACTCGACCCGCTCGGGCGTGACGGGCTCACCGAGCTTCAAGCCCAGCAAATGGCGGATGCCCGCCACCGCCGCATCGCGGTATTGCTCGGGGTTTTCGCTCAGCAGTTTGTACGTGACCAGGCTGCCGTCAGGCCTTTTGCCCACCACATCGGTGAAGGTGCCGCCCCGGTCGATCCAGAATTGCCACTTGGGCAAAGAAGTCTGTGTGTTCATGTTGCTGAGATATTAACGGCCTGTCGCGCACAGCGCAGTCCCTCAGGGGAATCACCAATCGCCAAAACGCCCCATGCGCCTAGAGTGGTCATCTGTCCATGCACCAATGTGGGCACACGCACCTGGTACGTGTTTTGCTCGGTGCTTCTGATCCAACCTGAGGAGTTTCCATGAAACGTCGCACCCTTCTTCTGGCCATGGTCGCCAGCGTGTTTGCCCTGGCCACCACTGCACAGGCCCAGACCAAGTGGGACCTGCCCGCTGCCTACCCGTCCAGCAACTTCCATTCGCTGAACCTGGCCCAGTTCGCCACCGATGTGGACAAAGCCTCCGGCGGCAAGCTCAAAATCACGGTGCACGCCAATGCGTCGCTCTTCAAAGCCCCGGAAATCAAGCGCGCAGTGCAAGGCGGTCAAGCCCAGGCGGGTGAAATCTTGCTGGCCAACTTCAGCAACGAGTGGCCCATTTACGCGGCCGACGGCCTGCCCTTCCTGGCCGACAGCTACGACGAAGGCATGAAGCTCTACAAAGCCCAAAAGCCCCTGATGGAGAAGAAACTGGCCGAACAAGGCATGGTGCTGCTGTACTCGGTGGCATGGCCGCCACAAGGCATTTACAGCAAAAAGCCCATCAACAGCGCGGCCGATCTCAAAGGCATCAAGTGGCGCTCTTACAGCCCATCGACTGCCCGCATCGCTGAGCTGGTGGGCGCGCAGCCCGTCACGGTGCAAGCGGCTGAATTCACCCAGGCCCTGGCCACCGGCGTGGTCGAGTCGACCATGACCTCGGGCGCCACGGGCGTGGACAGCAAGTTGTATGAACACCTCAAGTACTACTACGACGTCCAAGCCTGGTTGCCCAAGAACGCCGTGATCGCCAACAAGAAGGCTTTTGACGCGCTCGACAAGCCCACACAAGACGCGCTCATGAAAGCCGCAGCAGAGGCCGAAGCCCGTGGCTGGACCGATTCGCGCAAGGTCAACGACACGACGCTGGCCACCCTCAAAGCCAACGGCATGACCGTCACGGCCCCATCGGCGCAACTCAAAGCAGACATGGCCAAAGTGGGCGACACCATGCTCAAGGAATGGCTGGAGAAATCCGGCGCCGAAGGCAAGGCCCTGGTCGATGCCTACAACAAGAAATAAGCCCGCATGAGCACCAGCAGCACAGCCAGCGTCGGCTCCGGCAGGCGCTTTTTGGACGGTTTGTACCTCTTGGGGGGCAACCTCGCCGCCCTGTGCGTGCTGGCCATTTTGGTCTTGATGATCGCCGCATCGGTCGGGCGCGTGTTCGAGTGGCGCGTGTCCTGGGTCAACGACATCGTGGCCTGGCTGTGCGCGGCAGCGGCTTTTTTGGGCATGGCCTACAGCTTTCGCAACGGCGACTTTGTGCGGGTCACGCTGGTGCTCGAATCGGTGTCTGCGCCCGTGCGCCGCTGGCTGGAATTGATCTCGTTGTCGGTGGCCGCCGTGGCCATTGGCTACCTGGGCTACTGGGCGGCGCGCTTCACTTGGGAAAGTTACGAGTTCAACGACATCGCAGGCAACATGGTGGCCATCCCGATCTGGATTCCGCAGATGAGCTTTGTCATCGGCTCGGCCATTTTGGTGATCGCGGTGCTCGACGAATGCGTGTGCGTCTTGCGAGGCGGCAAGCCCAGTTATGTGGCGCGTGTCGAAGAACGGCACGCCCGCGGTGATTTTTCAGAGGAATTGTGATGGGCCTGCTTGAAATCGGAGGCCTGCTCCTTTTTTTAATGTTGTTGATGCTCAGCGGTGGCGTCTGGATCGCCATGACGCTGGCCATTGTGGGTTGGGTCGGACAAGCGTTTTTCACCAACACCCTGCCTGGCAAAAACCTGTTTTCTTCGTTTTGGGAAACCTCGGCCAGCTGGGAACTCGCTGCCCTGCCCATGTTCATTTGGATGGGCGAGATTTTGTACCGCACCAAGCTGTCCGAACAGATGTTCGACGGCCTCTCGCCCTGGCTGTCCAAAGTGCCAGGCCGCCTGATGCACACCACGATTTTGGGCTGTGGCATTTTTGGCTCGGTGTCGGGCTCGTCGGCTGCCACCTGCGCCACGATCGCCAAAGTGGCCCTGCCCGAACTGGAAAAGCGCGGCTACGACCGCAACATCGCGCTGGGCTCGCTGGCTGCTGCGGGTGGTTTGGGCATTTTGATTCCACCCTCCATCACCATGGTGGTTTACGCCGTGGCGGCTGACGCCAGCGTGATCCGCTTGTTTTTGGCGGGCTTCTTGCCCGGCTTTTTGCTGATGGGCCTGTTCTCGGGCTACATCATCTGGTGGAGCCTGCGCAACCCCGACAAGGTGCCACCCGCCGAAGCGCCAACTGCGTTCATGGAAAAAATGCGGCGCTCGGGCAGTTTGATTCCTTGCAGCTTGCTCATCGTGTTCATCGTTTGGGTGCTGGTGGCGGGCATCGCCACGGCCACCGAATGCGCGGCTTATGGGGTGCTGGGGTCCCTTGCCATTGCAGCCGCAGGACGCAGCCTGACCTGGCAGAACTTCTGGCAAGGCCTGGTGGGCGCCACGCGGGTGAGTTGCATGATCATGTTCATCCTCGCGGGCGCAGCGTTTCTCACCAAGACCATGGCCTTCACCGGCATCCCGCGCGAGCTGGCCGAATTTGTGCACAGCATGAACCTCTCGCCCTTTGGCCTGATTGGCGTTCTGGTGGTGGTGTATTTGATTTTGGGCACGGCCCTTGACGGCATCTCGATGATCGTGCTGACCAGCGCGGTGGTGCTGCCCATGATCCAAAAAGCCGGCTTCGATCTGGTCTGGTTTGGCATCTTCATCATCATGCTGGTCGAAATCGCAGAAATCACGCCACCCGTGGGCTTCAACCTGTTTGTGCTGCAAAACATGACTGGCATCGACAGCAACCGCATTGCGACTGTGACCCTGCCCTTTTTCGCCTGCATGATTGTGGGCATCGGTCTGATCACGGTGTTCCCGTCCATCGTCACCATCGTGCCCGACATGATGATGGGCGTGGCCAAATAAAAGCCACTTCACTCCGGTAAGATGCCGCGCTGGCCTTTGGTGGCGTGAAAGAGTGACGGATGTTCAAAAATGTGATGGTTTACCGCATCGGTGAGGGCTTTGCCCCCACCTTGGCGGATGTGCAATCGGCTCTGGAGCCGGCACAGTTTGTGGAGTGCAGCGCGAGTCAGGAAAAATCCGTGGGCTGGATCCCCCCCCGTGGTGAGGCGCATGGCCCAATGGTTGAAACCGTGGGTGGTCAGTGGATTCTCAAACTCATGATCGAGTCCAAGGCCGTACCCGGCAATGTGGTGCGCCGCAAAGCCGATGAACGCATGGCCGAAATCGAAGCGGCCACGGGCCGCAAACCTGGCAAGAAAGAAAAGCGCGACATCATGGACGATGCGCTGATGTCCCTCTTGCCCCAAGCATTCGCGCGTCAAGCCACCGTGATCGTTTGGATGGACCTGGAAAACCGCCGCCTGGTCTTGAACGCGGGCAGCCAAGGCAAAGCAGACGAAGTCATGTCGGCGCTGATGAATGTGCTGGCAGGCCTGTCGGTCTCGCTGATCCAGACCGTCACATCGCCCCAAGCAGCCATGACCCAGTGGCTTTTGGCCCCCACCGAAGACGAATGGCCAGCCGACCTGACCGTGGAGCGCGAAACCGTGCTCAAGTCCACCGGCGAAGACGCCGCCAGCGTGCGCTTTACCCGCCACCACCTGGCCAACGACGACGTGCGCAAGCATGTCATGGCAGGCAAGTTGCCCACCCAGTTGGCGCTGAGCTGGGACGGCCGCGTGGCCTTTGTGCTGACCGAAACCCTGCAGCTGAAAAAAGTGCAGTTCCTCGACGGCGTCATGGACGAGTCGGGCACCGACAAGAACGAAGACCGGTTTGACGCCGATGTGGCCCTGTCCACCGGTTTGCTCGCCCCCATGCTGGACAGCCTGATCGCAGCCTTGGGTGGCGAGATGGCATTGGGCAAGGCAGAGGCCTCACCTTTGAGCCCCCACCCCACCCCCGAAACGGCCGATGAGGGCCCCCCCTTTTGAACTGGATTGACAAGGACTGGCCATGAGCTCTGTGATCGCGATTTGTCTGGGCGCTTGTGTGGGCGCTTTGATGCGTTGGCAGTTGGGCCTGTGGCTCAATCAGGGCCACGCCAGCGCTGGGCTCATACCGCTGGGAACCTTGGCCGCCAACCTGATCGGTGGTTACCTGGTGGGCGTGTGTGTAGGCGTCTTCCAGCAATTGCCAGACCTGGATCCGGTCTGGCGGTTGACACTGGTCACCGGCTTTTTAGGGGCACTGACCACCTTCTCCAGTTTTTCGGCAGAGGTGGTGGCGATGCTTCAGCACGGCCGCTTCGCATTGGCCGCTGGCACGGCCTCAGTGCACTTGTTTGGCTCTTTGGTCTTGACCGTTTTGGGCTTGAAAACTGTCGCTTTGATCTGGGCCCGCTGAACGGCATGCCCAGAACGCAGACAACGCTACAACACGTGTGAATCATTTGCCCGCATTTGGAAAAAACAACTGCTCACCACCGATTTTGTAATCCGCAATATGGGCTTGTCCTGCAGCGGAGGTGACCCAATCGACAAACCTCTGCGCATCGGCCTGCTTGACATGCGGGTGTTTGGCTGGGTTGACCACCATCACACCGTACTGGTTGAACAGGCGCTGGTCCCCCTCGACCAAGACCGTCAGATCGCCGCGGTTCTTGAAGTTCAACCATGTCCCACGGTCGGCCAACAAATAGGCGCCTTGGGCGGCCGCGATGTTCAAAGCTGGCCCCATGCCGCAACCGCATTCACGGTAGCCACTGCCTTTTGCCGCATCCAGACTGGCCAGTTTCCAGTACCGCAGCTCAGCGGCATGTGTGCCGCTCTTGTCGCCACGTGACACAAAACTGGCATTGGCTGAAGACACTTTGGCCAAAGCGGCCAAAACATCTTTGCCCTTGATGCCCGCTGGATCGCCCTTGGGGCCAATCAGCACAAAGTCGTTGTACATCACGGTCAGACGCTTGAGTCCAAAGCCCTCGGCGACAAACTTTTCTTCGGCTGTCTGGTCGTGCACAAACACCACATCGGCGTCACCGCGCCTGGCCATGTCCAGCGCCTGACCCGTGCCCAAGGCAACGACCTTGATGTCGATGCCACTGGCCTTTTTGAACGCTGGGAGCAAATGCGCAAACAGGCCGGATTGTTCGGTCGATGTGGTGGAGGACATCACCATGGATTGGGCTTGAACACAGACCGAGGCTGTGGCCAAGACCGCACACACCAGGG
This sequence comes from uncultured Burkholderiales bacterium, assembly GCA_903822825.1. Classification (GTDB taxonomy): domain Bacteria; phylum Pseudomonadota; class Gammaproteobacteria; order Burkholderiales; family Burkholderiaceae_C; genus Limnohabitans_A. The sequence goes on along the minus strand of CAIJQQ010000035.1, from coordinate 84,563 downwards.
CACGGCGGGTCATTGCAAATGGGAAAGTCATGGCAGTTCTCCTTGAACAAAAGCATGGGCCGCCGGACTGCACACAGACAACTCGGCGGCATTGAAGAACAAGCCAACAGGCAAATCCGCCAACACCCGACCACCCTCCAGATAAATGACCCTGCTGGCCAAGCGCTTGACCTGCCCCAGGTTGTGACTGGCCCAGACCACAGTCATCGCTCGATCCTGAGCACTGGCAAAGTCAGCCATCAAGGTCTCCACGTCGCGTTTGGCATGCCGGTCGAGGCTGGCGGTGGGTTCGTCCAGCAACAGCACATCGGGCTGGCTTGCCCAAGCGCGGGCCAAAGCCAGGCGCTGCTTCTGCCCGTCCGACAACTGGCTTGCATTTTGCTGCGCCACAGTCAGCAAGTGCACGCGTTGCAAGGCTTGCTTCGACAGCGCTTTGGCAACGGCCCAACTCAGGCCCCGTGAGCGGTCCAGCCACAAACCCAGCGCCACATTGTTCAAGGCCGATAGGCGCAGCATGTGTGGCCTTTGGAACAACATGGCCTGCCGCACGCCCGGCGCTTGCCGCACCTGGCCTTGCACAGGCAGCACCAAGCCATGCAAAGTGCGCAACAAAGTGCTCTTTCCCGATCCATTGGCCCCCACCAGCGCCACGCGCTCACCCAACGAAATGTGCAGGCTCACATCGGACAAAGCCACTTGAGCCCCCAGCTGAACGCTCACCGCCTCCAGCCTGATCTGCACGGCAGTCATGAACGAAGCCCTTCCAAAGCTTGGGGCTTCATGGGATGCGCATGACGCCGCTCGGCCCACAGGCGCAGACCGGCCAGCAAGAGATTCAGCAGCAGCACCACCGCCAGCAAGACCAGCCCCAGGCCCAGCGCCAGCGGCAAATCGCCTTTGCTGGTCTCGAGGGCTATGGTGGTGGTCATGACGCGTGTGAAGCCGTCGATGTTGCCGCCCACGATCATCACCGCGCCCACCTCGGAGACCGCCCGACCGAATGCCGCCACAGCGATGGTCAGCAAAGCCAGCCGCTCGTCCCAGGCCAGCAACAAGCTGCGTACCCAGGGACCTGCGCCCAACGAGGCCCACTGCTCTCCATGTTGGCGCTCCACATCTTCCACCACCTGCCGGGTGAGCGCTGTGACCACCGGCAGCACCAAAATGGCCTGCGCCATCACCATCGCCTTGAAGCTGAACAGCCAGCCCAAAAAGCCCAATGGCCCGGTGCGCGAAAGCAACAAATAAACCAACAGTCCGACCACCACCGAGGGCAGGGCCAACAACGTGTTGAGCACCAGCAGCACTGCGCCTCGTCCAGCAAATCGCGCCACCGCCAGCCATGCCCCCAAAAGCACCCCCAAGCCATAGGCGACCAGGCACGCCAACGCACTGACCGCCAAAGAGCGCAAGACGATGGCCCAAAGGGCCGGGTCCAGCGATGAGATGAGGGTCAGCGCGGCGAGGACGCTGTCGTTGAATGTGTTCATGAGGGAGGCCAATGCTAACGGACGCGCGGGGCATGGCGCTTCAATTCAACATGGGCGGGCACTTACAATCGTGAAAATCGATTTTTAGGGGATGACCGTGTCTGGATTGCTCAAATTGGCCTTCGGCATCGACTGGCTCAACGACCATTTGGGTCGGCTGGCCACCTGGACTGTTTTGCTGGCGGCGATGATCAGCGCGGGCAACGCCTTTGTGCGCTACGGCGTCGACTGGAGCTCCAACGGGCTGTTGGAAATCCAGTGGTACCTGTTTGCCTGGATGGTGATGGCGGGCGCGCCCTATGTCCTCAAGCTCAATGAGCATGTGCGCGTCGACTTGGTCTACGGCAAGCTCCAAGGCCATGGCCCTGTCTTTGTGGACATTTTTGGCTTGGTGTTCTTTTTGCTGCCCGTCATGGGCTTTCTGGCCTGGCTGTCTTTTCCCTACTTCTGGAACACCTTTGTCAACGGTGAGCACAGCAGCAACGCGGGCGGCTTGATCCGCTGGCCCGCCACCTTGGCCATGCCACTGGGCTTTGGCATGGTCTGGTTGCAAGGTGTGGCCGAGCTGATCAAACGCGTGGCTTTCCTGCGTGGCGAATACGCCATGGACACCCACTACGAAAAACCACTGCAGTGAGCGGCAACGCCACAACTGCTCTTCGTCTCGCTGCAAGGAAATAAAAAATGCAAATGGAAAACTTTGCGCCCATCATGTTTGTGGGCTTGGTATTTGTGATGCTGATCGGCTTTCCGGTTGCCTTTTCTTTGGCCGCGCTGGGCCTGGCCAGCGGTTTTTTCGCCATCGAAATGGGGTGGTTCCCACAGGCTTTTTTGGGCAATTTGCCGATCTCGATTTTTTCGATCCTGAGCAACGATCTGCTGCTGGCTATTCCCTTCTTCACCTTCATGGGCACCATCCTTGAAAAGTGTGGCCTGGCCGAAGACATGCTCGACGCCATGGGCCAATTGTTTGGCCCCATCAAAGGCGGTCTGGGCTACTCGGTCATCATCGTGGGTTTCATTTTGGGTGCCATCACCGGCACCGTGGCGGGTCAAGTCATTGCCATGGCGCTGATTTCGCTGCCCGTCATGCTGCGCTACGGCTACGACACCCGTTACGCCACGGGCGTGCTGGCGGCGTCGGGCACCATCACCCAGTTGGTGCCCCCGTCGCTCGTGCTGGTGGTGCTGGCTGACCAGTTGGGCCGCCCCGTGGGCGACATGTACAAAGGCGCATGGGGCCCATCGCTCATGCAGATCGCCATGTTCGCGATCTACACCTACGCACTGGGCGTCTTCAAGCCGCACTTTGTGCCCGGCGTGCCCTTAGAGGCCCGCACCTTGAATGGCTGGCCGCTGTGGCGCAAGTGCCTCAAGGGCATCATCCCGTCTGCCGTGTTGATCTTCACCGTGCTGGGCTCCATGGGTGGCCTGCCCTTCCAGGACCACGCCATTGCCACCCCCACCGAAGCCGGTGCCATGGGCGTGGTCGGCGCACTGATTTTGGCAGCCATCCACAAACGGTTGAGCCCCAAGCTGCTGTGGGACGCCATGCAGGGCACCATGCGTTTGACGGCCATGGTGGTGTTCATTTTGATTGGCTCACGTGTGTTCAGCCTGGTGTTCCAGGGCGTGGACGGCGCCAAATGGGTGGAGCACCTGCTGTCGGGCCTGCCTGGCGGTCAAGTGGGCTTTTTGATCGTGGTGAACGTCTTCGTATTCTTTTTGGCATTCTTCCTCGACTTCTTTGAGATTGCCTTCATCATCGTGCCGATGTTGGCGCCAGTGGCTGAGAAGATGGGCATTGACTTGATCTGGTTCGGTGTGCTGCTGTGCGTGAACCTGCAAACCAGCTTCATGCACCCGCCGTTTGGCTTTGCACTGTTCTACCTGCGCGGCATTGCCGACACCATGTTCAAGGAAAAACGCATCGCCGAGCCGATCAAGACCAATGACATCTACATGGGCTCCATTCCTTGGGTGATCATGCAGGTCATGCTGGTGGTGATCGTGATTTTTGTGCCGCAATCGGTGACCGCTTTCCTCGACAAACCGATGGTGGTGGACGTCAATTCGGTGGTGCTGGAAGCGGCCCCACCCATGGATGACACCCCTGCGCCAGACGCCAATTCGCGTGCAAGCGATGCGCAGGCCTCGGACGATCCCATGAAAGACCTGCCGGGCGCCAGCGTAAAGAAATGAACCCATGCCCCACCAAGACGAGAGTCCAGCCTCCAAGTTGCCCTACCCCTACCAAGCGCCTGCACTGGCCATGAACGGGCAGGCTTTTGGCCCCGTTTTCAAAGGGCTGGCATGGTTCATTTTGATGGGCTTGTTGGTGTGGTTCTGGCGGCTGGGCATCGACTGGCCAACTCGCCAAGGGGCTTTGAGTGCGGTGGTCTGGGCCATGATGGCTTTCATCGTCTGGCACATCCAGCGCAGCCGCATCTTGCTGGACGCAAGCGCCATTGAACAAACTTGGATGTGGCAGCGGCGCGTGACACTGCGCGAGCTGGCATTCGTCAAAGTCATGCGTGTTCGCGGACTGGAATTTCTCATCGCGCCGCGCATCTATGTGCGCAACCTGGGCGGTACGTTCAGCTTTTTCTACTGCCACGACCGCACCATGCTGGACGAATTCAGCCGCCTGGCCCAAGCCCTGAAGCTGCACGAGCAGCGCCCCTGAAAAACAAAACCCGCCAGGCTTGCGCGCGGCGGGTTTGAAGATCAGGTCCGAGGTGGATCAGAGCTTTTGCGACTGCATGAAGCTGTCAAAACGGGCTTCACCGAAGCGGAACCACCAGTTCTGATCAGCGCGGAACTTGGCGTAGTCTTCATAGACTTTCTTCCAGTTCGCATTTTTGGCACTCAACTCGGCGTAAAGCTCTTGAGAATGCTTGAAGGCCACGTCCATCATGTCTTTCGGGAAAGGCAGAACTTTGGTCTTTTGTGCCGCCAATTGCTTGAGCGCGGTCGGGTTGTAGACATCGTAACGGGCCTGGATTTCAATGTGGGCCACAGCAGATGCCGCTTCGACAATCACCTTGTTCTCTGGCGACAGAGCGTCATAAGCTTTTTGGTTGACCATCAGCGTCAGCTGGGGGCCACCCTCCCACCAGCCTGGGTAGTAGTAGTAAGGCGCCACTTTGTTCAGACCCAGCTTCAGGTCATCGTGCGGGCCAATCCACTCGGCCGCGTCGATGGTGCCTTTTTCAAGCGATTGGTAAATCTCGCCAGCAGGAATGTTTTGTGGCACCACGTCCATGCGCTCGAGCACCTTGCCCGCAAAGCCGCCCACGCGGAACTTCAGGCCCTTGAGGTCCTTGGTTGACTTGATTTCCTTGCGAAACCAGCCGCCCATCTGGGTGCCTGTGTTGCCCATGGCGAAGTTCATGATGTTGTACTTGGCGTAGTGCTCGCGCATCAGCTTCATGCCGTTGCCTTCAAACATCCAGGCCGTCATCTGGCGGCTGTTCAAACCAAAGGGGATGGCGCAATCGAGGGCGAAGGTTTCGTCCTTGCCAAAGAAGTAGTAAGGCGCGGTGTGGGCGCATTCCACAGTGCCGTTTTGCACGCCGTCGAGCACGCCAAATGCAGGCATCAGTTCGCCAGCAGCATGCGTGGAAATTTCGAACTTGCCGCCGCTCATTTCCTTGACCTTCTTGGCGAAGACTTCAGAGCCACCAAACAAGGTGTCGAGCGACTTGGGAAAGCTCGAAGCCAGGCGCCAGCGAACAGCAGCCTGGGCATGCACAGCAGGGGCAACGCCCGCAGCCAAAACGCCTGCAATGCCAGCGTTTTTCAGAATGGAACGACGATCCATGGATGGACTCCTTTAAAAAGAATGAAACATGCCAGACTGGAGAATCTGTGCAACGGGGGTCGACGCTATTGTAGAAACAACAAAAGCGGCAACAGGCTCGGGTTTACCCTTTTGCAAGCCGGCCGCCCAAAAAAGATTCTTGAAGAACCCCTTTGGGATGCGGGTCAGGCCAGTGACGGCGCAGCCTGCGGCCACCGCTGGCGGATGGACAATTCGACGCCCGAAGCATCGAGCCCTTGCATGGCCAACAACTTCGCCGGGTCGCCATGCTCAATGAATTTATCGGGCAAACCCAATTGCAGCACCGGCAGCACCAGCCCCAGGCTTTGCAAGGCTTCCATCACAGCGCTGCCTGCGCCCCCCATGGTGCAGCCTTCTTCGAGCGTGACGATCTGCTCGTGCTCGCGGGCCACCTGCGCCAGCAGCTCGGTGTCCAGCGGCTTGGCCCAACGCATATTGACCACCGTGGCGTCAAGCGCCTGCCCCGCCTGCAGCGCAGGGTAGAGCAGGCTGCCAAAAGCCAAAATGGCGGTCTTGCGGCCCTGGCGGCGAATTTCGCCTTTGCCAAAGGGCAGGGGGGTCAGATCCGCGTCGGGCTGGACGCCAGCCCCAGCGCCGCGAGGGTAGCGCACGGTAACGGGATGGTTCTGCGCATAGGCGGTGCTGAGCAGTTGGCGGCACTCGCGCTCGTCTGCCGGGCAGGCCACGCTCATGTTGGGAATGCAGCGGGTGAAGGCGATGTCGTAGGCCCCGGCGTGCGTGGCCCCATCGGCGCCCACCAGGCCCGCGCGGTCCAGGGCAAACACCACCGGCAGGTTTTGCAGCGCCACATCGTGGATCAGTTGGTCGTATCCTCTTTGCAAAAAGGTGGAGTAAATCGCCAACACGGGCTTGAGGCCCTCACAAGCCATGCCAGCTGCCAGCGTCACGGCGTGCTGCTCGGCGATGCCCACATCGAAATACCGGTTGGGGAAACGCTTGTGGAAAGCCACCATGCCAGAGCCTTCGCGCATGGCCGGGGTGATGCCCACCAGCCGTTCGTCTTGGGCAGCCATATCGCACAGCCATTGACCAAATACCTGTGTGAAGGTGGTCTTTGGAGGCGTGGCAGAGGGCACCAGGCCCACGGCCGGATCGAATTTTCCGGGTCCGTGGTAAGCCACCGGATCGGCCTCGGCCAGCGGGTAGCCCTGCCCTTTTCTGGTGACCACGTGCAAGAACTGCGGTCCGTTGAGGTGCTTGATGTTCTCGAGGGTCGGAATCAGCGATTCCAGGTCATGGCCGTCGATGGGCCCGATGTAGTTGAATCCGAACTTCTCGAACAAGGTGGCGGGCACCACCATGCCCTTGGCATGCTCTTCAAAACGCTTGGCCAGCTCGAACAGGGGCGGTGCAACCTTGAGCACTTGCTTGGCCCCCTCCTTGGCAGCGGCGTAGAAACGACCGCTCATGAGCTGCGCGAGGTAACGGTTGAGCGCGCCCACCGGCGGGCTGATCGACATGTCGTTGTCGTTCAAGACCACCAGCAGCTTGCAGTCTTCGACACCTGCATGGTTCAGTGCCTCAAAAGCCATGCCTGCGGTCATCGCGCCGTCACCGATCACGGCAATCGCGTGGCGCGACTCGCCTTTTTGGCGGGCGGCCAAGGCCATGCCCAGCGCCGCAGAAATGCTGGTGGACGAGTGCCCGACCCCAAAGGTGTCGTACTCGCTTTCGTCGCGGCGCGGAAAACCCGACAAACCATCCAGCTGGCGCAGCGTGGTCATGCGGCCCGCTCGCCCGGTGAGGATTTTGTGCGGATAGGTTTGGTGCCCCACATCCCAGACGATGCGGTCGGCGGGTGTGTTGAAAACGTAATGCAGGGCCACGGTGAGTTCCACGGTGCCCAGGTTGGAGCTCAAATGCCCACCCGTCTTGGAAACGTTGTCAAGCACCGATTGGCGAAGCTCTTTCGCCACTTGAGGCAAGTCGCTGCGGGGCAGCAGGCGCATGTCGGCAGGCGACCGGATGGAATCAAGGAAATGGGTCATCGCTCAACGGTTTCTGTTGACGACCATGCTGGCCAGGCCTTGCAAGGCGGCCAGCCGTTCTGGCGGCAAACCGGTGTCCCCCAGCGCCTGCATGGCTTCTTGGGTCAGTTGATCGGCATAACGCTGCGCGGCTTGTAGCCCCATCAGCGCGACATAAGTGGGCTTGTCAGCGGCGGCGTCTTTGCCTGCGGTCTTGCCCAAGGTGGTCGAGTCGGCCGTCACATCCAGGATGTCGTCCACCACCTGAAAGGCCAGGCCCAGCACCTCACCAAATCGTTCAAAAGCCAAACGAATGCTGTCGGAGACTGCATCCCCACAAGCCACACCCATTTGAACGCTGCACAAGAGCAATGCGCCGGTTTTGAGGCGGTGCATCTGGCGCAACTGCGCTTCGGTCAAACGCTCGCCCACGCTGGCCAGGTCAATCGCCTGACCGCCCGCCATGCCCCAATAACCTGAAGCACGCGCCAAGAGGCCCACGCAAGTGGCCTGCACTGCAGGTGGCACGCTGCCGTCTTGAGGCGTCAGCAGCTCAAAAGACAGCGCTTGCAGGGCGTCTCCCGCGAGCAAGGCCTGCGCTTGGCCGAACTGCACATGCACCGTGGGCTTGCCTCGGCGAAGCACATCGTTGTCCATGCAGGGCATGTCGTCATGCACCAGCGAATACGCGTGGATCAGCTCCAACGCACAAGCGGCGCGCAAGGCCGCATCCAATGTGTGGGCTCCTGTCGCTTCAGCGGTGGCCAACACCAACAGCGGGCGCAAACGTTTGCCGCCGTCCAGCACCGCGTAGCGCATGGCCTCACCCAAACCGGCCGGGGCCTTTGGGTCAACCCACTCAGTCAGCGCCTGCTCGATCTGCAGCAGGTGCGGCTGCATCCAACCTTGAAGATCAAACGCCATGTTCAGGCCTCATTCCAGGGTTTGAGTTGACCGCCGTCGAGCACCTTGATTTGGTTCTCCACAGCCTGCAACTTGTCGCGGCAAAAACCCAGCAAGGCCGCGCCCCGTTGGTAACCTGTCAACAACTGGTCCAAAGGCATTTGGCCCGACTCCAGCTCGCCGACCAGCTGCTCGAGCTCACGCAAAGCCGCTTCGTAGTTATCGGGCAACGCGGGCTCTGGGTTTGCTGTGGCGGCTTTGGGCATGGGAATTTCGATCAAAACCAAGATTTTAGGCCTTTGGCGCTGAAGGCATCCCTGACACGGGGCAAGGGTACAATCCCCCCTCGCCGGCAGGTTGTTACCTGTTGTTTTTTGCGCACGTATCGAAAGATCCAGCGTTTTGTCCCTGCCCCTTCATAGGGGGAGTCTCTAGGTCAGGTCATCCATGTCTGATTTAAGTCTTCAACTGCAGCAGGCCGCAAGCCAACTACCAGTTTCAACTTATTTCGATGAAGCGCTTTTTCAGCGCGAATTGAATACGCTCTTTAGGCAAGGCCCTCGTTATGTGGGTCACCAATTGGCGGTGCCCCATCCGGGCGACTATCACGCCCTCCCCCACGAAGTCGAAGGCCGCGCCTTGGTTCGCAACAGCCAAGGCGGGGTGGAACTCGTCTCCAATGTTTGCCGCCACCGCCAAGCCCTGATGCTCAGCGGCCGAGGCAATCTGCACACCCAGCAAAAAGGCCATGCTGGCGGCAACATCGTCTGCCCCCTGCACCGATGGACTTACGCGCCCGACGGACAACTGCTGGGCGCGCCACACTTCTCTCAAGACCCTTGCCTGAACCTGAACAACTACAAGTTGCAAGAGTGGAACGGCCTGTTGTTTGAAGACAATGGCCGCGCCATAGCCGCCGATCTGGCGAACATGGGACCACGCTCGCAGCTCAATTTTGACGGCTATGCCCTCGACCGCGTCGAGCTGCACGAGTGCAACTACAACTGGAAGACTTTCATCGAGGTCTACCTGGAGGACTACCACGTCGGCCCTTTCCACCCGGGGCTGGGCCAGTTCGTCACCTGCGACGACCTGAGCTGGGAGTTCAAGGAACACTATTCAGTGCAAACCGTGGGCGTGTCGGGCGGTTTTGGCAAACCGGGCTCGGACACCTACAAAAAGTGGCACGAGGTGCTGCTGAAATACCGCAACGGCCAACTGCCTGAGCGCGGCGCCATCTGGCTAACGTATTACCCCCACATCATGGTCGAGTGGTACCCGCATGTGCTCACCGTGTCAACGCTGCACCCGATCAGCCCGAGCAAGACGCTGAACATGGTCGAGTTCTTTTACCCCGAAGAAATCGTGGCCTTCGAGCGCGAATTCGTCGAAGCCCAGCAAGCGGCCTACATGGAAACCTGCATCGAAGACGACGAAATTGCCGAGCGCATGGACGCAGGCCGCAAAGCCCTGCTGGCGCGCGGCGACAACGAAGTCGGCCCCTACCAAAGCCCCATGGAAGATGGCATGCAGCACTTCCACGAGTGGTACCGCCGCCAAATTTCACTGTGAGCCGAAAGCCCCGATGCAAGCTTCCTGGATGATCCTTGCGTCGTTGTTTTTCGCGACCATGAGCGTGTGCATTAAATACGCTGCTGCCCACTTCAACACCTTCGAGCTGGTCTTTTACCGAGGCTTGATCGGCATGGCCATCATGGCCAGCCTTTGTCGCGCTCAGGGCGTGGCTTTTCACACGCCTGTGCCCTGGATGCATGTCTGGCGCTCTGCCATCGGCGTGGCCTCTTTGGCGGCCTGGTTCTATGCCATTGCCCATTTGCCCTTGGCCACCGCCATGACGCTCAATTACATGAGTGGCGTGTGGGTGGGGGCCTTTTTGGTGGGCGGCACGTTGGTCATGGGCCGTTTGCAGGACGCCAGCCGCCAAGGCCCCATCGTGCTCACAGTGCTGACTGGTTTTGCCGGCGTCGTCTTGATTCTGCGACCCACCATCGAACAAAACCAATTGTTTGCAGGTGTGATTGGTTTGCTCTCGGGCCTGAGCGCGGCGATGGCTTACATGCAGGTGGCAGCACTCGGCCGCATTGGCGAGCCCGAATCGCGCACCGTGTTTTATTTCTCCATAGGCACCACCATCGTGGGCGGCGTGGCCATGCTGTTCACGGGTGCCAGTGCGTGGGTTTGGCCACAAGTGCTGTGGCTTTTGCCCATTGGCCTGTTGGCCGCACTGGGCCAGTTGTGCATGACCAAGGCCTACACCCAAGGCGCCACTTTGCTGGTGGCCAACTTGCAATATTCGGGCATTGTGTTTGCTGCGCTTTATGGCGCCATTTTATTTGGGGACTTGATCCCGTTGGCCGGGTGGGTCGGCATGGCCCTCATCGTCGCCAGCGGCTTTGCCGCCACCGCTTTGCGCAAACGCGCCCTGCCCCAGGCCCCTGCTGAAGAACACTGACACCGGAGCCACCATGTACCCCTTGCTGATCACCCCCGCCCAACTGCAAACCCTGCAACAGCAGGGCTTGCCATGGACCCTTGTGGATTGCAGCTTCGACCTGATGAAGCCCGAGTTGGCCGACAGCCTGTTCGAGGCTGAGCACATCGCAGGCGCCTTGCAGGCCCATCTGGGCCGCGACCTGAGCACGCATGGCGACGACGCTGTCAACGGTGGACGCCACCCCCTGCCGCCCCGCGAACGAGTGGCGGCTTGGCTGGGCGGCATGGGCATTGGCAACCAAACGCAGGTGGTGGTGTATGACCGCAACGCAGGCAACTACTGCGGTCGTTTGTGGTGGATGCTCAAATGGCTGGGGCACGATGCCGTGGCCATGCTCGACGGCGGCCTGCAAGGCTGGAAGGCCGCTGGCGGCGCTGTGGCAACAGGTCCTGTCGCTGGGCCTGCGCCCTCTGCGGTTTCGTTCGAAGTGCGCCCCGCACTGCGCGAATTGGTTTTCACCGACAAGGTGCTCGCCGATCTGGGCCGTCCGTCACAAACCGTGGTCGATGCGCGTGCTGCACCACGCTACCGGGGCGAAGTGGAGCCACTGGACCCGATTGCTGGGCATATTCCGGGCGCACTGAACCGCCCCTTCACAGACAACTTCACCACTGAAGGTTTTTTCAAGCGTCCTGAAGTGCTGCGGGCTGAGTGGGAGCAGATTTTGTCAGGCCGCAGCGCCAGCAATGTGGTGCACCACTGCGGCAGCGGCGTGAGCGCAGTGCCCAACCTGATCGCTATGGAGCTGGCCGGGTTCGGCCCCACAGCCCTGTATGCCGGCAGCTGGAGCGAGTGGAGCCGCACTGTCGGCTTGCCCTGCGCCAAGGGCTGAGCCTTTGGCAGGAGCCCCGCCCTCGGGGCGAATGTTTGCGGTCTTCGCGCGGCTTGTCGCGGCGAGGGCGACGCTCCTGCACACGTCAATGGTGTTGCGCGGCAAAGCCGCTGACCAGCATCACCATGGCCATCCCCCCCACCAACCAGATGATTTGGGCCAGAGTCTCTTTGGCCGAAAGGCGTTTTTGCAATTGCGGAATCAAGTCAGCGAGCGCGACATAAATGAAACTGCTGCTGGCCACCACCAAAAAGTAAGGCAAGCCGCCCTTCAAGGCATCGACCAGCACAAAGCCCACCGCACCACCGAGCGCCGTGATGGCCCCTGCCATGGACACTTTCACCACCGCTGCGCGGCGGTTGCTGCTGCCTTGGCGTAAAACCACAAGATCCCCCATGTGGTGCGGCACCTCGTGCGCCAGCACCGCCAAGGAGGCGATTACACCCAACTGCAAATCGGCCATGAAGGCCGAAGCGATCAAAATGCCATCGCCAAAGCAATGCACGCTGTCTCCGGCCAGCACCGCCCAGTGCCCGGGGAAACGGTCGCCGTGAGCGTGGTGATGTGCATGGTGGTCATGGTTGTCGAGGCCGTGGTGGTGCTCATGCCCGTGATGCCAAAGCTCCGCTTTATCGAGCAAGAAAAAAAACACCAAGCCCAGCAGCAAAGTCAAAAACAGGGCCTGAGGGGCCACACCTGACTCGAAGGCCTCGGGCAGAAGATGCAAAAACGCCGTCGCCAACAACGCGCCCGCCGCCAGGCTGAGCATGTGCTGGGTGTAACGGCTGAACACACCAAAGCTCAGCCACGCAGCCAGCCAGACGCTGCCAATGCCTGCCACCAGGGTGCCAACCAAAATTGCCAATAAATTCATTTTTCCGTTCGGGGTGTCCACACACCCCCATCACAAACTTCCGCCAAAACAAACCGCCCCGAAGGGCGGTATTTTCGAAGATCAGGCCACGCCTTGGCGCTTGAGCCAGGCCAGCATGCGCTGCCAACCATCGTCTGCCGCCGCCTTGCGGTAGCTGGGGCGGTAATCGGCATGAAAAGCGTGCGGGGCCTCAGGATAAACCACAAACTCGCTGGCTTTGGCTGCGGCGGGCCCTTGGGCCAGTTCGGCCTTCATCTTATCCACTGTGTCAAGTGGGATGCCGGTGTCGGCCCCGCCGTACAAACCCAGCACCGGGCCCTTGAGGCTGCCCACCAAGGCCACAGGGTGCGTGGGCGTCAGCGCAGTGGCGTTGCCCACCAACCGGCCATACCAGGCCACACCCGCCTTGATCTTGGGCTGGTGCGCCGCGTACAACCAAGTGATGCGGCCACCCCAGCAAAAGCCGGTGATGGCCAGTTTGTCGGTGTTGCCGCCGTTGGCCGCCGCCCAAGCCACGGTCGCATCCAGATCGCCCATCACCTGAGCGTCGGGTACTTTGGTGATGATTTCGGCTTGCAGTTTGGGGATGTCGCTGTAAGTTTTTGCATCACCTTGGCGCACAAACATCTCGGGGGCGATGGCCAGGTAACCGGCTTGCGCCAGGCGGCGTGTGACATCGGCGATGTACTCGTGCACCCCAAAAATCTCGGAGATCACCAGCACAACAGGCAAACCGGTCTTGCCTGCAGGCGCGCTGCGGTAAGCGGGCATCTTGAAGCCATTGACGTCGATGGTCACCTCACCGGAAACCAGGCCTTCAGCGGAGGTTTTGACGGCGGTTTGCGCCACGATGGGCAAAGCGGCTGCGGCGTACCCCACACCCAAGGCCGCTTGCAAGGCCACGCGGCGGGTGGGGCCACTGGCATCCATGCGGCCGCCCAAAAGCGCTTGGGTATCGTTGATCAGGTCGTTGTTCAAGGCAAGTCTCCGTGTACCAAAATAAGAGGGTGCTCATCTTGACACAGGAACTGTCGGCTTGCACCCGGGTGCGATTTAAACTGCCCGCATGTCTGTCGCTGCCCTGCCCGTCCTTTACTCATTTCGCCGCTGCCCCTACGCCATGCGCGCACGCCTGGCGCTGCACGCCAGCGGCATCGCCATTGAACACCGCGAAGTGGTGTTGAAAAACAAACCCGCCCACTTGCTGGCCCTGTCGCCCAAAGGCACGGTGCCGGTGCTGTGGCTGCCCGGAACTGCGGGCCGCGACGTGCTGGAGCAAAGTCTGGACATCATGTTCTGGGCTCTGCACCAGCATGACCCGCTGGGCTGGTTGCCAGCGACAGATGCGGGCATGGCCGATGCACTCGCCCTGATCGCGCACAACGACGGGCCTTTCAAGCACCAATTGGACCGATACAAATACCCCAACCGTGCGGGGCTGGAAAACGGCATGGCCGACCGAGACCTGGCCGCCGCCTGGCTGCACGGGTTGGATGCATGCTTGCAGGCACAAGCCTGTCTGGCAGGTCACCGCTTTGGATTGCAAGACGCGGCCATCGCCCCCTTTGTGCGGCAATACGCCCACACCGACCCGATCTGGTTTGCGGCGCAGGCCTGGACCGCCTTGGCCGCTTGGTTGGCAGCGTTTGAGGGGGCTTCGCTGTTCGAGGCCATCATGCAAAAGCACGAACCATGGAAAGAACCGGCACCGATTTTGTAGAGCCCCCCTTGGGCGATCGGCGAGGGCTTTTCGCGGCGAGGGCGCCGCTCCCACAAGAAGAGGTTCAGTGCGCCTGTTCCCAGTTCGGCCCAAAGCCCACTTCGGCCAAGAGCGGCACCTTCAGGTCGGCCACGCCCGCCATGAGGCGCGGCACTTCGGTGCGCACCCATTCAACTTCTGACTCGGGCACTTCAAACACCAATTCGTCGTGCACCTGCATGATGACTTTGGTCGCCTTGCCCTGCTCGTCCAGCGCTTTTTGCACCGCCACCATGCTCAGCTTGATCAGGTCAGCGGCTGTGCCCTGCATGGGCGCGTTGATGGCGGCGCGCTCGGCTCCGGCGCGGCGCGGGCCGTTGGGGCTGTTGATCTCGGGCAGGACCAGGCGTCTGCCAAACACGGTCTCGACATAACCCAGCGCCTTGGCCTGTTCGCGGGTGGCGTCCATGTAGTGCTTGACCCCGGCAAAACGCTCGAAGTAGCGGGTGATGTAGTTCTTGGCCGCCGTGTTGTCGATGGTGAGCGCCTTGGCCAGACCGAACGCGCTCATGCCGTAGATCAGGCCGAAGTTGATGGTCTTGGCGTAACGGCGCTGCTCGCTGCTCACCGTGTCGGGCGTTGCGCCAAACACCTCGGCAGCTGTGGCCTTGTGCACATCGAGGCCCTCATGGAAGGCTTTGAGCAAGGCCGGGTCATCGCTCAGGTGCGCCATGATGCGCAGCTCGATCTGGCTGTAATCGGCACTCGCAATCACCCAGCCTGCGGGGGCTACAAAGGCCTCGCGCACCTTGCGGCCTTCGGCGGTTCGCACCGGGATGTTTTGCAGGTTGGGCTCGTTGCTCGACAAGCGGCCTGTGACGGCCACGGCCTGCGCGTAATGCGTGTGCACGCGTCCTGTGCGCGGCAAGGCCAGTTGCGCCAGCTTGTCGGTGTAAGTGCCCTTGAGTTTTGAAAGACTGCGGTGCTCCAGAATGCGGGCAGGCAGCGGGTAGTCTTCGGCCAGTTTTTCCAACACTTCTTCGTCGGTGCTGCGCGCGCCCGTAGCGGTTTTCTTGATGACGGGCAGGCCCAGCTTGTCAAAGAAAATTTCGCCCAGCTGCTTGGGGCTGGCCAGGTTGAAGGGCTGGCCCGCGATCTCGTAGGCCTCGGTTTCAAGCTGCACGATGCGCTCGCCCAGCGCTTGACTCTGCGCAGCCAGTGTCGGCGCGTCGATCAGCACGCCGTTGCGCTCGATGCGGAACAGCGCTTCGCTGGTGGCGATTTCAAGCTCGTAAACGTACTTGAGACCGGCATGGGCTTCGATCTGCGGCCACAGCGCCAAGTGCACGTCGAGGCATTGGTCAGAGTCTTCGCACGAATAGTGCGCGGCTTTGTCCAAGTCCACCTGGGCAAACGGGATCTGGTGCGCACCCTTGCCGCACAGGTCTTCGTAAGTCACGCCCCTGCGGCCCACATGGCGCTCAGCCAGGCTGGTCAGACCGTGGGGCTTGTGCACTTCAAGCACATAGCTTTCCAGCATGGTGTCGTGCGCGTAGCCCTGCACTTCGATGCCGTGGTTGGCGAACACATGGCGGTCGTATTTGATGTTCTGGCCCAGTTTGAGGCGAGCCGGGTTTTCAAGCCAGGGCTTGAGTTTGGCCAGCACATCAACCATCGGAAGTTGCTCGGGCGCACCCGGGCCGTTGTGCGCCAGCGGGATGTAGACCGCCTCGCCAGGCGTGACACTCAATGATATGCCCACGATCTCGGCACGCATGGCATCGAGCGAGGTGGTTTCGGTGTCGATGGCGGTGAGCGGCGCTTGTTCAATGCGGGCCAGCCAAGCGTCGAACGCGGCCCAATCGAGCACGGTGTCGTATTTCAAGTCACCTTGCACCGCACTGGCGGCGCTGTCCAACTCCAGCAATGCAGCCGGCTGTGCGTCTGGCGCCAAGCCGAAAAGATCACCCATGCCCGTGTCTTTGGGCTTGGGCGTTTTGGCTTTGGGTGCGGGCGCTGGCATGGCCCCCCCCAGCGACTGCACCAGCCCCTTGAAACCATAAGTTTGGTAAAAATCGAGCAGCTTGTCTTTGTCAGGCTCGTGCAGGTGCAGGCTGGCGAACGACGGCAAGTCGGGCACCCAGGCGCTCAGGTCGCAATCGGTTTTCATGGTCACAAGAGCCCGGCCCTTGGGCAACCAGTCCACCGCCTGGCGCAGGTTCTCGCCCGCCACACCTTTGATGTCTTGCGCGTTGGCCATCAGTTGGTCGAGCGAGCCGTATTCCATCAACCACTTGGCGGCGGTCTTGGGGCCGACCTTGGCCACGCCGGGCACGTTGTCCACCGTGTCGCCCACCAAGGTTTGGTAATCGATCATGAGCGAAGGCGGCACGCCAAACTCGGCCGTCACGCCCGCCACATCACGCACCTTGCCGTTCATGGTGTCGATGATGGTGATGCGCTCGTTCACCAACTGGCTCAGGTCCTTGTCGCCACTCGACACCGTGACTTGGATGCCTTGCTGAGCGGCCACATGGGCCAAGGTGGCGATCACATCGTCTGCTTCCACGCCTGGCACATCCAGCACCGTCCAGCCCATCAGGCGCACCAGCCCGTGGATCGGCTCGATTTGACTTCGCAGGTCATCGGGCATGGGGCTGCGGTTGGCTTTGTACTCGGGGTACAGCTCGTCGCGGAAAGTGGGGCCCTTGGCATCGAACACGCACACGGCATAGCGGGCCGGCACATCCTTGCGCAAGCGCTCCATCATGTTGATCATGCCGCGAATGGCCCCGGTAGCGGCACTCGTCGGGTCACCGGGCACGGCCCGCAGGTCGGGCATGGCGTGGAAAGCTCGGTACAGGTAGCTGGAGCCGTCGACCAACAAGAGGGTCGGCTTGGATGTTTCGGGGGTGTTTTCGCTCATCCCCCGATTGTGTACCGGCTTTGCACACGAAAAACCACCATGGTTTGGGGCCTGGCCTGCGGCAGGGTGATGTGGCAAAGCGCAGTCAGCCCTTTGCGGGTCATTGATCGCTTTTCGCCCTCTACAATCGTCACTTTCTCACCTCAGTCAGAACCACTCCTGGCGCTTTGACCCTCTTCCCATGGCGGTATTCACCGAAGTCACTCTCGTGCAGGCCGACAGCCTGATGCAGTCCCTGGACCTGGGGACCCTCACCGAATTGCGCGGCATTGAGGGCGGCATCGAGAACACCAATTACTTCGCCACCACGACCCAAGGTGAGTACGTGCTCACCTTGTTCGAGCGCCTGACGCAGGAGCAACTGCCGTTTTACTTGCACCTGATGAAGCACCTGGCGGGCCGTGGCATACCGGTGCCCGACCCAGCGGCCAACCGCGACGGCGACATCCTGCACACCGTGAACGGCAAGCCTGCTGCAGTGGTGAACAAACTCGCAGGCAAAAGCCAATTGCTACCCCAAACCGTGCATTGCGCCGCCGTGGGCGACATGTTGGCGCGCATGCACCTGGCAGGAAGCGACTACAACCGCAGCCAACCCAACCTGCGTGGCCTGGCATGGTGGAACGAGACCGTGCCCGTGGTGTTGCCTCACCTGGACGAGTCCCAAGCCGCCCTGCTGCGCAGCGAACTGGCTTACCAAAACCATGTGGCCGCCAGCAGCGCTTACACCGCGCTGCCCCGTGGGCCGGTGCACGCCGACCTGTTCCGCGACAACGTCATGTTTGTCGGCGAGCAGATGACCGGCTTTTTTGATTTCTATTTCGCAGGCGTGGACACCTGGTTGTTTGACCTGAGTGTGTGCCTGAACGATTGGTGCATTGACCTGCCCACTGGCGTGCACGACAACGATCGCGCCCAAGCCATGCTCAAGGGCTACACGGCGGTGCGCCCCTTGAGTGCAGCAGAGCGCTCTTTGCTGCCGGCCCTTTTGCGCGCAGGGGCTTTGCGGTTCTGGATCTCGCGTTTGTGGGACTATCACTTGCCCCGCGAAGCTTCGATGCTCAAACCCCACGACCCCACCCACTTTGAACGGGTGCTGCGTGGACGCCTTGCACAACCTGTCCACCTTTGATGCCACAACCCACCATGAACTTGCGCACCGTCCCAGCCCGCGAAGGCCTTCAGTGGACCGTGCTGGGCATACGCACCTTCTGGCGCCAACCTCTGGCCATGTCGGGCCTGTTCTTTTTGTTCATGGCCGTGGTCTCACTGGTGTCCATGCTGCCCTTCATTGGAGGCGCTCTGGCGCTGTTGCTTCTGCCGGGACTGACGGCGGGCATCATGGCGGCCACCCAAAAAGCCAGCGAGGGCTTGTTCCCCATGCCGGCCATTTTGCTGTCTGCCTTCAAAGACAAAACGCAACGCAAACCCATGCTGATTTTGGGCGGGCTTTATGCCGCGGGTTTGTTGCTGCTGATGGCCGTTTCCGTCTTGGTCGATGGCGGGAGTTTCGCCAAAGTCTATTTGGGCGGCGCCACCGTCAGTCCTGAGCTTGTCAACAGCGAAGCCTTTCAGATGGCGCTCTGGACAACGATGCTGCTTTATGTGCCGCTGTCCATGCTGTTCTGGCACGCGCCAGCCTTGGTGTTCTGGCAGCAGATCGATCCCGTCAAAAGCCTGTTCTTCAGTTGGATGGCCTGCTGGCGCAACAAAGCCGCCTTCACGGTTTACACATTGTGCTGGATGGCTATTTTTGCAAGCTCAGGCTTGGTGGCGCTTTTGGTGGCCAGCTTGCTGGGCGACGCACAGATGCTGATGGCGGTCCTCATGCCGCTGGCCCTGATGGTGACCGCGATGTTCTTCACATCGATGTTGTTCACCGTCAAGGCCTGCTTCAGCGCCAGCACCACCGAGCAAACGCTGGCTTAGGCTCAGTGGTGGTGGCCGTGCGCACCATGCGCGTGGCGGTGGGTAACCTCGTCGGCCGAGGCCGCGCGCACTTCGAGCACCTTCAGGCTCAAGCTCAAATTTTGACCCGCCCAGGGGTGGTTGGCGTCCAAAATGACTTGGTCGCCCTTGATCTTGACCACATTGAATACCTGCTCTTGCCCGTCGGCCGCGCGGCCACGCAGCTGACCGCCCACCTTGACGCCCGGTGGAAAGTCTTTTTTGGAGATGGTCTGCACCAGGCTCTCATCTCGCTCGCCAAAGGCGTCGGCGGCCGACAGGTTCAGCGTGGTGGCAAAACCCACTTCCTGACCTTCCAGTGCTTCTTCGATCTTGGGCAGGGTGTTGTCGTAGCCCCCGTGCAAGTACGACGTGGGCTCTTGCGCCTTGTCGAGCAACTGGCCCTGTGCGTTCACCACTTTGTAGTGCATGGTGACGACGGTGTCTTGGGTAATTTTCATGGGGAGCTTTCTTCAGAAAAATTCAAACCAGGGTGAGTTTGGCCACACTCAGGGCCAGCCACTTGACGCCGTGGCGCGGGAAGTTCACCTGCGCACGGGCGTCGGCGCCTGTGCCTTCAACGGCCAACACCTTGCCTTCACCGAACTTGGTGTGGAAGACCTGCTTGCCTGCGGTGATGCCGTGCTCGGGCGCGGCTTTTTGCACGGGCACGGGCGGGCTCTTGTAGGTCTCCGCGCTCAGGCTGCTCTGGCCCCAAGCAGGCCGGGCCTGGCGGGTTTGCGCAGGGGTGTTGTTCCATCCACCGGCGTTCATGCCCGAGCCCACGCCCGTGCCAAACCCTGCGGTTTTGGGCGTGATCCACTTGAGGCAATGCTCAGGCAGTTCGTCAAAAAAGCGGCTTTTGAGGTTGTATCGGGTCTGGCCATGCAGCATGCGGGTTTGCGAATGGCTGAGGTACAAGCGCTTGCGGGCGCGGGTGATGGCCACGTACATCAGACGGCGTTCTTCTTCGAGGCCATCGAAGTCGTTCATCGCGTTTTCGTGCGGGAACAAACCCTCTTCGAGCCCTGTGATGAACACCGCATCGAATTCCAGCCCCTTGCTGGCGTGCACGCTCATGAGCTGGATCGCGTCTTCACCGGCCTGGGCCTGGTTGTCGCCGGCTTCCAGTGCAGCATGGGTCAAAAACGCCGCCAGGGGGCTCATGGTGACGCCGTCTTCCGAGAACTCATCGACAGGCGCATCGGATGCATCGCCCACCAGCCCCTGGCTGGCCGGGCTTTGCGTCAATCCTGAACTGCCCTGCGGCATGGCCACGGCGCTGCGGCCAAAACCTTCTTGCGTGACAAAACTCTCCGCGGCGTTGACCAGTTCTTCCAAGTTCTCTACCCTGTCTGCGCCTTCTTTTTCGGCGCGGTAGTGGTTCAACAGCCCGGTTTTTTCGATCACGAGGTCAATGATCTCGCGCAGGGTTTTGCCCGCGGTCTGCTCTCGCAGCACATCGACCATGGCCACAAAAGCGGCCAGATTGGCCCCTGCTTTGCCGGTGGTGGCGCTCACCCCATCGTGCAGCGAGCAACCCGCAGCACGGGCCACGTCTTGCAGCTGTTCAATGCTCCGCGCCCCAATGCCCCGAGGCGGAAAGTTGACCACCCGCAAAAAACTGGTGTCGTCGTTGGGGTTCTCCATCAGGCGCAGGTAGGCCAGCGCATGCTTGATCTCGGCCCGCTCGAAAAAGCGCAAGCCGCCGTACACACGGTACGGGAACCCTGCGTTGAACAGCGCCGTCTCGAGCACCCGGCTTTGCGCGTTGCTGCGGTACAGCAGCGCAATTTCCTTGCGCTCAAAACCGTCTTGTTTGACCAGCTGGCGCACCTCGTCGACCAGCCACTGGGCCTCGGTGAAGTCACTGGTCGACTCCACCACCCGCACCGGTTCGCCCGCACCCTGATCGGTGCGCAGGGTTTTGCCCAAGCGGGTCTTGTTGTGGCTGATCAGCTCGTTGGCCGAGTCGAGGATGTTGCTGTAACTGCGGTAGTTTTGCTCCAGCTTGATCTGGTGCTGGACCTGGAACTCGCGCACAAAGTCGGCCATGTTGCCCACGCGCGCGCCGCGAAAGGCGTAGATGCTCTGGTCGTCATCGCCCACGGCCAAGATGGCACCACCACTGCCCTCGCCGGGCAGACCCGTCAGCAGCTTGAGCCAGGCGTATTGCAGCTTGTTGGTGTCCTGAAACTCGTCCACCAGGGTGTGCCTGAAGCGGCGGCGGTAGTGCTCACGCACATGGGCGTTGTCGCGCAGCAGCTCATACGAGCGCAGCATCAGCTCGCCAAAGTCCACCACGCCTTCGCGCTGGCATTGATCTTCGTAGAGCTGGTAAATCTCAACCTTGCGGCGGGTCTCGTCGTCGCGCACAGGCACGTTGGCGGCGCGGTGGCCATCTTCCTTGCAGCCGGCAATGAAGTACTGCAGCTGCTTCGGGGGAAAGCGGTCTTCGTCCACATTGAACTGCTTGCACAGCCGCTTGATGGCCGAGAGCTGGTCCTGCGTGTCCAGAATCTGAAAAGTCTGGG
Organism: uncultured Burkholderiales bacterium; assembly: GCA_903822825.1. GTDB lineage: Bacteria > Pseudomonadota > Gammaproteobacteria > Burkholderiales > Burkholderiaceae_C > Limnohabitans_A. The sequence continues at coordinate 63,011 of CAIJQQ010000035.1, read as the reverse complement.
GCAACTGCGCCAGCTGCCAATGCGCCCGCAAGAAACGGTTGCACAGACCGTGGAAGGTGCCGATCCACATGCCGCGCACGTTCACGGGCAGCATGGACGACAGGCGCACCACCATCTCCTTGGCCGCCTTGTTGGTGAAGGTCACCGCCAAAATGCCGCCCGGGCTGACCTGCCCGGTCTGCAGCAGCCAGGCGATGCGGGTGGTCAGCACACGGGTCTTGCCCGACCCCGCCCCCGCCAGGATCAGCGCGTGCTCGGCGGGCAGCGTCACCGCCTTGAGCTGCTCCTCATTGAGCATGGCCAGCAAGGGAGAAGATGCCAAAGTGGGGGCCGAAGCCGAGGCTTCAAAATCAAACGTCATGCAGCGATTGTAAAAAGGCCAGCGCTCCTCTGACCCGGACCGCAGCTAATAAACGTCCAGGCCTGGACATGCCAGCATCACGGACCGGTTCCTATAATGAACCCGTGCAACACCCCAACCGTCTTTTTCAGCGACTGAGCCTGGGCATGGTGGTCCTCCTCATGGGGCTGCTGTCCATCGGGCCGTTTTTGCACAGCCATGTGGGCGCGTCCGTGGTCTCTGGCTTTCACATGGACGGGGTGCGCAGCCTGTCCCCTGTCAGCATTGGCAGCGCAGATGCCAGCGCAGCACTGGCCAGCTTCAGTGTGAACGACGACGAGTCGCCCGCCCTGGGTGTGGCCACGTCCTTGCCCAAATCGGACCAAGACAGCCTGTGCGTGGGAGACCTCAGCGCTGTGCTGGCCGCGGTTTTGCTGGCCAGCCTGGTGTGCCCGCCCCAGCACGTGCGCCGTGATTGGCCCTCGGCAACCCCCGCACGCATCTACCAAGCAGGATGGCCGCCCCCTGCGCTGGCGCCGCCACTGAACTTCTGAATTTGCAGGCCGGTGCGCCTGCCCGGACCGCCTTGGCTGGCGGCGTGGTGTTTTATTTTTCAGGAGTCGGTCATGTCCAGACTGCTCACAGCTGTGGCTTCCCTTGTGCTTTTTTCTCAAATGCAGGCCTTCGCGCAAGCGCCTGCAACGCCCTTGGCCGTCAAAGCGCTGGTACTCGATGCCCAGCAACAAGCGGCTTTGGGCATCCAGTTGGCGCCCGTGCAGCCCGCTTTGGGCGGTCTGTGGCTGGCCTCGGCCACGGTCTCTGTGCCACCAGGCAAAGAGGTCACCGTGACCGCGCCTTACCCCGGCGTGGTCACGCGCATCGATGCAGGCCTGGGTGACAAGGTGCAAGCGGGCGCGGCGCTCGCCGCCTGGAGCAGTCCGATGCTGGCCGACGCCCGCCGCCAAACCCGCGAAGCCCAGCTGGACGCGCAAACAGCCCAAGCGGCATTGCAACGCGACCAGGCCTTGCTGGCCGAGGGCGTCATCCCGGCAGCGCGCCTGCAACTGAGCCAAAACAAATTCCAAGCCGCAGAGGCCGCACGCCTGGCGCGCGAAGCCGAGCTGCGTTCGGCGGGCACTGGTGCAGCATCGGGCGATTACGCCAGCGCCACCCTGCGCTCGCCCTTGACCGGGTCGGTGGTGGATGTGGCCGTCTCGGTGGGCCAGCGCATCGACACGGGCGCGGTGCTGTTCCGGGTGGCCGACACCCGCCAGCTGCAACTGGACCTGGTGCTATCGCCCGACAAAGCCGCGCAGCTCAAGGCGGGCGACGCCGTGTCTGTGCCTTCCCGCGATGCCAAAGGCGTGCTGATCGGCATCGGCCGCGGGGTGGACGCCACGCAACAAACCAAAGCACGCGCCCGCGTGACCGTGCCTGGCAGCCTGCGGGCTGGCGAGGTGCTGTCTGTGCAATTGCACCCCACGACCCCCAGCGATGCGGGCACGCTGTGGCAAGTCCCGGCACGCGCTGTGGTCTCGCAGCGGGGGCAGTCGTGGTTGTTTGTGGCCACCGCCAAAGGTTTCCAGCCCACCGCGGTGCGCGTGCAGTCGAGCAACGACGATCAATCGGTGGTTCAGGCCACGGTGGTTCAGGCCAATTTGTCAGCCCAAAGCCGCGTCGCCGTCACGGGCTTGGCCTCGCTGATCGCGCTCTTGCAAAAGGGTGAATGACCATGCAAGCCCTGATTCGCCTGGCGCTGCGCTACAAGCAGCTCACTTTGCTGTTGGCGGCGGTGCTCATTTTGGCGGGCCTGCAGGCTTGGCAACAACTGCCCATCGACGCCTTCCCGGACATCTCGCCCACGCAGGCCAAGATCATCCTGAAAATTCCGGGCATGACGCCCGAAGAGGTCGAGCTGCGGGTGGTCAAACCCATCGAGCAAGAACTGCTGAGCATCCCGCGCAAACGCATGGTGCGCTCGGTGTCCAAATACGGCATCGCCGACATCACGCTCGATTTTGAAGAAGGTGTGGACCTGTATTGGGCGCGCCAACAAGTGTCAGAGCGACTGGGCAGCGTGATGGGCGAATTGCCTGCTGGCGTGAGCGGCGGCCTGGCCCCCATCACCACGCCTTTGAGCGAGATGTACATGTTCACGCTCGAGGGCGATGGCTTCAGCCTCGCCGACAAGCGCCGCGTGCTGGACTGGACCATCCGCCCCGTGCTGCGCAACGTGCCCGGCGTGGCCGACGTCAACTCGCTGGGCGGTGAAGTCCAGACTTTCGAGGTGGTGCCGAACACGGCGCGGCTGGCGGCACTGGGCATCACGATGGCCGAACTGCGGCAAGCGCTGGCCAACAACAACAGCAACGACGGCGCGGGCCGCATCACCGCAGGAGAAGAATCGCTGGTGGTGAGGGTTGAAGGTGCGGTCAAGACGCTGGACGACTTGCGGGCCATCCGGCTCTCCAGCACACGGGGCAAGGCCACCGCGCTGTTGGGCGATGTGGCCACGGTGCGCACTGGCTCACTGACACGCTACGGTGGCGTCACCCAAGACGGCCAAGGCGAAGCGGTCGAGGGCTTGGTGTTGGGCTTGCGCGGGGCCAACGCCCGTGAGCTGGTCGATGCGCTGGACCTTGAACTCAACGATCTGCAAAAGCGACTGCCAGCGGGCATGACCCTCAAAACCTTTTACAACCGGGGCGAACTGGTCTCGCGGGCCGTCAACACCGTGGTCAAAGCCCTGGCCGAAGCCAGCGTGCTGGTGTGCGTGGTGCTGTATGTCTTTCTCGGCGGCCTGCGCCCCGCGCTGGTGGTGGCCGTTTCTCTGCCGCTGTCGCTGCTGACCACTTTTTTGCTGATGCGCTGGGCGGGCCTCACGGCCAACCTGATGAGCCTGGGCGGCTTGGCCGTGGCGCTGGGCATGCTGGTCGATGCTTCGGTGGTGGTGGTGGAGAACATCGAGGCGTCGCTGGCCAGCGGTCAGCAGACGCCTGGCATCACCATGACAGAACGCGTGCTGCACGCGGTGCAGCAAGTGGTCAAGCCCGTGGTCGCGGGGGTGCTGATCATCTGCGTGGTGTTTTTGCCGCTCTTGACGCTGCAAGACCTTGAAGGCAAGTTGTTCGCGCCCGTGGCGCTGACCATCGTCATGGCTTTGGGGGCGTCGCTGGTGCTGGCCCTCACGGTGACGCCTGCGCTCGCAGCGCTCGCTCTGCGCAGCGGCGGCACGCACGAGCCATTGGTGGTGCAAAAAATCCACCAGGGCTATGTGTGGCTGCGCGACACCACCTGGCGGCACACCCGCTGGCTGATGCTGGGCGCATTCGCCTCGCTGGTGCTGGCCGCGGGCCTGTACACCCAGATCGGCAAGACCTTCATGCCCACGCTGGACGAGGGCGACATCCTGGTGCAACTGCAAAAGGTGCCGTCCATCTCGCTCGAAGCCTCCATGGCCATCGACACGCGGGTGCAGCAAGCCATTTTGGCCAAAGTGCCCGAGGTCAAGTCGATCGTGGCCCGCGTGGGCTCAGACGAGCTGGGCCTGGACCCCATGGGTTTGAACGAGACCGACACGTTCCTGGTGCTCAAGCCCAAAAGCGAGTGGCGCGGCAGCAAAGACGACATCATCGACGCGCTGCGCCAGGTGCTCGACGGCTTTCCGGGTCTGGTGTATGGCTTCACGCAGCCCATCGAGATGCGCATTTCGGAAATGCTCACGGGCACGCGCGGTGACGTGGCCATCAAGCTGTTTGGCACGGACCTGAACGCGCTGGCTGCGGCGGCGCAAAAGGTGGCCGAAGCGGTCAGGCGCATCGACGGCGCGGCCGAAGTGATTGCCCCCAAGGCCGAAGGCATGCCGTATTTGACCGTGAGCATCCACCGCCACACCGTGGGCGAAGCGGGCATGAGCGTGGACAGCGTGCAGCAGGCCCTAAAGCATCAACTCGAAGGCGAAACCGTGGGGCAAGTGCTCGAAGGCGGCATCCGCACGCCCGTGACCTTGCGCGGCAACGATGCTGTTCGCAACAGCCCCGAGGCCTTCAAGAACCTGCTGATCACCGCACCCGATGGCCGCGCGTGGAGTGCGTCTGCGCTGGCCAGCATCCAGCAAGTGGTCGGGCCGATCCGCATCGACCACGAACAAAGCCGACGCCTCACGACCATCCAGGTGTCGGTGCAGAACCGAGACCTCACAGGGTTTGTGGGCGATGCGCAGCGAGCGGTGGCGGCCTTGAATTTGCCCAAGGACATCCAGATCGTGTGGGGCGGGCAGTTTGAAAACCAGCAACGCGCTGCGGCGCGTCTGGGTGTGGTGATCCCGGCGGCCATGGCGCTGATCTTTTTGATCCTGACGCTGACGTTCGGCTCGGCTGTGCAGGCCGCGATCATTTTCTTGAACATCCCGTTTGCCCTGGTGGGCGGTGTGGTGGCGCTGGCCATCTCTGGCCAGTACCTGTCGGTGCCCGCTTCGGTGGGCTTCATCGCGCTGCTGGGCATCGCGGTGCTCAACGGGGTGGTGATGGTCACGCACTTCAACGAACGCCTGCAAAACGGCGAAGCCATGCACGATGTGGTGCGCCTGGGCGCAGAGCGCCGCCTGCGGCCGGTGCTGATGACCGCCATCATCACGGCACTGGGCATGATCCCGCTGCTGTTTGCCACCGGGCCTGGCTCGGAGATTCAAAAGCCCTTGGCCATCGTGGTGACGGGCGGACTCATCAGCGCCACCCTGCTGACCTTGCTGCTGCTGCCCAAGTTCTTTGAACATGCGGGCGCGGCGGCCAGCTTTGGCGAGCTGTGGGCCAACTTCAGAACACGGAGGTCATCATGAAACGTTTGCTCATGGAGCTCCTGAACTTGCTGGGCCTGTGCTGCGCTGTGAGCCTGGCGCATGGCCAAGCCCCAGCGGGCGCGCAAGACCCGATACAAGCCTTCTTGCCCCCTGCAGCCGTCGTGCAGCAGGTGCTGCTGGCCAGCCCTGCACTGCAAGGTGCATTGGCCCAAAAGTCAGCCCAGATGCACCGGGCCCAAATGACCGCAACGGGCACGGCCGAATTCACCGTGCGCATGAACCAGCAAAGCCGCCGTGTGCAACAGCCGCAAGACCGGTTTGCCGAGACCAGCATCAGCTTGGAGCGGCCCCTGCGCTGGTGGGGCAAAGGCCAGCTCGACGCTGACCTGGCCGGCAAAAGCCGCGAAGTGGCGCGCATTGGCTATGCCGATGCCCTGCACGAAGCCAGCCGCAGTTTGATGCAGCAATGGTTCAGCCTGCGCAAAGCCCAAGTGGATGTCAACAGTGCCACGACCAGTTTGGGCCTGGCCCAATCTCTGGTGCGCCAAGCCCAGGCGCGCCTCAAACAAGGGGACATTTCGCAGCTGGACGCCGATCTGGCCCAGGCCGAATTGCAGCGCTGCCAAGCGGCGCTGCAAGCGGCGCAATCACAACACGCGGCAGTTCAGGTCACCCTCAGCCGCTTGTACCCGGGCTTGCCGCTGGGGATTGCGCCAGCCAACTTTCAAGGTCTGCCCGATTTGCCACCCATGGACGGTTTGCTGCAGACATTTCTTGAAAACCACCATGAACTCAACCTGTGGCGTGCCGAGGCCGCCCGCATGCGCGTGCTGGCCGAGCGCATCGGCAAAGACAAATGGCCTGACCCCACTCTGGGTGTGTACACCTTGCGAGAACGTCAAGGCGCAGAACAAATTGTGGGCGTGTCTTTGAGCATGCCGCTGGCAGGCCAGGCCCGCCAAAGCCATGCCCTGGCCGCTCAAGCCGAATCGCAAAACGCGCAAGACAAGGTGCGCCAGCTGCAAGCGCAACTGGGCGCAGATTTTGAAGCCCGTTGGACGCAAATTCAGCACCGCAAGCTGGCCGCGCAGCACTTGCAAACGGCGGCGCGCATCCAGGGCGTGGCTGCTGAAAAATCCCTCAAAGCCTATGCGGTGGGCGAGCACACCATGACCGAGCTGCTGCAAAACCAGCGCCTGGCCAACGAGCAGCGGCGAGAAAGCGATCACATGCAGTGGGACGTGGTCGAGCGCCAAGCCCTGTTGACACTGGATTTGCACCAAATCTGGGACTTTGACGATTGAACGTGCACAGGCACTTGCCCAAAGAGGTGCTCATCTGCCCCCGATTGGGCGTCAGGGAATGCGGGTAGAATCAGCCACCGGGCCCAAGATTCTTGCGCCCGGTTTTTTTTGCCCTGAACCTGCAACGGGTTCATTTCAGGGGCCAAGAAACCGGCCAGGCCAAGCGCTCACTCGTTCTCTCAACGAATCCTTTTTTGGAGCTTGGTTTTCTCATGGAAATTTTTGACTACGACAACATCCTGTTGCTGCCACGCAAGTGCCGCGTGGAAAGCCGTTCCGAATGTGACGCCAGCGTCACCTTGGGCAGCCGCAGCTTCCGCCTGCCGGTGGTGCCCGCCAACATGAAAACGGTGATCGACGAAAAGATCTGCCTGTGGATGGCGCAAAACGATTACTTTTACGTCATGCACCGCTTTGACTTGGACAACGTCCAGTTTGTGCGCGATATGCATGCCAAGGGTGTTTACGCCTCGGTCTCCTTGGGCGTCAAAGCCCCCGACCGCGCCACGGTGGACCAACTGGCTGCCGAAAATTTGGTGCCCGAGTACATCACCATCGACATCGCCCACGGCCATGCCGACAGCGTGCGCGACATGATTGGCTACATCAAAGCCAAACTGCCCACGAGCTTTGTGATCGCCGGCAACGTGGCCACACCCGAAGCTGTGATCGATCTGGAGAACTGGGGCGCCGACGCCACCAAAGTGGGCGTGGGCCCCGGCAAGGTTTGCATCACCAAGCTAAAAACCGGTTTTGGCACGGGCGGCTGGCAGTTGTCGGCGCTCAAGTGGTGCGCCCGCGTGGCAACCAAGCCCATCATTGCCGACGGCGGCATCCGCAGCCACGGCGACATCGCCAAGAGCGTCCGCTTTGGCGCCAGCATGGTCATGATCGGTTCGCTGTTTGCCGGCCACGAAGAGTCGCCCGGCAAGACCGTTGAGGTCGATGGCGAGATGTTCAAGGAATACTACGGCTCAGCATCTGACTTCAACAAGGGCGAGTACAAGCACGTCGAAGGCAAACGCATTCTGGAGCCGATCAAAGGCAAACTGGCCAACACGCTCATCGAAATGGAGCAGGACGTGCAAAGCTCGATCAGCTACGCAGGTGGCACTAAGCTGATGGACATCCGCAAAGTGAACTACGTCACCCTGGGCGGTGACAACGCGGGAGAACACCTGTTGATGTGACGGACCTCGGCGCAATGTCGGTAAAAAGGGAGCCCAAGGGCTCCCTTTTTTGACTGGAACAAAGCCTCAACGCAAGGCCCTCAGCGCCAGCACCAACCCGCTGACCACCAGCAAGGCGCAAATGATCTGGCGCAAGCGTGCCACGGGCACGCGGTGCGCCACCTGGTGGCCCAACCAAACGCCCGTGAGGGCTACGCCGATCAACACCGACCAGCGCTCCCACAACAAACCATTGGAGAGGCGACCTTCCAGAGCCATCATCAGCAAGACCGTGGCCGCCGCCGTAGCGATGACCATGGGCGTGCTGGCACGCAACTGTTGCACATCGGCCACACGGCGACTGAGCCAAGCCAGCACCAGGGGTCCAGCGGTGCCAAAAAGCATTTCCACCAAGCCAATGGCCACTCCCACCGGGTGCACCCACAAAGGGGCGGGGGGCTGCAAGGGCGCGGCCCTGACCCGCAAGGCATTCAGGCCCACCGTGGCCACATACACACCCAACAGCAGCAAGGGCCAGCGAGCCTGCAGGAGCTGCATGAGCCAAAGGCCAACCAGTGTGCCCACCGCCATGCCCGGCAAGAGGCGGCGCAACTCGCGCCACTGCACCTGCCGCCAGTTCAGCCCACTGTGAAAAGCCGAGGCCGGCACGTCCATGAGCAGCGTCAAGGCCACCACGTCGGGCAGCGGCCACTGCCAGGCCAGCAGCGGCACAATGACCAGAGCCGAACCAAACCCGGTCAGGCCCAGCACGATGTAACCCATCAGCACCGTGGCCGCAGGCAGCAACCATTCGCTCATCATGTTGCAGGTCTTTCCAAGTCGTCGGTATCGTCCAGATGCAGTTTCACAAAGCGCCTGAATTCGTCCATGACGGGCAGCTCCGTGCGCCCGGACAGCGTCACCAGCGCCAGGCGGGCACCTGAGCGAAAGGGCGGCACCATGTCCACCTCGACCAAGCGGCCACTGGCCAACTCGGCCCTTGCTGCGCCCACAATGCCCAGGTAGACCGCGTCGGTCTGGCTCACGGTGTCGATCAGGCTGGCAATTTCTTCGCATTGCAAAGTGGTCATCTGCGCCGGGTCGGCCTTGGGGCCGTAATGCGCCACCAGGATGCGCGCGACCTCGTCCGACAGTGGCGTGGAGGCGATCGGATACGCCAGCAGGTTGTCAAAAGGCACGGGTGCGCCGTGCTGCAGCAAAGGGTGTCCCTGCCGGCAGACAAAGCCCGCACGCATGTCCACCAGTGTGTCAATCTGGATGTCTGTGGACGGCACGACGCGGCGAACATCCACCACCAGTGCGTCCAGCTGGCGCTCGCGCAGCTGCAGCAGCTGCAGTTCGGTGGCACCTCGCGTCACGGCCACCTTGACCGACGGAAAGTGCCGTGCCATGTGCACCAGCCAAGGGGTCATGAGCATCGCCCCAGGCCCTGACCCCAACCCGACCCGCAGGCTGCCCATGCCGCCTTGTTGCAGCACCTCGGCGCCCATTTTCAATTCGTTGGCTTCGTGCACGATGCGCTTGGCCCGCTCCAGCACCGAGTGCCCCAAAGGCGTGAGCTCGTTTTTCTTGCCGATGCGGTCCACCAGTGGCCCGCCCAGCTCTTCTTCGAGCGACTGGATGCTGCGGCTGAGCGCCGACTGCGTGATGTGCAACTTTTCTGCGGCGCGGCTGAACGAGCCGGTTTCGGCCAGCGCCAGCCAGTGCTGAAGGTGCCTGAGGTTCATGTATTCATTTTACGAATTAAATTCAGAAAAATAAGTCATTGGACACATGATAAGTCGATTCTTAGGATGCGATGACTATTTTGAAACCATCACATCCTTCTGGAGACTCCATGACGTTCCAACGTATTTTCGGCGGCCTGATGTTCGCTGCCGCAGCCTTGGGCTCGGCCTGGGCGCAAAACTACCCCAGCAAAACCATCAGTCTGATCGTGCCCTACCCGGCAGGCGGCCCCTCAGACTTCTTTGCCCGCAAAGTGCAGCCCGATGCCGCGGCCAAACTGGGTCAGACCATGATCATCGACAACGTCGGCGGTGCCGGTGGCGCGATCGGCATGGGCAAACTGGTCAATGCCCCCGCCGACGGCTACACCCTCAGCGCAGGCAGCCCGATGGAACTGGTGCTGGCCCCCTTGGCCATCCAGGGTGTGAAGTACAAGTCCGAGGACTTCAAACTGGTGGCACAGTTCACCACCACCAACACGATCCTGACGGTACGTAATTCACTGAACATCAAGACCGTGGACGAATTGCTGGCCTATGCCCGCAAACACCCCGAAAAACCCCTGTCCTATGGCAGCGTCGGCCCGGGCTCGCTGTACCACCTGATCGGCGAGAAGTTCTCGCAGGCGACCAAGCTGCCGATGCTGCATGTGCCCTATAAAGGCATCGCCCCACTGATCACCGATTTGATGGGTGGGCAGATCGACATGGCCTTCCTGCCCCTGGGTGGCTCGATTCCACAAACCATCCTGGAAGGCAAGGTCCAGGGCCTGGCCGTGACCGCCAAAACACCACATGCCTTGTTCAAGCAATTTCCACCCATGGCCGCCATGAAGGGCCTGGAAACGATGGACTTTGACATCTGGTCCGGCATCCAAGTCCACAAGAACACGCCTGACCATGTGGTCAACACCCTGAACAAGGCCTTCTATGCTGCCGTGGAAGCCCCGGAGACCCGCAAAGCCTTCGAGAGCAATGGCAACGTGGTCCTGGCCTCTCGTACCCCGGCAGAACTGGCCCGCATCTACAAGGGTGAGATCGAGCGCTATCGGGCCATCGCCAAATCCATCAACCTCGAACCTCAGTGACCTCAACAAAGGCGACTGCGCCCCAGCCAGACAGCTTCTAACATGCTGCTTGGCTGAAGTCATTGACAACCATTTCAACGGAGACAAAACATGAAACCGACTTCCCTGCTTCGCCGCCTGCTGCTGGCCTCAGTGGCGACACTGGGTCTGGGCATTGCTCAAGCACAGAACTTCCCTGCCAAGCCCGTCACGCTGATGGTGCCCTACCCCGCCGGTGGCCTGTCCGACGTGATCGCCCGAACCGTCCACACCACTTTGTCCAAACACCTGGGCCAGCCCGTGCTGGTTGAGAACCTGGGCGGTGCCAGCGGTGGCATTGCCGCGCAGAAAGTGCTGTCAGCGCCTGCCGATGGTCATTACATTTTCCAGGGTTCTCCCAACGAGTTGATCCTGGCGCCCTTGTCCAATGCGGCCATCAAGTACAAGAGCGAAGATTTCCGTCTGGTGCAGATGATTTCCATCAACCCGATGGCCATGTTCGCCCGCAAAGACCTGCCGGCCAACAACGGCGATGAACTGATCGATTACGCGCGCAAGGCCGCTGCCGAGAACAAACCACTGACCTACGCCAGTGTGGGCCCAGGCTCCATGTACCACCTGCTGGGTGAGCACATGTCCAAGATGACCGGCATCCCGATGACGCATGTGCCCTACAAAGGCGGTGCCCCCGCCCAGCAAGACCTCATGGGTGGTCTGGTGGACATCTTCATTTCACCCTTTGGCAAAGGCCAGGTGGCCTTGGTCGACGATGGCAAGATCAAAGTCGTCGGTGTGCTGTCGACAGAACGCCAGGAACTGCTCAAAAAGGCGCCGCCGCTGACCGACAGCAAGGCCCTCAAAGGCTTCGTCTTCGACACCTGGTCAGGTTATTTCGTGCACAAGGACACCCCTGAAGCGGTGGTGCAAGCCCTGAGCAAGGCCTTGGGCGAAGTCGCCAACGACCCGGCCATCCGCGCCTCGCTCGAAGCCCAGGCCATGGTGGTGCCACGCCCACAGGCACTGAATGCATTGGGCAAGCTTTACAGTGACAATACGGCCAAGTACCGTGCCATCGCCAAAGGCATGAACCTGCAACCCCAGTAATCCTGACCCACGGAGAACCCCCATGAACGCACCCAGTGAAGCTTTTTTGCACGACAAACTGCAGGCCCTGCAAGCGCAGGCTGCTGAGTTCATCGCGGTGCGCCGCGACATCCACAAGCACCCTGAAATGGGCTACAAGGAATACCGCACCAGCGATCTGGTGGCCGAGCAGCTGACTGCGTGGGGCTACCAGGTCACACGCGGCTTGGGTGGCACGGGCGTCGTGGGCCAACTCCAGCGCGGCACGGGCAGCAAGTCGGTTGGTCTGCGCGCCGACATGGACGCGCTGCCGATCGACGAAGGCACAGGCCTGCCTTATGCCAGCTGCAACACCGGCATCATGCACGCCTGCGGCCACGACGGGCACACCGCCATGCTGCTGGCTGCGGCCAAGCACATCGCGCAAAAGGCCAAGTTCTCTGGCACCGTGAACCTGATCTTCCAACCCGCCGAAGAGGGCTTGGGCGGCGCCAAAAAGATGATGGAAGACGGCCTGTTCAAACAGTTCCCGTGCGACGCGATTTTTGGCATGCACAACATGCCCGGTCACCCGCAGGGCCACTTGGTCATGCGCGACGGCGCGGCCATGGCGTCTTCTGACAACGTGACCATCACCATCGAAGGCACGGGCGGGCACGGCGCCATGCCGCACCGCGCGGCCGACCCGGTGGTGGCGGCTTCGGCCATCGTGATGGGCCTGCAAAGCATCGTGGCCCGCAATGTCGACCCCCAAGAGATGGCGGTCATCACCGTGGGGGCTTTCAACGCTGGCAAAGCCAACAACGTGATCCCGCAGCTGGCCACCTTGCGCCTGAGCGTGCGCGCCCTCAACCGCGAAGTGCGAGAGCTGCTCGAAAAACGCATCACCGAATTGACCCACGCTCAAGCTGAGAGCTACGGCGTCAAGGCCAGCATCGACTACAAGCGCGGCTACCCCGTGCTGGTCAACCACATGGCCGAGACCGACTTCGTGCAGCAAGTGGCCCAAGAGCTGGTGGGCAAAGACCGCGTGCTGCGCAACCCGCGTGCCCTGACAGGCAGCGAAGACTTTGCCTTCATGCTCGAAGAAGTGCCCGGCTGCTACCTGTTGATCGGCAACGGCGACGGCACGGGTGACGGCCACGGCGCGTGCATGGTGCACAACCCTGGCTACGACTTCAACGACGACAACGTGGCCGTGGGGTCGGCCTTTTGGTCACTGCTGGTGGAGCGCTTTTTGCCCGCCTGAGCGCCCCGCGCTTGAACGAAAAAGGCAAGCCTCGGCTTGCCTTTTTCGTGGGCGCTCGGTGTCGCGCCTCAGGCCGGTTTCAGCTGAATCAGCTTTTGCGCCAGGGTATGCAAGCGACTGCCCACGCGGGTGAGGTCGCCGACGATGCTGAAGTGGTTCAAGCCCGGCAAGTCTTCGCACACAGGCACCGCCTTGGGGCCCCAAGCCTGATGGATCAGGCGGTTGTGCCGCAGGAACTCCGCGCTTTCGTCACCCCCAGCCACCGTGTAGAGCACCCCCTTGCGTGGGCTGGGCCATTTGGCCGGACTGGCCAGCCGCACATGGGTCGGCGTGATGCGCAAGTCGGCTTGAACAAACGGCGTCTTGCGCACGGGCTCCAAGTCATAGAGGCCGGAGATGGACATCGTTTTGCGCACCAGGTTCACGGGCAAATCCGAGCCCACGTCTTTCCAGTCACACGCGAGCAGCATGGCTGCCAGATGGCCGCCCGCCGAGTGGCCCATCACGGTGATGTTGTGACGGTCGCCGCCATGCAAGCCGATGTGGCGCCACACCCAAGCCAGGGCCTGTGTCATTTGCAAGGCAATGTCGGGAATGGTCACTGGCTGCTCGGGCGTGCCCGGGCACAAGGCGTAGTTGACGGCCACCACACAGGCGCCCATGTCACGCAAGGCGGGTGCCAAAAACGAGTGATCCGATTTGTCCAGACTGCGCCAGTACCCGCCATGGATGAAGACCACCACCGGGGCACCGGGCCGGGTTGCAGGAAAGATGTCGAGCGTTTCTTTGGGACCTGCCCCGTAGTGCACATCCAGCTGGCACGGCAGCTCTTTTCTGGCCCGCTCAGAGGCGCTAGACCAATGTGCAAAATGGTCTGCAAAGTCAGGCACCAAGGCCCGGTTGTTGTACATGCGGTCATGCCAGGCAGCGTTTTTGATGGCCATTGAAGTCTCCTTGGGGTGTATCGCCGCTATCTTGGCACAGGCACAACGGCCGTGCTGCCTAAGTCGTGACAGTTGAGTGCGGTATTCGACGCCTAAAAATGACTGGCGAAAAACAACATCAAATTTTCATCTCCAGCCGCAGCTGGATGTTTCGCCAATTGCGGGCGGTGGTGGAGGCCGACTCGTACTGAGTGCCGTTGCGGAAAGTCGAGCCAGTGGTGTAGTCCAGCGGCGTCAGGTTGCTCACGGTCAGTCGCAAACCCGCTGTGGGCGACAGCTTCCAGAGGCCATACACATCCAGCACGCGTTTGACGCCTTGGTAGGCCCACTGCTGGTCGGTGCGGCGCGTGTCAAAAGCCGGGTTCCAGTTGAAATTGCCCCCCAGCGTCAAAGGCAGGCTGCGCAATCGGTAGTCACCCCCTAAGTTGGCGGTCATGTTGGGCTGCTGGTCCAAGCGGTTGTTGGGGCCCGGCACATCCAAGACCTGCGAATGGAAGAAGCTGGCATTGGCCCGCACATCCACAGGCCACGCGTTGGCAAACCATTGGTCCAGGCGAAATTTCGCCTCCAGCTCCAGGCCTTGCGTGACGGCATCGCCCACGTTGGTGGGCGATGAAATGTAACGTCCGGTGCTGGCGTTGTAGCTGGTGGTCGAGCGGATCAGGTTGCTGATGTTGCGGCGGAACACGTTGGCACTGAGCAAGCCGCCCTGCTCCAGATAGCGTTCAAACGCCAGATCCACGCCTGTGGCCAACTCGGGCTTGAGGTCGGGGTTGCCCGTGCGATCGGCCTGGGTCCAGCTGTTTTCACCCAGTGACGGCACATAACGCGCCACCAACTGGTAGAGGGAAGGCGTCTTGTAGCTGCGCGTCAGACTCATGCGGATTTGGTCGCGCTTTTGCGGATCGGGTTTGTACACCGCGTGCAGCAATGGCGTGAGCACACCGCTGTCATTGTGTTTCAGCGCGGAAATCCCGTTGGTGGTGACCGTCCCCTCTGTCAACAGGTTTTCATAGCGCAGCCCACCGTAAGCAGACCATTGCGGATTGATCTTGAATTCGTCTTGCGTGTAGATCGCCCAACGGCGCGTGCTGGCGGTGAGGTTGCCGCCGTCTTCAGACAAGGCCGCATTGCCCTGCTCGTCCCGCTTGACGGTTTCCACCTCGACACCAGACACGATCTGGTGGCCGTTGTCGAGCACCCTGCTCCATTTGCCGTTCAGGCTGTAGCTGCTGTCCACAAAGTTCTGGGTTTCAAAACCATTGCGCAGCAAAGGCTGGCCACTGCTGCTGGCCACACCGGCAGCGCCGATTTGGTCCATCCGGTAGTCGTAAGTGGTTTGGCCACCACCAAATCGCACTTCCAGGCGGTCATCTGCGGACAAACGCTCGGTCCATTGCCCGTTCAGACGGGCCATGGAGAAACGGCTTTTGCTCAGGCTTTGCGCCGCGTCTGACAGAGGTGCGCCTTCCGTGGTGCGCACAGCGATCTGCCCCCTGCTGTCGTTTTCGGAATACACCACAAAAGGCGTCAGCACCAAGCTGCGGCCTTGCTCGCCTTTCCATTGCAAGCGGGCATTGGCGTGCATTCCCTTGCGGTGCGCCAGGCCAGTGACGTCACGCACACGGTCCGTGATGAGCGAGGACTCGGTCACCGTGGTGCTCTCGTCGTAACGGTAGTTGTCCATGGCCGACAGCGTGAACGTGCCACTCACGGGTTCGGTCTGGAGGTTGTGGACCCAGTTGATCTGGCTTGATCCGTAGCCGTGCTCGGTGCTGCGGGTGAGCTTGAGGTCATCGGGAGACGCTTTTTGCCCTTCCCGCATGACAATGTTGATGGTTCCGGCAATGGCGCGCGCCCCTGTCTCGGCAGTGGGGGCACGCATGATTTCGATTTTCTCGACCTGCTCGGGCGTCAATTGGTCGACAGAAAAGCCAGGCGGCATGCGCTCGCCATCGATCAGGATTTGTGTGTAGCCATTGCCCAGTCCGCGCATCCGTATGGCACCGCCGCGACCGGGTGGACCGCCAATGGTGACCCCCGGCAAACGCTTGAGCACCTCCCCCAGTGTGGCGTCGCCTTGCTTTTCGATCTCCTCGCGGCCAATCACGATCTTGGCTGCGGTCGATTCACGGCGCGCTTCGGTGTCGTTGTCTCGGTTGCTTCGAATTTCCACACGCCCCATGTCCGTGACATTGGCAGGCGCAGGTTGGGCCATCAAGCCCTCCAAGGGGCTGAGCAGGCACAAGGCAAGCAGCCCACGGGCTGTTGCAGACAAGGGAAAAATGGGGTCGGTCAATTCGGGTGGATTGACCGTGGGGAAAGTTGACAGGATTTGACACATTACTGGATTTTGACAGTGTCAGATGACGGCAGTCTGAAGCCGCCATAAAAACCGACTCATTCGCCGGTTTTGAACAAAGCCGCCACTTTGCGTTTGGGCTTGATGTTGGCCGAAACGGGCGAGCGCGGCATGGTGCCACGGTTGGACTCCCAGACCGCTGGCACATCGGCCTGCGGAGCCTCATAGGGCTTGTCAAAAAACGGGTCACGCGAAACAGGCGCCGGGCGGAACCCGCCAGGGCGGCGCTCACGGGGCGCGTCCAGCGCAAAGCGCGGATCATGGTCACGCCGCTGGCGTTCGCCATCAAAGCGAGGGCGTTCTGCGTCGTGGCGACCACCACGTTCACCATCGGAACGGCCGCGTTCACCCTCAAATCGGCTGCGAGGAGCGCGGTCGCCATCGAGCGCCATCGATTCAATGTCGATTTTTTTCTTGATCAGCTTCTCAATGTCACCCACCAGGCGGGTGTCACTGGGCGAGACCAGCGTCACGGCCAGGCCGCTGGCGCCAGCGCGGCCCGTGCGGCCAATGCGGTGGACATAGTCTTCGGCATTGAAAGGCACATCGAAGTTGAAGACCGCAGGCACGTCCTTGATGTCCAAACCGCGGGCGGCCACATCGGTGCAGACCAAGAGGTTGACTTCGCCTTTTTTGAAGGCTTCCAGTGCTTTGAGTCGCTCGTCTTGGCTTTTGTCACCGTGCAGGGCACCGGTCTTGTAGCCCTCACGTTCCAAAGTGCGAGCAAGCCGGGCACAGCCGAGCTTGCTGTTGGTGAAGATGAAGGCTTGCTGGAGTCCGCGGTCAGTCAAAATTTTGTGGATCACGCGGCGCTTGTCATCGTCTTGTGCGGCGTAAAAGCGCTGCTCAACGGTAGAAGCGGTTTCGTTCGGACGGGCCACCTCGATGGTGACCGGGTTTTGCAGGTAGCTGCCCGCCAGGCGTTTGATCTCAGGCGAGAAAGTGGCTGAGAACAACAGCGTCGTGCGCTGCTTGGGCAAGTAGCTCAGGATGCGCTGCAGGTCGGGCAAAAAGCCGATGTCCAGCATGCGGTCGGCCTCGTCCAGCACCACGTATTCGACCTGGTTCAGGACCGCGGTTTTGGCTTCGATGTGGTCCAGCAAGCGTCCGGGGGTGGCCACCAGCACTTCCACACCTTTTTTGAGCTCGGCCGTTTGGGGCTTCATGTCCATGCCGCCAAACACCACCATGCTGCGCAGCTGGGTGTACTTGGCGTAAAGCTTGATTTGCTGGGCCACCTGGTCAGCCAACTCGCGGGTGGGCAAAAGCACCAAAGCCCGCACAGGGTGGCGGGCAGGCGAGGTGGAGGCGTTCTCGTGCTTGAGCAGGCGCTGGAGCAACGGCAGCGAAAAGGCCGCTGTTTTGCCCGTGCCCGTCTGGGCCGCGCCCATGACGTCTTGGCCTGTGAGAACCACCGGAATGGCCTCAGCCTGAATGGGGGTCATGGATTCGTAGCCCATTTCGGCTACGGCGCGTGCCAGCGTAGGCGCCAGCGACAAATTGGAAAAAGATGCAGTCATTAGCTTCTATTGTCTCATTTCAGCCAGACCGCCCGGAAATCAGGTCTTGGGCAGGGTCACGCCCACTTGGCCTTGGTACTTTCCGCCGCGGTCTTTGTAGCTGGTTTCGCACACTTCGTCGCTTTCAAAGAACAAGACTTGGGCACAACCTTCACCCGCATAAATCTTGGCGGGCAGAGGCGTGGTGTTGCTGAATTCGAGCGTCACATAGCCTTCCCACTCGGGCTCAAAGGGGGTCACGTTGACGATGATGCCGCATCGCGCATAGGTGCTTTTGCCCAAGCAAACGGTCAGCACGTTGCGCGGAATGCGGAAATATTCCACCGTCCGGGCCAGCGCAAAACTGTTGGGCGGGATGATGCAGACGTCGCTGTGGATGTCCACAAAACTCTTCTCGTCGAAGTTTTTGGGGTCCACCACCGTGCTGTAGATGTTGGTGAACACCTTGAACTCGGGCGCGCAGCGGATGTCGTAGCCGTAGCTGCTGGTGCCGTAACTCACGATTTTTTCGCCCGCCGCGTTTTGGCGGATCTGGCCCGGCTCGAACGGCTCGATCATGCCCGTTTGTTCGGCCATGCGGCGGATCCATTTGTCGCTCTTGATGCTCATCTCGGTTCACCTCGAAAGAATGCCGCATTCTAGGCCGCTTCTGCTCTTGGCTTCGTCATGCAAACCCAGCGCTTCGCCGTCACCTCCTTGACAAGGTGGCTGTCGAATAATCGTATTTCGTATACGATAAACACTTAAACACCGAATTTTGACCATGCTGCCCTGGATCACCTCCGACACGTCGGCGCGACTGCAAACCATGCGAGACACCTCGCTGGCCAAGCTCGTGCGCGAAGACCTGCTCGGGCGCATCCTGCGGGGCGACTTGGCCCCAGGCGAACGCATCAACGAGCCCGATGTCTGCGCCCGGCTGCAAGTCTCGCGGGTGCCGGTGCGCGAAGCCCTGCGCGAGCTCGAAAGCTCGGGCCTGGTGAGCTCACGCAAGCATTCGGGCACCTTTGTGCGAGAAATCCAGGACAGCGAGGTCCTCGACCTGTACGAGATGCGCAGCCTGCTCGACGGTTTTGCAGGCGGCAAAGTGGCTGCCCTGCCTGCCGAGCAGCGCCAACACTTGGCCGCCGAACTGGCCGCCTCGGTCACCGCCATGCAATCGGCAGCCACGCAACAAGATGTGGCGGCCTACTACGCCGAGAACCTGCAGTTCCATTGGCGGATCATCGAAGCCGCTGGCAACCACCCCTTGGCCAGCACCTACCGTGACGTGGTCCAAAAACTGCACTTGGCACGCCTCAAAAGCCTGTCGCAGGGCCTGAGCATGCAGCGCTCGATCGCAGAACACGCCAGCATCGCGCAAGCCATCGCTCAAGGCGATGCACCCCTCACCAACCAACTGCTCACACAACACGTGAGCAGCGCCTTCAAACGACTGCAAAACAGCACCGCCACACCTGACCTGCAATCAGAGAAATCACTCGGAGACCTTCCATGAAACGTCGGACCTTGCTTCAATCGGCCCCCTTGCTGGCCCTGCCAGCCAGCAGCTGGGCCCAATCGCCTTACCCGTCCAAACCCATCAAATACATCGTGCCGGTGGCCGCAGGGGGCGGCTCGGACATGGTGGGCCGCGCCGTCTGTGAGCGTTTGGGCAAAGTGCTGGGGCAAGTCATGGTGGTCGACAACCTGGGTGGCGGTGGCGGCGTCATCGCCTCGCAGACCACGGCGCGTTCTGCCCCCGATGGCTACACCTTGATGCAAGGCTATGTGTCCACCCACGCCACAGCGCCAGCGACACGCAAGCTCAGCTACGACCCGATCAAGGATTTCACCCCTGTGGGCATGATCGGTGCAACACCCAACGTGCTGGTGGTGAACGCGGCCTTGCCCATCAAAGACGTGAAAGCCTTCATCGAGTACGTCAAAAAGAACCCAGGCCGCGTGTCCTACGGCTCGGCCGGCGCAGGCTCACTCACCCACCTGACGGCCGAGCTGTTCAAGCTGCAGACCGACACCTTCATGGTGCACATCCCCTACCGCGGCATTGCGCCCGCCACCACCGACGTGATCGCAGGCCAGACACAGGCCATGTTCCCAGGCCTGGCCGCAGCGCTGCCCCACATCCGCAGCGGCCGTGTGCGCCCGCTGGCCGTGACCGGCAACCAACGTCACCCGGCCCTCAAAGATGTGCCCACCATGGAAGAAGCAGGCGTCAAAGGCTTTGACGCCCAGCAGTGGTACGGCATTGTTGGCCCAGCGGGCATGCCTGCCCCGATCGTGAAACAACTGAACGATGCGCTGGCCCAGGTGCTGGCCCAGCCCGACTTCCGCGAAAAACTCAGCGCCGAAGCGATCGAGCTGATGCCCATGAGCCCCAGCCAGTTTGGGGACCACATGAGGAAAGACCTCGCGCGCTGGACCGAACTCGCCCGCAAGCGCAACATCAACCTCGATGCCTGAACACCCGCTTTTTTATTGAAATGGAAAGACCATGACCGTCAACACCAGCGTCACCGCCGACCACAACGCTCCGGCCATCACCCGCCAACTGGCCGAGTTCGTGGCCAAGCACCCCTCCAAAGGCTGGAGCGATGCCGTCGAGCACGAAGCGCACCGCACCTTCTTGAACTGGCTCGGTTGCGCGATCGGCGCAGCCCGCCACGAGGCCGTAGACGCCGCCCTGGCCGCCACCCAGATGCTGGAGCCAGCGCCCCAGGCCACCCTGGCCGGCCGCAGCGAGCGCGTAGACATGGCCAGCGCAGCCCTGATCAACGGCATCTCGTCGCACACCTTTGACTTTGACGACACCCACCTCAAGACCATCATCCACCCCGCCGGCCCCGTGGCCTCGGCCATCATGGCGCTGGCCGAGCACCAAGGCAGCTCGGGCCGCCAAGTGATCGACGCGCTGGTGCTGGGCATCGACGTGGCTTGCCGCATGGGCAACCTGGTCTACCCCGAGCACTACGACCGCGGCTGGCACATCACCGGCTCCACCGGCACGCTGGGCGCAGCTGCGGCCTGTGCACGCCTGTTGGGCCTGAACGCAGACCAAACCACCATGGCGCTGGGCATTGCCGCGTCGCAACCCATCGGTTTGCGCGAACAGTTCGGCACCATGACCAAACCCTTCCACCCCGGTGGCGCTGCGCGTGCCGGTTTGATGTCGGCCTTGCTGGCGCAAAAAGGCTTCACATCGAGCGCCCGTGCGCTCGAAGCCCCACGCGGCTGGGCCCAGGTGCTGTCCACCAAGTACGACTGGCGCGAAGCGCAAGACGAACTGGGTCAGCGTTTCGAGATCAGCTTCAACGCCTACAAACCGTTTGCCTGCGGCATCGTGATCCACCCCAGCATCGACGCCTGCGCCCAACTGCGCGCCCAAGGCGTGAAGGCCGACGAGGTTGAAACCATCGAGCTGCGCGTGCACCCCCTGGTGCTGGAGCTGACGGGCAAGAAAGAACCGCAAGACGGCCTGCAAGGCAAGTTCAGCGTGTACCACGGCTGCGCTGCGGGTCTGCTCTTTGGCCGGGCTGGCGAAGAAGAGTTTGCCGACCACATCGTCACACGCGAGGACGTGGTGGCCCTGCGCCGCAAGGTGCAAGCCGTGGTGGACACCTCGGTGCGCGAAGAGAGCGTCTACGTCACCGCCAAGCTGAAAGACGGCCGCAGCGTGCAGGTGCATGTCGAGCACGCCATTGGCTCGCTGCAACGCCCCATGAGCGACACCGATCTGGAAGCCAAGTTCCACAACCTGGCCGACCCGATTTTGGGCGCGTCCAAAGTGCAAAGTGTGCTCGGCGCGTGCTGGAGCTTGTCGCAGGCGTCCAACCTGCAAGCCCTGCTCAAGCAGCTCGCACCGTGATGCGTGCCAAGGTCAGCCTCAGCGGCTGACCTTGCCCACCACACCGGCGACAAGAAAGTTCATCGACAAGATCTGCTCGTCGCTCAACTGCTGTCCGGCGGGCAGCACGTTGCGGCCTTCGTTGTCGGTGATCGGCCCAGTGAATGGGTGCAGCTGGCCTGCACCCATTTTCTTTTGTTGGGCCAGCACTTCGTCTTGCACCTTCTTGGGCACCTTGGGGCCAAAGTCGCCGACACGGACCATGCCGTCTTTCACGCCACCCCACACGGTGCCCGAAGTCCAGCGGCCATCCATGACCGCCTTGACGCGGCGGGTGTAGTAGTCACCCCACTGGTGCGTGACCGCAATGATCTGGGCATCGGGCCCCACCATGCGCATGTCCGAGTGGTAGGCCACGGCCATCTTGCCGCGCTCTTGCGCAGCCGCCATCACGGCCGTCGAGCCGGTATGGAAGGCGATCACGTCCACGTCTTGGTTGAACAAGGCCATGGCCGCCTCACGCTCACGCGGTGGGTCAAACCAGGCGTTGAGCCAGACCACTTTCACCACCGCCTTGGGGTTGACCGAACGCATACCCAAAGTGAAAGCGTTGATGCCCTGCAGCACCTCGGGAATGGGAAAGCCCGCCACATAGCCGGCCACATTGGACTGGGTCATGCGCCCTGCCGCGATGCCTGCCAGATAGCGGCCCTCGTAATAGCGGGCGTTGGACGCGGCCACGTTGGCGGCCGTCTTGTAACCGGTGACCGATTCAAACTTCACATTCGGGAAGTCCTTGGCCACCTTGAGCGTGGGCTCCATGTAGCCAAAGCTGGGCGTGAAGATGATCTGATGGCCCTGGCTCGCGAGATCGCGGATCACGCGCTCGGCATCGGCCCCTTCGGCCACATCGGCCACAAAAGTCGTTTTGACTTTGTTGCCCAGTGCCTTCTCGACGGC
This sequence comes from uncultured Burkholderiales bacterium, assembly GCA_903822825.1. GTDB lineage: Bacteria > Pseudomonadota > Gammaproteobacteria > Burkholderiales > Burkholderiaceae_C > Limnohabitans_A. Next base: position 40,623 of record CAIJQQ010000035.1, on the reverse strand, counting down.
TTTGCGGCCTTCATCATGCTGCTTGGTCCATCCTGCCTCGGTGATGGGCGAGACATAGACAAAACCCGCCTTGACAGGCTCGTTCGAAGGGTTGGAAGTTTGCGCCTGAGCGCCGGTCAGAAAAAAGCAGGCGGCCACGAGCGTGGCAGCGAGGTTTTTGTACATGGTAGTCCTCTACATGGCCCCGGAGATTGAACAAAACAAAGCCCGCCGGGGCAGCGGGCTTAGAAGGCATTTTAACGGCCCACAATCTGAGGCTCAGTCCTGCTCGCTGAAGCCCTGAAAACACACTTTCAGTGCATGCATCCAGCGGTGTTTGTCGTCTTCAGTGGCGAAGCTTGCTTCGATGCTGTTGGCGGCCAGCTTGTAGGCTTGCTGGGCGCCCAGGTGCAGCGCGGCAAAGGTCTGCAGGTAGTTCTCGTTCAGGTAACCGCCAAAGTAGGCCGGGTCGTCCGAGTTGATGGTCACGCACAGACCGGCGTCGAGCATCTGGCCCAGGTTGTGATCGGCCAGGCTTTGGAAGACGCACAGCTTGAGGTTGGACAGCGGACACACGGTGAGCGGCATCTGGCTGTCGGCCAAGCGCATCATCAGCGCAGCGTCGTGCACGGCCTGCACACCGTGGTCAATGCGCTCCACATGCAAGGTGTCGAGCGCGCTCCAGATGTAAGCAGGCGGGCCCTCCTCGCCTGCATGGGCGACCACATGCAGGCCCATCTCGCGCGCACGGGCAAACACACGGGCAAACTTTTCGGGTGGGTGGCCGACTTCACTCGAGTCCAAACCCACGCCAATGACATGCTCACGCCAGGGCATGGCTTCTTCGAGTGTTTCCAGTGCATCCTCTTCGGACAGGTGCCGCAAAAAGCACAGGATCAAATCGGCGCTGATGCCCCACTTGGCTTGCGCATCGCGGCAGGCGCGGTGCAAACCTTCAATCACCGCCCCCATGGCCACACCCCTGGCCGTATGGGTTTGCGGGTCAAAAAACAGCTCGGCGCGCACCACATGGTCTGCCGCTGCTTTTTCGAAATACGCCCAGGCCATGTCGTAAAAGTCCTGCTCGTGCAGCAGCACGCTGGCCCCGGCGTAGTACAGGTCCAAAAAGCTTTGCAGATTGGTGAAGGCGTAGGCGCTGCGCAGGGCGGCCACATCGGCATAGGGCAAGGTCACGCCATTGCGCTTGGCCAGCGCAAAGATCAGCTCGGGCTCGAGCGAGCCTTCAATGTGAATGTGCAATTCGGCCTTAGGCATGGCCTTGAGCAACTCGGGCAGGCGCTGCGGGGCAATGGCGTGGACTTTGAACATCAGCAAACTCCAAAAACGATGCCCGATCTTTGCAGATAACGCCGGTAACTGGAAGACATTTTGTCGGCCACCGTGTGCAGCTCCGCACGCAAGTCCAAAGGCAAAGTTTTGGGCTGCTGCGACTCCAGCACGGGTTGGTCCTGCTTGAAGATGGTGTGCTGGAATGCCTGCAGTTTCTCATCTGAGGTTTCAAAGTCGGCCACCGCTAATCGAAACCAGACACGGCTGGACTCGGGCGTGAGCGGGCAGATGAACAAGCCAATCGACTCGCGCCAGCCGTCCACCACCGTGCTGCCGGCATCGGGCACCTTGGCCAACACGGCTGCATAGGGCGCGGTCACTTCGTAGGTGTACTCGACGCGTGCTGGCGCAATCGAGTGCAGGTTCGATCGCGGCTGCCAGGCCTGACAGCCGGTGGCCAGCAAGCCCGTGGGCGTCTCTTGCACTTGGTAATCGGGCACATCGGTGGCCTCGCGCGTGCCCAACCAGCCCTCGTGCACAAAGCCAAAATGGGCCATGTCCAGAAAATTCTCCACGATGCGCGGCGCGCTGGTGGCCACATCGTAGGGACCGCAATTGACCATGCGCAGACCAGCGACTGACGCACCACCGAACACAGGCAGCTGCGCATCCTGGGTGCCCACGGCCAGCTGCACCCAAACCAAGCCGTGAGCCTCTTGTACCCTGTACGACTTCACGCCATGGGTCGCGGGCGACACGAACTGCGCCAGCGCAGGCACATGGCGGCATTGCCCCTGGCCATCAAACTGCCAGCCGTGGTAAGGGCACTCCAGCCTGTCGTTGACCACCTGGCCCAGTGACAACTGAGCCCCCCGGTGCGGGCAACGGTCTGGCAAGGCATGTGCCACGCCGTCAGTGCTGCGCCAGAGCACCAACGGCTGCGCCAGCAACACGACCGCCAAGGGCGCACTGCCCACATGCTCCGTCAAAGCCACGGGGTGCCAAAGGGAAGTTTCAAACATGCGCGCTCCCATGAAAAAAGCTGCCCGAAGGCAGCTTGGGGCTGGTGGCTTGAGGCCACCAGCAACTCGGTTGCCCGGGGCTTATTTGCCGCTTGGCACTTTGCCTTCCACGCCCTTGACGTAGAAGTTGACACCGCTCAGGAACTTGTCGTCCGCCACAGCGTCTTTGGCCAGGATTTCCTTGCCGTCTTGACCCATGATCGGGCCTTTCCAGATGGAGAAGCTGCCGTCCTTCAGGCCGGCTTTGACTTCTTCCAGCTTTTTCTTGGCATCTTCTGGCACGTCAGCTGCCACCGACACGAAGTCGATGGCGCCTTCTTTGACGCCCCACCAGGAGGCCTGGCCACCGGTCCACTTGCCGTCCAGGGCTTCACGCACGGCCTTGATGTAGTAAGGACCCCAGTTGATCACAGCCGAACCCAGGTGGGCCTTGGGGCCGTAGGCGGTCATGTCGGAGTCCCAACCGAAGGCGCGCTTGCCTTTGGCTTCAGCGGTCTTGAGCACGGCAGGGGAGTCGGTGTTTTGCATCAGCACGTCAGCGCCGCCGTTGATCAGGGCGGTGGCGGCTTCGGTTTCCTTTGGTGGGTTAAACCATTCGTTCACCCAGACCACTTTGGTCTTGACTTTGGGGTTGACCGACTGGGCACCCAGTGTGAAGGAGTTGATGTTGCGAATCACTTCAGGAATTGGGATCGAAGCCACGACACCGAGGGTGTTGGACTTGGTCATCTTGCCTGCAATCACGCCCGCCATGTAAGCGCCTTCGTAGGTGCGGCTGTCGTAGGTGCGCATGTTCTCGGCTTTTTTGTAGCCGGTGGCGTGCTCGAACTTGACGTCCTTGATGTCGGCGGCCACTTTGAGCATGGGCTCCATGTAACCGAAGGTGGTGCCAAAGATGATCTTGTTGCCTTGGCCGGCCATGTCGCGAATCACGCGCTCGGCGTCAGCGCTCTCAGGCACGTTCTCGACGAAGCTGGTGACGATTTTGTCACCGAATTCTTTTTCCACCGCCTTGCGGGCGTTGTCGTGGGCAAAGGTCCAACCGCCGTCACCGACAGGGCCCACGTAAGCGAACGCCACCTTCAGGGGCTCGGCCTTGGCCGGTGCTGCGTCGGCCTTGGGGGCCTCTTCTTTTTTACCGCAGCCGACGAGCGCAGCGGCAGCCAAGGCTGTCAGGGCAACCATCTTGATGACGGAGCGCTTGGAAAAGTCTGTCATGTCAGTTCCTTTATGGACAAAGTTACAGGGGTGAAAAAATACATTATGAACCCGGATGGAAGGGTTTTCCGAGCGATGCAGGCATGTTCACCCGAATCCAAGCTGGATTGCGGGAAATCAGCGCCAACACCACGATGGTCGACAAATAAGGCAGCGCCGTGAGCATCTGGCTGGGGACATCGACCCCCGCACCCTGCAAATGGAACTGCAACATCGTCACCCCGCCAAACAGATAAGCACCAAGCAAAACACGTGCCGGACGCCAGGTGGCAAACGTGGTCAAAGCCAAGGCGATCCAGCCTTTGCCGGCCACCATGCCCTCCACCCACAAGGGCGTGTAAATGATTGAAATGTAAGCGCCTGCCAGGCCGCACAAGGCACCGCCCATGACCACAGCAGCCAAACGGATGCGGCGCACCGGATAGCCCAAAGCGTGGGCAGACTCAGGCGACTCGCCCACCGCCCGCAGCACCAAACCGGTGCGGCTCTTGAACAAAAACCAAATCAGTGCCAGGCACAAGCCCATGGCGATGTAAACCATCGGGTGTTGCTGGAACAAGGCTGGCCCCGCCCAAGGGATGTCCGACAGCAGCGGGACGGCAAAGCTGGGGCGCTCGGGCAATTTCTCTTGCACATAACGGATGCCCGCAAAGGCTGAAAAGCCCGCACCAAAAAGGCTCAAGGCCAAACCTGTGGCGTACTGGTTGGTGCCCAGCCAAATGACCAGCACACCAAAGATGGCCGCCAGCAAAGCGCCCGCCCCCATGCCGGCTAAAAAGCCGGCCACATCACTGCCCGTGTGCACCACGGTGGCAAAGCCGGCAATGGCGGCGCACAGCATCATGCCCTCCGCACCCAGATTGAGCACGCCGGCTTTTTCGTTGATCAGCAAACCCAGCGAAGCGATCGCGAGCACCGTGCCCGCGTTGAGCGTGGCGGCCAAAAGCAAAGCATAGGCTTCCATCAGGCGTGTCCTTTCTGGGCAGCGCCCGTGGCAGCGGTCCAGCGCAGCTTGTAATTCACCAAGGTGTCGCAGGCCAGCAAGCTGAACAGCAACAAACCCTGGAACACACCCGTGATCGACTTGGGCAGCCCCAAGCGCGACTGGGCCAACTCACCGCCGATGTAGAACATGCTCATCAAAATGGCCGATAACACCATGCCCGCAGGGTGTAAGCGCCCCACAAAGGCCACGATGATGGCCGCAAAACCGTAGCCTGCCGGCACATACGGCGTGAGCTGCCCGATGGGGCCTGCGACTTCCAGAGCACCCGCCAAACCGGCTGCTGCGCCAGAGCTCAGCAGCGCCACCCACAAGGTTTTGCGCGAAGAAAAACCGGCGTACCGCGCGGCATCGGGTGCCAGGCCGCCCACTTGCTGGGCAAAGCCCGCCCGCGTGCGAAACAGGAACACCCACAAACCAGCAGCACATGCCAGTGCCACCAGCAAGCCCACGCTCACACGCGAGCCGCTCATCAAACGCGGGATTTGCGTCACCAGCTCAAAGGTCTTGGTCTGCGGAAAGTTGTAGCCCGCAGGGTCCTTCCAAGGGCCGTACACCAGAAAGCTCAGCAGCATGTCGGCCACATACACCAGCATCAAACTCACCAAAATTTCGCTCGCGTTGAAACGGTCGCGCAGCAGCGCCGTGATGCCCGACCAGAGCATGCCGCCCAGCATGCCTGCAGCCAGCACGGCCAGCACAATCCAGCGTCCCGTGTCTTTGCCGGCCAAGAGCGCTACGCCGCCCGCACACACCGCGCCCACCACAAACTGGCCTTCGGCACCGATGTTCCACACGTTGGAGCGAAAGCACACCGCCAGCCCCAGCGCGATCAGCAAAAGCGGCGTGGCCTTGACCATCAATTCACCGATGGCATAACTGGACTTCAAGGGCTCCCAGAAAAACATCTGCAAACCGCGCAAGGGGTCTTTGCCCAGCGCCACAAACAGCAGCACACCAATCAACACCGTCACCACCAGCGCGAGCAGGGGCGAAGCAAATGTCCAAGCCTTGGACGCCTGAGGACGGGGTTCAAGCCGCAACATGCTGCACCTCTTTGGCGTTTTCTGGCCACAGGCCACTCATCCACTCGCCAATGCGCTCCACGGTCGCTTCCTGGCGTGGCAATGAAGGCGACAAACGCCCCTTGGCAATCACATGCAATCGGTCTGAGATTTCGAACAATTCTTCCAACTCCTCACTGACCACCAAAACCGCACAACCGGCATCGCGCAGCGCGAGGATTTCACCTCGGATTTGCGCAGCCGCCCCCACGTCCACGCCCCAGGTGGGTTGTGACACGATCAGCAATGTCGGGGCTGCGCTGATTTCGCGCCCCACAATGAATTTTTGCAAATTGCCCCCAGACAAAGAGCGGGCAGTGGCATCGGGCCCTGAAGCCTTGACCTTGAACCGGTCAATGACACCGCGCGCTTGTTCGGCCAAATCCTTCATGCGGATCCAGCCGCCCTTGCCCAACGATTCGTTGCGCGTCAACAGCAAGTTGTGCGCCAGGCTCATGGACGGCACAGCGCCTCGTCCCAAGCGCTCTTCAGGCACAAAATGCAAACCCAAGCTGCGGCGGCGCTGCGGCCCCATGCGCCCAGCGCTCTGCCCTGCCACCTCGATGGCGCCTGCGGGTGCACGGGTGTCCTCACCCGACAACGCCCACATCAACTCACGCTGGCCATTGCCCGACACGCCGGCCAAGCCCACGACTTCGCCGCTGCGCACTTGCAAACCAATGCCGTCCAAGTCAATGCCAAAGGGGTCCTGCTTGGGCAAACTCAAGCCCCTCACCGACAGCACCACACCACCAGGCGTGCGTGGCGTGAGCGCCAGGGCTGATGGCTCAGCGCCAATCATCAACCGGCTGAGCGAGGCGTTCGACTCTTCACGCGGGTCGCAGACACCGGTGACCTTGCCCCCGCGCAACACTGTGCAGGCGCTGCACAGGGCGCGGATTTCGTGCAGTTTGTGCGAGATGTAGAGCAAGCTGCAGCCTTGGCTCACCAGCTTGTTGAGCACCACGAACAATTTCTCGACGGCCTGCGGCGTCAGCACCGAGGTCGGTTCATCCAGGATCAACAACTTCGGCTCGGTCAGCAAGGCGCGGATGATCTCGACCCGCTGCATCTCGCCCACGCTCAGGGTGTGCACTGGGCGCTGGGGCTCGATGTCCAGTCCATATTCGCTGGCTTTGGCTTCAATGCGGCGTGCCACTTCGGCCAGCGGCAGGGACTTGTCGAGACCGAGCCAGACGTTTTCGGCCACAGTCAGCGTGTCAAACAGGCTGAAGTGCTGGAACACCATGCTGATGCCCAGCTTGCGTGCTTCTTGCGGGTTGCGGATGCTGACCGGCTGGCCTTTGAACAGGATTTGCCCCTCATCGGGTTTGACCGAGCCATAGATGATTTTCATCAGCGTGGACTTGCCCGCACCGTTTTCGCCCAGCACGGCATGGGCCTGCCCGGGCATCACGGTCAGCGACACGTCCTGGTTGGCCACCACGCCCGGGTAGCGCTTGGTGATGCCCTGTAAAGACAAGAGGGGTGTGGTCATGACTGAATAGAAATGGGAATCCAAATAAGCCACACGCAAAGTTTGTGCCTAAAAAACTGAACCGCACCTTGCATATGAAAAGATTGCCGCACAATGTACCACCGGGCCGCTTACCATCCCCCCGGATTTATCCCTGCCCATCCGATGAACCGCAACGAGACATTGACCGACATGCAAGGCTGGCGCGCTGGCCTCTTGTGGTTTCCGCGAGCCGATGAGCCTGCGCCCTGCCATGAACAAGACGGCCTGCTCGTCTCCGCACGCGAGGCCGACGGCATCGTGCGCATCCAGGCCATCGGCCCCTACCGCGACTTGGCTGCGCAGTACCCCGATCTGCCCATCACCCACTGGCCTGGCCTGTGCATCGCGCCCGGCTTTGTCGACCTGCATATCCACTACCCGCAGACCGATGTGATCGGCTCGCCCGCCGACGGCCTGCTGCCGTGGCTGGAGCACTACACCTTTCCACACGAAAAACAGTTTGTGGACCCCGCTTTCGCGCACGAAGTCAGCGCGTTTTTTCTGGACGAGCTGATGCGCCACGGCGTGACCACGGCCCTGTGTTTTGCCACCGCACACCCCGAGTCGGTCGATGCTTTCATGGCCGAAGCGCAAAAACGCCAACTGCGCATGGTCACCGGCAAGGTGCTGCAAGACCGCCACAGCCCCGACGGCCTGCGCGACACCGACACGGCTTTGAGCCTGCGCCAGACCGAAGACCTGATCCGCCGCTGGCACGGGGTAGACCGCCTGGGTTACGCCATCACGCCGCGCTTTGCGCCCACCAGCACCCGCGAGCAACTGCATGGCGCAGGCGAGATCGCGCAGCAGTTTCCGGATGTGTGGATCCAGTCACACGTGGCCGAGAACGTGGACGAGATCCGCTGGGTGCAAGAACTTTTTCCCGAGGCACGCAGCTATCTGGACGTCTACGACCGCTCAGGCCTGCTGCGCCAGCGCTCGGTTTACGCGCACTGCATCCACCTCGACGACACCGACCGGCAGCGCATGGCCGAGGTGGGCGCGACGGCCGCCGTCAGCCCCACCAGCAACCTGTTTCTGGGCAGTGGGTTCTTCGACTACCCCGCTTCAGATGCGGCCGGTCTGCGCTACGGCCTGGCCAGCGACGTGGGCGGCGGCACCAGCTTCAGCCCCTTTCACACCATGCATGCGGCCTACACTGTGGCCAGACAAAACGCAGTGCGCCCCGGCACCAGTCTCGCGCCCGAGCACTTGTGGTGGCAACACACGGCGGGGGCTGCTGCTGCGCTCGATTTGGACGGCAAAGTAGGCAACTTGCTGCCCGGCTGCGAAGCCGACTTTGTGGCGCTTAACCCCAAAGCCACGCCATTGCTGGCGCGCCGCACCGCGCAAACCGAAACCTTGGCCGAGTGGCTGTTCGCCATGGTCGTGCTGGGCGATGAACGCTTGATTGCGCACACGGTGGTGCAAGGCCACATCGCTGCGACTGCAGGCTTGTCAGACAATCGTGCATGAGCTGCGAGAACGATCACCCCATCATCGACCCCAACCTGGCCCAGCGCGCGTCAGTGCGCCGGGGCATTGCGCAATTCCAGGCACGCTTGCAAGCGGCTGGCCACGACTTCAGAGAGCCGCCCCCTGAGCCCACCTCGTGCTGCGGGCGCGGCTGCAACGGCTGCGTGTGGGAAAGCTACGACGGTGCGCTGATGTTTTGGTACGAGGACGCGGGTGGCTTGCTGACCTGACCTGTGCAGTTACTCTCCCATTTTTTCGCTGCCCCCAGCCAGTCAGCCCAGTTGCTTGCCCGCCTCTCTGCACTTGAGGCCAGACAGTTGCTCGGCAAACCCAGAAACTCAAACTGACCCAACGTGTAAGCCTTCGTGGGCACCGCCTGCTGCGCATCGGCCTGCGCACGCAGGGCCGCTTCGATTGGCTTTTGCCAAGCGGTGATGTTGGCCATGCCTCAAGCAGCCAAAACGTTCAACACGTCTTGCACGGCGGTGGGGCGCACCACGCGGGCCACTTCCTGGCCATCGCGCAAGACCAGCAAGGTGGGCCAGAGTTTGACGCGGTAGCTGCGGCCCAGAGCCCGGCCCGGACCGTCTTCCACTTTGAGGTGTTGCCACTGTGGCTGCCGGGCCAGCGCCTGCGCCACCGCAGGCTGCGCAGCGCGGCAGTGGCCGCACCAGTCGGTGCCAAATTCAAGCAAGGTCAGGCCGCGCAGGGCGTCCACATCGGCACGGCTGGGCGCTTCGGTTTCACTGAGGTAGTTGGGGTGCGAAGTCATGATTTGAAAATTGAAATCTGTTGACACGTTAGCACGCAGCACACCGCAACAAAACGGCAAGCCCAAACCCAAGCGCATCTGTCACGCGGGTAACCCTTGGCAGCTTGCATGCGGCACATACTGGCCCAAATCCAATTGGAGTTGCCCATGCAATCGTTGAAAACAGACAAGATGGCCGCACGCAAGGACAAGCACGTCGGCTGGATCACCTTCAACAACCCGGCCCGGCACAACGCGGTTTCCTTAGAAATGTGGCAAGGCCTGGCTGACATTGCCACCGACTTTGCAGCCGACCCCAACATCCGAGTGGTGGTGGTGCATGGCGCAGGAGAAAAAGCCTTTGTGTCCGGTGCTGACATCTCGGAGTTTGCCGACCAACGCGACTCGGCAGAAGCGACCGCACGTTACGACAGGGTGGCCCAACAAGGCATCCAAGCCCTCAAGACCCTGAACAAGCCCACCCTGGCCATGATTCAAGGCTACTGCATTGGCGGCGGCGTGGCCGTGGCGCTGAACTGCGACATCCGCATTGCCTCTGACAACGCGCGTTTTGCCGTGCCTGCGGCCAAGCTGGGCCTGGGTTACGAATACGACGGCGTGCGCAAGCTGGTGGACGTGGTGGGCCCCTCATTTGCACAAGAAATCTTTTTCACGGCGCGGCAATTCAGCGCACCCGAAGCGCTGGCCATGGGCCTGATCAACCGCATGGTGCCCAAGGACGATTTGGCCGCTTATGTGCAGCAGTATGCGGACACGATTGCCGCCAACGCGCCCATGACGGTGGCGTCCATCAAAACCATCGTGGGTGAAATCGTCAAAGACGAATCCTTGCGCGACGTGGCGCTGTGCAACCGTGTGGTGGCGCAATGCTTTGACAGCGCTGACTTCATCGAAGGGCGCACCGCCTTCATGGAAAAACGCCCTCCCGTGTTCATAGGCCGCTGAGAAAAATGACTTGAAAGCAGAAAGCCCACCATGAAACTTCCTTTGTCTGGCCTTCGCGTCCTGGACTTGACCAACGTCTTGGCCGGTCCCTACTGCAGCATGGTGTTGGGGGACATGGGCGCCGAAGTCATCAAGCTGGAAAATGCAGACAAGGGTGACACCTCGCGGCAATTTGAGCCGCAAATCAATGGTGAATCGTATTGCTTTGCGGTGCTCAACCGCAACAAGAAAAGCATTGCACTGAACTTGAAAGACCCGGCAGGTCTGAAAATCGCTCATCAACTGGCGGCGCAAGCCGACATCGTTTTGGAAAATTTTCGGCCTGGTGTCGTCAAGCGCATGGGGCTGGATTACGACAGCATCCGGGCAAACAACCCGGGCGTGATCTACGCCGCCATGTCTGGCTTTGGACAGACCGGGCCGTATGGCCAAAAGGGCGGCTTTGACATCATTGCCCAAGGCATGTCGGGCATCATGATGATGACCGGCGAGCCCGGTGGGCGCCCAGCCAAAGTGGGCATTGCCATGAACGACATCGCCAGTGGCGTGACCGCCCTGTCGGGCATTTTGGGCGCCCTGATTGGCAAGCTGAGGTTTGGTGAAGGCCAGTACCTCGAAACGTCTTTGCTGGAGGCCGGATTGGCCTGGACCCCTTGGGAGTTCGGTGCTTATTTTGGTTCTGGCGAGACACCGAGCGCCACAGGCACACGCCACAGGCGCTCTGCCCCATACCAAGCCTACCGCACGCAAGACGGTTATGTGACTGTGGGCGCAGGCACACAAAAAATGTGGGTGACGTTTTGTGAAAAAATCATCCATCAACCCGACTGGCCTCAGCGCCCGGAATACCTCACGCAAGCCTTGCGGGTCAAAAATGCGGACGCACTCGAAAGCGACATCGAAACAGTGTTGACCCAAAAATCAACCACCCACTGGGTTGAGCAACTGGACGCCCAAGGCATTCCGGGTGGCCCCGTTTTTGGCTACGAGCAAGCCTTGCATGACCCGCATATTCAGGCGCGCAAGATGGTCCATGACATCGACCACCCCATCATTGGCCCCATGAAAACTTTGGGCTTGCCCATCAAATCGAGTGGTGCACTGGGCAGCATTCGCATGCCAGCGCCTTGGCTGGGTCAACATTCCCAATCGGTGCTCACACATTTGGGCTATTCGGTTGCGCAAATAGAGGCCCTTTTCGCACAAGGCACGGTGTTTGACCAACACCGCGACAAGGCCCGAACATCGGATTGATGAGGCCCCAGCTGGTCGCGCGTTCAAAACGATCAGCTGTCCACGGTGATCTTGGCGCGGCGAATGACTTCGCCCCATTTGAGGTAGTCCAAGCGCATTTGTTCGGTGATTTGGGTCAGTGGCATGCGCCCTATTTCTTCGACACCCGTTTTGCGCAAAGCTTGAACCACCTCGGGGTCGTCCATGGTGGTCCGAAAAGCCGCACGCAAGCGCTCCAGGGCGTCCGCAGGAACGCCCGCATTGGTCACAAAGCAGTTCCATGGTTTTTCATCAAAGCCTTCAAACCCTTGCTCTGCAATGGTGGGGACATCGGGCATGGATGCAGAACGCTTGCCTGAAGACACCGCCAAAGCACGGATGCGGCCTGTTTGAATGTGGGGCATCGCTGGCCCCAGGGTGGAAACGGCCAGGTCCACTTGACCGCCCACCAGATCGGCCATGTACTGCGCGGACCCCTTGTAGGGCACATGGTTCATCGCAATGCCTGCCCGTTGTTTCAAAATTTCAGCAATCAAGTGATGGGGAGAGCCGACCCCAGCGCTGGCGCAATTGAGCTTGTTTGGATTGGCTTTGGCATAGGCGATCAATTCTTGTAAATTTCGGACCGGTACAGAGGGGTGCGCCAGCAGCGCAAAAGGCAAATCTCCCAAATGAACCAAGGGCGTGAAGGCCTTGAGTGCGTCGTAAGGCACTTTACGCATATTGGGCACATAGGCAAATGCAGTGCTGTCAATCAGATGGATGGTGTACCCATCTGCTGGCGCTTTCGCTGCAGCATCCGCCCCAATCGTCGTGCTGGCTCCCGGCTTGTAATCAAACACGATGGGCTGACCCAACAACTTCTCGGCTTTGCCCGCCACAATTCGGCACCATTGGTCGGCACCTCCGCCTGAGGGGTAGGGAACGACCAATTTGATCGCTTTCTCAGGAAATGGTCCAGCCCACGCGTGGCCCAAACTGCTCAGCGTGGCTCCCATGGCGGCCCATTGAATCAACCCTCGTCTGCTGGTCATGGCTCGGTTCCTGTACAAGTTGACACCGCATGGTGGCGCTCCGCTCATGCTTGGGCTGTAACCAAGATGACTGCCTGCAGGTTCGCGTGAGTTCAATTGAATGCATAGTGTTTGTTGGCGTTATTGGTAGCACTGACAATTTGGAAGGTGCTCAATGGCCTTCATGCCAGGCCATCAACGCAAGGAGCGTACTTTGGAAGTCTCATTTCACGAAGAAATCAAGGCCCTGCGCATGGGCACGGGAGAAGTCTTTCACGGTGAAGGCATCCTGGCCATCACCAAGGGCCTGCTGCAGTCGGGCGTGAGCTATGTGGGCGGCTACCAGGGCGCCCCGGTCTCACACCTGCTGGACGTCATGGTGCAGGCCAAGCCCTACATGGACGAGCTGGGCGTGCATGTGGAAGCCTGCTCCAACGAGGCTTCGGCTGCGGCCATGCTGGGCGCGTCCATCCATTACCCCATACGCGGTGCGGTGACTTGGAAGTCGATTGTCGGCACCAACGTGGCAGCCGATGCGCTGTCCAATTTGTCGTCGCCCGGCGTGACCGGGGGGGTGTTGATCGTGGTGGGCGAAGACTATGGCGAAGGCGCCAGCGTGATCCAGGAGCGCACACATGCCTACGCGCTCAAGTCGGGCATGTGCCTGCTGGACCCGCGCCCGGAGTTGGGCCAGATGGTCAACATGGTCGAGCACGGTTTTCGGCTGTCCGAAGCGTCCAACATGCCGGTGATGATGGAGCTGCGCATCCGCGCTTGCCATGTGCGCGGCAGCTTTGAAACACGTGACAACCAAGCCCCGAAAATTTCCAAACGTCACCTGATGAATGACCCGGCCAGTTTTGACTACATGCGACTGGCCCACCCACCGGTGACCTTTGTGCATGAAAAGCGCAAGATCGAAGAGCGCTTGCCAGCGGCACGCCGCTTCATCACCGAACACCGGCTCAACGAACATTTTGAAGGCAGCAGCCACAAAGACCTGGGCCTGATCGTGCAAGGCGGCCTTTACAACACACTGATCCGCGCCTTGCAGCAGTTCGAGTTGGCCGATGCGTTTGGGGAATGCACGCTGTCCATCCTTGTGCTCAACGTGACCTACCCTCTGGTGCCAGAAGAGCTCACCCGCTTTTGCGCCAACAAATCGGCCGTGCTCTTGCTGGAGGAAGGCCAACCCGAGTACATCGAGCAAGAGCTGGCCCTGACCTTGCGCCGCAAAGACTTGCAAACCCCTTTGCATGGCAAAGACATGCTGCCTCAGGGGGGCGAGTACACCGCCGAAGTGATGGCGCAAGGCCTGCTCAAGTTCTTGCAAAAGCACCGGCCAGAACTGATCCCAGAGCGCACGCCGCAATGGCTTCAGACGAATGCAACGCGACGCCAGGACGTGCAAGCAGCCTTGGCAGCAGGCTTGCCCCCACGCCCGCCAGGGATGTGCATTGGCTGCCCCGAGCGGCCAGTGTTTTCGGCTCTGAAATTGGCCCAGCAAGACGTCGGTCCGGTGCACATTTCGGGTGACATCGGTTGCCATGCGCTGGCCACTTTTGAGCCTTTTTCAGTGGGCCACTCCATCCTGGGCTACGGCATGAGCTTGGCCAGCCGGGCGGGTGTGTCGCCACTCATGAAGCGCCGTGTCTTGTCTGTGATGGGTGACGGCGGCTTTTGGCACAACGGCTTGCTCACTGGCGTGCAAAGTGCGCTGTTCAACGGTGACGACGCGGTGCTTTTGATCTTCAAGAACGGGTACACCTCGGCCACCGGCACGCAAGACATCATCAACACGCCCACCGATATCGCCAAGGAACTGGCGGGCGACAAACGCCAAAGCGTGGTGCACACCAACCAAACCATCGAGTCCACCCTCAAGGGCCTGGGCGTGCAATGGTTGCGCACGGTGCACACCTACGAAGTCAGCCATATGCAGGCCACGCTGACCGAAGCCTTCACGACCGAGTTTCAGGGGCTGAAGGTGATCGTGGCCGAAGGCGAATGTCAGCTCGAACGCCAACGCCGCATCAAGCCCTGGCTGGCCTCGCTGCTGTCCAAAGGCGAACGTGTGGAGCGTGTGAAATACGGTGTGGACGAAGACGTTTGCAATGGCGACCATGCCTGCATCCGCCTGTCGGGTTGCCCGACGCTGACGCTCAAGGACAACCCCGACCCGCTGAAGGTGGACCCGGTGGCCACTGTGATCGACGGCTGTGTGGGCTGTGGCTTGTGCGGTGAAAACGCGCATGCGGCCACGCTGTGCCCGTCTTTTTACCGTGCCGAAGTGGTGCAAAACCCCAAGTGGCATGAACGCCTTTGGCATGGCCTGCAAAGCCGCGCGGTGCGACTGCTGCAACCGACTTGAACGCCTCAGATTTGAACCGAACATGACCCAAGCGATTTCCATTTTGTTGTGTGCCCTGGGGGGCGAAGGGGGCGGTGTGCTGGCCGACTGGCTGGTCGATGTGGCCCGCCATGCCGACCATCCTGCGCAAGCGACGTCCATCCCCGGCGTGGCCCAGCGCACCGGCGCAACCACCTATTACATAGAGGTATTCCCGCAGCCGCACAGTGCACTGGGAGGCAAGCGCCCGGTGCTGGGCTTGAACCCGCTGCCCGGCCGGCTCGATGCCTTGGTGTCTTCCGAATTGCTCGAGACCGCGCGGCAGATCAGCAACGGCCTGACATCTGCCGAGCACAGCTGCGTGATCACCTCGTCTTCGCGCATTCTGACCACGACCGAAAAGATGAGCATGGGCGATGGTCGCCAGAACGATGATGCCCTGCTCAAACTGGTGCGCATGCACAGCAAAGCGCACCACATTGTGGACATGGCCCGCATGACCCAGAAAGCAGGCACCGTGGTCAGCGCGGTCATGCTCGGTTGCATTGCGGCCAGCGGCTTGCTGCCCTTCTCCAGGGCGGAGTACGAATCCGTGATTGGCCACTCTGGCAAGGCCGCAAAGGCCAGCCTGAGGGGTTTTGGAATGGGCTATGACGCCGTCGCTGCGCAGCGCCAGCACCAAGACTTCATCGAATCTGTGATGGCCCCTTCGCAACCGCCACCCCCTGAAGTGCCTGGGGCTGTGGCACAGGCTTTTCCTGCACCGCTGCATCCCATGGTGTCGTTGGGCTATGCCCGTGTGCTGGAGTACCAGAACCTGTCTTACGCACAGACCTACCTCGAGCGCTTGGATGCGGTTTGGTCTGCTGAAAAAACGGCGCGCCCGGACAGCCAAGCCTGGCCCGTGACCGAAGAAAGCGCACGTTGGTTGGCCTTGTGGATGGCGTTTGATGACGTGGTGCGCGTGGCCGACCTCAAAAGCCGTGAGTCACGCCTGCACAGGGTTCGCGGCGAGGTCAAGGCGCAAGAAGCCGACCTGCTGAAAATCTACGACCATTTCAAGCCGGGTGTTCCGGAATTGGCGGGGCTGCTCCCCACACGCTGGGCGCAAAGTTTGATCCGCTGGGACCGCGCCCGTGTGGCCAAGGGACTGGGGCCTTGGGCCCTGCCCCTGAAGATCAGAACCCACTCTGTCACCGGCATGTTGGCCCTTCGCTTGATGGCCAGCCTCAAAGTATTGCGACCTCTGGGCAGCCGGTTCAGGGCCGAACAACAAGCCATTGAGCAATGGACCCAAGCCGTGATCCTGGCGACCCACCGCGACCGTCAGTTGGGGCATGAAGTGGCGCGTTGCGGTCAGCTCATCAAAGGCTACGGCAGCACCAACGAACGCGGCAAAGACAACCTGATGCACATCATCACGCATGCCGCCACACATCGTGAAGGTCAAAGCACGGAAGAACAAGTGCTGAGCATTGCACGCATCCGACAAGCGGCATTGCAAGACGAGGCGGGTAAATCCTTGGATGCGGCACTGATCCAAAGTGGTGCGCCGGCACGCCCCGTGGTGGCGCAGCCGATTCGGTGGATGAAAAACCCGCGCACCACTTCATGAACAACTGCTGTCATCTTGGGTACAACCCCAGTACCTCGCCCCCTCAAAAGGGTCTACGATAAGTTGACGCTTTCATCACATTAATCACTTTCGACAACAACTTGGAGACAACCGATGAACTTTCAGCAATCCAAACGCTTGGTCACTTTGGGCGCATCACTGGCTGCCCTGAGCTTGAGCACAGTGGCCCTTGCACAAGACAAAAACACCATGATCAAGATGTCGAGCTGGGTGCCCGCCCAGCACGCCTTGAACCCTGCATTGCAAGCCTGGGGCGAGAGCCTCAAGAAAGCCTCTGGTGGCACGCTCAACACCACCTTGTTCCCCTCCGAACAACTGGGCAAGGCCTTTGACCACTACGACATGGCCCGTGACGGCATTGCCGACTTCTCGTATGTGAACCCCGGCTACCAGCCCGGGCGCTTTCCTGTTTTTGCGGCCACTTCGCTGCCCTTCATGATCAACAACGCCAAAGCCGGCTCGGCCGCGGTGGACGCCTGGTACCGCAACTACGCCGCCAAGGAAATGAAGGAAGTGCAATTCTGCTTTGCCTTCGTGCACGACCCAGGCGCCTTTCATTCACGCAAGAAAATCGTCTCGCCTGCCGACATCAAGGGCATGAAAGTGCGTCCTGCCACCGCCACTGTGGGTCAGGTCATCACCATGTTGGGCGGCACCAACGTGCAGGCGTCTGCCCCCGAGTCGCGCGACATGCTCGAGCGTGGTGTGGCCGATGCAATCACTTTTCCCTGGGGTTCTTTGACCTTGTTTGGCATCGATAAAGTGGTCAAGTACCACATGGATGTGCCTTTCTATGTCACGCCTTTTGTCTGGGTCATGAACAAGGACAAATACACCGCCCTGTCACCCACCCAAAAAGCTGCGGTGGACAGCCACTGCACCAGCGAGTGGGCTGAAAAGGTGGGCAGTGCCTGGGCTGACTTTGAAATCTCTGGCCACACCAAGCTGGCTGCAGACGCCAGCCGAGAGGTCTACAAACTCACACCCGACCAGATCAAGGTCTGGAAAGATGCCGTGGCACCGGCCGAAAAGCAATGGGCAGAAGACGTGAAGAAGCGCGGCGAAGACCCTGCGGCTGTGATGAATGCTTTGCGCCAGTCGCTGGCCAAATACAAATCAGCGATGTAAGGACGCGGCATGCAGACCACGACCGCGGTCAAAAAGAATGTCTTTGACCGCATCATCGATTCCATCGAGTGGATGGCTGCCCTGTTCGTTGGACTGGTGGCGGCCAACATCTTCATTTCGGTGTTGTTGCGAAAATTTTTCAGCACTTCGATCCCGGACGCTTACGACTTCGGTCGTTTGATGCTGGGCATCCTGATTTTTTGGGGCATTGCGGCCACCAGCTACCGAGGCAGCCACATCACGGTGGACTTGATTTGGAGTTTGTCTAACGCACGCCTCAAACGCTTCATCGACGTCTTTGCAACTCTGGTGCTGTTGTTTGTTGTCACCGTGCAGACCATCATGTTGTTTGACAAGGTGCGCGGCACCTACAACGACAACGTGCTCACCTACGACCTGAACTTGCCGACCTGGCCCTTTTTTGCTGTGGCATGGATGGGTGATGTCTGCGCCGTGCTGCTCATTGCCATACGAACCTGGCGCTTGATCTTCCAGCCTGAAACGTTGGAAGAACATCCTGAACATAAAGACGTGGAGTAAGGCATGGATTTGAGTCCTGATGCCGTAGCCATCATTGGCTTTCTGGTGCTGTTTGGCCTGATGCTTTTGCGTGTGCCTGTGGGCATGGCGATGGGTCTGGTGGGGGTCACGGGCTATGCCTACATCGCTGGCCCCGGCCCCGCGCTCAAGCTGATTGGACAGTCGTCCATGCGCACGGTGACCGATTACACCTTCGGTGTGATTCCCATGTTCATGCTGATGGGCGCTTTCGTGTCCGTCTCTGGCGTGAGCAAGGAGTTGTTCCGCGCAGCCAATGCCTTCATCGGGCACATGCGTGGCGGTCTGGGTGTGGCCACTGTTCTGGCTTGTGGCGGCTTTGCAGCCATTTGCGGCTCGTCTGTCGCGACCGCAGCCACCTTCTCATCGGTGGCTTACCCCGAAATGCGCCGCTTTGGCTATCCGCAATCCTTTTCAACGGGGGTGATTGCCGCGGGTGGCACGCTGGGCGCCATGCTGCCGCCATCGACCGTGTTGGCCGTGTATGCGATCTTGACGCAGCAAGACATTGGCAAGCTTTTCATGGCCGGCATCGTGCCAGGCTTGTTGGCGATGCTGCTGTACGTCATCACCATCATGATCATCGTGCACTTCAAGCCTGACTTGTTGCCACGCGGCGAACAAAAGTCATGGGGTGAGCGCTTCAATGGCCTCAAGGATGTCTGGGCTCCTTTGGTGCTCTTCATGTTCGTGATTGGGGGCTTGTACGGCGGATTCTTCACGCCCACCGAGGCCGGTGGCGTGGGGGCCAGTGGCGCCTTCCTGCTGGGGGTCTTGCGTGGCAAGCTCGACCGTGCAGGCATCCGCGAAGCCTTGCTGTCGGCCACGCGCACATCGGCGGCGGTGTTCACCGTGCTGATTGGTGCCTTGCTGTTTGGATACTTCCTGACCATCACGCAAGTGCCGCAAAAGCTGACCGAAATGCTGACTGGCCTGGGTGTCGGTCGCTACGGCGTTCTGGCGCTCATCATGGTCATGTACCTGGTGCTGGGCTGCTTGATGGACGCCATGGCCATGATCATCCTCACGGTGCCCATCATTTTCCCTGTGATCGTGCAACTGGGTTTTGACCCCATCTGGTTTGGCGTGATCATCGTGATGACGGTGGAACTGGGGCTGATTCATCCGCCGGTGGGAATGAACGTGTTCGTCATCAAAAGCGTGGTCAAGGATGTGAGTTTCACCACCATCTTCAAAGGGGTCATCCCCTTTGTGGTGACGGACTTGTTCCGCCTGGTGATCCTGATCAGCTTTCCGGCCATTGCGCTGTGGTTACCGTCCAAGATGGGTTAACCCATCAGCTGGTCAACACGCCCAAAGGCGGTGCCGTGTGAACGGTCCCGCCTTTTTTTGGGTGCGCTCAGACCCCGGCGAGTTCGCGCAAAGCTTGCGGGTTGGGCAAGCCCAAAACCCGACCAGCGCCACTGATGAGCTGGCGATCACGCAGATGCCGCAAGACACGCGAAAAGGTTTCGGGCGCGATGCCCAGTTGCGCGGCAATGGTGCGTTTGCGTTCACGCAAGGTGACGGCCAGGCCGCCGATCAGAGCATCGGGCTGGGCATGGCGCAAGAGCCATTCGGCACAACGCGCATCGGCGTCTTTGACCAGTCGGCTCACAGCCAACTCGGTTTGCTGACGCTGCTGCTTGGCCATGTCCATCAAAAGGGTTTGCGAAGGGCCAGGCATGCTGTGCACCTGCGCCAAAAACTCTGATGTACCTACGTAATGCAATTGCACCTGGGTCAGGGCCATGGCATCGATCGCGTGTGGCAAGCCCAGCAAACCTGAAGAGGCCTCCAGCCAGCAGGGTCCTTCAATCACTCCCAACTGGTGCACCATCTCGCCTTGCTGCAAAAAGCCAAGCACAACCCGCCCCTGCAGGAGGTGCAAGACCGGGTCGGACGCATCACCCCGGTGCAGCAAGACCGCGCCGACCGCCAGAGCAGCAGGGTATTCGGACGAAGGGACGACAGCAGCAACCATGGTGGGTTTGAATGTGCCAGTGCCTCTTGTTCTGGGCTTTGACACACATCAAAGCAGTCGTTCAATGAACCAGAGGCCGCCCACGACCACCGCGCTTGCCAGCCACAACAGACGAACACGAGCTTGCACAATGGCAGGCAGACGCGACAGCAGCAAGGTGGCCATGCCCGCCAAAGCCAAGGCCACCGCACATTGCGCCAACTCCACCCCCAGATTGAACCCCAACAAACTCCACACACGGTGGGCCGCATCCAAACCGATGGCCTGCAAGCTCGAAGCCAAGCCCAATCCATGCACCAAGGCGCAAGCGAATACCGCAGCCAATCGCCAAAGTATGTCTATCTCACGCTTGCGTTGGCGTTGCCAAAACTCAACAGCAGCCATGCCGACAATCGTCATGGCGATGGTGGGCTCCACCCAATGTGCACTGAATGGCACTTGCCCCAACAGTCCCCACGCGAGCGTGAGGGCATGCCCCACGGTAAACGCACTCAGGATGCCCAAAATTTGCCACCAAGTGCCCCCACCCAGCAAGACCACGGCCAGGAACATGAGGTGATCCCAACCCGTCAGGATGTGCATCATGCCCAACACCACATAGTCGGCGACCACGCGCCAACCCGAGGGAAACAAGGGCAGCTCCGGCTGCTCTGGCGTCAAGACCAAGAGCTGTTTGTGGCGTCCTTGGGTCACGGCGATGCTCAATTTTTGCTCTGCCTGTGCCCGCCCAAACAAGCCTGAATGAACCCACAGACCCTTCGGTGTTTCAGGGCCATCGGCTTGCAAGGCAAGGGCCAGCTTGAATCGTGCCAGCACCACCAATTGGGTCACGGGGTCGCCCGGTTTCTCGTCAGGTGGGGTCGGCACCAAGGTAACGGCATCCATGGGCCTGGGGCCTTGCGCATCGCGCAGACGCAAATGCGTCTGCAGCTGTTTCTGGATTTGAGGTCCATGCACTCCCAGTTCCTCGGCAGACCAAGCGCCATCGCCATCGTCGTCAATGCCAACAAATGCAGACACCGGCAAGGACACCACCAGATAGGCCCCGTCCCCTTGCAGATTGAGCGTGCCCTTTTGGGCCACCATCAGATGGGCTTGCGCGCTGGCGCAAGCCATCAGCAAGAGCCAACTCAAGCCTCGAAAACAACGTAAAAGAAGCTTCATGAACAAGCGGTGCCAGCGCTGACCGTCTCTTTGCGATCAGGGCATGGAATTGGCCCAGTAGGCCGGCGACCCCTTCACGCAGCGCTGAATGAAAGGGTAAGTCTTGGTGATGAAGTAATGGTAAGTGCCTTGTGGAAATTCTGGTGTCACGCCATTGCGTCCGTTGCATTCGTCCAGATCGCCCGTACCTGCCGCATATTCCCAATCTTGTTGGAAGTGGCCCATGGCAAACAAGCTGGTTGCAGGGCGTCCCGCATTGGGCGAAGACTTGACCCGGTAGCTGCCTTTCATTTCCTTGAGCGCAGAGCTGGCATTGGCGGCGGCACTGTAGCCATAGTTGGCGTAAATCGGGAACCCGTCTGCCGCCCAACCCACCAAGGTCATGGTGGTGGTGCTGGCGCTGTTGCGCTTGGTGATCAGGTTGGTCGGCATGCCATGGTAGTGGTACTGACCGTTGGGTTGCACGTGGGCATTGCTGTCGTCGGTGCCAAAATCAAACTTCCAGGGGCTCACAGTGGGGTCGTTCAAAGCTTCCATTCGCCAGGTGCCATTGCCACCCGCATAGTTGCAACCCGAAGTGGTCGATGTGGCGCTGTCGGTGCAGGTGCCTGCGGTGCCCGGGTCCATTTTCACGCTGTTGATTGCAAAGCCAGGCAACTTGACCGGCGTCATGGTGTTGCCCACTGTCGGACTGGTGGTCATGCTGCCCGACAAATTGGACTGGGCCGACACTTTGGTCGCGAAGTTGCCGTTCGTCACTGCGTGGTTGGGAACGCCGTTGCCTGTCATGGCGCGGGTACCGCCACTGCAGGTCCAACTGTAGTTGTAGGGCAGACTTTCGCTGACCAAGACCGCAGAGCCGCCAGGCGAGCTGTTGGTGTAAGACAGCTGCTGTGTCCCGCTGTCAGCCACAGAGCACAAAACACCCGCAGTGGAATTGGCCACAAGTCCTGCCGTTGGCGTCACACTCACTGCGGAAGACGCCGCACCAGTGCCAGCACTGTTGGTGGCAGTCACACTGCAACTGTAAAGAGTGCCATTCGTCATGCTGGTCACGTTGATGGGACTGGACGCAGCGGTGCCAGAGAATCTGCTGGAGCCATTGACGCAAGTGACGGTGTAAGCCGAAATGTTGGCACCGCCATTGGTGCTGGGCGCCGCAAAGGCCACGCTGGCGCTGCCATTGCCCACTGTGGCCGCCTCCATGGTGGGTGCACTTGGCACAGTCACCATCGTGTTGTTGGAACTGCCACCACCGCAGGCCGTCAAAGCCCCCAGCAAACTCAAACCCCAAATGATGGGCACGGTGCGATTGAACGCGTCACAGAACATGGCCTGTCTCCTTGATGTTGCCGATCATCCGGCGTAAAGAAGAATCATAGATAAGTATCAACAATAATTGACGTATGGTTTGTAAAGATTTCAATCATCACTCAAACTGCTTCGCATTCACGCCACCCAGATTGCCCGGAAGTCGTTGACATTGGTGTGTGTGGGGCCGGTGATCACCAGATCGCCCAAGGCCTCAAAAAAACCATACGCGTCGTTGCGCTGCAAGTGCTCTTCGACCTTGAGTCCCAAGGCCAAGGCACGTTCGAGGGTGTTGGGCGCCACGCGCGCCCCGGCGTTGTTTTCGATGCCGTCGATGCCATCGGTGTCGGCCACCAGCGCCCACACGCCGTTCTGACCTTGCAGCGCCTGAGCAAGGCCCAAGCAGAACTCGCCTGCACGACCACCACGTCCACGTGGTGTGCCTGCAGGCTGGGGCTTGAGGGTCACGGTGGTTTCGCCGCCGCTCAAAATGACGCAGGGTTTGATGAATGGCCCCTGCCCTTTGGCTGAAGCGCGAGCCAGCGCAGCGTGCACCTTGCCGACTTCACGCGATTCGCCTTCGATTTCATCGCTCAGAATGTAAGCGTTCAAACCCATCGCGCGGGCTGCATCGGCCGCGGCCTCCAGTGCTTGCTGGGGCGTAGCGATCATGTGCACACTGTGGCCTTCGAACACCGCCGAACCGGGCTTGGGCGTTTCCCACGAGCCGGACTGCAAGGCTTGGGTGACCGCATCGGGTACATCGATCGCATAGTGCTGCAAGATGGCCAACGCATCGCCGCAGGTGCTGGCATCTGGCACCGTAGGGCCACTGGCGATGATGGAAGGGTCATCGCCCGGCACGTCGCTGATGGTGAGCGTGACCACCCGCGCCGGAGCGCAGGCCGCAGCCAAACGCCCACCCTTGATGCGCGAGAGATGCTTGCGCACACAGTTCATCTCGGCGATGTTGGCGCCGCTGGCCAAGAGCTGGCGGTTGATGCTTTGCTTGTCTTCCAGTCGAATGCCATCTTCGGGCAAGGTCAGCAACGCCGAACCGCCGCCTGAGATGAGGCAAAGCACCAAATCGTCTGCAGTGAGGCCTTGGGTGAGTGCCAAAATGCGCTCAGCCGCTTGCAAGCCCGCCGCATCAGGCACGGGGTGCGAAGCCTCGACCACCTCGATGCGCTCGGGCAAACCCAAAGGGCGTGGCGGCGTGTGGCCGTAGCGCGTGACGACCAAGCCCGACAAGGGCTTGTCAGCAGGCCACAGGGCCTCGACCGCTTGGGCCATAGCGCCACCCGCTTTGCCTGCACCCAGCACCAGCGTGCGGCCCTTGGGCGGCGCGGGCAAATGGGCAGCCGTGTTGTTCAGTGGCAAAGCGCGTTGAACGGCCACATCGTAGAGGTGACGCAGCGCGGTTTGGGGGTCGTTCATGGCAAAGCAGCTTCAGGCGAAATGATCGGTCGATGAGGATAAGGTCTTTTGCTGAACTTGAAACAGCAATGCGCCCTTCCCATGCAGCACTTCTCAATCGGCATAAACCCCTGCCGACTTGATGATCGGCGCCCATTTGGTGACTTCGGACATCACAAAAGACTTGTGCCCAGCCGGGTCGTTGCGCGCGTCGTTGATGACAGAAGCCCCGCCAGCGTCTTGCTTTCGGATGAACTCAGGGTCTTTGACTGCGGTCTTGAGGGCGTCGTTGAGCTTTTTGAGCACGGCCGCTGGCGTGCCCTTGGGCGCGTACAGGCCTTGCCAGATCGTGACGTTGAAGTCCTTGAGCCCGGCTTCCTGCATGGTGGGCATGTCTTTCAGGACGGGTGAGCTCAGGCGAGAGGACGTGGTGACGGCAAACGACTTGACCTTCTTGCCTTCGATCTGAGGGATGGTGGTGGTGGTCTGGTCGCACATCAAATCCACCTGGCCACCAATCAAGTCGGTCATGGCGGGTGCCGTGCCTTTGTAGGGCACCGAGGTCATGTCCACTTTGAGGGTGGACTGGAACAGCATGCCGCACAGGTGCGAGGCCGAGCCAGGGCCAGCGTTGGCGATGTTGATCTTGCCCTTGTTGGCGTTGATCCAGCTCACCAGTTCGGCCATGTTGTTGGAGGGCAAGCTGGGGCGACCGATCAGGTTCATCGGGTTTTCGCTGACCAGACCCAGGTATTCGAAATCTTTCTCCACGTTGTAAGGCAAGGTGCGAAAGAAACTGGAAAGGGTAGCCTGTGCAATGTGTGTGAACAAAAGCGTGTAGCCATCAGGGGACGCTTTGGCGACCTTGTTCGCACCGATAGAGCCGGACGCGCCCGCCGCGTTATCGATCACGATGCTGTGCCCACCCATGGCCTTGCTCATGGACTGCGCCAGGTCGCGTGCGGCCTTGTCGGTCGGGCCACCTGCTGCATAGGGCAGGACGAAGGTGATGGTTTTATTGGCTGCAGGGTATTCCTGTGCCAACGCATTCGCAGACGCCAGCAAGGCGCCAACGGCGACGACGGAGAGAAACTTGGAGCGCATGTTCAAACCTTTCAGGCAGTGGGTCGGCCAATCATTCACAGATTTAACTCGAGAAAAGGACAAACTGCATCCTGCAGGGCATCATGGCCTCAAGCCAAGGCCTTGCATACCGCCTGGGTGACATCCACCGTCAGGGCTTTCCCGCCCAAGTCGCCGGTGTGCAACGCCGGATTGGCCGTGACGGCCTCCACCGCTTTCATCAAACGCTGGGCCGCATCGTCCTCGCCGATGTGCTCCAACAACATGACCACCGACCAGAAAGTACCGACCGGGTTGGCCAGCCCCTTGCCCATGATGTCAAAAGCCGAGCCGTGGATGGGCTCGAACATGCTGGGGTAACGGCGCTCGGGGTCGATGTTGCCCGTGGGCGCAATGCCCAAGCTGCCCGCAAGGGCCGCGGCCAAGTCACTCAGAATGTCGGCGTGCAAGTTGGTGGCCACCAAGGTGTCGAGCGTGGCCGGGCGGTTGACCATGCGGGCCGTGGCGGCGTCGACGAGCTCCTTGTCCCACTTCACATCCGGAAACTCTTTGGAAATCTGCAGCGCGATCTCGTCCCACATGACCATGGCGTGGCGCTGGGCGTTGCTCTTGGTCACCACGGTGAGCAGTTTGCGCGGGCGCGATTGCGCCAGCTTGAAGGCGTAACGCAAGATACGCTCAACTCCAGCGCGGGTCATGATGGACACATCGGTGGCCGCCTCGATCGGGTGGCCCTGGTGCACACGCCCACCCACGCCGGAGTATTCGCCTTCAGAGTTCTCGCGCACGATGACCCAGTCCAGGTCTTTGGGCATGCAACGCTTGAGGGGCGCGTCGATGCCCGGCAAGATGCGCGTGGGGCGCACGTTGGCATATTGGTCAAAGCCCTGGCAGATTTTCAGGCGCAAGCCCCACAGCGTGATGTGGTCTGGGATGTCCGGGTCACCTGCCGAGCCGAACAAGATCGCGTCTTTGCCCCGCAGCGCATCCAGGCCATCGGCCGGCATCATCACGCCGTGTTCACGGTAGTGGTCGCCGCCCCAGCCAAAGTTTTCAAATTCAAAAGCAAAAGTGCCACAGGCGCTCGCCAAGGCCTGCATGACTTCTTGGCCTGCAGGGATGACTTCTTTGCCAATGCCGTCTCCGGGAATGGTGGCGATGCGGTAGGTTTTCATGGGTGCTCCGTCTTTGATAACCGGTCGACTGTAAAGACTCCCAGCCATGACACAAGCCCACAGAGTTAAAGTGGCGACAGTTGATCTACCCCCAGCCTTCATGACCACCTTGCTGATCCACCGCGCCCGCTGCATTGCCACACAAGACGATGCGCACACCGAACTGAATGACGCCTCGCTCTTGATCCGCGACGGCCGGATCGAGCGCATCATCCCCGCGAATGAAAACATCCACGAACTGCTGACGCAAGTGGACGAAGTGATCGACGCCCGCCGCCATGTGGTGGTGCCGGGCCTGATCAACACACACCACCACATGTACCAATCGCTCACGCGGGCGATCCCGTCGGTGCAAAATGCCGAGCTGTTTTCTTGGCTCCAAGGCCTGTACCCGATCTGGGTCGGTCTCACGCCAGAGATGGTGCGGGTCTCCGGCCAGGTGGCCATGGCCGAGCTGCTGTTGAGTGGTTGCACCACCAGCAGTGACCACCTCTACATTTACCCCAACGGCGTGCGGCTGGACGACAGCATCGAAGCGGCGCACACCATGGGCATGCGCTTCACGGCCACACGCGGCAGCATGAGCGTGGGGCAGTCGCAAGGCGGTCTGCCGCCCGACAGCGTGGTGGAAAAAGAACCCGCCATTCTGAAAGAAACCCAACGCCTGATCGAGACCTGGCACGACGCCAGCTACGGTGCCATGACGCATGTGGCCGTGGCCCCCTGCTCGCCCTTCAGCGTGAGCCAGGACCTGATGCGCGAATCTGCAAAGCTTGCCCGCGCCCATGGCGTGCGCCTGCACACCCACCTGGCCGAAAACGACCACGACGTCGCGTACACCAAAGAAAAATTCAACTGCACTCCGGCGCAATACGCCGAGGATTTGGGCTGGGTGGGCCACGACGTGTGGCACGCCCACGGCGTGAAGCTCGACGAAGAAGGCACGTACTTGTTTGCACGCACGCGCACCGGCATTGCGCACTGCCCCTGCAGCAACATGCGCTTGTCCAGCGGCATCTTGCCCCTGCGCAAAATGCTCGACGCAGGCGTGCCCGTTGGCCTGGGCGTGGACGGCAGCGCCAGCAACGACGCGGCGCACCTGCTGAACGAAGCCCGCCAGGCCATGCTGCTGGCGCGTGTGGGCAAAGCCATGGAACCACCGCGTGTCGAAGACGGGCGCACTGTGTACGGCTGTGACCGAGGCCCCGCCGAAATGACTCCCCGCGACGCTTTGCGATTGGCCACACGCGGTGGCGCCGAGGTGCTGGGGCGCGAGCACGAGCTGGGACAAATCAAAGAAGGCTTTTGCGCCGACATCGCGATGTTCCGCACCGACACGCTCAGCATGGCGGGCGGCGCGGTACACGACCCGGTGGGCGCCCTCTTGCTGTGCGCAAGCGACAGCGCAGATTACACCGTCGTCAACGGGCGCGTGGTGGTTCGCCAGAGTGAAATCACGACCGTGGACATGAGGCCGCTGATCGAGCGGCACAACCAGTTGGCTTTGCAATTGGCCTTGGGGGCCAGGTAAGCCCCCAAGGCCGATCGGCCTCAATGGCTCAAGGACGGACAGCGATCTCGTTTTTAATCGAGGTCACGCCACGCACAGCGCGGGCTATGGTTTCAGCCTTGTTGCGCTCCAAAGTGCTTTTGGCAAAGCCTGAAAGCATCACTGTGCCGTTCAAGGTTTCCACACCGATCGAAGATCCCGCCACATCTTTGTCCTCGTAAAAACGGGCTTTGACCAAAGTGGTGATGCCCGTATCGTCAATGTAGGCGCCCATGGACTCCTGACCACGGGTCACGGCGCAACCGGTGGCCGTCAATAAAACCAGAGAAGCGACCAAAGCGGCCAGTGTTGTTTTGCTCATCATTTTGCATTCCCATCGTGGATGAATTTTGATACGACAAAGCAATGCTTTGTCACCCGCCTGGGCCGCAACTGCGTCGCTCTCGAATCCCAGACAAACCAACGATAGGTCACTGGGCGGCAAATATCGGTGCGCCAGAACACGCCACCAATGACATGGCGACCGCTGCGAGCGCCACAGTGGCTGTGATTCGGGTCATCGCATATTGATTTTTCATTGCTGAACTCCTTGTTTGGGTAGATGAATGCTCGGCCGGCCCCGACGCCATGTCAGCGTCAGCACATCCGGACAATTGAGCTTAGGCAAACTGCCCCCAGCGGTCTGCGTGTTGGGGCACGCATTGGGGCAAGGCCAAGTTGAAAAGCCATTTCCGCGATAATCCGGCCATGAACACCGCCATCGCCCCCACCCAACTGCCCTGGACACAGTCACTGCACACCGGTGACGGCCGCATGGACGACACGCACCACGAGTTTGTGGAGATGGTCAACCGCCTCATGAGCACCCCGCATGAGCAGCAGTTGCCGCTGTACAAAGAATTCTTGCTGCACACGGTGGAGCACTTCGCACAAGAAGACCGCTGGATGCTGGCCACCGGTTTCGCGCCCGACAACTGCCACGCCGACCACCACGCCACCATCCTGGAGACCATGCGCGCCGTGGAGACACACTACGAAGGCGGCGACACAGAGATCATCCAGCGCCTGGCCGAGGCTCTGGCCGAATGGTTTCCCGGCCACGCCGCCAGCATGGACGCAGGTCTGGCCATCCACCTCAAGAACGTGGGCTTTGACACCGTGACCGAGACGCTGGCCGACCCAGCGGCCATCAAAAACGTCACCATGTCGGGCTGCGGCAGCGTCACCTGCACCGACTGATCCCCGGCGGACTGCCCATCAGGACGGCCCTGCCGCTTCAGCCTTTGAGGCGCTCGCGCAACTCGGTCTTGAGCACCTTGCCGTAGTTGTTCTTGGGCAAGCAGTCCACCAACACATAGCGCTTGGGCCGCTTGAATCGGGCAATGTGTTCCAGGCAATAGGCGTCCAGCCGGGCCACATCCAGCGCAGCGCCCTGCGAGGGCACCACAAAAGCCACCACCACCTCACCCCATTCGGCGTCGTGCTCGCCCACCACGGCCACTTCGGCTACACCGGGGGCGTGCAGCAGCACCTCTTCAACTTCACGCGGGTAAATGTTGGAGCCGCCGCTGATGATCATGTCTTTGCTGCGGTCCTTGAGCGTGAGGAAACCATCGGCGTCGAGCGCGCCCATGTCGCCCGTCCAGAGCCAGCCGCCCCGTATGGCGTTGGCTGTGGCCTCGGGGTTGCGCCAATAGCCTGCCATCACGCTGTCGCCACCAATCAGCACCTCGCCCACCTCGCCCGTGGACATGTCAGCCCCCTGTGCATCCACCACGCGTATGCGCACAGGCGTCTGCGCCACGCCAATGGACGCGATCCGCTCAGCATGGCGCGGGTGGTTCACGTCGGCCAAGTGCTGGCGCGAGAGCACCGTGCCCACCATGGGGCTTTCGCCCTGACCAAAGATCTGCACAAACCGCGGCCCCATGACGCGCAGCGCCCGCTGGATGTCGGCTGCATACATCGGCGCGCCGCCGTACACAATGGTCTTGAAGGCGCGGGCACAGTCATCGGGGCTGTGGCCTGAGGCCTCGGCCTCGTCCACCAGCCGCTTGACGATGGTGGGTGCGGCAAACATCGACAAAGGCCCCACTTGTGCACCCAATGCAAACAACTCGGACGCGTCAAACCCCCCAGACACAGGCACCACATGCCGGGCCCCAGCCATGAGGTGCGGAATCATGTAAATGCCCGCCCCGTGCGACATGGGCGCGGCATAAGCAATCGCGTCTTGCGGCGAGACGGTGTCAACATCGCAAAAGTAGCCCAGGCCCATGGTCATCAGGTTGCGGTGCGTGATCATCACGCCCTTGGGACGACCCGTGGTGCCGCTGGTGTAGAACAGCCAAGCCGTGTCAAACAGTGCCCGCGGCGTGATGCCGTGCAGCGGCTCCCCCTGGGTCAGCCACTGCGAGGCCAAAGGACTGTCGGCATCGGTGACCCCGTCCAGCCCGGTCAGCGCCGACAGGTCGGGCATCAGGTCTTGCGTCACAAAGGCCCAGCGGGGCTGGGCGTTGTCCACGATCCATTGCACCTCTTTGAGGTGCAGCTTGGCGTTGACAGGCACTACCACCAGGCCCGCCCACCAGGCGCCAAAGATGAACTCCAAATAGCGCGGGTGGTTGCGCATGAAGACCAGCACTCGGTCACCGGGCACCAGCCCTTGGGCCTGCAAATGGCGACCCAGCCGGGCGCTGCGCTCGGCCCATTGGCCATAGCTGGCGCGCAGATCAGTACCTTCAAAAATGGCGGGCTGCTGTGGCGACGCCAATGCCACACGTTCAAGCAAATGGGCCAGATTCATGGTGCCAAACCCCTTGGAAGAAATTTCAACAAGGCTGCGGTCTGTTTCAAACCGGACAGCGAATCCAAAGGCTAACATGCAGAATCGTTGCCATTGTTGCCCCAGGAGACCCGTTTCATGCCCGTGATCACCAACATCGAAGACCTGCGCGTACTGGCCGAAAAGCGCGTGCCGCGCATGTTCTACGACTACGCCGACAGCGGCTCCTGGACCGAGGGCACCTACCGCGCCAACGAGACGGACTTCCACAAGATCAAGCTGCGCCAGCGCGTGGCGGTGAACATGGAAAACCGCAGCACCGCCACCCAAATGGTCGGCATCGACACGAAAATGCCCGTTTGCATCGCCCCCGTGGGCCTGACGGGCATGCAGCACGCCGATGGCGAAATGCACGCGGCCATGGCGGCCAAAAAGTTCGGCATCCCTTTCACCCTGTCGACCATGAGCATCTGCTCCATCGAAGACATCGCAGCCCACACCCAAGCGCCATTTTGGTTTCAGCTGTACATGATGCGCGACCGCGAAGCCATGGCCCGCATGATCGACCGCTGCAAGGCCGCCAACGTCAGTGCCATGGTGCTCACGCTCGATTTGCAGGTGATCGGCCAGCGCCACAAAGACCTCAAAAACGGACTGACCGCGCCGCCCCGCCCCACCCTTGCCAACATCATCAACCTGATGACCAAGCCGCGCTGGTGCTTAGGGATGGCAGGCACTAAGCGCCACAGCTTTGGCAATTTGGTGGGCCACGTGAAGGACGTGTCCAACATGAAGTCGCTGGCCTCGTGGACCAACGAACAGTTTGACCCGACCCTCGACTGGGAAGACGTCGCCTGGGTCAAGAAGCAATGGGGTGGCAAGCTGATCTTGAAGGGCATCATGGATGTGGAAGACGCCCAACTGGCCGTGGCCAGCGGGGCCGACGCCATCGTGGTCAGCAACCACGGTGGCCGCCAGCTGGACGGCGCGCCCAGCAGCATTGAGGCGCTGCCAGCCATCGTGGCGGCTGTGGGCGACAAAATCGAAGTCTGGATGGACGGCGGCATCCGCTCGGGCCAGGACGTGCTCAAGGCTTGGGCGCTGGGTGCCAAAGGCGTCATGATCGGCCGCGCCATGGTCTATGGCCTGGGCGCCATGGGCGAAGCAGGCGTCACCAAAGCGCTGCAAATCATCCACAAAGAGTTGGACGTGACCATGGCCTTTTGCGGCCACACCAACATCCAGAACGTCAACACCAACATCTTGCTGCCGGGCACATTTCCGAAGGCTTGAGCGGCCTCGAGCCGCGCTATGCTTTGGGGGTGACTTCCGCCCCGACTGCTCAACCTGTGCGCCGCATTGCCCACCTCGACATGGACGCGTTTTACGCGTCCTGCGAGTTGCTGCGCTACCCGCAGCTCAAGGGCTTGCCCGTGGTCATTGGCGGCGGCCGCCGCAAAGAAGACGACCTGCTGGGCAAGCTGCAGGCCGCCTACCCCGACGGCGAATGGACCGAAGAAACCTTTGCCGATCAGCTGGACCGCATTCCGGTCGACTTCTTCCCGCGCATCGAGGGCTACACCGGGCGCGGCGTGATCACCACCGCCACCTATGCAGCGCGGCAATTTGGCATCGGCTCGGCCATGGGTCTGATGAAAGCCGCCAAGCTGTGCCCACAGGCCATTTTGTTGCCCGTGGACTTTGACCGCTACCGGTACTTTTCGCGCACCTTCAAAAGCATCATCCTTGACATCGCGCCCGTCATGCAGGACCGGGGCGTGGACGAGATCTACATCGACTTCACCCATGTGCCCGGCGGCCAACGTGAAGGTGGGCGCGTGCTGGCGCGGCTGATCCAGAAAAGCATTTTTGACGCCACGGGCCTGACCTGCTCGATTGGTGTGGCGCCCAACAAACTGATCGCCAAGATGGCCAGCGAGTTCAACAAACCCAACGGCATCTCCGTCGTGCACGAGGCCGACCTGCAAACCCTGATCTGGCCACTGGCCTGCCGCAAGATCAACGGCGTGGGCCCCAAGGCCGATGAAAAACTCAAGGGCTTTGGCATCCACACCATCGGCGAGCTGGCCGCACGCGAACCACACTGGCTGATTGAAAACTTTGGCAAAAGCTACGGCGCGTGGCTGCACGAAGCCGCCTGGGGACGCGACGACCGCCCGCTGGAAACCGAGAGCGAGCCTGTCAGCATGAGCCGCGAAACCACCTTTGAGCGCGACCTGCACGCCGTGCGCGACCGTGCTGAGCTGGGCGCGGTGTTCACCCGACTGTGCGAACAGGTGGCGGCCGATTTACAGCGCAAAGGCTACGAAGGCAAAACCATCGGCATCAAGCTGCGGTACGACAACTTCCAGGCCGTGACCCGGGACCAGTCTTTGCCCGGATACACGGCTGACGCCAAACAAATCCGGCAAATCGCGGGGCAATGCCTCAAACGCGTCGACCTGTCACGCCGCCTGCGGCTGCTGGGCGTGCGGGTGGGCTCGCTGGTCAAGGCGGGGGCAGGTGCCGCCATCGACAACCACCCCAGGGCCGCAGAAGAGACCGAGCACGGACCTCAAACGCTGCTGTTCACCGACGACTGAGCGTCAAAGCGCATCTCAGTGGCTGTGCAATTTTTCTTGCAACCACACCTTGATGAGCGACTGGTATGGAACATCACGTGCGTTGGCCGCCACCTTAATGCTGTCAAGCAAATGCTGGGGCAATCGAAGCGAAATAGTCTTGGTGGTGGGTTTCAAGTTAGGCAACTTGACCTTTTGCGCCTTTGACCAATCCACATGCACCGTAGAGTCATGACCGTTTGGCTCAGACTCCCAATAGGCGCGCTCCTGGGCCTCTGTTTTGAATTTGGGAATCGGTTCTTTAGCTGTCTGCTTGCTCATAAACACTGCGCTCCTTTCTGTGCATGTCCCGCGCTGAAATCACACGAATCAACTCGCCCGATTGGCGCAAAGTGAAGGTGATGTGCAACCGTCGCCCGTCATCCGTCACACCCAGCGCATGAAGCCGCGCTTCACTCTGGCTGTGTGCAACGTCGTCCAACAACAGCAAGGGCGCATTGAAGAAAACCTGTTCGGCCTCAGCCATGCTGACCCCATGCTTGTCATTTTTTCGCTCGTTGCCCGCATCCCATTCAAAGCCGACGATGGTTGAAAGATCAATCATTTTTTGTATATTACTATCATTTACAAAAATTGGCCAGTCAGGTCCAACTCGGTCAAAACCGGGACACGCCCGCCCCAGTCAAACGGCTACATTGCCTGAAATAGGAGACACCCCATGAACAATCTGAAATGCTTTTCCCTCTCGACTGAAAATCACATCGCCCACCTGGTGATGAACCGCCCCGAGGCGATGAACACCATGCACCCCACCTTCTGGCGCGAGCTGCACGAGGTGCTGACCGGCATCCACAAAGCAGGCACGGCACGGGCGCTGGTGATTTCGAGCACAGGCAAACATTTCAGCGCGGGCATGGACCTGCAGACTTTTGGCAGCGCCATCCAGATGGACGACAGCAGCGCCGAAGGCCGCTCGGCCGTGTACGACCTGCTGACCGACATGCAGCACACCTTCACCTTGCTTGAAGAACTGCGCATCCCGGTGATTGCCGCCATTCACGGCGGCTGCATTGGCGGCGCGGTGGACATGGTCACCGCCTGCTGCATGCGCTACGCCTCGGCTGATGCGTTCTTCTGCATCCAAGAAATCAACATCGGCATGGTGGCCGACGTGGGCACGCTGCAGCGCCTGCCCAAGCTGCTACCCATGGCGCTGGTCAAAGAACTGGCCTACACGGGCCGACGCCTGAGCGCCGACAAAGCGCTGGCCCACGGCTTGGTGAACGAGGTGCTGCCCACCCACGAAGCCACCGTAGCCGCCGCCCTGCAAGCGGCCAAAGAAATCGCCAGCAAACCGCCCGTGGCCATCTGGGGCACCAAGCAAGTGCTGCACTACGCTCGCGACCACAGCACCGAAGACAGCCTGCGCCACATGGGCTGGCTGCAAGGCGCGATCTGGAGCAACGCGAATGTGCGCGAAGCCATCAGCGCCATGCAACAAAAACGCGAGGCGAACTTCGCGCCGCTGCCAGCGCTCAAGGGGTTTCGGGAATTTGGGTGAGGCGAGTTAGGCCACCACACGAGAACACCACCCGCCATGTCAATGACCATTGCACCCGACGATCCCGCTCGTCCAGATGTGTATGCGCTGCTCGACGAGCACCTGCGCCACATGCATGAACTTTCACCGCCTGAAAGCGTTCATGCACTCGATGTGGACCAACTCAAAAGGCCCGAAATCACCTTCTGGTCCGCTCGCGATGGCGATCAGCTTTTGGGATGTGGCGCACTCAAGGAACTGTCCCTTGAACATGGCGAGATCAAATCCATGCGAACCCCAACCGTCAACCGGCGGCAGGGCGCGGGTCGTGCCATTCTGAATCACATCATCAGCGAAGCCATCATGCGTGGCTACAAACGACTGAGCTTGGAAACCGGGCCAGCCAGCACGTTTGCGCCAGCGCACCAACTGTATGAGAGTGCAGGATTCCGGCCCTGCGGCTCCTTTGGCGACTACCAACCGGACCCCCAAAGCGTCTTCATGACCAGGGACCTCCAAAGTCATTCGTCAGCTTGACTTCACGTAACTCACGCCTGCGATAAAGTGCTGAAAAATATTCACACACAGGGAAGCGACAAACAACATGGCCATTTACACCGCCGAAATTCTGTGGGCTCGGTCTGATCAAAAGTTCACCGACAACCGCTACAGCCGCAAGCACATCCTGCGCTTCGACAGCGGCATTGAAATTGCTGGCTCTTCATCCCCTCATGTTGTTCCACTGCCCTACTCCGTGGTCGATGCTATAGACCCCGAAGAGGCCTTCGTCGCTTCACTGTCCAGCTGCCACATGCTTTGGTTTTTATCCTTTGCAGTCAAACATGGTTTTGTGGTCGACACCTACCATGACGCAGCAGAGGGCGTGATGGGCAAAAACTCAGAAGGCAAGCTCATGATGACCACCGTAACGCTTAGCCCAGAGGTCAAATTTTCTGGGGACAAACTACCGACCAACGCTCAGCTGCATGAGATGCATCACTTGGCGCACGACGAATGTTTCATCGCCAACTCTGTCAAGACAGACGTGCGTTGCGAGCCAAGGCAGGTTGCTCATTAAATTCCGCTGGCTTCTAAGCCATTTTTTTGGCTCGTCCGCGAGGCGGGACGACCATGTCGGTTCGTGCTTGGTCTGAGAGCAGCAGTTCTTTCAACGAAGGAGCTGCCGCCGATTGCATCCGTCGCCACTGCTGCAGCGGCACCAAAACAGCGACCTCAATCCCATGCCGCGTGACCATTTGGGGCCCTTCGAGCAGGCAAGATTCCAAAAATTCACTGAATCGCGCTTTCGCTTCCTGTACTGGCCATGCCTGCATCTCGCACCCCCTTCAACTGGTCATCTGTTCAATCTGACTGCAATTTACACCCCTGTCAAGGCAAACAGCGGTTTGCAATCCTTGGGCACTGGCACAGTTGGCCCCAAACAAGTCACAAGCCGTGAGCGACTTTGCGCCACAGGCGCTGGTGGTGCCGCTGGGGCTGGACATGTTCGAGGGTGACCCGATCTCGGGCTTCAAGTTGCGCAGTTTGGATTACCTGCAGGTCGGCCGAGCGATCTCGCAGCTGGGTTTGCCGACGGTGCTGACACTCGAAGGTGGCTACGCTGCGGCAGATTTGGGCGTGAACACGGTGAATGTGCTCGAAGGGCTGGGCCGCTGAACTGGCGTTCAGGTTCTCCTTGGGTCTTGCAGTGCCATCGCGCAAATGAAGCCAATTTCCATGTGAGCTGATTAGCTAAACCCTCTTTTGTATCGACTCATAAATTTCAACGCTTGTCACTGCGCCCAACGCTTCCTACACTGATTGGAAAAAAAGGGAGGCACAGATAACGACCAAGATAAGTAACACAAGTGTTACCATTGAGCCATGAAGCGCCGGCTCGAAGAATACGTCCGAGAGGATGGCGGTAACCCCTACCAAAAGTGGTTCAACGGATTGGATGCGCAAGCGGCGGCCAAAGTCACTGTCGCCAAGGCCCGCCTGGAATTGGGGAACACCTCCAACTTGGAATGGTTCAGGGGTATTGGCGAATACAAGATCGATTGGGGTCCGGGGTATCGGATCTATCTGGCCAAAGAAGGTGATGCATTGATTATTTTGTTCGGTGGCAGCACCAAGAAAGACCAGCAAAAAGCAATTGATCAGGCGGTCGCCCTGCATGATGAATACAAAGCCAGAAAGAAGGCCTTGGCTGTCAACAAAAAAGGAAAGTCAACATGACCTTGACGCGTGATTTCAGGCAAACCGTGGTCGAACGCGTGCAGCGTGATCCGGCTTTTGCCAAAGCACTGCTCGACGAAGCGGCCACGCTGTTTCTGAGCGGTGAGCCCAATTCAGCGCGATTGATCCTGCGTGATCTGGTCAACGCCACCGTCGGGTTTGAAGGCTTGGCCGAACTGACTCACAAACCCAGCAAGAGTCTGCACCGCATGCTTTCACCCAAAGGCAACCCCAGCATGGACAACCTGGCCGCCATCTTCGACGCCATCAGAAATTGGCTCAAAGTGACTTTCGATGTCCGCGTGGTCGAACTGGCTTCAGTCTGAGAAAAGACCTAATAGAAATTCACCGCTTCAGCATCCGCAGGACACCACTGTCACAGCCATAGACCATTTTTTTACCCAACTAGCGCTATCGACCTTAAAAATAGAGAACTTTCCATTAACATCAAAGCTCACTTTATGAGCGCCAAATGGGTCTTAATTGGAACGAAATCAAATCCAGTGCATTGCTTTTAAGCAAGACTTGGGCCGACGCCTGCAACGAAGTCAGTAACAAGCAGAGCCACGCCAGCAAGCAAGCCGCCCAAAGCGTGCTCGACGCCCGCGCCCAATTTGCCAGCTCGTCACTGGCCGACCTCTACGACCCGCTGACCATGCCCCCGGCCCTGCTTAAGGCCCACCAAAAACTAGACACCGCCGTAGACGCCGCCTACCAACCCAGCGGCGGCAAAAAGTCCTACGCCTCCGACGCCGAACGCGTGGCCTCTCTGTTCGAGCTGTACCAACGCATCACTAGCCTGCTGCCAGTGCCAGCCGTCAAAAAAGCACGCAAATCCAAATCTGAAGAAAGTTGACATTCAGAAGCAGTAATTTAATTCCGTATGGTTATCAACATGTACTGATTTCGAAAATCGAAAATTTCAAGAATCTAGGAATTTTTATATGAGTGACAGCTTTGTAGCGATTGCGTCCATTTGCGCTTTGCTGTTTAAGGACATTGATCTATTTCTATTTTGGAGACAAAGATAAGACCAGACTATTCCGCGCCATTCACAAAATCTCGCAAGATCTGCGGGATTAATTTCATCAGCCTTCTATAGAAGATCCCACACTCGCCATTGAGAAAATTTATGCCGTACCAAACTATTGCCATCCTGTCTGGAGACAGGCAGAAAACAATCCCAAACCGGTCAGAAAGTGAAGTCCTCTCGGAAATTGTTTTGCCCTTTATCGCAAACGGCGTTATTACAGCCAAGTGGGGGCAGAAAGTGCAGTCCTACCAGGTCCTTGAGCTTCGGATTTATGAAACCAAGACCCCTTGGAACAAGAAAAGCGGAACAGTTATCGCGGATGTAATCAAAGGTAAGAAAAATTTGTATAGCCGCATTGCGGCGAAAGCTGAGTCGCTCTTGTCAACGAAAAAGCCAAAGGTTTTTGTTGTCACCCCGATTCAGGGCGAAAAGCATGGCGATCAGGAACAACAAAGAATATTCAAAGAGTATGACCAGAGATTTGAGGCTATGGAGAAAGTGCTCTCGGAAGCTGGCGCGATCGCAATCAGGATTGATAAAGAACACGCCCTCGAAGATTTAGTCGGAAGAATTAAAAAGGAAATTCGAAGCGCTCAATTCGTCGTGGCAGACCTGACGGACGAAAGACCGTCGTGCTACTTTGAAGCGGGTTACGCCGAGGCATTGGGGAAGAAGGTCATTTATATAGCCAGCAAACATAGTGTTGCCAAGCCAGGCACCAAGACAGTTATACATTTCGACATTCATATGAACATGAACTTCTTCACCAACCACCATGAGCTCAAAGAGAAGCTGGTCAGTGCTATCGAAAAGAACAGAGCATCACTGTTTGAAGAAAGCTAACCCTAGAGTTCAGAAGGCCCTTAGCGGTGAGGCCGCGTAGGGCCCCGCCCTTTGAATATTGGACCAATCGAATCGAAACCGAATATGGAAGACCCATTCAAGCGCACAACATGCAGCAAATGAGCGGTACTCACTTGAGCAGCTCAACCGTTTCATGGGGGAAATCAGGAAACAAGAAGATCAAGCAATGGTGTTGTCCCTTGCTACTTTTCTCGAAGACACACTCGGCCGTCTGCTACTTGCTTATTTCCGCTCATGTAAAGCAACAAAGGACCTAGTGGAGGGTTTCAACGCGCCCTTGGGTACATTCGGTAGTCGCATCAAAGCCGTTTATTCGTTTGGACTGGTGACTGATGAACAGTTCAAGGATATGGAGATACTGCGAAAAGTTCGAAATCATTTCGCGCATAGCTGGGAGGGTTTGTCGTTTGAGCGGAACGATATTCAGGCTCTAATCGGGCAACTTAGTGGATACACGGTTGATCAAAAACCCATCGAAGGCGGGCCTAGAGAAAAACTTCTGGGTACATTGTCAACCTGCTGTATGGAGCTCCAGGTCTTTCTTGGCCGCCTTGTGGATGGGATGACTGAGCGCGCCCAAGACGTCAGTCACAGACTCACCATTACGCCTCCGACAGAACGTGGCTATAGGCGCTATGTCAAATAGTTTGTACAAACGCAACTTTTAAAGATGGTGGTTTTTTACGAGCTGCACTAGCACAAGCCATTTAAAAGAGACTCGCACACTCTAGCCACGGGAACGGCTATTACTAATTCAAGTCTCTTTTCCCATCTCATGCCCTGTCCGGTAGCCCCCTACGCCCTTCACATAAGCCAACAACTCCCCAAAAAACGGATGCCTGCACAGCGTGGACGAATCGCCCACCAGCAGCAACTTGCGCAGTGCGCGGGTCATGCCCACGTTCATGCGGCGAATGTCAGAGAGGAAGCCGATCTCGCCTTGGGGATTGCTGCGCGTCAAGGTGATGGCAATGATGTCGCGCTCTTGGCCCTGAAATGAATCGACGGTGCCCACGCTGAGCCTGCGTTGCAGCAGCGGGTCATGCAGCCGTCAAAGGCTCCATGCGCACCACGGCACGCGCACCCACGGCGCTGGCGAAACGTTGGACTGTTCGCATGGATGGCGTGCCCCTGCCACTTTCGATGCGTGCCACCACGCTTTGGGTCGTGCCCATGCGTGCGGCCACATCGCCTTGCGTTAGGCCCGCTTTCATACGCGCTGCAATCAGTTCACGGGCCAGCTCAAACTCGGGCGCTTGTGCGTCATAGGCTTGGCGAACGGCGGGGTTGGCCAGCAGTTCCGCTTTCACGTCTTTCAGGCTTTTCATGGCGGTTCAAATGCCAACGGTAAGTTTTCCGGTTTATTGGGCGCTATCAGTGATCAGCACTTGCGCAGAGATACCCAAGCCTTTGTTCAAGTTTCGGATCATGCGCAGCGTCAGGGGGCGTTTGTAGTTAAGCACTTCATACACGCGGTTGGGGTGGCCAATCATGGGCACCAGATCATTCACCGACAGCCCCGCCTGTTCCATACGGAACTTGATGGCTTCTACCGGGTCGGGCAAGTCAATCGGATGGTGCCGGCGTTCATAGGCCTCAATCAAGGTGGAGAGCACATCAAGGTGTTCGCCTGCTGGTGTGTCAGGCGAAGGGTCTTGATCGACCAGCTTTGACACGATGCGCAGTGCGGCGCGGTAATCCTTCTTTGTGCGGATGGGGGTGATTTCCATGG
>CAIJQQ010000034.1 GCA_903822825.1 uncultured Burkholderiales bacterium | reverse complement strand
CTCGAAGCCCGCTTCTGCCCTGCGCCCGAGTTGATGCTGGCAGATGACTTTGCCATTCCGCCGGACGCCTATGTCTAAAAGCGTCGCATTTGTCCTGCTCGCAGGCGGGCAGGGCATGAGGCTGAACCAGCCCACCCCCAAGCAGTTCATCCGCGTGGCCGGACGCTCGCTCCTGGAGCACAGCTACATCGCCTTGCACAGCTACGACCCGCACGCGCGCATGGTTGTGGTGGTTCCCGCCGACGCTTTGGCTCTGGCTAAAAAGCTGCTGGCGGCCCACCCCCAGGCCGAATTCGTGATTGGCGGCGACAGCCGCCAGGCGTCGGCCTGGTCCGCTTTGAAGCACCTCATGGCCGATCCACCCGCTAAAGTGGTGTTGCACGACGCGGCCCGGCCCTTTGTGTCCACCCAAATTGTTCACGACGTAGTGGAGGCGCTGGAGCAGCACGAGGCGGTGGACGTTGCCATTCCCACCACCGACACCATCATCGTCGAGCGCGACGGTTTCATCCAGTCCATCCCCAAGCGCAACCACATTTACCGGGGCCAGACGCCCCAGGGCTTTCACTTTGCGCCGCTGCTGCGCGCTTACCAAGAGGTGGGGGCGTCGCGCCTGTCAGAGTTCACCGACGACTGCGGCATCTACATGGAATGCAACCCCATGGGGCGGGTGCGCATCGTCAAAGGCAGCAGTGAAAACATCAAAATTACCGAAGACCTGGACATGGTGCTGGCCGACGAGCTGTTCCGTACCCTGGCCTCCAAATGGGACCCAGAAGCGCAAGGCCTCAATGTGCGCAACACCCGCGCCCTGGTATTTGGCGGCACCAAAGGCATAGGCAAAGCCATCTCCACCGTCTTGCAGGAGTCCGGCGCGCAGACCGTGGAGATCGGGCGCAGCACCGGCTGCGACATCCGCGCGCCCGAGCAGGTGGACCAGGCCGTGCAGCAGGCGCTAGTCCAGCTCGGCTCTATTGATTTTGTGGTCAACACCGTCGGGCTGCTGCAGCACGAGGGGCTGGGCAGCCAGCCCGTGCAGACCATTGAGAGCCTGATCCAGGTGAATCTCGTGGGCGCTTTTTACGTGGCCAAAGCCAGTTTGGCCGCTTTGCAGCACACCAAAGGCATGCTGCTGAACTTCTCCTCCTCGTC
Organism: uncultured Burkholderiales bacterium; assembly: GCA_903822825.1. Taxonomy (GTDB): domain Bacteria; phylum Pseudomonadota; class Gammaproteobacteria; order Burkholderiales; family Burkholderiaceae_C; genus Limnohabitans_A. The sequence continues at coordinate 824 of CAIJQQ010000034.1, read as the reverse complement.
CTACACACGTGGACGGGCGGGCTACACGCCTTATTCGGCCAGCAAGGCCGGCATCGTCAACATGACGCAGGGATTGGCCGAGGAGTGGGCGGATGCGGGCGTGCGGGTCAACTGCCTGGTGCCCGGGCGCACCGACACCGACATGCGGCGCAGCAACTTCGCCAGCGAGGCAGAAAGCACGCTGCGTAACCCTTTTGAGGTGGCGTTGATCGCCTGCAAGCTGCTCAGCAGCAAGAACACCGGCATGGTCGTCCGGGTCTGATTCGACCCCAAACGCCGGCAAGCCTGCCGGCCCTCAGCACCCCGCGCAACACGCGCCACGGGTAAACCCTCAAGTTTTGATGAATTGCACCGATTCCAGTGCGTACGACGGCGTCTGGATGTGCCCAGACAAAAATCTTTTGTCAAAAGCCTCGATCTTTATTAAAGCTTTGCAAATTGACGCCGATTCACTAGCTGTGGGGTCTAAAGACCTCTAAGTTGTTGTTCACCGAAACCGGGTACCGATTGTGGTGCCAGACAGACCTTCCAAGGAGTCATCATGCAAGTTTCCGCCGTATCACACGCAAGTCCCATGCTCGCCGTCGCCCGTACATCGGGTGTCGCGACTCCCGTAACAGCTCAGCAGGCGCTGGATGCGTTCAACAGCGGAGCAGCGCAATCGAACGTTGTCATCAGCGACACCAAAGCGCACATCCAAGACAATATCTCGGCCCTGTTGAACATGGGTTCGAAACTCAAAACCATCAACTCGAGCGACGGTGCGATGGCTTTTACGCTGACTGCAGATCAATACGCTGCGAGCAGCAAAATGCTGCAAACCG
>CAIJQQ010000033.1 GCA_903822825.1 uncultured Burkholderiales bacterium | reverse complement strand
CCACGTCAATCAGACCCAGCACCACCAGCATGATCACGGTTTCGTTCAGGCTGGTGATCGCCGCGTCGCTCTTGTAGCCAATGCTGCCAATCAGCGCTTGCAGCGCATGTTGGTTGCCAAACGCAGCTTCGAGCAGGTGCACCAGTTCAACCCAGAAATGAAACACATACACCGCTTGTGCGGCAATCAGGCCCAAATAGAGCGGCAATTGCAGCCAACGGCTGGCAAAAATGAAGCTGTTCAAGGGACTCAATTTGCCTTGGGTTGCGGGCGGCTTGTCGGGCATGGTTTTCCTGGAAATGGCACGGAGACTGTGCTTTGGGGTGAATCCGGATTTTAGGCGTTAGAAGTCCGATTTATTCACTTTCTGATGCAAGCCTGATGTCAGTCAGTGCTTTGTAAGAGCGAAAGCAGACATTTGTACCAGCAGCGAAAAACGCCATGTCATAGAGGAGACAAATCAAATGAGCACCACCCTATACCAACCCAGTGCAGAGTTCGTCCAAAACGCCCATGTCTCTGGCATGGCCGCTTATGAAGCCCTGTGTCAAGAAGCCGAAGCCGACTACCAGGGCTACTGGGGTCGTCTTGCCAAGGAGATGATCAGCTGGAAAACCCCCTTCACCCAGGTGCTGGACGAGTCCAACGCGCCTTTCTTCAAGTGGTTTGAAGATGGTACTCTGAATGCCTCTTACAACTGCCTGGACCGCAACGTCGAAAAAGGCCTGGGTGACAAGACCGCCATCATCTTCGAAGCCGACGGCGGCGAAGTAAGCAAGGTGACCTACAACCAGCTGCTGGCCAAAACCTGCCAATACGCCAACGCCTTGAAGAGCCTGGGCATTAAAAAAGGTGACCGCGTGGTCATCTACATCTCCATGTCCATCGAAGGTGTGGCCGCCATGCAGGCCTGCGCCCGCATCGGCGCCACCCACTCGGTGGTCTTCGGTGGCTTCTCGGCCCAGTCCTTGCGTGACCGCATCGAAGACACGGGCGCTGTGGCCGTCATCACCGCAGACAACCAAGTGCGCGGCGGCAAGCTGCTGCCCCTCAAGTCCATCGTGGACGAAGCCATCAACTTGGGCGGCTGCGGCTCCATCAAAAACGTGTTGGTCGTCAAGCGCTCGGGCGCCGACATCGCCATGACCGCAGGCCGTGACCATTGGATGGCCGAATTGGCAGACAGCCAAGCCACCACCTGCGAGCCCGAGTGGGTGGGCGCCGAGCACCCCTTGTTCTTGCTTTACACCTCCGGCTCGACCGGCAAGCCCAAAGGCGTTCAGCACAGCACGGGCGGCTACCTGCTGCATGCAGCGCTCACCACCCAATGGACCTTTGACCTGAAGCAGGATGACGTGTTCTGGTGCACGGCCGACATCGGCTGGGTCACCGGCCACACTTACATCACCTACGGCCCGCTGGCCTTGGGCGGCACTGAAATCGTGTTCGAGGGCGTGCCCACTTACCCAGACGCTGGGCGCTTCTGGAAAATGATCCAGGACCACAAAGTCTCGATCTTTTATACCGCGCCGACCGCCATCCGCTCGCTCATCAAGGCCGCGGAAGCCAACGACGCTGTGCACCCCAAGAGCTATGACTTGAGTAGCCTGCGCTTGTTGGGCTCGGTTGGCGAGCCGATCAACCCCGCTGCCTGGGAGTGGTACCACCAGCATGTGGGCGGCGGCAACTGCCCCATCGTGGACACCTTTTGGCAAACCGAAACCGGTGGCCACATGATCACCCCACTGCCTGGCGCCACGCCCATGGTGCCCGGCTCTTGCACGCTGCCTTTCCCCGGCATCCAGGCTGCCATCGTGGACGAAACCGGCAAAGACATGCCCAATGGCCAAGGCGGCATTTTGGTGGTCAAGCGCCCATGGCCCTCCATGATCCGCAACATCTGGGGCGACCCCGAGCGCTTCAAGAAGAGCTACTACCCTGAAGACTTCAAAGGCAAGTACTACTTGGCAGGCGACGGCGCGATCCGCGACGAGAAAACCGCTTACTTCACCATCACCGGCCGCATCGACGACGTGCTGAACGTGTCGGGCCACCGCATGGGCACGATGGAAATCGAATCGGCGCTGGTCAGCTGCACCGAGCTGGTGGCCGAAGCCGCTGTGGTGGGCCGCCCTGACGACACCACGGGTGAGGCGATCTGCGCCTTTGTGGTGCTCAAGCGCTCGCTGCCCAACACGGAAGAGGGCAAAGCCATTGCCAAGCAATTGCGCGACCACATCGCCAAGGAAATCGGCCCGATTGCCAAGCCCAAGGACATCCGCTTTGGCGAGAACCTGCCCAAGACCCGTTCGGGCAAAATCATGCGCCGCCTGCTGCGCTCGCTGGCCAAAGGCGAAGCGATCACGCAAGACATCTCGACCTTGGAAAACCCCCACATCCTGGGGCAGCTGGGTCAGGCTTATTGATCGGCTGATTCAGCAAAAAAACGGCAGCCTTGGCTGCCGTTTTTTATGGGGATAGCCATGGGCCTAAGAACCACCATCGCCGCTTGGCTGCGTCTTCCACAGCAACCCTGACCGCCTCAGCTGGCTTTGGCCAAGCCCAGCCGTTCGATCAGCCGCTTTTCCTTCACATAACTGGCGAGGATGAATTGCGTGTAATCCTCGCTGTTCATGTAGATCACAGGCTGGTCGTATTTTTCAAAAGCGGCAATCACGCCCGGATCGCTCAAGGTTTTCTTGAAGCCGTCTTGAAGTTTGCGAACGATTTTGGGGTCCATGCCCTTGGGGCCGGCGATGCCAAAGGGTGAATCGGACACGGTGTCGTAGCCCAGCTCGTTGAGGGTGGCCACGTTGGACCAGCGCTTGGTGCGTTTGCTGCCATAAGTGGCCAAGAGGCGCATGGTGCCTGCCTCGACGTGGGGCGCCCAACCGGTGGCGTCGCTGTGGGCGTCGATGTGACCACCCAAAAGCGCCTGCAGGCCGTCCGAGCTGCCTTTGAAAGGCACATGGGTGAGCTGGATGCCTGCCTTATTGGCGAATTCTTCAACGGCCAGGTGGGGCGTGGTGCCGTTGCCAGTCGACCCATAGGCGAATTTGCCGGGGTTGGCCTTGGCGAAGTTGACCAGGTCTTTGATGGATTTGATGGGCGAGTCGGCCTTGACCACGATGCCAAAGGTGTAACCCGTCAGGCAGGCGATGTAGGTGAAGTCCTTGAGCGGGTCGAACTGCATCTTTTGCATGTGCGGCAGCCGCGCCACGCCGATGGTGATTTGCGACAGGGTGTAGCCGTCGGGGGCGGCTTTGACGAGTTCATTGGGGCCGAGCATGCCGCTGGCACCAGGTTTGTTCTCAACGACCACTTGCTGGCCCAGTACCTTGGTGGCGCCTTCGGCCAGCGCACGCATCACGATGTCGCTGGACCCGCCCGCAGGCCAGGGGCAGATCAGTTTGAGTGGCCGGGTTGGAAAGGCTTGTGTCTGCGCCAATGTGGGCAAGGCCAGAGCGGCGGCGCTGGCGATGCCGGTTTGCACAAATTGGCGGCGTGTGGGGTCATTGAATTTCACAAGGCTCTCCTGAGGGGACGTCTGGTTCAGATGTCAGTATCACCTTTTGGCAGGGCGCTCCGCATCGGGAGTTCCCTCTAAGGGTCGCCTGGGCGACCAATGGTGTCTCAGTCGCCCCGCACCACGCCTTCACGCCGGGGGTCGGCCGCGCCAAACCAGCCCGTGGGGGTGCGCTCGATGGCCTGCAGCCCGCTGGTCATGTCGGTCAAGCGCAGCTCGTGCCCGCGGGCTTGCAGCGCTTGTACCGTGCTGACGGGCCAGCGCTGGTTTTCCAGCAAAACAGGGCCACCCAGGCTCGCAAAGTTGGGCAGGTTCACGGCCTGCTGCACGTTCAGGCCCCAGTGCAGGGTGCCCACCAGCACTTTGCCGGTGAAGTGGATGATGACGGCCCCGCCTGGGCTGCCTGCGCTCAGAACCAGTTGTCCGGTGGCTTGGTCAAACACCAGTGTGGGCGACATGGACGAGCGCGGGCGTTTGCCGGGCTCGACCCGGTTGGCCACCGGGCGTCCCTGCACATCTGTGGGCACCAGGCTGAAATCTGTCAATTCGTTGTTGAGCAAAAAACCGCCTGGTCGGGCCGGGTCGGTGGTCACCATGCGGCGCGAGCCGAAGGCCGCTTCGATGGTGGTGGTCATGGCCACGGCGCGACCTTGGGCGTCGACCACGCTGATGTGGCTGGTGCCGTATTCGGGCTGCGTTGCCATGGGCGCGAAAGCGCTCGGGCTGCCCGCTGGCTGGCCTGGCGGGGCCGCTTTCATGGCTTGCGCCCCAATCAGTTGGCTGCGCACGCGCAGGTAGTCGGGGGCCAGCAGGCTGCGCCAGTCGCCCCCCGGTGCGCTCACAAAGTCGGGGTCGGCCACATACTGTGCCCGGTCGGCAAAGGCCAGACGCGAGGCCTCGGCATAGCGGTGCAGCCAATCGGGGGAGGGCAGTCCATCTGCCAGCTCGGGGCCTTGCGCTGTGGTGTGGGCCAGCAGCCCCAGGATCTGGCCGATGGCGATCTGGCCCGACGACGGTGGCGGAAAACCGCACAGCCGGTAGGCACGAGCGCGGGCCACATGGTCAAAGCACAGCGCCTCGCGCTCACGCGGCTGGTAATCGCGCAGGTCGTGCATGCTCAGGCTGCCTGGGCGGGGAGTTTGCGCGGTGCGCGCCACGATGGCTTGGGCCACAGGTCCTTCGTGCAGGGCGCGGCTGCCCTCGCTGGCCAGGCGGCGCAGCACATGGCCGTACTCGGGGTTGCGCAGCACATGGCCCACGGGCCAGGCTAGGCCTTGCGGGGTGTAAAAAAAGCGCAAAGCCAGGGGGTCTTTTCGCAAATGTGGGTCGGCTTGCAGCAGCGTGTGCAGCCGTGGGCTGACCTTGAAACCTTGCTCGGCCAGCGCAATGGCGGGCGCAAACAGTTGCGCCCAGGGCAGGTCGCCGTGCTGGCGGTGCGCGGCTTCGAGCATGCGCACCGCGCCAGGCACCCCCACCGACTGGCCGCTCAAGACCGCATCCTCAAAAGGCAATGGTTTGCCTTCGGCATTCAAAAACTGGTCGCTCTTGGCATGGGCGGGGGCGGTTTCCCGGCCGTCAAAGGCCTGCACGCGCTGGCCGTCAAAGTGCAGCAAAAACGCGCCGCCGCCAATGCCGCTGGACTGCGGCTCTACAAGGCCCAGCACCAGTTGCACCGCAATCGCCGCGTCGAGCGCCGAGCCTCCTGCCCGCAAAATTTGGTGCCCGGCATCGGTGGCCAGCGGGTTGGCCGCCGCCACCGCTTGGCGCGTGGTGGCCCAGCCGGGTTTGTCGGTGTAGCCGCTGGCCGATTCGGGTTGGTCGGGGATGGTGTAGCGCCAGCCGCTGGCCGGGGGCTGCGTGCTGCAGGCGGTCAGCAGCGCCAAGGCAAAAAATGCGATCAGGCGTCGGACGGTGCTGTGCATGTATGGCATCACTGATGGAGGGGGCCGAACGGATTTGACATGTTAACGGGGCGGTGCGTTGCCATCTTAGGCCTCTGTCGGCCACTCTATCGCCAGTTGTGCTGGCTCCTACAAAGATGGGTAGCTCTGTGGGCGCTTGCCCTGCAAGCGATTGTCAGCTCACTTGGGTGCCAGACGAATAGCGCCGTCCAAACGAATCACTTCGCCGTTGAGCATGTCGTTTTCGATGATGTGCTTGGCCAGCTTGGCATAGTCCTGCGGGGTGCCCAGGCGGCAGGGGAAGGGCACGCCCGCAGCCAGCGCGTCTTGCACCTCTTGCGGCATGCCAAACAGCATGGGGGTGCCGAAAATGCCGGGGGCAATCGTCATGTTGCGGATGCCGTTGCGCGCCAGGTCGCGGGCAATGGGCAGTGTCATGCCGACCACGCCGCCCTTGGATGCGGCGTATGCCGCCTGGCCGATCTGCCCGTCATAGGCGGCCACGCTGGCGGTTGAAATCAGCACGCCGCGCTCGCCAGTGGTTTCGGGCTCGTTTTGGCACATGGCTTCCGAGGCCAGACGGATCATGTTGAAGCTGCCCACCAGGTTGACCATGATGGTCTTGGTGTAGACGGCCAGGTTGTGCGCGCCGTTTTTGCCAACGGTCTTTTCGGCGGGGGCGATGCCCGCGCAGTTGATCAGGCCCACCAGTTTGCCCATGGACACGGCTTGGGTCACCACGGCCTGGCCATCGTCCTCTTTGCTCACGTCGCACTTCACGAATGCGCCGCCCAGTTCCTTGGCGATGGCTTCGCCTTTTTCGGCCTGCATATCGGCTATGACGACTTTGCCGCCGTGGGCCGCCAGCATGCGTGCTGTGCCTTCGCCCAAGCCCGATGCGCCGCCTGTGACGATGAAAACCTTGCCTTGAATGTCCATGTTGTGCCCTTCTGGATTGACGTTGACGTAAACGTCAATTATGCACACCTGTCGCCTTGACTTGTGGCGCTGGTACATTGAGTGACTCACCAATGGAATGCCCCATGCTCGCTTCGCGCACCCTGCCATCACAGACCCGATTTTTCATGGTGCTGGGCGCCTTGAGCGCGGCCACATCGGTGGCTTTGTCAGCAGCAGCCGCGCACCTGCCGTCCTTGCAGGCGGCTGGGGCTACGCTGAATACCGCTTTGGCACAGCAGCAATTCCATGCCTTGGGGCTCATGCTTGTGGGGCTGGCCCTGACCCGGGTGCAATCTGTTTGGCTGACCGCCTCAGGAGGCTTGATGTTGTTGGGCACACTGTTGTTTTGCCTGAATCTCTACGCCCGCCTGCTGTGGGGCTGGGACGCGGCCCGCATGGCGGTGCCCTGGGGCGGCTCGGCATTCATTTTGTCTTGGTTGGCCTTGGGCGCAGGCGCCTTGCTGGGCAATCGGCGTGATTGAAACAACTAATCACCCAAGCAGCCAATCCCGCTTACATTAATTCCTATGAGATTTCTCATTTGATAGTTTTTTTTAATCAACCAACCCCAAAGGAACCACCATGTCCCTGATCAACACGCAAGTTCAGCCATTCAAAAACCAAGCTTTTCACAACGGCAAGTTCATTGAAGTCACAGAAGCCAGCCTCAAAGGCAAGTGGAACGTGTTCATCTTCATGCCTGCCGCTTTCACCTTCAACTGCCCCACAGAAATCGAAGACGCGGCTGACAACTACGCCGCCTTCCAAAAAGCCGGTGCAGAGGTGTACATCATCACCACCGACACCCACTTCTCGCACAAAGTGTGGCACGAGACTTCGCCTGCCGTGGGCAAAGCCAAGTTCCCATTGATCGGTGACCCGACACACAAGTTGACACGTGCTTTCGGCGTGCACATCGAAGAAGACGGCTTGGCATTGCGCGGCACCTTCGTGATCAACCCAGACGGCATGATCAAGACCATGGAAGTCCATTCCAACGAAATCGCCCGTGACGTGTCTGAGACATTGCGCAAACTGTCCGCTGCCCAGTACACCGCCGCCAACCCCGGCCAAGTGTGCCCAGCCAAGTGGAAAGAAGGCGCCAAGACTTTGGCTCCCTCCATCGACCTGGTTGGCAAGATCTAAATCTTGACCTCACGCCCTGTTTTTCAGGGCTTTCAGCGCCCTCCAACCAGGGCGTTGAGCACAGCGCAACAAGGCCACAAGCCGGGTGTGCGCTGTCCTCAACGATTCCCCCAAAAACCCTTTTTCCGAGGCCCCGCCACAAGCGAGGCCCTGGATGTGTGCAGCCCGAAACAGGAGAAAACCATGCTCGACGACACCCTCAAAGCCCAATTGCAGCAATACCTTGGCTTGCTGCGCCAGCCGATCCGCTTGATCGCATCGCTGGACGACAGCGAAACCGGCATTGACATGAAGAGCTTGCTGGAAACCATCGTGGGCCTGTCCGACAAAGTGGCGCTCGACACTTCGGGCAACGATGCGCGCAAGCCTTCATTTGAAGTGGTGCGCGAGGGTGAGACGCAAGGCGTGCGCTTTGCCGGTTTGCCTCTGGGCCACGAGTTCACCTCCTTGGTGTTGGCGCTGCTGTGGACTGGCGGTCACCCACCGAAGGTGGAGCCCGAAGTCATTGAGTCGATCAAAGGCTTGGAAGGTGACTTCAGCTTTGAGGTCTACATGTCCCTGAGCTGCCACAACTGCCCCGACGTGGTGCAGGCCTTGTCGCTCATGGCCATCTTCAACCCCAAGGTCAAAACCGTGGTCATCGAAGGCGGTGCCTTCCAAAAAGAAGTCGAAGAGCGCCAGATCATGGCCGTGCCCATGGTCTTCTTGAACGGCCAGGTGTTTGGTTCGGGCCGCATGAGCGTCGAAGAAATTATGGCCAAGCTCGACACAGGCGCGGCCACCCGCGACGCTGCCAAGCTCGATGCCAAAGACCCGTATGACGTGTTGATCGTCGGCGGTGGCCCCGCTGGTGCGGCGGCTGCCGTGTACGCAGCCCGTAAAGGCATCCGCGTGGGTGTGGCGGCCGAGCGCTTTGGCGGCCAGACCAACGACACCATGGCGATTGAAAACTACATCTCGGTGCTGGAGACCGATGGCCCCAAGTTTGCTGCCGCTTTGGAAGCGCAAGTGCGGCAATACGGCGTGGACATCATGAACCTGCAACGGGCCGACAAACTGACGCCCGCAGGGGCCGATGGCTTGGTGCATATCCAGATGGAAAACGGTGCCACGCTCAAGGCCAAAACGGTGATTTTGTCCACAGGTGCCCGCTGGCGCAATGTGAATGTGCCCGGCGAAGCCGAGTACAAAAACAAGGGCGTGGCCTACTGCCCGCATTGCGACGGCCCTTTGTTCAAAGGAAAGCGCACAGCGGTGATTGGTGGCGGCAACTCCGGCATCGAAGCGGCGATTGACTTGGCCGGCATCGTCGAGCACGTCACCGTGATCGAATTTGCTGACCAGCTCAAGGCCGATGCCGTGCTGGTCAAGAAACTCAACAGTTTGCCCAACGTGACAGTTCATACCAACGCGCAAACGACCGAGATCACGGGCGACGGCAACAAAGTGAACGGCATCAGCTACAAAGACCGCGCCACCAACGCCGAACACCATGTCGAATTGGCAGGTGTGTTCGTGCAAATTGGTTTGGTGCCCAACACAGAGTTCCTGAAGGGCACGATCGAGTTGTCCAAATTTGGCGAAATCATGGTCGATGCCAAGGGCCACACCAATGTGCCTGGCGTGTTCGCGGCGGGTGACTGCACCACCGTGCCGTTCAAACAGATCGTGATCGCCGCGGGTGAGGGCTCAAAGGCCGCATTGAGCGCCTTTGACCACCTGATCCGTTCCTGAGTTTTCAGACCGCACAAAGACAAACCGGACTGCTGGCAGTCCGGTCTTTGACTTTTTGCACCTGCTTGGGTCTGGACGACCCACGCCTGCAAAGCGCTTTCCTTTTACTTGAAACCGACGCGGTCGAGCATTTGCTGGACCTTGACCTGGTTCATGCCCACGGCACTGATCGGGATCAGTTCGCTCTTGAAGCTGCCCCCGTTCATGGACTTGAGGGCAGGGTTGTCAAAGCTCACACCCTTGGCCACAGGCCACTCGTTGTTGCCATTGGCAAAGTGGTTCTGAGCCGTGGGGCTGACCAGGTATTCAAGGAACTTGATGGCGTTGTCCACGTTCTTGGCGTTCTTGGCCACCGCCCCCCCGGCGATGTTCACGTGGGTGCCCCAGTTGGACTGGTTGGGGAAGACCACGCCGATTTTTTCGGTCGCGGCTTTGTCGGCCGGGTTGGTCGAGCGCATCATGCGGGCCAGGTAATAGGTGTTGGTCACGGCCACACCGCATTCACCTGCGGCCACGGCCTTGATCTGGTCGGTGTCACCGCCTTTGGGGCTGCGTGCCATGTTGTCCACCAAGCCTTTGAGCCAAGCTTCGGTCTTGGCGGCACCCAGGTGCTCGGTCATGGCACCAAACAGACTCAGGTTGTAGGGGTGCGAGCCCGAGCGGATGCATAACTGGCCTTTGTATTTGGGATCGGCCAGTTTTTCATAGCTGTCGAAATCTGCTTTGCTGTACTTGAGTTTGTCGAACACCACCACACGGGCGCGGGTGGACAGGCCAAACCAGGCCACGCCGCCGTTGTCGCTGGGTTTGGCGTGCAGCTGGGTGGGCACAGCTTCTTCGAGCACCTTGGACTTGATGGGCAGGAACAGGCCGTCCACCTCGGCACGCCACAGGCGTGAGGCGTCCACCAGCAAGATGACATCGGCAGGGGAAGATGTACCCTCAGCTTTCAGACGAGCGAGAATACCGGCATCGTCGGCGTCCACACGGTTGATCTTGATGCCTGTGGCATGGGTGAAGTCGCCATAAAGGGCTTCATCGGTCGGGTAATGTCGTGCTGAATAAATGTTGAGTTGCTTGTCTTGGGCCCACACAGAGTGGCAGGCCAAGCACCAGAGCATGAGGACGGCGATTTTGAAAGTGGACATGTTCTAAGGGGTCTTCGGATCGTTAGTGCCATCATTGTAAACCAAATGCGAATCATTACCAATAAGAAAAATGGGGGCTGGGCACCGTTGGGTCTTCACAGGGCTGGACTCCAGCGCAGCAGAGCCCGTTTTGTACTGGCTGGGCGTCTGGCCTCGGTGGCAATCGTGTGTGCCTGGATGGTGGCTTGTGGCACGGTGGCTCCTGCACCTCCAGCGCCTGCCCAGGAAGTCAGCGGCGCCAACAATTCAGGGACACCATCGCCACAGCAAGCGCAGCCACGTGAGCGACGTCAGGCCCGCATCGGTCTGGCGCTCGGGGGTGGCGCGGCGCGTGGCTTTGCCCATGTGGGTGTGATCCAGGTGCTCGAAGAAGCGGGGTTGCGGCCCAACATGGTGGTGGGCACTTCGGCGGGCAGCTTGGTGGCCGCCCTTTACGCCAGCGGCAAAAGCCCGCAGGAATTGCGCCATGTGGCAGAGACCATGGAAGAGGCCGAAATCACCGACTGGATGATGCCCATCCTCAACCGGGGTGCTTTGCGCGGGGAGGCGCTGGCCCGCTATGTGAACACCCAAGTGGGGGGTAAAAACATCGAGCAGATGAAGATCCCTTTGGGCATCGTGGCCACCGATCTCAAAAGTGGCAACGCGGTGACTTTTCGTTTGGGCAACACGGGCTCGGCCGTGCGGGCTTCCAGCGCTGTGCCTGCGGTGTTTCAGCCCGTGCGCATTGGCGAGCGCGAATACGTGGACGGCGGATTGGTCGCTCCGGTGCCCGTGCACCAGGCCCGCGAGATGGGGGCCAATTTCGTGATCGCGGTGGACATCTCCAGCGACCCGCAGGGCAACCCCTCTGGGGACACTTTCCAGATTTTGCTGCAGACCTTCACCATCATGGGCAAAAGCATCAACACGCTGGCGCTCAAAGAGGCCGAGTTGGTGGTTCGCCCGGCTTTGACGGGTTTCAAGAGCGCCGACTTCACCGTGCGCCGCCGATCGATTGAGGCGGGCAGGGTGGCCATGCAGGCCCAGTTACCCCAGTTGAGGGCGCGCATCGCGGCATTTGAGGCTGGGCCATGACATAAAAAAAGGGCTGATCTTGCGATCAGCCCTTGAAGGGATCCCTGTTTCCTTGAGAAATTCACAAGGATCCGAGGAGACAACCTGCATTCGGAGATGTCGGACACTTTACGAAGTGCCCGATGGCGACAGGATCAGCGCTTTTTGCTGGAAGTCTTGGCCGACGCCGTGGCGTTCTGTGTCATGGCCGTGATGTTGGATTCGGCCATGTCAGACGCTTGCTTGACGGCTTTTTGCACGGATTCGAAAGCGCTGTTGGCGGCGCTCACGGCCCCCTTCATCATGGCCACGGCTTGCTCTGAACCTGCAGGGGCGTTGGCAGCGGTGCTCTCCACCAGCGCAGCAAATTGCTTTTGTGCGGCAGCGGATTGGGCTTCCATGGCTTTGGTGAATTCGCCGCTGGTGCCCGTGGCGATGTCGTACAGGTGGCGGCTGTATGCGGCTGTTTTTTCAGCCAAAGGCTGCAACAGGGCCGCTTGCATGGCCAGCAGCTCTTGGGCGTCTTTGGCGCTCAAGGCGGCTTGTGTGTTGTGTGCAGACTCGTCCAGCGCGGCCTTGGCAGCGTTCAGGTTCAGTTCGACCATTTTTTCAACGCCGGCGAAGGCTTTGGCGGTCAAGCCAAACAGGGTCTCGACATTGGCTTTGTGTGAAGCAACGATTTGTTCAGCAGTCATCATGAATATCTCCAAAAATTGAAAGTTCAAAGGAACTGCGCCGAAACTGGCCGAAAGGCCGATACAGCATGTTGCAGTGCAGCATGATTCAAGTATAGGGTTTCTACTTGGCATGACAAGGTGGGATGCCCCTTGTGAGCGCAGATTAGAGAGCGTTTTCTAGAATCGAGTCCAGCCTTTTGGCTGCCATGATGTTCCTCCCATGAATGCCTTCTACACCGACCACTTTGTTTTGCCCTTGCCCGAAGGCCACCGATTTCCAATGCGCAAGTACAGCCTTCTGCGGGATCGCTTGACGGCTCAAGTTCCCGGCATCTCCTTCAAGCAGGCCCCGGCGGCCAGCGACGGTGAGTTGGCGTTGGTACACACGCCTGCCTACATCCAGGGGATGGTGAACGGCACACTGGACGCTTCTTTTTACAAGGAAATTGGTTTTCCATGGAGTCCCGCCATGGCCGAGCGGGCGCGGCGCTCGGTCGGGGCGTCCATAGCCGCGGCTCGGGCGGCGCTGGCGCAGGGGCTGGCTGGCAATCTGGCTGGCGGCACCCACCACGCCTGTGCCGACAAAGGCGGCGGCTTTTGCGTGTTCAACGACATCGCCGTCACCGCCCGCCTCATGCAGACCGAAGCCTGGCGAGCGCGTCGCCAAATGCTTCGGGTGGCGGTCATCGACCTCGACGTGCATCAGGGCAATGGCACAGCCCGGATTTTTGCAGGCGACCCCTCGGTGTTCACTTTGTCCTTGCATGGCGAAAACAACTTTCCTTTCCGTAAGGAGCCCGGCGATCTGGACGTGGGCCTGCCCGACGGCTGCACCGACGAGCCCTACATGCAGGCCCTGCACCAAGCGCTGAGCGATCTGCAAGGTCGCTTTGACCCCGACATGGTGATCTACTTGGCCGGGGCAGACCCGCATGAAGGAGACCGCTTGGGGCGCTTGAAACTGACCTGCGACGGCATGCAAGAGCGAGACAGGGTCGTCATGGACTGGGCTTGGCAGCGCCGCCTGCCGCTGGTGCTGTGCATGGGCGGCGGCTATGGGCACGACATGGAGACCACGGTGGGCGTGCAGGTCCAGACCTGGCGGGTGGCTGAGGGCTACTGGCAACGCTGGCAAAATCGGGAGTCATTGAGCACCGAACACCCGAGATGAGCGCCACCAAAACCCTGCCCGACCTCCGAGACAGCTACAAAGCCTTTCGCAGCATCACCACCCGCTGGATGGACAACGATGTCTATGGCCACGTCAACAACGTCGTGTACTACAGCTGGTTCGACACGGCCGTGAACGCCACCCTGATCGAGCAGGGCGTCCTGGACATCCATGGCGGCCAGACCATTGGTCTGGTGGTCGAGACGCAATGCCACTACTTTGCGCCGCTGGCCTTTCCCCAAACTGTTGACGCAGGCATCCGCGTGGCCAAGCTGGGCAACTCCAGCGTGCGTTACGAGGTGGGCCTGTTTGCGCAGGGACAGCCCCTGACGGCCGCCCGAGGCCACTTTGTGCATGTGTACGTGGACCAGGCCACCCGCCGCCCCGTGCCATTGCCGCCCACACTCAAAACTTATCTGGAGACCCTGTCATGAATTTCACAGTCGCCACCCCCCAAGTCAGCGCCACCGTCAATGATCCGGCCAGTGTCGACGCGGCCATCAGCAGCCGTTTTTCCGCCCGTGCATACCTGAACAAACCCGTGGATCGCGCCGTGCTGCAGGAAATCCTGGCCATGGCCGCCCGCGCGCCCAGTGGCACCAACACCCAGCCCTGGAAGGTGTACGTTCTGCAAGGCGCCAAGCGCGACGAGCTGGTCGCCAAGGCTTGCGCCGCACACGACGCCATGGCGGCCAATCCGGCCCTGGCAGCCGAATATGCCGAGGAATACGACTACTACCCGACCAAGTGGGTCAGCCCCTTCATCGACCGACGCCGCGAGTGCGGTTTTGGTCTTTACAGCGTGCTGGGCATCGTCAAGGGTGAAAAGGAGCGGATGCATGCACAACACCAGCAGAACTTCCGCTTCTTTGACGCCCCAGTGGGCCTGGTCTTCACCATCGACAAGGTCATGGGACGCGGCAGCTTGCTGGACTACGGCATGTTTTTGCAGACCCTGATGGTGGCGGCGCGCTCGCGGGGCCTGCACACCTGCCCACAAGCGGCCTGGAACAACTTTTCCAAGATCGCGCTGCCCTTGGTGGGCGCGGGCGAGAACGAAATGATGGTCTGCGGCATGTCGTTGGGCTACGCCGACGAGTCTGCGCTGGTCAACACCTTCCAGACCACCCGCGTGGACGCGGCCGACTTCACCCAATGGGTGGATTGATCGGGGTCGCGTGATCGGGAGGCACCTTGGGTTTTGACGACCTGGCGCTGCAACTGCTCAACGGGCTGAGCCACGCCACCACCTTGTTCCTCATGGCATCCGGGCTCACGCTGATCTTTGGCGTGACCCGGATTGTCAATTTTGCGCATGGCAGTTTCTTCATGCTGGGGGCGCTTTGGTCTGCGCACGCGCTTACACGCTGGTGGCCCGACTGGGCTGAGAGCACCTGGGGCTACGCCTTGGCCATGCTGCTGGGTGCGGCGGTGGCCGCGGTCGTCGGCGCCGTGGCCGAGGTGCTGCTGCTGCGCCGCATGCGCCGGGTGCCCGAGCTGTACCAATTGGTCGCCACCTTTGGCCTGAGCCTGGCCATGCACGACGGGATGCGCTGGTTCTTTGGGCCGGACGAGGTGTTTGCCCCGCGCTTTCCGTCCCTCAAAGGCGCTGTTCAAATGGGTGAGGCCTATTTCCCTGCTTGGCAACTGTTCACCTTGCTGCTGGGCCCGCTGGTCTGGCTGGGGCTGCACCTTTTGCTCACGCGCACCCTGTGGGGCCAACGCGTCAAAGCCGCCACGCAAGACCGCGACATGCTGGGCGCCCTGGGCGTCAATCCTGCGCCGCTGATGCTGGGCGTGGTCATGCTCGGCTGCGCCCTGGCCGGCTTGGCGGGCGCCTTGCAGCTGCCGCGGGAGCCCGCCAACCTGCAAATGGACCTGAGCGTGGTGGTCGAGACCTTTGTGGTCGTGGTCACGGGTGGGCTGGGCAGCGTGGGCGGCGCGTTCGCGGCGGCGGTGCTGATCGGTCTGATCCACGCGCTGGGCGTGAGCGCTGTGCCTCAGGCCACGCTGGTGCTGGTGTTTCTGACCATGGCCGTGGTGCTGGTGCTGCGCCCCCAAGGACTGGCGGGCGCGCAGGTGCAGGCCACTCAGCGCGAGGCAGTGACCGTGTTCTCGCATGCGCCGGGCGGCCGCATGGGGCTGGCCTTGTGGGCGGTGCTGCTGGCCGGGGCGGTTTGGGCTTTGGGGCAGGGCGATTACGCCCGCAGCCTGGCCGAAGACGTGATGGTCATGGCCTTGTTTGGCCTCAGCCTGCAGTGGATGATGGCGTTGGGTGGCTTGGTCAGCTTTGGCCATGCGGCGTTTTTTGCGCTCGGGGCTTACGCGGCTGCGCTGACCCACCTCAACTGGGGCTTTGGCCTGCTGCTGGCGCTGGTCAGCGGCGTGACAGTGGCCGTGACCGCAGCGCTGGTGTTTGGCGTGCTGGTGGTGCGCCTGTCAGGGGTGTACCTGGCCATGCTGTCGCTGGCGCTGGCACAGATGGTGTGGGCAGCTGTGACCCAATGGGTCCCGCTCACGGGCGGCGACAACGGTTTGATCGGTTTGCGTCTGGTGCCCGATGATGCGCGGCCTTGGTTCGGCGTGGCGCTGTGTGTGCTGGTCATGGCTGCCGTGGGTTTGCTGGCGCGGGCCAGCCGCTCCAGCCGGGGCGGAGCTTTGCAGGCCATGCGCGATGCCCCATTGCGGGCGGCAGCCAGCGGCTTGCCTGTGGCGGCATTGCGCTACCAGGTGTTTGTCTGGAGCGCGGCGCTGGCAGGCCTGGCCGGGGGCTTGTGGGCGGCAGTCAAGGGTGCGGTGTTCCCATCGGTGGCTTCGGTGGCCACCTCGGTGGATGCATTGCTTGTGATCTTGCTCGGCGGCATGCACCAGCTCTGGGGCGCAGTGCTGGGCAGCGCGCTCTTGGTGTGGGGCGGGGCAGAACTTGGCCAAAGCCTGGATTACTGGCGCGGTGTGCTCGGCCTGGTCATCATGGTCGTCATGGTGCTGGCGCCCAGTGGCCTGGCCGGGGGCTTGCAGCAAGCGGCCCAGCACTGGCGCAGGTGGTCCCCATGAGCGCCTTGCAAGTGCATCACTTGACGCGGCACTTTGGTGGCGTGCGGGCGCTGGACGGTGTGAGCTTTGAGCTGGCTGCAGGCCAATGCGTGGCCTTGATCGGCCCCAATGGCGCAGGCAAATCAACCTGCTTTGCATGCCTGGCCGGGCAGCAGCAGCCCCAAAGCGGGCAGGTGCTCTGGGTGGGCCAGCCGCTGCTTGGCCTTTCGCCTGCGCAGCGTTTGCAGCAAGGCGTGGCCCGCACGTTCCAGGTGGCTCAAACCTTTGAAGCACTCAGCGTGCTGCAAAACCTGCAGCTGGTGCTCAGCGCAGGGCAACTCTCGTGGTGGGACCGGCTGGCTGCGCGACACAGCCACGCGGCCGAGGCGCTGCTCGAATCCATGGACCTGCTGGTTCACCGCCATGCGGTGGTGGCCGAATTGCCCTATGGCTTCAAAAAACGTCTGGAGTTGGCCATGGCTCTGGCCGGATGGCCCGACACCCACCGGGGGGTGCCCGAAGTGCCCCGGCTGCTGTTGCTGGACGAACCCGCCGCAGGCCTTGCGCCTGCTGAGCGTCAGGCCATGATGGCGCTGGTGCGGCGCGTGGCCGATTCGGGGGTCACCGTGCTCTACACAGAACACAACATGGACGCGGTGTTCAAGGTGGCTGACAGGGTGCTGGTGCTCATTCAGGGCCGGCTGATGGCTGACGGTCGCCCCGAGCAGGTGGCGCAAGATTCGCAGGTTCGCAAGCTGTACCTCGGACAGGATTTCGACTTGCCTCAAATCATGGGCTGAGACCCTCGTGCTATGGCAGGGGTGGGGCCTGAGTTGCACCCGAGGCAGAACGCTTGAAGGTCACGACATGGTCCACCTCGGCGCGTATGCCGATCCACTCGCCCAGTTTGTGGTCGTGGTGGCTGGGCACATGGGCCATCAATAGCTCCCCCGAGGCCAGGCGCAATGTGTAGAGAAACTCCGAACCTCGAAACGACTTTCGGATGATCTCGGCTTTGACCGGGGCGTGGTCGTCGTGGACGATGTCGTCAGCGCGCAGCAGCACATCGCACTGCCCACCTTCATAAGCGCTGGGCAGCGGGCATTCTTGAACATCGCTCAAATCGCCCACCGGGGTTTGCACCACGACCTGGCCACCCACATCGCGCAGCATCGCCGGGGCAAACACACCGTGCCCGATGAAGTCGGCCACAAAGCGTGTGGCCGGACGGTGGTAGAGACTGTATGCATCGTCCCACTGTTGCAACTGGCCCTGGTGCATCACACCGATCACATCGCCGATGGCAAAGGCTTCGAGCTGGTCGTGAGTGACCAGCAGCGCGGTGGCGTTGGCCGCTTTGAGGATGTTGCGCACCTCGTGCGCCAAGCGCTCGCGCAAGTCCACATCGAGGTTGGAAAAAGGCTCGTCCAGCAACAGCAAGTCGGGGCGAGGGGCCAGCGCCCGAGCCAGGGCAACACGCTGCTGCTGGCCACCCGAGAGCTCATGCCGGAAGCTCTTTTCGGCCCCTGCCAGGCCCACCAGGTCCAACACTTCTCTCAACCGCTGCTGCCGTTCGGCGCGGGGCAGGTGGTTCAGGCCAAAGCACACATTGCGGGCCACATCCATGTGGGGAAAGAGCGCGTAATCCTGGAACACCATGCCGATGCGTCGTTGCTCTGCCTGCTCGGTTTGGCCCGGGGCACTGACCACCCGGCCCGAGAGCAGGATATTGCCGCCCGACACAGGCTCCAGTCCTGCCACCGCACGCAACAAGGTGGTCTTGCCGCATCCCGAAGGCCCAATCAAGACCCCGATCTCGCCTTTGCGAAGATTCAGGTTGACGCCTTGCACGGCAGGCGCGTTGCGGCCCGGGTACTGGATATCAAGTTGGCTCAGTGCTAAAAACATGGACAGATTGTAGGCAGCTGACTGCCTGTGCCCATCGCCCTCGAATGCATGGGGTGGCTTCTACAATAGAACCCACCATGTCCCGCACTTTTGCCCGTGTCTTTTCGGGAACCCCTTCATTGCTTTTGGCTGCGCTGACCTTGATGCTGGCGCTGCCGGTGCTGGCCGTGCTCGGCTCGTGGCTGCAATGGGGCGGGGCCAGCACCGAGATCCTCACTGAAATGGCCCGCACCGTATTGCCCGACTACGCGCTCACCTCCTTGGGGCTGTGCCTCATGGTGGCGGTGGGTGTGACGGTGTTGGGCCTGTCCAGTGCCGTGCTGGTGAGCTTGTTTGATTTTCCGGGCCGGGGGGTTTTTGAATGGCTTTTGCTGCTTCCGCTGGCCATGCCCGCCTATGTGGTGGCCTATGCGTACACCGATTTTTTGCAATTCAGCGGGCCCCTGCAAATGGCATTGGGAGACCTGCTGGGCGTGCAAGGCCGCCTGTGGCCTGATGTGCGCAGCGTTTGGGGCGCGGCCTGGGTGTTTACCCTTTCGCTTTACCCCTATGTCTATTTGCTGGCCCGAACCGCTCTGGTTGAGCGCGCAGGCGGCCTGATGGAGGCGGCCCGATTGCTGGGCGCGCCGCTGAGTCGCCGTATCCGCGAGATCGCACTGCCCCTGGCGCGTCCGGCCGTGGCCGCGGGGGTGGCACTGGCCCTGATGGAGACGCTGGCCGACTTTGGGGTGTCCAGTTACTTTGGCATCCAGACCTTCACGGCCGGCATCTACAAAGCCTGGCTGGCCATGGACAACCGCATCGCCGCCGCCCAGCTGGCCACCTTGCTGCTGGCCATGGTGGTGCTCTTGCTCCAGCTGGAGCAGCGTGCGCAAAAGCGCATGCGCTTCAACCAAGCTCGCGGCTCGCGGCAGGGCTCGGCCGAGTCGCAAGCTGTGCGGCTGGCGGGTGGTCCGCGGGTGTTGGCTTGGGGTCTGTGTGCTCTGCCAGTGCTGCTGGGCTTTGTGCTGCCTGTGCTCATCCTGTGCCACGCCATGTGGTCTGAAACCACACCGCTGCCCTTGGCCCGTTTTGCACAATGGGCTTTCTCCAGTTTGCGTTTGGGCGCCATCACCGCGGTGCTGGCCGTGGGTGTGGCCCTGGCTTTGGGCTTCAGTGTGCGCGCCCGGCCCAATGCCTTCAACCGCACGGCCACCCAACTGGTGGGTCTGGGGTACGCCATTCCTGGTGCGGTGGTGGTGGTGGGCTTGCTGCTGCCCGTCGGGTGGATTCAGCAGACTTGGCCCGCGTCACAAGCCGGCGCTTGGGTCATGGCCACATCGCTGGGCCTGGTTTGGGCCTATCTGGTGCGCTTTTCTGCGGTGGCTTTGCAGTCGGTTCAAAGCGGCTATGCCCGCATCCCGCTGAGCCTGGACGAGTCGGCCCGGATGCTGGGCGTGACGGGCTGGGGTTTGATGCGTCGGGTGCACGCACCGCTGCTCAAGCGCACCACCGTGGCGGCCCTGCTGCTGGTGTTTGTTGACGTGATGAAGGAGTTGCCTGTCACCCTGGTGCTGCGCCCCTTCAACAGCGACACCCTGGCCGTCGTGGCCTACCAGTTGGCACGCGACGAGCGCCTGGGTGAGGCCGCCTTGCCTTCGTTGGCACTGGTGCTGGTGGGTCTGATTCCCGTGATCTTGCTCAGCCGCACCTTGCGTCAGACTCGGCCATGAAACGAGCAGCCCTCGTGGCCCAAGTCGGTTTTTCCAGTCGTTTTTGGAGGGCGCGGTCATGCTTACTGTCTCTGGCCTGAACGCTTGGTACGGCCCTGCGCAGGCGCTGTTCGAGGTGAGCTTTATGGTGCACTCTGGCGAACTGGTGGTCCTGCAGGGCCTCAACGGTGCGGGCAAGTCCACGCTGCTGCAAGCTTTGATCGGCATTGGCCCCCGAGTGCAAGGGCAAATCGTCTGGGACGGGCAGCCGCTGCAGTCCTGGCCTGCCCACAGACGGGCCCGCGCAGGGCTGGGCTTTGTGCCAGAAGACCGCCGCCTGTTCACGGGCCTCACCGTGCGCGAGAACCTTTGGATCGCTGCCCGTTCGGGCGAGCGGGGCAGTGCTGCTGACCCATTCGACAAGGTGCTGAGCCTGTTTCCGAGCCTGCAAGCCATGCTGGACCGCCCCGCCAGCCAGATGAGTGGCGGCGAGCAGCAAATGCTGGCGCTGGCCCGCACCCTGATGACCAGCCCGCGCCTCTTGCTGCTGGACGAACCCTGCGAAGGCATCGCTCCTGTGTTGGTGCAGGCCATGCGAAACGCCTTGCTGGCGCTGGCGGGCGAGGGCGTGACCATGCTGGTGGCCGAGCAAAACCGCATTCTGGCCGGGCACGCGCACCGCTTGCTGCAGCTCACCAGTGGGCAGATGGGTGAGCACACGAATGGACAAGGCGCAGCCTGAGCCATCCCTTACACTGAGACAGACAAAAAAAGCGGCCCCAGGCCGCCACCGAGACAAGACATGATCATCACCAGTCTGCTGGACACCGACCTCTACAAATTCACCATGATGCAAGTGGTGCTGCACCAATTTCCGGGTGCGCAGGTCGAGTACAAGTTCAAGTGCCGCAACCCGGGAGTGCCGCTGGCCCCGTTCGTCAACGAGATCCGCCAGGAAATCCGCTCGCTGTGCAGCCTGCCTTTCAAGGAGTCCGAGTTGCAGTATCTGCGCTCGCTGCGCTTCATCAAAAGCGACTTTGTGGACTTTCTGGGCCTGTTCAAGCTCAATGAAAAGTCCATCCAGGTCACCGCACTGCCTTCGGGTGAAATTGACATCACCATCCAAGGCCCTTGGCTGCACACCATTCTTTTCGAGATCCCGGTGCTGGCCATCGTCAACGAGGTGTTCTTCCGCAACACCCAGAAGGTGCCCGACCTGATGGAAGGCCGCCGACGCCTTGACACCAAGATCGAGCAACTCCACGCCGACGGCTTGGCAGCGCTCAAGATCGCCGACTACGGCACGCGCCGCCGTTTCTCGCGGGCCTGGCACGAAGAAGTCTTGCGCGTGCTCTCTGCCCGCTTGGGCACAGGCCCATCGGGTCAGTTTGCGGGCACGAGCAACGTGTACTTTGCTTACATGCTGGGGCTCACACCGCTGGGGACCATGGCGCACGAGTACCTGCAGGCCTGCCAGGCGCTGGGCCCGCGGCTGCGCGACAGCCAGGTGTTTGCTTTCGAGTCATGGGCACGAGAGTACCGGGGTGACCTGGGCATTGCGCTCAGTGATGTGTATGGGCTCAACGCTTTCCTGCGCGACTTTGACCTGTATTTCTGCAAGCTGTTTGACGGTGCCCGCCACGACAGTGGCGACCCCTTCATCTGGGGCGAGCGCATGATCGAGCACTACAGCCGCAACCGCGTCGACCCCAAGACCAAGACCTTGATCTTCAGCGACAGCCTGACGGTGCCGCGCACCATCGAGCTGTACCAGCAGTTCCGCGGCCGCTGCCAGCTGGCCTTTGGCGTGGGCACCAACCTGACCAACGACCTGGGCTACGAGCCGCTGCAAATCGTCATCAAGATGACCCGCTGCAACGGCCAGCCCGTCGCCAAGTTGTCAGACACGCCTGGCAAAGGCATGTGCGACGATGAAAAATACCTCGCTTACCTCAAGCAGGTGTTTGAGATTGACCAGACGGCCTGAGCCTTCGTGAGTCAGCCGCCAAAGCTTCACATGAACTACCTCAAAATCGCAGCCCTGTTCGCCCTCGCAGCTTTGCTCAATGCAGCCGCGCCTTGGCTGCTGCAGCGCATTGCGCAGCTGGGTGGCACAGAGACCGACATCGCGTCTACTCTGTGGTGTCTGAGTTTGTTCTTGGGTTTCGGCTGGGCCTGCAGCAAGCTGGCCGAGGGCACGGTTTTCCCGAGCTTCACCGTCCAGCTCTTGATCGGCATCGTGCTGCACGACGCGCTGGCACCCCTGTCGGTTGAATTGGCTTTGGCTGTGGTGGTCTGCACCGCGCTGGCTGCCGTCATCCTCAAGGCGGGCGGTGACGAGATCGAACGCAGAGCCTTTGTGAAGATTGCGTTTCCGACCCTCATGATCGCGGTGGTCGGCTACCTGATCACGTTTTTCATCACCTACGCTCTGCTGCTGGCGCTGGGCCTGCAGGGCAACACGGCGGCGCTGTTGGCGGCCATTTTGGGCTCGACCGACCCGGCGGCGCTGATCCCGACGCTCAAGCAACTGACCTTCAAAGCCGACTACCGCCGAGTCTCGGACATGGCCGTGGCCGAGAGCGCGCTCAACGATGCGGTGGGCGCCATCTTCACATCGGCCATCGCGGCCATGGTGCTGGGTGGCATGAAACTGGACACCCTGAAAGGTCTGGCGGGTGGCTTGCTCAGTTCCGACAACTTGATGTTGCTGGGCCAGCAGTTCCTGTGGGGAACGGTGGCGGGCATCGTGGGATGGTTGTGCATGTACAGCTTTGAGCGCTACAAGGCCACGCACCACGCCAGCGGTGCCGATGAGCCGATGTACGACTTTGCCATTGCACTGGCCGTGCCGCTGGCGACCTTCATGTTTGCGCAAATGATCCACGGCAATGGCTTTTTGGCCGCCTTCATCGCGGGCTTGCTTGGCAATTTCAACCGGGGCTCCCGGACTTTGCACTCGCTGATCCACAGCATGGAAACCAAAATTGAGAGCATCGCCAAACCCACCATCTTCATGATGGTCGGGCCTTTTGTGGCCTTATCCGATCTGGCCAACACGGCAGACTTGGGGATGGCGGTGGCGCTGCTCTTCATGTTGGTGGCGCGGCCTGTGGCGGTGATGGTGTCCTTGCTGCCCACCCGCATCAGCCTGAAAGAAAAACTTTTTTTGTGCGCTGTGCGCGAGACAGGAGTGATCCCGGTCGTACTGGCGGTGATGACGGTGGCCCAGTTTCCGCAGATGACGCAGCTCATGCCCTTGACGGCTTGGGTGGTCATCTGGACGCTGACGCTGCTGCCCGCCATCACGCCTTGGTGGTCACGCCAACTGAACATCCTTGAGTGAATTGGAAAGAACCCCTATGAAACCCTCCATCCTGGTGGCGCGCGCCATCTTCCCCGAAGTCCTGGCCCAACTGCGCGAGGTGTTCGAAGTTGACTACAACGAGACCGACGGTATTTTCACGCCAGCCGAACTCACCCGCCGCTTGCAAGGCAAGGTGGGGGCGTTGACCACGGGCAGCGAGCGCATCGACGCGGCGCTGTTGCAAGCCAACCCGCAGCTCAAGATCGTGGCCAACATGGCCGTCGGCTTCAACAACTTTGACGTGCACGCCATGACCGCCGCAGGCGTGCAGGCCACCAACACGCCTGACGTGTTGACCGAGACCACCGCCGACTTTGGCTTTGCACTCTTGATGGCCACCGCCCGCCGGGTGACCGAGAGCGAGCATTACCTGCGTGCCGGTTTGTGGACCAAGTGGCGCTACGACATGTTTGCCGGGGCCGAGGTGCATGGCTCGACCATCGGCATCATCGGCATGGGCCGCATCGGCCAAGGCATTGCCCGCCGCGCTGCGCACGGCTTTGGCATGAACGTGATTTATCACAACCGCTCGCGCCTGAGCGCAGAGCTGGAGGCCGAGTGCAAAGCCCGTTATGTGAGCAAGGATGAGCTGCTCAAAACCGCAGACCACGTCATGCTGGTCGTGCCCTACAGCGCCGAGTCGCACCACACCATCGGCGCGGCCGAGCTGGCGCAAATGAAGCCCACCGCCACCTTGGTCAACATCGCACGCGGCGGCATCGTGGACGACGCGGCCTTGGCCAAGGCCCTGGCAGTGGGTCAAATCGCTGCCGCAGGCATCGATGTGTTCGAGGGCGAGCCTTCGGTTCAGCCCGACTTGCTCAAGGTGCCCAACGTGGTGCTGACGCCGCACATTGCCAGCTCGACCATCAAGACCCGCAAGGCCATGGCCCAGCTGGCCGCAGACAACCTGATCGCTTGTCTCATCCAAGGCAAAGCCCTCACGCCCGTCAACACCTTGCCAAGGCAAGCCCTGTGAGCGACAGCGCTTGGCTGGTGTTGCTCGCGTTGGCGGGGGTTAATTTGCTGGCCTTGTGGGCCGTTTGGTTGCGCAGCAAGCCGCGCAGCGACATGGGCGCTGAGCAACAAACTTGGCAGCAACAGCAGTTCGAGGCCCAGCAACAGCAAACTGAACGGTTGGAGCGCGAGTTGCGCACCGAGATCAGCCAGTCGGGCGTGCAGGGTCGGCAAGAAGCGATGCAGACGCTGACGCTGTTCCAGCAATCGCTGATGCAGCAAAGCGCCGAAGCCACCCGCACCCAAAACCAGCAGATCGACGCACTGGCCCAGCAGCTGGCCTTGCTGCAAAAAAGCCTGACCGACAGCCTTGCCCAGCAAGTGAACGCACTGTCGGAGGCCAACGCCCGGCGCCTGACCGAGATGCGCGGCACCATGGAAACCCAGTTGGCCCAGCTGCAACAAAGCAACGCCGCCAAACTCGACGAAATGCGCCTCACGGTGGATGAAAAACTTCAGGCCACCTTGCAAGCCCGCTTGGGCGAGAGCTTCAAGCAAGTGGCTGACCGCCTGGAGCAGGTGCACAAAGGTCTGGGCGAAATGCACACCCTGGCCCAGGGGGTGGGCGACCTCAAACACCTTCTGACCAACGTCAAAACGCGTGGCATGTTTGGTGAGGCGCAACTGGCATCGCTGCTCGAACAGGTGCTCACCCCCGAACAGTACGCCGTGCAAGTGGCCACCAGGCCGGGTGACAAAAACCGGGTGGACTTTGCCATCCGCTTGCCGGGGCGCTCGGACAGCGGCCAGCCCGTGTGGCTGCCGATCGACGCGAAGTTCCCCAACGAAGACTACGAACGCTTGCTCGAAGCCCAAGGCCGCGCCGATCCGGTGCAGGCCGAGTTGTGCGCCAAGGCGCTGGAAAACCGCATCAAGCTCGAAGCCAAGTCCATTGCCGACAAATACCTCGAGCCACCGCACACGACCGACTTTGCGGTGATGTTCTTGCCCACCGAAGGCTTGTACGCCGAGGTGCTGCGCCGCCCTGGCCTCATGGAAACCTTGCAGCGCGACCACCGCGTCACGCTCGCGGGCCCGACCAATTTGATGGCCATGCTCAACGCCTTGCAAATGGGCTTCAGAACGCTCGCGCTTGAAAAACGTTCCAGCGAGGTATGGCAAGTGCTGGGCGCGGTCAAGACCGAGTTTGGCAAGTTTGGCGATGTGCTGTCCAAGGTGCGAAACCAGACGCAAACCGTGCTCAACACGCTCGACCAGGCGCAAACCCGCAGCAACGTCATGAGCCGTGCCTTGCGCCAAGTGGACGCCTTGCCCGAGGCCGATGCGCAGGCGCTGCTGCCTGGAAGTTTGCCGGGTGGCGCGTTAGAGGTCGACGAGTGAGCCAAGAGCTGGCCCGACTGATCGCAGGCCAGATCTTTTTGCATGCCTGCATGGCGGGCATGCGCATGGCCACGCCCTTGCTGGCCCTCAAGCAAGGCTACAGCGCCATGGCGGTGGGGGCGTTGCTCTCGCTGTTTGCTCTGACGTCGGTGTTTTTGGCGATCCCTGCCGGACGGTACACCGATGCGCATGGCCTCAAAAAACCCCTGCGCATCAGCATCGCGGTGGCTTGTCTCGGCTCCATGGTGTCAGCCATTTGGCCCGTGTTCCCGGTGCTGTGCTTCAGCGCATTGGCCTCGGGTGGCGCCACAGGCATGACCGTCATTGCCTTGCAGCGCCATGTGGGGCGAACAGCCAAAGACGGCCTGGCGCTCAAGACCGCATTCAGCTGGTTGTCGATCGGCCCGGCGATTTCCAATTTTTTGGGTCCAGTGGTGGCGGGCTTGCTGATCGACCACGCGGGCGCGCAAGCGGCCGACACCATGGGGTTTCAGGTGGCTTTTGCGGCCATGGCCTTGATGCCGCTGGTGACTTGGTTCTGGGTGAGGAAAGTCCATGAGCACCCGAGCACGCAGGTCGCAGCCCCTGTGGCTCCCCGCAATGCCATCGACCTGCTGCGCGAGCCCATGATGCGGCGGCTTTTGATGGTCAACTGGCTGCTTTCGTCTTGCTGGGACGTGCACACTTTTGTGGTGCCCATCCTCGGGCACGAGCGGGGCTTCAGCGCCTCGGTCGTGGGCACCATCCTGGGTTCGTTTGCCATGGCTGCAACGGTCATTCGGGTGTGCCTGCCATGGTTCGCGCGCCATGTGCACGAGCACCAGATCATTACGTTCGCTATGGTGTCGACGGGGCTTCTGTTTGGCCTGTACCCCTGGATGCCCAATGCCTGGGCCATGGGCGCATGCTCGGTCACCCTGGGCCTGGTGCTGGGCAGCGTACAGCCCATGATCATGAGCACATTGCACCAGATCACCCCGGTGCACCGCCAAGGCGAGGCGCTGGGTTTGCGGCTCATGAGCATCAACGCGTCAAGCGTTTTGATGCCCACGCTCTTTGGCGCGGCCGGGGCCATTGCGGGCGTGGCGCCTGTGTTTTGGGTGGTGGGCGCCTCGGTGGGCTTGGGCTCGCGGTTGGCTTGGCGGCTGCGCCCACCCAAGCACCCCCACCCCCACTGAGCGCTGTTCGTTCAATGGTCATCACGGCGGCACGCCTTGCGCAAGTGGCACAAAGCCCATGACACAATGGCTTTCATGTCCACGGGTATCCTGTCCGCCCTTGCTTCAACGAACCCCCATTCAGAAATGACATCGAACCTCCTGAACAAGTTCACCCTCGCAGCGGCCTTGACCGTGCCTTTGTGTGCCTCATTGGCTGTGCAAGCACAAAGCCCATACCCCGCCACGCCGTCCAAGCCGGTCACCGACGTTTATCACGGCACCGCGGTGGTGGACCCTTATCGGTGGATGGAAGATCAAAAGTCGCCCGAGATGCAGACCTGGATGCGCACCCAGGCCGATTACGCCGGCTCGGTGCTGGCCGAGTTGCCTGGCCGTGCGGCCTTGCGCGCACGTTTGGGTGCGTTGGCCGATGCAGGCGAGAGCACCGGGGGTTACCAGATGGTGGCTGGCCGCTTGTTCTATTTCAAACGCAAGCCGGGTCAGAACCAGGCCAGCGTGTGGCTTCGTGACGGTCTGGAAGGGCCCGAGCGCGAATTGCTCGATCCCAACAATTTGCCGGGTGAGCCTGGCAAACATGCCATCGACTGGACCAGCATCTCGGCAGACGGCAAGCGGATGGCGATGGGCTTGTCCAAGGGGGGATCAGAAAACAGCGTGCTGCGCGTTTTGGACACCGCCACTGGTAAGTTCTTGGCTGAAGCGATCGACCGCACCGGTTTGAACGAAGGCGGCATGGCCTGGCTGCCCGATGGCAGAGGCTTCATTTACAACCGACACCCGGTTGAGGAGCGTTACAACAAGAGCGCCTTGTTCCTGCACAAACTGGGACAAGACCCAGCCAAGGACGTGGCGGTGTTCGGCTGGGAGGTCAGCAAGAAGACCCGATTCGAGGTGCCCGATCTTTTCCATGTGCATGTCAACAAGGGCTCGCCTTGGGTGTTGGTCGAGGTCCTGCACGGTGATGCGGCGGAGCGCTCCTACTGGGTCACGCGCGTGGATCAGGTGCAAAAGCGGGGCGGCCAAGCGGCCTGGCGCCAGATCATCTCGCCCAACGACAAAGTCACCCGTGCTGTTCTGTCCGGCAGCACCGTCTATGCCCTGAGCCAGAAGAAAGCCTCGCGGCGTGAGCTGTTGAGCCTGAACCTGAAGGCCGCCAAGCCGAGCTTCAATACCGCCATGCCCGCTGGCGAAAGTGTGCTTCAAGAGCTCATGCCTGCCGAGGATGCGGTCTATGTGAAGTCGCTCGATGCGGGCGTCAGCAAGCTTTGGCGAGTGGCGCAGGCGCGCAGCAAGTCGGCGACTGCAGCCGCTGTGGCCATGCCTTTTGAAGGCACGCTGCGCAATGTGACGCCGCTCAAGGGCGGCGAGTTGCTGGTCCTGCTCGAAGGCTGGACCCAAGCGCCGCAAAGCCTTTTGCTGCAGGCAGGTGGCAAGCTCGACGCTCCGGCACGCAAGTTGGACATCCAAAAGAGCTTGGCCGTTGACGCGTCTGGCGTCGAAGCCCGCCGCGTGATGGTCAAGAGCCATGACGGTGTGATGGTGCCCCTGTCCATTTTGGCCTCCAAAGGGATGGTGCTGGACGGTAAGCGCCCCACCATTTTGAGTGGCTATGGCGCTTATGGCATCACGCAAGAGCCCCGGTTCGGTACGACCCGACTCGCTTGGCTGGAGCGCGGTGGTGTGCAGGCGATTTGCCATGTCCGAGGCGGCGGCGAGTTGGGGGATGAATGGCACCGAGGCGGCTTCATCACCACCAAGCAAAACACGGTGTCGGACTTCATCGCCTGTGCCGAATGGCTCATTGATCACAAATACACATCGCCCGCCACCCTGGCTGGCACGGGCGGCAGCGCAGGCGGCATCACCATCGGTGGCGCGTTCACGCAGCGGCCAGACCTTTGGGCTGCGGCTCAAAGTGCAGTGGGCCTGTCCGATATGTTGCGCATGGAGTTGACGCTCAACGGCGCCCCCAATGTGGCCGAGTTCGGGACGGTCACCAACCCGGCGCACTTCAAGAGCATGTATGCGATCAGTCCTTACCACCGCGTCAAAGACGGTCAGAACTATCCGGCCGTGATCGTCACCACGGGTGCCAACGACCCGCGTGTGGACGCCTGGATTCCGTCCAAGATGGCCGCTCGCATGCAGGCCGCCAATCCGGGAAGTTACAAGACGCGTCCGGTGATTCTGCGCGTGGACTTCAACGCGGGTCACGGCATGGGCTCCAGCGTGTCGCAACGTCTGGACGAGACGGCCGATGTGTGGAGTTTCTTCCTCTGGCAATTGGGTGACGCTGCATTTGCACCGAAGCGCTGATCGCCGCGCTTGAGCGGTCGTTCGCGTGATCACCTTTGCGGGAGTGGGCGTACAGCTGACCTGGCGCCAGCGCCCGCCCAAGGCGCATGACCACAACAGTTCAAGATCAGACGGGCAGGTGGTAGAAGTCGCAGATCGCCTTCCAGGCGTCTTGCGGCGTGTCCACGTAGTGAATGAGCTGCAGGTCTTCCTCGTTGATCGTGCCTTCTTCGACCAGCACCGAGGTGTCGAACATCCGCTTCCAGTAGTCGCTGCCATACAGCAAGATCGGCACGGGCTTGGCCTTGCGCGTTTGCACCAGGGTGAGCACTTCAAACAGTTCGTCGAGCGTGCCAAAGCCCCCCGGAAACGCCACCAGCGCCTTGGCCCGCATCATGAAGTGCATCTTGCGCAAAGCGAAGTAATGGAACTTGAAGCTCAAGGCCTGGGTCACATAGGGGTTGGGCACCTGCTCGTGCGGCAACACGATGTTGAGCGCCACGGACGGCTCGCCTGATTCTTGAGCGCCCCGGTTGGCCGCCTCCATGATGCCGGGGCCACCCCCGGTGCAGATGTAGAGCTTTTCTTGGTCGGGCAGGCACGAGCAAGAGTGGGCGACGAGGGCCGCAAATTCGCGGGCTTGCTCATAGTAGGCGGCTGTGCGCACGGCGCGCTCGGCCAGAGCTAGGGCTTGGGCCATGCCGCTTTGCTTGGCTGCGGCCAGTTGGGCTTGGGCGGTCTCGGCGCTCACAAAGCGGGCGCTGCCAAACACCACCACCGTGTGCTCGATGCCCGCTTCGCTTTGTGCCAGGTCGGGCTTGAGCATTTCGAGCTGCATGCGCACACCGCGCACTTCGCGTCGCAACAAAAATTCCGGGTCGGCAAAGGCCAGGCGATAAGCGTGCGGCTGCATCAAGGCCGTCGTGTTCTCGTTGCCCAACATTTCGGCCCAGGCGCTGGGCAGGGCGGTTTCCTTGAGGTTGCGGGTGTTTTCCATGGGGCCATTGTGCAATCAGCCAAGGGCCACAAGCGCATCGCCCATGAAAAAAGGCCCCCAAAGGGGCCTGATTTGCGGAGATCGCGAAGATCAGACGCGCTTGCGGTATTCGCCAGTGCGAGTGTCGATTTCGATCTTGTCGCCTTGGGCCACGAACAAAGGCACTGGCACTTCCATGCCGGTCGCGATTTTTGCGGGCTTCATGACTTTGCCGGAAGTGTCGCCTTTGACGGCTGGCTCGGTCCAGGTGATTTCGCGCACCACGCTGGTGGGCAATTCCACCGAGATGGCTTTCTCGTTGTAGAACACCACTTCGAGTTCCATGCCGTCTTCGAGGTAGTTCAGTGCATCGCCCATGTTGGTGGCTTCGACTTCGTATTGGTTGAAGTCGGTGTCCATGCAGACATACATGGGATCGGCGAAGTAAGAGTAGGTGCACTCTTTCTTGTCCAAAATGACTTGGTCCATTTTGTCGTCGGCCTTGAACACGACTTCGGTGCCGAAGTTGGCGATCAGGCTTTTGAGCTTCATGCGCACGGTGGACGAGCCACGACCGCCACGTTGGTACTCGGTGCGAAGGACGACCATGGGGTCTTTGCCGTGCATGATGACGTTGCCAACGCGGATTTCTTGAGCGGTTTTCATAGGAATTGAGTCTGAAATGAAATGGGGTGGCCCTGAGGCCAAGCCCCTTATTCTAACCCGTGATGGGATGCGGTTTTGTGGCGGGCTGGCAGTGCTGCCAGCCCAGGGTGGAGAGGCCCTTGTTGACGGACATGGGAGGGCTTGTGCGTAAATTGGCATGTCTTACTTGATAAGGCATGAACGATACCAAGGGTTCACAATGCAAATGCGTTCAGGCGGCGACGCTCGCGCCAACCTTGACCTCATGATGGATCAGACGGCAGAGTCGCATCATCAAACGACCAGTAATCTCAGTTGGCTGACCAAGTCGGTCGCTTGAAATAGCCGTTGTCGCGCGGCTTGAACGCATACCGTCAAGTCACCCAGTGCAGTGGAACCAAGCGCTGGCCATTCACCCGCCTCCATTCCATTCCAAACCCGGTGCGCTTTGCGCAAACTATCCGGCGCCTGTATCCAATCCAAAAACGCTTCCAGCTTGGCGTGGTGGGCGTTGTCGTCTTGTGGGTAGATGTGCCAGATGAAGGGCTGGCCTGCCAATAGGGCGCGCACCAGCGAGTCTTCGCCGCGCACAAAATTCAGGTCGCAGGCCCAGAGCATGTCGTCAAAGCCGTTTTGGTCGGTGAAGGGCAGGGCGCTCCAGTTCGGTTGTTCGGTCATGCCTTGAAGCGCTTGCTGCACCGCTGCCAGCGGGCGGCCTGGGGTGACGAGCAGGTGGTGGGGTGTGCCCACCAGTTCTGCCAGCAGTTGGGGCAGGGCGGCCGGTTCGTAGCAGAACAGGCTGATCAGCAGGCCGCCCGGGGCCAGGTGGGGTGAGTGCTGTTGGCGCCAAGCCGCGCGGTCAAAGCTTTGCTGCCGGGCCAGCAGGTCGGTTTCGCGCAACAGGCCGCCAGTGCCCTCGGTGAAGCCGGGGTAAAAGAACTTTTTGGTCCAGCCCTTGGTCGGGCCGCTCATGATGGGCGAGGGCAGGCCGTGCATGCGGGGCACCCAGTCTTCGGCGCTCAGGTATTCGAGGTTGATCCAGGTGGGTTGCTGCGCGCGGGTGGTCACGGCACACTCAACAAAATGCGCCATAAAGGCCTCAGGGATTTCGCAGCCAAAGGCTTCGACCCAGACATCGGCTGGGGGCAGCGTTTGCAGGGTGCTGGCTTGGCTGGCGTCGGCCCACGGGCGCACTTCGATGCCAGGCTCTTGGTGGGCGGTGGGGGCCATCCAGGCCAGGGCCGAGGCGTCGTCCACCCACAGGCGCACGCGCTGGCCCGCGTCACGCAGCTGGCGCGTCAGGCGCCAGCACACGCCCAAGTCGCCGTGGTTGTCGATGACGGTGCAGAAGATGTCCCAGAGTTGGCGAGATTGCATCGGCCGATTGTCGCTGGAGATTTCACTGACAAGTTTTCACAGACAATAGCTGCCATGTCGCACACCCATGATGAAGCCCTGCTTGCGCAAGTTGCCGCGCTGCCTGCCTTGCCGGGGGTGTACCGCTACTTTGACGCGCAAGACCAGCTGCTTTATGTGGGCAAAGCGCTGAACCTCAAGCGCCGGGTGTCGAGCTATTTCCAGAAGGACCACGGCGGCACCCGCATTGGCCACATGGTCAGCAAGATCGTGCGCATGGAGACCACCGTGGTGCGCTCCGAGGCCGAGGCGTTGCTGCTCGAAAACAACCTCATCAAGACGCTGCACCCGCGATTCAACATCCTGTTTCGGGACGACAAGACTTACCCCTACCTCAAGCTCACGGGCAATGGCCGCGTGGCGCTGCCCGCCGTGGTGACCACGCCCGAGGCGCAGCATTACCCGCGGGTGGCGTATTACCGGGGCGGCGTGGAAAAGAAGCACCGTTACTTTGGCCCGTTTCCCAGCGCCTGGGCGGTCAAGGAGTCGATCCAGCTGATCCAGAAGGTGTTCCGGCTGCGGACCTGCGAAGACACGGTGTTTGCCAACCGCACGCGGCCTTGCTTGCTTTATCAGATCAAGCGTTGCTCTGGGCCGTGCGTGAACCTGATCAGCCCCGAGGACTACAAGGCCGATGTGCAGCATGCCGTGCAGTTTTTGAATGGCGAGACGCAGACTTTGATGCGCCAGATGGAAGCGCGGATGATGGCGCACGCCGACAAGCTCGAATTCGAGCTGGCGGCCGAGGTGCGCAACCAGCTCGGTTCGCTGTCCAAGGTGCTCCACCAGCAGTCGGTGGAAACCGCGGCCGACACCGATGCCGATATTTTGGTGTCCAAGGTGCAGGGCGGCCGCGCCTGCGTGAACCTGGCCATGGTGCGCGGTGGGCGGCACCTGGGCGATCGACCCTATTTTCCGGTGCATGTGCAGGACGCACATGACTTGTTGGGGCTGGACGACTCTGAGCGCCAGATCCCAGTCGAGGTGCAGGTGCTCGAAGCATTTTTGGCGCAGCATTACATTGGCGTGCCCGTGCCGCCACTCTTGATTTTGAGCGCGCCTGTCCACAAAACATTGATTGAGGCCTTGTCGGTTCAGTCGGGCGTGAAGATCAGCACGGTGACGCAGCCGCGTGAGCACCGCCGCATTTGGCTGGAGATGGCCGAGAAAAACGCCGATCTGCAACTGGCCCGCCTGCTGGCCGAAGAGGGCTCGCAGCAGGCCCGCACCCGCGCATTGGCCGAGGCGCTGGACCTGGCACCCGACGACCTGGACCAGCTGCACATTGAGTGTTTTGACATCTCACACACGGCGGGTGAAAACACGCAGGCTTCGTGTGTGGTGTTCCGCCACCACAAAATGCAAAGCAGCGACTACCGCCGATACAACATCGACGGCATCACCCCCGGCGACGATTACGCTGCCATGCGCCAGGTGCTGATGCGCCGCTACGGCAAGCTGGCCGAGGCCTTGCGCACAGGCGAGGGCACGGCCAAGCTGCCGGACTTGGTGCTGATCGACGGCGGCAAAGGGCAGGTGAGCATGGCCCGCGAGGTGTTCACCGACCTGGGGCTGGACCTGTCGCACATCGTGGGCGTAGAAAAAGGCGAGGGCCGCAAGGTCGGCCTGGAGGAGCTGGTGTTTGCCGATGGCCGCGACAAGGTTTACCTGGGCAAGGACTCTGCCGCGCTCATGCTGGTGGCGCAGATCCGTGACGAAGCACACCGCTTTGCCATCACGGGCATGCGCGCCCAGCGTGCCAAAGTGCGCATGGGTGGCAGCCGGATCGAAGAAATCCAAGGCATAGGTCCGCGCAAGCGCGCGCGCCTGCTGCAGCGATTTGGCGGGGTGCGCGGCGTCGAAGCCGCCAGCGTCGAAGACCTGGCCTCGGTCGAAGGCATTTCGCAAGAGCTGGCTGAGGTGATTTACCAAGCCCTGCACTGAAGCCTCTTTGTAGGAGCGGCGCCCCCGCCGAGATAGAGTTGTCGCAGACCACAAGCCATCGCCCCGAGGGCGGGGCTCCCACAGCTTGTCGTGTTGTGGGAGCGGCGCCCCCGCCGCGATAAAGCCTGTCAGGCACATACCTGGCCTGTCAGCCTATGGCCATGTGCTTGGTGCACAATCGGCCCATGTTTTTGACGATCCCCACCATCATGACCTTGACGCGAATCGTCGCGATTCCGCTCATCGTGGGGGTGTATTACTGGCCAAGCTTTACGCTCGCCACGCAAAACCTGGTCGCCACGTCGATGTTTGTGGTGTTTGCCATCACCGATTGGCTCGATGGCTATCTGGCCCGCAAGCTCAACCAGACATCGGCCTTTGGCGCTTTTCTGGACCCGGTGGCCGATAAATTTTTGGTATGTGCTTCTTTGTTGATGCTGGTGGAAATGAACCGCGTGCACGTGCTGGTGGCGCTGGTCATCATTGGCCGCGAGATCGCGATCTCCTCCCTGCGTGAGTGGATGGCCCAGATCGGCGCCAGCAAGAGCGTGGCGGTGCACATGGTCGGCAAGCTCAAGACCACGGTGCAGATGGTGGCCATTCCTTTCTTGCTGTTTGACGGCGCGCTTTTGGGTTTCATCGACACCCACGCCTGGGGCACGGTGCTGGTCTGGGTGGCCGCTGTGCTCACCATCTGGTCGATGGTTTACTACATTCAAAAGGCCCTGCCTGAGATTCGGGCTCGGGTGAAATGAACGACTCACAAGACACGACGGCCTGGTTGCGGGCCATGCCCGTGGTGTTTGTGTTGATCTGGAGCACCGGCTTCATCGTTGCCCGCTACGGTATGCCCTATGCGCCGCCGTTCAGCTTTTTGCTGCTGCGTTACATCTGCTCGATTCTTTGTTTTTTGCCATGGATTTTGCTGGCCCGCGTGGCTTGGCCGCGTGACCGGGCGCAGTGGCTGCACCTGTCGGTCACGGGCATCTTGATGCACGCAGGCTACCTGGGCGGCGTGTGGGCTGCTGTCAAGTCGGGCATGGGCTCGGGCCTGTCGGCACTGATCGTGGGCATCCAGCCGGTGCTCACGGCCATTTGGTTGTCTTGGAGCTTGCGCCGCTCGGACCAGCCTGGCGTGTCGCCGCGCCAGTGGGGTGGTTTGCTGCTGGGTTTTGCGGGCCTCTTGATGGTGGTCTGGCACAAGTTGACGATGGGCTCTGCCCTGGACCATGTGACCCCCGTGAACATGGCGTTTGCCATCGGCGCCTTGCTCAGCATCACGGTGGGCACGCTCTACCAAAAACGTTTTGTCCAGCCTTGTGATGTGCGCTCGGCCAACACGGTGCAACTGCTGGCTGCCGCCGTGGTGACTTTGCCGCTGGCCTGGCTGGAGCCCGAAGCCATGCAATGGAACCCGCAGCTGGTGGGGGCCATGGCTTGGTCTGTGTTGGGGCTGACGCTGGGCGGCAGTTCGTTGCTGTACATCCTGATTCAGCGGGGCGCGGCTGCGTCGGTCACCAGCCTCATGTACATGGTGCCTCCCACCACGGCCATCATGGCGTGGGTGCTGTTTGGCGAGACCATCACCGCCCTCACGCTGGCGGGCACGGCCCTGACCGCCCTGGGCGTCAGCCTGGTGGTGCGCCCGGCCCGGGCCTGAGCGATTTCCACGGTTCCTCTCGCAAGCGGCTCGCTAAAAAATCCTGAAGCAAGCGGATGCGCAAGGGCATCTGCGCCCGGTACGGTGCCAGCCAATGGATGTCGGCGTCGTG
Organism: uncultured Burkholderiales bacterium; assembly: GCA_903822825.1. Classification (GTDB taxonomy): domain Bacteria; phylum Pseudomonadota; class Gammaproteobacteria; order Burkholderiales; family Burkholderiaceae_C; genus Limnohabitans_A. The sequence goes on along the minus strand of CAIJQQ010000033.1, from coordinate 8,265 downwards.
CATGGCGCAGTCGGGCAGCAAGCGCACAAGCGCCCCCGATGCCACCAACGGTGCGATGTCCCAGAGACTGCGCAGCATGATGCCCTGGCCTGCAAGGCACCAGTCACGCACCATCTCGCCTGAATTGCTCGACAGCGGCCCTTGCACCGGGATGTGAAGCAAACGGGCTGAGCCTTCGCTGCTGATGCGCCAGTGGTCAAAGCGCTGGCCTTGTCCGGTTTCGCCAACGTTCTCGCGCACCACCAGGCAGTGGTGCTGCGACAGTTGCTCGGGTGTGGTGGGCGTGCCGTGCTGCTGCAGGTAGGCGGGCGCGGCCACCAGCACGCGCTGGTTTTTGGCCAGCTTGCGTGAGACCCATTCGGCCGCCACGTGGGCGGGCGGATTCCACAGCCAGATGGCGGCGTCAAAGCCTTCGTTGGCCAGGTCAGGCAGACGCTCGGACAGTTGCAGCTCGATCTGTACCGCCGGGCAGCGTTGCTGGAACTCGGCCAACAGTGGCCCGAGCCACAGGCGCCCAAAGCCAAAGCTGCTGACCATGCGGATGGGGCCTGACGGCTCGCTTTGCCGTTCGCGCAACTCGTCTTCTATGGCGGCAAAGCCTTGCAGCACAAGGGCGGCGCGGTCGCACAGGGCGTGGCCCTCGGTGGTTGGGCTCACACGCCGGGTGGTGCGCTGAAACAGCCGCACGCCCAAAGCGGCTTCGAGCGCCGACAGGCGCTTGGTCACCACGGGCGGGGCCAATTGCAGGGCGCGTGCGGCTTTGACCAAGCTGCCGTGTTGGCGCACGGCCAACACCAATTCAAGATCAGGACGGTCCAATTGTTTTCTTATTGTGAATAATCAATTGCCAGATTATTGCCCTTTTGAGCTGTAAGCTCTGGGCATGTTGGCTTCTTTCTCATCCCTCACTGTGGAGCGCTCAGGCGTGCAACTGCACACCCGCGCGGGCGGAGAGGGGCCGCCTTTGTTGCTGATGCACGGTCACCCGCAAAGCATGGTGATGTGGCACCGCGTGGCGCCTGTGCTGGCGCATACGCACCGCGTGGTGTTGATGGACTTGCGCGGCTACGGCGACTCTTCGCGCCCTGCCGCTGACGCGGCCCATGCCAATCACAGCAAGCGCGAGATGGCGCTGGACGCGCTGGCGGTCATGAAGGCCCATGGTTTTGAGCGCTTCGATGTGTTGGCGCACGACCGGGGTGCCCGTGTGGCGCACCGCCTGGCCGTGGATGCGCCCGCTGCTGTGCGCCGCCTGATGCTGCTCGATATTGCGCCCACGCTGGCCATGTACGACCACACCAGCGACGCCTTTGCCCGGGCTTATTGGCATTGGTTTTTCATGATTCAGCCTGGGCCGCTGCCCGAGGCCCTGATCGAGTCTGGCCCTGCCCGCTATGTGCGCAGTGTCATGGGCGCCCGCTATGCAGGTCTGCAGGCCTTTGCGCCTGAGGCCTTGGCCGAGTACGAGCGCTGCGCGGCTGTGCCCGGCACGGCCCAATCGATTGCCGAGGACTACCGCGCCAGCGCCACGCTGGATCTGGAGCACGACCGCGCCGATGTGGCCGCAGGCCGCCTGTTGCAGCAACCCTTGCGTGTGCTTTGGGGCGAGCATGGGGCTGTGGGCCGTTGCTTTGATGTGCTGAGTCTGTGGCGCGAACGCGCAGCCCAAGTGACAGGGCAGGCACTGCCTTGTGGGCACTATCTGGCCGAAGAGGCGCCCGAGCAAGTCATTGCCGAGGCGCAAGCATTTTTCACCGATTCACTGTCTGATTGATTAGGAGCATTCCATGAGCAAGAAACACCGCATCGCCGTCATTCCGGGCGACGGCATTGGCAAAGAGGTCATGCCCGAGGGCATTCGCGTGCTCGAAGCCACGGCCAGCAAGTTCGGCATCGACTTGCAGTTTGACCACTTCGATTTTTCCAGCTGGGACTATTGCGAGAAGCACGGCAAGATGCTGCCCGACGACTGGAAGGACCAGATCGGTGGGCACGATGCCATTTACTTTGGCGCGGTGGGCTGGCCTGACAAGATCGCTGACCACGTGTCGCTGTGGGGTTCTTTGTTGTTGTTTCGTCGTGAGTTTGACCAGTACATCAACCTGCGCCCGGCACGCCTGATGCCCGGCATCATCGCGCCTGTGGTGCGGCGCGACGGCAGCCCACGCCAGCCTGGTGAGATCGACATGTACATCGTGCGCGAAAACACCGAAGGGGAATATTCCAGCGTGGGCGGGCGCATGTTCCCGGGCACCGAGCGCGAGATCGTGATGCAGGAATCCATCATGACCCGCATCGGTGTGGACCGCGTGCTCAAGTTTGCTTTTGAATTGGCTCAAACCCGCCCAAAGAAGCACCTGACCAGCGCCACCAAGTCCAACGGCATTGCGATCACCATGCCTTATTGGGACGAACGTGTGGCCGAGATGGCCAAGGCCTACCCCGGCATCAACGTGGACAAGTTCCACATCGACATCCTGACAGCACACTTTGTGCAGCGCCCAGACTTCTTTGACGTGGTGGTGGCCAGCAATTTGTTTGGCGATATTTTGTCTGACCTGGGCCCGGCCTGCACTGGCACCATTGGCATTGCGCCCAGCGCCAACCTGAACCCGGACCGCAAGTTCCCATCTTTGTTCGAGCCCGTTCACGGCTCGGCACCTGACATCGCAGGCAAGGGCATTGCCAATCCGATCGGTCAGATCTGGTGCGGCGCGATGATGCTGGAGTTCCTGGGCCACAAGGACGCGCACGACGCCATCCTGTCGGCGATTGAAAAAATGCTGGTCCCCTCGAGTGGTGCACCACGCACTCCCGACTTGGGCGGAACGGGCAACACCCAAGACGTTGGGCGGGCCATTGCTGCTCTGATTTGATGCTCCCAGGCCTGCTGACGCAGGCCTGTTATCAGGTCCTTCAAAAAACTCTGGCGGGATGCGGCTTGCGGTCAATTTCACGGCTAGAATCCGTCCCGCGTTGAGATTCTTGCTGAAAACACGATTGACATGTCCGAGCGGGCTGGCTTTAATGGTGACAGGCTCAACGCCGGAGACAAATAGACGTGCAATTTCAAGCATTGCGCAACTGATACATTCAAAAATGCCGGTTGACCGGTATGCAACTTCAAGAGGTTTCTTGTGAATAAAACTGAACTGATCGAACACATCGCCAAACAAGCCGACCTGTCCAAAGCCGCCGCTGGCCGCGCTCTGGAAGCCACCATCGGTGCCGTGCGCATCACCCTGAAAAAAGGCGGCACCGTGTCGCTGGTGGGTTTTGGTACTTTCGCTGTGGGTAAACGTGCGGCCCGCACAGGCCGCAACCCACGCACTGGCGCTGCGATTAAAATCAAGAAAGCCAATGTGCCAAAGTTCCGTCCAGGCAAGGGCCTCAAGGACGCTCTGAACTGATCACTGTTTCAAGGTTGGGTGCTTAGCTCAGTTGGTAGAGCGGCTCTCTTACACGGAGTAGGTCGGCGGTTCGAGACCGTCAGCACCCACCAACCACCAGCAAAGGCGAACACAGCGTTCGCCTTTTTTGTTGTCAACCCGAGAGTCCGTCATGTTTGATACCGTTCGCAACAACTCCAAAATCATGATGGGGCTGTTGTTCCTCTTGATCATCCCGTCCTTTGTCATGTTCGGTATCGAGGGCTACAGCCGTTTCAATGACCGTGGTGCTGCCGTGGCCCATGTGGATGGACAAAAAATCACCCAAGCTGAATGGGACGATGCCCACAAGCGCGAGGTTGACCGTATCCGCGCTCAAATGCCCAACATTGACCCCAAACTGCTCGATTCGGACGATGCGCGCATGGCGACGCTTGAGCGCTTGCTTTCGGACCGTGTGTTGGCCGTCGCAGCGCAAAAACAATTGTTGGTGACCAGCGATTCCCGCTTGGCCCGTGAGTTGCAACAAAACCCCAGCATTGCTGCGTTGCGTGGCGCAGACGGCAAGCTTGACATGGAACGTTATCGCCAACTGGCGTCCAGCCAGGGCATGACGCCTGAGATGTTTGAAAACCAGGTTCGTGCTGACCTGTCCAACCGCCAGGTGATCAGTCCGATCCAGGCCTCGGTGTTTGCCACACAGCAGCAAACCGATGCCGCCTTGCAAGCCTATTTGCAGCGCCGCGAAATCCAGGTGCAGCGTTATGCCGCAGCCGACTTTGCCTCCAAGGTCAAGCCAAGCGATGACGATTTGAATGCTTTTTACAAAACCCATGCCGAGCGTTTCCGTTCGCTGGAAAGCGCAGACGTGGAATACCTGGTGCTGGACGTCAACAGCCTCATGTCGTCCGTCCAGTTGCCTGAGCAGGACGTCAAAAGCTATTACGAGCAAAACGTGCAGCGCCTCAGCGGCCAAGAGCAGCGCCGTGCCAGCCATGTGCTGATCAACGCCGCCAAAGATGCCCCCGTTGCTGACCGCAAACAAGCCCGTGCCAAGGCCGACGAGCTCTTGGCTCAACTGCGCAAGTCGCCCAAGAGCTTTGCCGACGTGGCACGCAAAAATTCGCAAGACCCCGGTTCTGCATCCAAGGGCGGTGACCTGGAGTTCTTTGGCCGTGGCGCCATGGTCAAGCCTTTTGAAGACGCCGCCTTTGCCATGAAAGAGGGCGAGATCAGCGATGTGGTCGAGTCTGATTTTGGCTTTCACATCATCCAACTCACAGGCATCAAGGCACCCAAAGCCCCCAGCTTTGAGGCCATGCGCCCTCAGCTCGAAGCTGACCTGCGCAAGCAGCAAGCCCAGCGCAAGTTCGCCGAATTGGCCGACAGTTTCACCAACGGGGTGTACGAGCAGTCTGACTCGCTCAAGCCAGTGGCCGACAAGCTCAAGCTGACTGTTCAGCAAGCCAAGGGCGTGACCCGTACACCCGGCTCAGTGCCTGAGCTGGCCAACCCCAAGCTGCTGCAAGCGCTGTTCTCGGATGACGCCGTTAACAAGCGCCGCAACACCGAAGCGGTGGAAGTGGCGCCCAACACCTTGGTGTCAGCCCGCATCAACAATTACCGCGCTGCCGCCGTTCGCCCGTTTGACGATGTCAAGGACGACGTCAAGCGCCAGTTTGTGGCCGATAAGTCGGCTGAGCTGGCCCGTGCCGAAGGTGCAGCGCAACTGGCATCCTGGAAAGCCCAACCTGCACAAGCCCAAGTGGGCGCTGCTTTGGTGGTTTCGCGTGACCAGCCTCAAGCTCAGCCGCAAACTTTGGTGGATGCTGCGTTGCGCGCCGATCCTGCCAAATTGCCAGCAGTGATCGGTGTGGACTTGGGTGCGCAAGGCTATGCCGTGGCCCGCGTGAACAAAATCGTGCCGCGCGAAGCGCTGGAACCCCAGAAGGCAGAACAAACGCGCCAGCAATTTGCCCAGTTGTGGGGACAGGCCGAAACGCAGGCCTATTTGGCGGCACTGAAAACCCAATTCAAAGCAGAAATCACCGCGCCCAAAGCGAGCAGCAAAACTGCCGCACCAGACGGGAAGTGACCGAAGTCAGGCTATAATCTTGCACACGCGGTGGCTGTAGCTCAGTTGGTAGAGTCCAGGATTGTGATTCCTGTTGTCGTGGGTTCGAGCCCCATCAGCCACCCCAAGTCAATCAAGCACTTAGCCCAACCCTCACCGGTTGGGCTTTTTGCTTTTTGGGATTTAAAAACTGCACAGCATGTTTTTGCGCTTCGCCATCCGGCTAATCCCTGTCGAGGGATGTTGGATGCACAGCCCATTGAATGCCAGAGGATGTCACGTTGGGTCGTGAGTTTTGCTCTGGCGCGGGGTCTTTCTCCCGGTGGTCCATATTGAAGGGGCGTCATCACTGCGTGCTCGCAGAATGGTTGATTTTCTATGTCAGTTGTACGCCACGCCACTGGCCGCTGTTGACCAAAAACTTCACAGTTTCTTTGATCTCGGTATGAACAGCAATCGTGGCTGGCGTCAAGCGCTCATGCTCGGTGCTGAACAAATAATTGGGCCGCTTGAGGTGTGCGTCTGAGATGGGCAGGTGGCGCATGCCGGTTGCCAATCGGTCCTCCATCATGGTGGCGGAAATGGGTTTGATGGTGGCTCCCATGCCGTCTTTCACGCACAGCAACAGCAGGGACAAAGAGTCAATTTCGGCCACCACATTCATTTGCAAATTTCGTTGCTCAAATTCATGCGTAATCCTTCTGCGAAGTCCGTGAATGCCAGTGGGCAGGATCAGCGGTAATTGGGCTACTTCATCGCACCGAATGCTTTTGCGCCGTTGAGAGACCAAGGGACTGTCTTGGGGCAACATCAAGAACAGGTCTTCTTCCAGCAAGCTTTCGTGTGGCAGATCGGGCGCAGCGTCATGGCCAAACAAAATAGCCAGATCGAGCTGCGTCAGGCGCATCATTTGGGCGATGTGTCCGCTCAGGCCTTCCACGATGTTGAGGATGATGCCCGGGTACTTGTCGCGCATGCGTCGCATCAAAGGCGCTCCCAAGGCGCACAAGGTGGTGGATGCGAGTCCCACCGAAACCATGCCCTGAATCGAGCCTGGTTCTTGACGCGCAATCACCAGTGCTTGCTCGAGTTGGCGCAGCATGAAGCGGGCGTGCTGCAACAGGGCAGCGCCGTTAGGCGTGGGCACAACGCCTTTGGCGGATCGAATCAGCAGTGTTTTGCCGACCTCTTCTTCGAGTTTGGAGAGCTGTTGGCTCAAAGCGGGTTGCGCAATGAAGAGCTGACGCGAAGCTTTGGCCAAGCTGCCGCACTCGACGATGCGAACGAAATATTGCAGTTGTTTCAGATTCAAGGGGTCTGGTCTCCATGAGGGGGTTGGGTCAGTATATGAAAAACTTATAGCATCTGACGGAAAACGCGACTTTGCACATGCCCTAAAGGCTCCTAAGATGAGCAGGCTACGTTGATAACCCACAAAAGGAGACTCCATGGACACTTCCAAGAATTCAGAACTGGCGGCTCAAGCAACTTCGACAAGAAGGCGCCAGTTGCTCACCACCGGACTGGCCCTGGGCGGGGCAGCCAGCCTTTCCATGCCCTTGTGGGCGCAGGGTGCAGCCCCCATCAAAGTAGGACACTTGACCCCAATGACAGGATTTCTCGGCGCCCTGGGTGACTATGCTGCCCAAGGTATCAAAATGGCCGCCGACGAAATCAATGCGGCAGGTGGCGTGATGGGGCGCAAACTCGAAGTGATCACCGAAGACTCGGTGAACCCCCAGGTGGCCGCTACCAAAGCGCAACGCATGATTGAGCGTGACAACGTGGCGGTGTTGATGGGTGAGATTTCATCCGCTTCTGCCTTGACCATCTCCCAGGTGGCTGGACGCAATAAGAAATTATTTTTCAGCATTGGGGCTCGCTCCGACGTGCTGCGCGGCAAGGACTGTAACCGCTACACCTTCCATATGGACATTCCTGTCACGGTGATGGTCAATGCCGTAGGTCAAGCCTTGGTGCGGGACAACTTGGTCAAGGGCAAGAAAATTTTCAGCCTCACAGCAGACTATTTGTTTGGCCACGACCTCACCAAAGTTGCGAAAAAATTCTTCACCGACAACGGCGGTACCTTGATTGGCGACGAGTTGGTGCCCACCGATGCCACCGACCTGAGCCCTTACTTGCTCAAGATTCGCCAAGCCAAGCCCGATTTGATTGCCTCCAACTTGGCGGGCAACCAAGTGACCAACTTTGTCAAGCAGTACGCCGAATTTGGTTTGCCCTATCCCGTGGTGGGCTTTAACCTGAACACCGCTGATGCATGGGCTGCAGGTGAGGGCAATTTGGGCGGCATTTGGCCGACCGTTTGGCACCACGACTTGCAGACGCCTGGCTCCAAGACCTTTGTGGCGAACTTTGAAAAACGTTTCGGTCGTATTCCAGAGAACCACGCCTGGATTGAATACATCACCCTCAAGATCTTGGCCCAAGCGATGAATGCCACCAAGTCCACCGACAGCGAGAAGTTGATCGCTTATCTAGAAACCGGTGCCGAGTTCGACATTCTCAAAGCGCGCAAAGGCTATTTCCGTTCATGGGATCACCAGTTGATGCAGGAGGCCTATCCCTTCACCGTCAAGCCCAAAGGCCAGGCCAAAAACAAGCAAGACTTCTTGCTGTTTGGTGAGGCGGTTCCTGCATCCAACCAGTCACTGGAATTGCTGGCCACCAACAAGGCAGATAACACCTGCAAGATGTGATCGGGCGTCGTTCAATCCATGCTGGCTAAGGCCGGCATGGACCTTGGTTTTGTTGGAGTGTCATGCAAATCGTTTTTTTGCT
>CAIJQQ010000032.1 GCA_903822825.1 uncultured Burkholderiales bacterium | reverse complement strand
CCGATGCCGATATCTTGCTGATGGACGAGCCGTTTTCAGCGCTGGACCCGCTGATCCGCGAACATTTGCAGCAAGAGCTATTGCAGTTGCAAAAACAGCTGAAAAAAACCATCGTCTTTGTCAGCCACGATCTGGACGAGGCCATCAAGCTGGGCAACCGCATCACCATCATGGAAGGTGGGCGCATTGTGCAGTCGGGCGAGCCCGAGCACATCGTGCTGCACCCGGCCAACGCCTATGTGCGCGATTTTGTGGCGCACATGAACCCCATCAAAGTGCTGCGCGGGCGCTCGTTGATGACGCCGCTACACGCCCTGGCGCGCGAGGGCATGCGCGTCAAGCTCGATTGGACGGGACACCACTGGCTGAACCTGGATGGCGCCGGCCAGGCCATCCAAGCCGACATCGAAGCACAGCCCGGCCATTTATTGGCCTACCACCCGCAACTCGACATCGTGCAAGCCGGTCTGGATGGACGCAGCATGGCCCTGGTGGGGCCCGACATGCTGCTCGAACACATCATCCACATCCGCCACGCCACCGGTCGACCGGTGCTGCTCTGCGAGGCGGGCCGTTTTGTGGGTGTTGTCGGCGATGAGGAAATTTACCGGGGCATGCTGCAAAGTACGCGGGGCTGAAGTGGCCACAAGGCCCAGCACACTAAAGCTTCAGAATTCCCAAGCGGGCCCGCGCCGCGTCCATGACAGCTTCTTGATCGTGTAGTTGGTAGCCTTTTTCCAACATGCGCGTCATGTATTGCTTGTTGTAGAGAAAGGCGGCAATGATCTGCCAAAGGCCCAAGGTGATGAACGAAAACAGAAAGTGCAACGCCGCCACACCCAGCTCGCCGCGAAAAAGCGGGACGAAAGCACCAAAGAACAAATAGGTCCAGCTAAAGCCGAAATATCCAGGCTTCATCATGCCCGTAGATGGGTGCAACAAATGAACATGGGTCGCCATGATGGCCTCCTTGCAAGTTAATTTCACGCGCAGTGCATCATGACACAATGCCCGTACGCCCAGTGGCTTGGCGCCTGCCAGGGCACTAAATAATTGACCTTTCCCCTTTGGAGACACCCGTGTTTACCTTGACCAGCCTGAACCTCAACGGCATCCGCTCGGCCACCAGCAAGGGCCTAGAAACTTGGCTGCACAGCGTGCAAGCCGACTGCTTGTGCGTGCAGGAAGTCAAAGCCCAAGCAGCCGACGTGGCCGGGCAGTTTGAGTCGCTGGCCGGCATGGCCGGACACTTTCACTTTGCCGAGAAAAAAGGCTATTCGGGCGTAGGCATTTACACCCGCCACGCACCCAGCGATGTGCGCGTGGGCTACGGTTCTGCCGAATTTGATGCCGAGGGCCGCTATGTGGAGCTGCGCTTTGACACCCCCAAGCGCAAGCTCTCCATCATCAGCTGCTATTTCCCCAGCGGCTCCTCGGGTGAAGAGCGCCAGCAGGCCAAATACCGCTTTTTGGACGGCATGTACCCCCACCTGCAAAAGCTCAAGCGCACGCGCGAGTTTGTGTTGTGCGGCGACATCAATATTGCGCACCAGGAAATCGACTTGAAAAACTGGAAAGGCAACCGCAAAAATTCCGGCTTCCTGCCCGAAGAGCGCGCCTGGATGACGCGCCTGCTGAGCGAAGCAGGCCTGGTCGATGTGTACCGACAGCTCGAGCCCAGCGCCACCGACGCCGCCTACACCTGGTGGAGCAACCGGGGCCAAGCCTATGCGAAAAACGTGGGCTGGCGTTTGGATTACCACCTGGCCACGCCTGCGCTGGCCCAGGGAGCCCGTTCAGTAGGCATCTACAAAGGCGAAAAGTTCTCGGATCACGCACCGATCACGATGGGCTACGACTGGCGCCTATAAACCTGCGGCGCTGATGTTGGGCGGGTCTGCCCCGCGGGGCTACCGTGATGGTCGATACAGCGCCCTTTATTTACGTGCTGGCATTGCACCCCCAATGTGCCGACTAGCGCGCCACGATGCCAAAGTTGCCCGGCGCTTTGTCGATCAGCCCGAAAAAACGCACCAGGTCGACTTTGCTGCCGGTCACCTTGAGGTCGTCGCCCAGCAAAGTGTCTTTGACGCCCGCCGTGCCGGCGATCATCTTCACGAACAGTGGTTTGGTCAATGTGAGGGTGGCGTCGGCCTGGGGATGCTGGCCGCGCTTAAAGTGCAGCACCGCGTTGTCGATCCACAAGGCATAGCTTTCTTTCTGGTCCGAGAGCACCAAGTTGATGCGGTAGTTTTT
>CAIJQQ010000031.1 GCA_903822825.1 uncultured Burkholderiales bacterium | reverse complement strand
TTTAACCCATCCTCACCAGAAAGTAAGACCATGACTCAGAAACAAAAGCCCAAGGCACTGGTAGAAAAAATGGCCAACGTGGCGTGGCAACAATTTCCCGGACATTTTGGTGGCGCTTTGTCCAAAGCCTTGGTTGGCCCTGGCAACGCAGACACCCAGCGCATGGATTTTCGAATTTCACGCTATGCGCCAGCAGCCTTTGTGGAAGAGCATGTTCACAAAATCCAAGAGCAAGTTTATTACGTGCTTGAAGGTGAGGGCGTGTTGACCACCGACGGTGAGAATCACCTCATGCGAGCGAACGACTATGTGTATGTTCCGCCGGGCGTGCGCCACAGCTTTACCAACACGGGGACGCAGGGCTTGGTGTTTTTGGTGGTCACCACTCCTACCGACGATGAACAGGAGATGCATTGATGTCGTCTCTGCCCCAACTGCAACACCTGATCGATGGCCGCTGGGTCGACGGTGCCGGCGCGCGGGTCTCGGTGCGTGACAAATTCACCTTGAAAGACCTGTGTACCTTGGATGTTGCCGATGCCGCCCAAGTGACGCAAGCCATCGATGCCGCCCAAGCGGCTTATCGACGAGGCCCTTTGGTGCCCTTCGAGCGCGGCGCGGTGCTCGAACGTGCTGCGGTTTTGCTTGAACAGCGTCTGGACGATTTCGTCCAAATCATGCAGCGCGAGGCTGGATTTACCCAATCGGATGCTGCGGGTGAAACACGTCGGTGCATTCAAACCCTCAAGCTTTCTGGCGAAGAAGCGCGTCGCTTGGCGGGCGACATGATTCCACTGATGGGCGCACCGGGTCAAAAAGGTCGTTTGGGCTTCACCCTGCGCGTGCCTCTTGGCGTGGTGGCCGCCATCACCCCCTTCAATGCACCACTCAACACGGTGGCCCACAAAGTGGGCCCTGCCTTTGCGGCTGGCAATGCCGTGATCTTGAAGCCCTCGACCCAAACGCCAGGCATCGCTTGCAAGTTTGCGCAGTTGCTATTGGATGCGGGCATGCCCAGCGGTTTCTTGAGCTTGTTGCATGGCAGCGCCCAAGTCGTCAAACATTTGCAAGATGACCCCAGGGTGCGCTACTTTGCATTCACTGGCAGCACCGAGGTGGGGCGCAAAATCCAAGAGGCCGCGGGCTTGCGCCGGACTCAAATGGAGTTGGGCTCGATCGCTTGCACCATCTTGTGTGACGATGCCAACTTGGACATGGCTTTGCCTAAGGTGGTGAATGCGGGCTTTCGCAAAGCAGGGCAGGTGTGCACCTCGGTGCAGTTGCTGCTGGTGCATGCCTCGCGTGTGCAAGAGGTGGAAACCCGTTTGGCGCTGTTGGTGGGCGCGCTGAGTTTTGGCGACCCCAAAGATCCTCAAACCTTTGTGGGCCCGGTGATCAGCGAAGATGCCGCGATCCGCATCGAGACTTGGATTGACGAGGCCATGTCGTCGGGGGCCCAACGTTTGGTGGGTGGACCACGGCAAGGTGCGGTCATACCGCCTACATTGTTGACGCGTATCAGTGACAGCATGAAAGTGGGCTGCTGCGAAATTTTTGGGCCGGTGTTGTGTATCGTGCCTTTTGACACGCTGGATCAAGCGATTGCGCGGGTCAATGCGACGCCGTTTGGTTTGGCTTCGGGGCTTTTTACCAACCGCTTGGCTGAAGCCTTGGCTGCTGCCCACACGCTGGAGGTTGGCGGTGTCCACATCAACGAGACTTCCAGTTCGCGGGTTGATTTGATGCCATATGGTGGCTCCAAAGACAGCGGCTTTGGCCGCGAGGGGCCCTACTATGCGATACATGAGATGACCGAAGAGCGCATTGTGACCATCACGACGTGATGCGACATATTGATTTGAATTGAAGGCAGGCAATGGCAACTATGAAGGGTGGCGAACTCATCGCCGAATATTTGGTGCAAGAAAAAGTGCCGTATGTCTTTGGCATTTGTGGTCACGGCAACGTGGGCATTCTGGATGCCTTGTACGATGTGCGTGACCGTTTGAAACTGGTGTCACCACGCCACGAGCAGTGCGCCGGTCACATGGCTGACGCGTACTACCGCGTCAAACACAAACCCGTGGTGACCTTGACCTCGACCGGGCCTGGCTCGGCCAATATGGTGATGTCTTTGGCCACAGCCTTGTCCGACTCGTCGGCCTTTTTGGCCATCACCTCCAACGTGCCCACCTCGCAGCACAACCGGGCGCCGTTTCAAGAACTCTACAAACACAACCAGGCCGACTTTGCGCAAGTCTTGCGCCCGGTGGTCAAGCGGGCGTTCCAGCCAACCCGTGTGGACATGCTGCCGCTGGCCTTGCGCCAAGCCATGGACACCATGGTCACGGGCCGACCTGGCCCAGTGAATTTGGACATCCCGTACAACGTCTACCAAGAAGAGGCTGAGGTCAGCGTGCCCGAGAGCTCGCACATCCACCGCATGCACCGCCCGGGAGCGAGCGATGTCGACATGGCGGCCACTCTGGATCTGCTGGCCAAAGCGCATCAGCCGGTGCTGTTCATTGGTCATGGTGCCACCTTGTCAGAAGCGGGCCCCGAGATCACGGCCTTGGCCGAACGCTTAGGGCTTCCCGTCATCACTTCGCCCAACGGCATGGGTTGCATCCCTGGGGACCATCCTTTGGCCCTGGGCTTCATTGGCCGCAACGGCTCATATCCCGCCAACGAGTCGGGTCGTCATGCCGATTTGGTGTTGACATTGGGCACGCGCTTTGACGACCGCAGCTCTTCGAGCTGGCACCCGGGCTATTCCTGGAACTTCCCCAAGACGCAACTGGTGCATGTGGACATTGACCCGCAAGAGCTGGGGCGCAACTACGCGCCCACACTTGGCGTGATTGCCGACATCAAGGTTTTCACCCAACAGCTGTTGACGGCGTTGGACAAACGACCTGAGATACAGGCGGCGCGCTACGCCCCTTGGTTGACGCAAGTGCAAAGCTGGCAGGCGCAGTGGGAGACCTTCATCCGACCGCATTTCAGTGATTCGACCAGCCCTTTGCGGCCCGAATTTGTGGTGGGTACTTTGCAAAAAATACTGCCCGACGATGTGATTTTGGCACTCGACTCGGGCGTGCACCACAACTGGTTCATGCAGTTTTGGAAAGCGAAGCGGCCCCAGAGCATGCTCAACAGCTGGGGCTATTCGTCGATGGGATTTGGCGTGTGCGGTGTCATGGGTGCACAGTTGGCGGCACCCGATCGTCCTTGCGTGGCGGTGGTGGGCGATGGCGGCTTCACCATGGCCCCTTACGTCTTGTGCACAGCGGTCGAGCACAACCTGCCGGTGGTGTGGATCGTGTGGAACAACTTCGCTTGGGGTGCGATTCGAGACATTCAGTACGGCATGTTCGATGGCCGCGAGATTGGCACGGCCTTCTACCATGGCCAAACCGGTGAACGCTACAACCCTGATTTTGCCGCTTGGGCACGTGCCTGTGGCGCCGACGGTTATACCGTGACGCGCCCGCAAGAGCTGGCCGCTGCAGTGGAGATGGCGCTTAAGAACAAGCGACCCTGCGTGATCGACGTGCACGTCGATCCCGAAGTGCGCCCTCCATCGACCGGCACCTGGCAACTGCCACCAACCCCCTACAAAGAGCCGATGTACGGCAAGCCGTACATCGCCTAAGCCCTCGTTTCTATTCATCTAAGGATTTCTCATGAGTCAAAAAATTGCCCTGGTTTTTGGTGGCACACGTGGCATTGGCGCTGCTTGCGTGCAGCACTTGGCGCAACAAGGTTTCGATGTGGCTTACACCTATGTGAGCAGCGCGCCCAACGTGGCCAGCAGCATCGGAGCCTCGCGCACCCAGGGTTATGCAGTGGACATTTGTGATGCGGCGCAAGTCGAACAAGTCTTTGCATCTGTGGCACGCGACTTTGGCTCTGCACCCAGCTGTGTGTTGGCCAATGCGGGTATCAACGTACCACCGGGCCCACTGGCACAGTTCAAGCCCGAGGACTTTCGCAAATTGGTAGAGGTCAATATCGTGGGTGCATTCAACGTGCTCAGCGCGGCCGCGCGCCATGTGCAAGACGGGGGCAGCATATTGGCCCTGACCACCTCCATGGTACGGGTCGGCATTCCGGGGGGCGGTCCTTACACCGCGACCAAAGCAGCTGTGGAGAGCTTGTTGCGTTCCATGGCCAAAGAGCTGGCCCCACGCCGTGTGCGGGTGAATGGGGTGGCACCTGGCCCGGTCGACACCGATTTGTTTCACGCCGGGAAAACCGACGAAGTCAAAGCCCGTTCTGCGGCGCTGAGTCCGTTCAACCGGATTGGCACACCCGACGAAATTGCCGAGGTGGTGTGCTTCTTAGCGTCTGACAAGGCCTCATGGGTACACGGCCAAATCATTCAACCCAACGGTGGCATGGTCTGAGTCCCGCCATGCAAGAGGATGTGTTTGATGTGGTGGTGATTGGAGGCGGCGGCTCCGGCTTGGCGGCTGCTATTGAGGCGCGCACCCATGGGGCCCGAGTTTTGTTGCTGGAGAAGAACGACGACCTTGGTGGTTCTACCGCTTGGTCGATTGGCTCGATCACGTCCAGCCAAACACCCCATCAGCGCCGTCATGGCATTGACGACAATCCGCATGACCACTGGATGGACATGCCCGGCTTTGCCGGTGACTTGGCCGAGCGCGATAACCATGATTTGCGTCGCATCTTGTGCGAGGAAATTCCAGACACCTTCCAGTGGCTGCTGGACTCGGGAATTCGTTTCATGGGCCCCATGCCTGAGCCGCCGCACCGTGTGCCACGCATGCACAACGTGCTACCCAATTCGCGATCGTTCATCTACCACCTGAGTCGACGCGCACAGGGGGCCGGCGTGGACATTCGCACAGGGCATCACTTGACCCAACTCATCGTGAACGAGGGTCGAGTGACGGGCGTTGAGACCCGCCATGCATCAGGCATGCAACGCTTCGTTGCCACGGGTGGCGTGATCTTGGCCGCAGGTGACTTCACCAGCAGCCCCGAATTCAAAGCACGCTTCATGGGACCCCAACAAGCCAAAGTGGAGGCGGTCAATGTCACCGCAACAGGCGATGGGCAACGTGCGGCTGAAGCTTTGGGTGCCAGCATTCTCAATGGCGAGTTGGCCTTGGGACCAGAGATTCGTTTCATGGCGCCTACCACCGAAACCCTGATGCGTCGCTTGCCACCTTGGCGATCGTTGGCCGTGTTCATGGCTTGGGCCATTGACCATGTGCCGGGTGCTGTGCTGCGCCCCTTCATCATGAAGTTCTTGACCACGGCCTTGGCGCCTTCCGCCGCTTTGTTTGACATGGGGGCCATCTTGGTCAACCGCCATGGCGTGCGCTTTGGCAACGAGTGCGAGATGCCGGCATTGCGTTTGCCCGATCAGCCCGACAAGGTGGGTTACATCTTGCTTGATCAGCCTCTGGCGCAACAGTTTTCAGCTTGGCCGCATTTCATCTCCACTGCACCAGGCATTGCTTATGCGTATGTGGACGACTACCGCCGCAACCGTCCCGATGTTTACACCCAAGCAGAGACCTTAGAGGCCTTGGCCGAGAAACTGGGCATGGACCCACAAGCTTTGCGACAAAGTGCCCAAGCCGGTGGAGTGCGTGCCTTGCAAGTTGGGCCCTTTGTGGCCTTGGGGCCTGTGCGCTCGGTGTATGTGCACAGCGAAGGGGGCTTGCAGGTGGACCATCACCATCATGTGGTGGGTGCAGATGGCGCGCCCATTGTTGGTTTGTTTGCTGCCGGTTCGACCGGCCAAGGTGGGCTGCTGCTCAAAGGCCATGGTCATCACTTGGCCTGGGCCTTT
Source organism: uncultured Burkholderiales bacterium (assembly GCA_903822825.1). Classification (GTDB taxonomy): domain Bacteria; phylum Pseudomonadota; class Gammaproteobacteria; order Burkholderiales; family Burkholderiaceae_C; genus Limnohabitans_A. Next base: position 40,467 of record CAIJQQ010000031.1, on the reverse strand, counting down.
GTGTCGGGCCGTCGCGCTGGCAAGTTTGCTGCGCAGGGCCTCCGACATGCGCTAAGGCAAGACATGAATCTGCCAAACAATTGATCGTGGTGGGGCAGGGGCCGCTGGTTTGAACGCGGCGGTGTCTGTTTTGACCCAGGCCCGCGCGCATGGCCGCAACCAGCAGGTGATCTTGATCTAATCCGTGCCGAGGAGCACCACGGCAAGCCCATGACTTTGATTGTTGGCGCATGCCCTGGATGTGGTTGAACTTCGCTCGCAACTGCGTATTTTCAGGATGGCGCCATTCAGTCTTGGGCACAGCTTCATTCTGACAAAGACGCGACCCAACAGGGTGATCACCAACACACTGGAACTTAAAAATACGATGTTCTGCTGCTCTCCATCTGGTTCTTCATCCCTTGGTAAAAACAACTCAGAGAGCACACGGACCCTTCACTGCATTCGGAGCCAGGAGGCGTCATGCGTCTTGAGCGAATGGGAATTCAGCGAGCAGCACTTGGTACTCCGGTTCGTTGTCAATGGCCATGGTGGCCAGGAATCGGACTACTGCGTTGTAGAACGAAATGATCAGCACCAAGTCGGTCAGTGATTCGTTGTCCAGTTGCGTTTTGAGCGCTGCAAACGTCTCATCCGAGGCCGCCAAGTTTTGCGTCATTTCACGTGCCGCGCGCAAGACTGCACGCGTCAAAGCATCCAGCCCGCTCTCTTTGCCGTTGGTTTCGTCGGCGATGGCGCGTATATCGTCATCGCTGACGCCAAAGTCGCGGCTGATTTTGATGTGATGGGTGTATTCGTAAACCGAACGGGTGACGTAGCCAATTTGCAAAATCGCCATCTCGCGCAGACGCGGATTCAAAGGGCTGTCAAATCGGATGTATTGCCCCATGGTGTGAAAAGCGGTCGCTCCTTTGGGGCTGTGGCTCATCAATCGAAGCAAATTGATATTGCGCTTGAGCAGGTGCTGGTGCTCAGGCGCCAGATCGGATGCGTTGAGGTAGGGAAGTCTGGCCATGTCAAAACCTTGGTTAACCCGAATGGTGAATTCATTCGTACCGGTTCATCATCATTCAGGCAAGTTCATCAAGTCAAGAACATCTGCCTACGTGGGTGTACCTCAGGAGACTTTCTATATGCGTCGACAATTGCTGGTGATGGTTATTTGTTCTATGGTCTTCGTTGCCTTGGGCGCTCAGGCACAAGATTACCCCAACAAAACCATCCGGATCATCAATCCATTTCCGGGAGGACCAACGGACAGCTTTGCGCGTTTGGTGGCGGGTAAGCTGCAGGCCGGATTGAAGCAATCGGTGATTGTGGATGCCAAAGCGGGAGCGGGTGGCGTCATTGGTGTGACGGCGGCTGCGAAGTCCGCGCCGGATGGGTACACCTTGTTGATCACATCGGCCTCCACTCAGATTGTTCAGCCGGTTGTGAAAAAGTCCATGCCTTATGACGCCGAAAAGGACTTTGTGCCGATCATGGCCACGGGCGCGTCAGCCTCTGTGGTGGTGGTTCATCCTTCGTTGCCTGTCAAGAATTTGCGCGAATTCATTGACTATGCTCGAGCCAATCCTGAGGCTGTTTCATATGGCTCTTCAGGCACTGGAACGGCGCTGCACTTGGCCGGTGAGGTGTTCGCAAGCATCGCGGGTGTCAAGCTGCAGCACATTCCGTACAAGACGGCTGCCCAGTCCATGACCGATTTGTTGGGTGGGCAAGTCAAAGCGATGTTTGATTCTCCCAACAACTCCTCACCTCAAATCAAAAATGGCAAGGTCAAGGGCTTGGCCATCATGGGTTCTGACAGAATTTCCGTGCTCCCCGATGTGCCCACAACCGCGGAATTGGGCATGCCCAAAATGCGTTTCACCAATTGGCTGGGCGTTTATGCGCCCGCAGGAACACCTGCCGATATCGTGGATCGGATGATCAAAATTTTGCGCGCCTCCATCAACGATGCCGACATGAAAGAGTATTTCGAGCGCAGTGGCATGCCCCCATCGGCCTTGTTTGGACAAGACATGGCCCAGGCGTCCAGGGTCCAACGCAGTGAATTGGCCGAAGTGGTCAAAAGTGCGGGCATTGCGCTGTTGGATTGAACAAAGACAGCCCCAAGTGTTGGCGACGGGCGGTCGTCTCAGCGGGTTCGCGTTGAGATGAATGCTTCCACGCTCTTGATGTCGATGGGCTTGTACATGACCTCGATGTTGAACTGACTGAACAATTCAAGGTATTGCGGTGACGTGTCGGCAGTCACAATGCAGGCGGGAATGTCATCATTGAATTCTTCTCTCAGCTTCTGGATGAAATAGATCCCGTCCTGATCGCCCAATCTGAAATCACTCAAAATGAAATCAAGTGGAGGCAAGGACACCAAATAGGTCTCGAACGCTCCCGACACGTGGGGAATGGCGTGGACCGTATAACCTGACTGCGTAAAGTACTGGCGGTAAGCATCCAACAGGGCATCGTCGTTTTCGATGATCCCCAGCTGAACCGAATCTTGAGCGGTCAATAGGCGCGTGTCTTTGCCCTGCGATTGTTCGGGCATCATGGGGCTCGTCTGTGGGTGGGCAAGCGCTGAATGCTCAAGGACAGGGAATTGGGTCTGGATGCTGAATGTCGAGCCTTGACCCACCACGGAATGCACGGTGCATGTGCCATCGATTTTTTTGACGATCCGATTGACGATGGACAGGCCCAAGCCCAGGCCGTCGTATTGCGATCGTGAATGATCAGATCTGAAAAACTCCTTGAAAATCAAAGGAAGATCTTCAGCCGGTATGCCGCAACCGGAGTCCTCAACCGTGAAGTCAAGCGTGCCAGACTGCTCGCTGAAAGTGACAGTGATGGCGCCTTTGTCGGTGTACTGGATGGCATTGGCCAACAAGTTACGGAGAATCTGCTCCAACAGATTGGGGTCGCCTTTGACGGCCAAGTGGCCATTGGCGAAAGAAAGCAGAATGCTCTTTTGGTGGCAGATGTCCGAGAACCGGTCTTCGAGGATGTTGATGATTTCTGTCAGGTGAAAAGCGCGTTCATTGACCGCAAAATTTGAGTCTAACTTGCTGATGTCCAGCAGGGTGTTGAACATGCGGTTCAAGACCGAAACACTCTTGCGCATTCGGATGAAGATGGAGCTGTGGCTGTCTTTCAGCTCAGCGGGGTCAATCATGTCAATGAAAATGTTGATGGACTGCATGGGTTGCCGCAGGTCATGGCTCGCCGTAGAAATGAACTCAGATTTGGCGATGTTGGCCGCCATGGAAGCGTTTTTCTCTTCAAGGAGTTGGTCAAAGAGTGCATCGTTTCTCAGTCGCAGTGAGAACGACTTTTCCCATGACTTGGCAAATAAAAAGCCCATCTTCAAAGCCAAATAAAGGGCGACCATGGACCCCAGGGCAATGGGCCAGACGATCTGATTGAAGTGCAATGTGATGAAAACCAACTCAGGCAATTTGAGCGGAATCACAAATGCAGAAAATGTTTTCCAATCGATGCAGTAGCCGACCATGCCCACAAATAAAACGGTCAAGCTGATGATTTGGTACATCAAATAGCTTGCCATGTCGGAGGGCTGAACAAACACAAACCAGCCGATGCCCCACACCAAAGTGACCATCCCGATGGCCGTGTTCAAGAAGATGAAATCACGATCAGTGTTGTTTTGAGTTTGGATTCGGCTGAGCAGCACAAACCGGGTCACAACGGCCACAGCCATGGCCATGAGCCAGGTGTAAAACGGGACAGGGCGGGTGTTTTCCAGGTACAAGGGAATGCACAGCAGTGGCGCCAAGATGGTGGCCACCGTGCTGGATTTGGAGAAACTGCGCATGTGCTGCAATTTCTCAGATGCCACCAGTTGTCTGAATTTCGATTTTTGAGTTGAACTCCCTATTTCACCCATGGCCTGTCCGATCAGCTTGTCTTTAGTTGTCAGATGAAAGCAGTTGGTGTTTCTGTGCTTTCAGAACTGCCTGAGTGCGATTGAAAACACGGAGTTCCTTGAAGATCTGATTGATGTGGATCTTGACGGTTTGCTCTTTGATTTCAAGCAAGTCGGCAATGATCTTGTTGGGGTGCCCCAATGAGATCAAGGTCAAGACCTCCAGTTGGCGTTGGGTCAGCCGGAATTCGCTGGACTCCATTTGGCCTGCTGTAGCCTGTACCCACTGTTCTTCATCGAAGAGCGATTGGATGCGTTTAAATATGTTTGCCGACGTGTTGTTTTTGGAGATGAACAGGGTGGCGCCAGCGGCAATGGCTTTGGGCTCCCACGCCTGGGCATCCAGTCCGGAAATGGAGATGACGCGCGCGACGTTGGCTTTGTTTTTGAACACCTTGATGCCCGCCATGCCGTTCAGGCCAGGCATAAGCACATCCAGCAAAACGATCCACTTCGTGGTGGACGCATCGACCAAGTCCATGCCCTCGCTGGCATTACTCGCGGTTTGAACTTCAATGCCAAATGGGCTGAATTCCTTTTGCAACACTTCACCCAAAGCTTCGCGGTAGACCGGGTGATCGTCAATGATGAGCAGTGAGTGTTGTTGGTGTGTGGACGCATTCATATGTTTTTGCATGCTACTCCACACCCCATGATTTTCAATGAAACTTAGGTTGTAGTCTGTGCCCGGCCAAATCTTGTCATTTGCAGCTGTGTGCGCATTGCCCTCCAAAAAAGCCCTTTCATTTCTGAACGGGCTTGGTCCGTGCAGCAGCAAAGTGGTCAGTTGACCATCACCAGCTTGCCTTTGACGCCGCGTGAGCCCATGTGGGCGTAGGCGGCCTTGAGTTCGCTCATGGGCATGGCGCTGTCGATCACGGGTTTGATCTTGCCTTGGCCATACCACTGTGCCAGCTCGGCCATCATGGCGGCGTTGGCTTTGGGTTCGCGGCGAGCAAAGTCGCCCCAGAACACACCCACCAGAGAGGCGCCCTTGAGCAAAGGCAGGTTCAGGGGCAGGGCGGGGATCGGGCCGCCTGCAAAGCCGATGATCAGGTAACGACCGCGCCAGGCGATGGAGCGGAACGCGGGTTCTGCGAACTCGCCGCCGACCGGGTCGTAGATCACGTCCGGGCCTTTGCCTTCGGTCAGGGTCTTGAGGGCTTCGCGCAGGTTCTCGGTGGTGTAGTTGATGGTCGCGTCTGCACCCAGCGCTTTGCACAAAGCGCATTTTTCGTTGGTGGACGCGGCGGCGATCACCTTGGCGCCTGCGGCTTTGGCAATCTGGATGGCTGCGGTGCCCACGCCGCCAGCGGCTCCCAGCACCAGCACGGTTTCACCCGCTTTGAGCTGGCCCCGGTCGATCAGTGCGTGGTGCGATGTGGCGTAGGTCATGATGAAGGCGGCCGCGTCCACGGGCGGAAAGCCTGCGGGCAAAGGCATGCACAACTTGGCGGGTGCCAGGGTGTGGGTGCCAAAGCCCCCAGTGCCCGAAAGACACGCCACCGACTGGCCCACTTGCAGGTGGGTGACGCCTTCGCCCATGGCGCGGATGACGCCTGCGTATTCGGAGCCGGGCACGAAGGGCAACTCTGGCTTCATCTGGTACTTGTTCTGCACGATCAGCAGGTCGGGAAAATTCAGGCTGGCGGCCTGGATTTCGATCAGCACTTGGCCAGCACCGGGCTGGGGTGTGGGCATTTCTTTCCAGGTCAGGGCGTCGACGCCGATCGGGTTTTCACAGAGCCAAGCATGCATTCGGGGTTCTCCTCGGAACAGGTTTCAATCGGGCCATCTTAGGCAAGGATGGCCAGCTTAACTTGTCCCTTGAGCGACCTGGCTTTCAGACATGGGCTTGGGGTCGCTCCACCTACAATCAGAGCCCTAAGGGACCCGCATGAAAATACTGATTTCCAACGACGATGGCTACCGCGCCGACGGCATCGTGGCTTTGCGCCAGGCGCTTGCCACCATCGCCGATGTGGAGGTGGTCGCTCCAGAGCACAACAACAGTGCCAAATCGAACGCGCTGACCCTGCACACCCCCTTGTATGTGCACGACGCCGGGCCTGGCGTGCGCTACGTCAACGGCACCCCGGCCGACTGCGTGCACATCGCCCTGACCGGGCTGCTGGGCTACCGCCCAGACCTGGTGGTCTCAGGCATCAACAATGGCGCCAACATGGGGGACGACACCTTGTATTCGGGCACAGTGGGCGCGGCGATGGAGGGCTACCTGTTCGGCATCCCGGCGATCGCTTTCTCGCAAATTGAGAAAGGCTGGGCGCACCTGAACGCAGCCGCCGAAAAAGCCAAACAGCTGGTTTTGCAACTGCAGGCGCAGTCGCTGATCGGCATGCGCCCGTGGCTGCTGAATGTGAACCTGCCCAACCGCCCATTGGACCAAATGGGCGAGACCCGGTTGTGCCGTCTGGGGCGGCGCCACTCGGCCGAGCCCGTCATCACCCAGCTCAGTCCACGTGGTGAAACCATGTACTGGATCGGCAACGCAGGCGCGGCCATGGACGACGGGGAGGGCACGGACTTTCACGCCACGCGGCTGGGCCATGTGGCCGTCACACCGCTCAAGGTGGACTTGACCGACTTTGACCAACTGGGGCACTGGACGCAGGCCCTCCGGGGGAGGGCTGCATGACCAAGCGCCCCGGATTTCCGGTCAACCTGGACGACGCACGCAAACCTGCGACAGGGCGGCTTGCGCCCGTGAAGCCCTCGGCAGCCAAAACACCATTGGCCAAGCCTTCAGGGCAAGCGCTGGGCAAGTCTTTGGTGCAGCCCGTGACTTCAGCGCCCCGCCCGCTGGGCTTGGGGCTGGACTCTGGCGCGGTGCGTGCCCGAATGGTGCAAAAGTTGGGTGAGCAGGGCATCCAGGACCCGTCCGTGCTGGCCGCGATGGGGCAAGTGGAGCGTCACCGCTTTGTGGAGACGGCCCTGGTCAACCAGGCCTACGAAGACACCAGCTTGCCCATCGGCTTGGGGCAAACCATTTCCAAGCCCAACGTGGTGGCCCGCATGATCGAGTTACTGCGCGAGGGTCACCAGGGCAAGCTGGGGCGCGTGCTCGAAATCGGAACGGGGTGTGGCTACCAAGCGGCCGTGCTGAGTCACGTGGCCACCGAGGTTTACAGCATCGAACGTCTGCGCGGCCTGCACGACAAGGCAAGAGAGAACCTGCGGCACTTTCGCCTGGCCAATGTGCACCTGATTTTGGGTGACGGCATGTTGGGCTACCCCAAGGGCGCGCCCTATGCCGGCATCATCTCGGCCGCGGGTGGCGACACCGTGCCGCAGGCTTGGTTGGACCAGCTCGCGGTGGGTGGACGGCTGGTGGCCCCGACCATCACCACTGCTGGCCACCAAGCCCTGGTCGTGGTGCTCAAAACCGAACAAGGCTTCGAGCGCCGTGTGCTTGAAGCCGTGCATTTTGTCCCCCTAAAATCCGGCATTGCCTGAAGGTTGGATCACATGAACTTTTCGAATCGCACCTGCAAAGTGCTGCTGTCACTGTTCGGCGCGGCCGTTTTGGCTGCTTGCTCGACCACGAATCGCCCAGCGCCCGTGGAAGACCGCACTGCCATGGGCAAGGCGTCACCTCCGCCCGTGATTGCTTCGACAACACAGCCCGAGGTTGCCAAGCCCTTGGCTGCAGCAGAAAACGCAGGCAAACCCGGCTACTACACCGTCCAACGTGGCGACAACCTGACCCGCATTGGCCTGGACCACGGGCAGGGCTGGAGAGACTTGGCCCGCTGGAACAACATTGCCAACCCCGATGTGATCGAAGTCGGCCAAGTGGTGCGCGTGACGCCTCCTGGTTCGGCGGTTGAAAATGCGGGCGTGGTGGTGCGACCCGTGGCGCAAAGCGGACCGTCGGTCGCGCAGCAGACTCCAGTCCAGACAACTGCACCTGCCAAGCCTTTGCCAGCCGCCAGTCCCATCGCGAGCGAAGACATGGCTTTTGCCTGGCCTGCAAATGGCAACGTGATTGCAGGTTTTGACGAGGCCAAAAACAAAGGCTTGGACATCGGCGGCAAAGCCGGAGATGCCGTGATGGCCGCTGCCGATGGCCAAGTGGTGTATGCGGGTGCGGGTCTGCGCGGCTATGGCAACCTGGTCATCCTCAAGCACAACAACACCTACCTGACGGCCTATGCCCACAACCAGAAGCTGCTGGTGAAAGAAGATCAAAAAGTGCACAAGGGCGACAAGATCGCCGAGATGGGCAACAGCGATGCTGACCGTGTGAAATTGCACTTTGAAGTGCGCCGTCAAGGCAAACCGGTTGACCCGGCCAAGTTCCTTGCGACACGTTGATGGATGAACGCCAATCCCCCCCTGTGTCCTGAGACAATCGGGGCATGAGCGAACAAGAAGAAACCTCCGTCTCCGGACACCAAACCCCCTCCAGCGATGACCTGCCCGAAGGCTGGTTGCGCGTAGGCTCCCTCGACATCGACGCCCAGGGCATTGCCCGCCGCCCGGATGGCAAAGTCGTGTTCATCGAAGGCGCTTTGCCTTTTGAAATCGTCTCGGTGAACGTGCACCGCAAGAAGAACAACTGGGAGCAGGGCGTCGTCACCGCCATCCACCACGAATCGTCTCAGCGCGTTCGCCCCGGCTGCCCTAACTTTGGCCTGCACAAGGGGGCCTGCGGCGGTTGCAAAATGCAGCACCTTGACGCGGCGGCGCAGGTGGCCATGAAGCAGCGCGTGTTGGAGGACAACCTCTGGCACTTGGGCAAGGTCAAGGCCGAAACCATGCTGCGCCCCATCGAAGGCCCGGCCTGGGGCTACCGCTACCGGGGTCGCCTGTCGGTTCGCTACGTGATCAAAAAAGGCGAGGTGCTGATCGGCTTTCACGAGCGCAAGAGCCGCTACATCGCCGACATGCAGGTTTGCCCAATTTTGCCGCCGCACGTCAGCCGCATGCTGATGCCTTTGCGTGGCTTGATTGCCCAGATGGAAGCCCGCGAAACATTGCCGCAGATCGAACTGGCTTGCGGCGACGAGGTCACAGCTTTGGTGCTGCGCCACATGGCGCCTTTGTCTGACAGCGACAAGCAGCGGCTGCGGGTCTTTGCGCTTGAACACCATGTGCAATGGTGGCTGCAGCCCAAGGGGCCGGACACAGTTCATTTGCTCGACGAAGGTGGCCAACAACTGGCTTACAGCCTGCCCGACTTTGGTGTGCACATGCCCTTCAGACCGACCGACTTCACCCAGGTCAACCCGCACATCAACCGCGTGTTGGTGTCGCGTGCATTGCGTCTGCTCAAGGCTCAAAAGTCTGAGCGCGTGATCGACTGGTTTTGTGGCCTGGGCAACTTCACGCTGCCCATCGCTACGCAGGCGGGCGAGGTGCTGGGCATCGAAGGCGCTGAGGCCTTGGTGGCCCGCTCGCGCGAGAACCTGACGCACAACCAAGCTCTGCGCAGCGGGCAAGACCCCCTGTCCCCCACCACTTTTTTGGCCCGCAACTTGTTCGAAATGACGCCAGCCATGCTGGTGGCCGACGGCGTGGCCGATAAGTGGCTGGTGGATCCCCCCCGTGAGGGTGCGTTTGCGCTTTCAAAAGCCCTGGCCGAACTGCACCTGCAACCCGAATTGCGAGGTGGCTGGACGCCCCCGAAGCGCATTGTGTATGTGAGCTGCAACCCGGCAACGTTGGCCCGCGACGCTGGCCTGTTGGTTCACCAGGCGGGATACCGCTGCGTGGCCGCGGGCGTGATCAACATGTTTGCCCACACGGCGCATGTGGAGAGCATGGCGGTTTTCGAACGGGCATGACTGCCCTTGGGTCCACGGAAAAAGGCTCCCGAGGGAGCCTTTTTCTTCTGGGGTTTGGACCGCTGAGGCGAACGCTCAGTCGCGTTCGCCGCCCATGATGCCCAAGAGGGCCAGCAGGCTCTGGAAGATGTTGAACAGGTCCAGGTAAAGCGCCAAAGTGGCGCTGATGTAGTTGGTCTCGCCGCCGTCAATGATCTGCTTGAGGTCGTACAGCAGGTAGGCGCTGAAGATGCCAATCGCCAATGTGGAGATGACCATCATGCCCACGGTGGAGCCGATGAACATGTTGACGATGCCGCCCACCATCAGCACCAAAGCGCCAACGAACAGCCACTTGCCCATGCCAGAAATGTCGCGTTTGATGGTGCTGGCCACGCTGGCCATCACAAAAAACACACCCGCCGTGCCGGCAAAGGCCGTCATGATGAGCTCAGAGCCGTTTTTAAAACCCAGCACCATGGCGATCATGCGTGAGAGCATCAGACCCATGAAGAAGGTGAAGGCCAGCAAAACGGGAACGCCAGAGGCCGAGTTCTTGGTTTTTTCGATGGCGTACATGAAACCAAATGCTCCGCCGAGAAAAACCACCAGCCCCAGACCGCCCGACAGCGACTGGGTGATCCCAGTGGCCACGCCCAGCCAGGCGCCCAGCACCGTGGGCAGCAGAGACAAGGCCAGCAACCAGTAGGTGTTGCGCATCACGCGGTTGCGCTCGGCTGGGGTGCTTGCACGTCCCCAGGTGGAGGTGTCCAGTGTTTGGAAATCGCTCATGTGTGTGCTCCATTCAAACCCTGACATCAGGGCCTTGTCATTGTAGGGCCGTGGTTCGCCTTGCAAGCTATTTCCCTCTGAGGGTGGGGTTATCGGGGTCGTTTCAGTTTTGTCTTGAGGTTTCAAATAGGCCTGCTGAGGCCATGTATGCTTGCGTTTTTCTTTTCTGAACGAACACCTCCATGAAAACACAATCTGTCCTCGAACTGTCCGATGTTCAAGCCATTGCTGCTGCTGCCCAGGCCGAAGCCCAGAAAAACAACTGGAACGTCAGCATCGCCATCGTGGACGCTGGCGGCCACCTGCTGCATTTTCAGCGCCTGAACGGTGCCCCCCCCATTTCTTCTCACATCGCCCCGGCCAAGGCCCACACAGCAGCTTTGGGTCAGCGCGAGAGCAAGGTCTATGAAGACGTTATCAATGGCGGGCGTTATTCCTTTCTCTCTGCGCCAACCGTGCAAGGCATGCTCGAAGGGGGTGTGCCGATCATGAAAGACGGCGCTTGCCTGGGCGCCGTCGGTGTCAGCGGGGTCAAGTCGAACGAAGACGCCCAGATCGCCAAGGCGGGCTTGGCTGCCATCGGCCTCTGATCGCAGGTTGCAGGCAAACAAAAAGCCCGCGCAAGCGGGCTTTTTTGTGGGCGATTGGGCGGGCGCTGTTGTACTTACCAGTTGTCGTCCGAGCCGCCCTCAGAGCCGCCGCCCGAGTCGCCACCCGAATCGTCGCCCCAGCCGCTGCCTGTGCCCGCGTCAAATTCTGGCACGGCCGGTTGGCCTGACACCAACCCCTGGTTGTCTGCCCAGCCGTTGCTGGCCGGGGCTTGCGCTGGTTGCGTTGTGTGGTGCTCGCCTTCCAGGGCCTTGGACAAAGCGTAACCAGCGGCCACGCCAGCCAAACCACCGACCACAGCTCCCGTCATGGTGGAGCCGCCCGCGGGTGCACCACCGGGATAGCCCGCTGGTGGGTAGCCCGCAGCCGCTGGGGCATAGCCCGTGGCGGGGTTGCGACCAAAGCCCGTCGACAAGGGGCTGCCTGCTGGCGTTGCAGGTGGTGCATAGGCCGGAGACATGGGTGGTGTCGCAGGGCGGTTCATGCGGATCAGCAGTGCAATCACGCCCAGAGCCGCAATGCCGATCCAGACATAGGTCAAAGAGAACCCGCTGCCTGACTGCGCAGGTGCTTGGGGTGCAGACTGAACGTTGGCAGGACGAGCCGCTTGAGGTTTGGCTTGCGTGCGATCCATCAACTCCTGAAATTGCTTGTCGCTGCCGGCGAATTTCAGGGTGGGGTCGATCGCTTGGGCTTGTTTGAGTTCGGCCTGGGCTTCGGATGCGCGGTTTTCACGCAGCAGCACTTGTCCGAGTTCGTAGTGTGCTTTGGCGCTTTGGGGCTTGGCCGCTATGACCTCGCGCAGCATCGATTCGGCTTGCGTCAGGTGGCCTTGCGCAACCGCGCCCTCAATGTCTTTGGGCGTGGGCAGTGCCAGCGCCAGGCTGACGGACACCAGTGCGGTGCACAGCAACATTGACTTCAGGATGGTGGACAGGGGTTTGATCATGGTTCCTCTTTGAGACATTGAAGACTTCAATCTATCCGCAAACCACCCCGGAAATGAGGTTGATTCGTAAAGATAAGCTACGTTACCTCATTTGAGGGGCGTGAGTGTGAAATCAAGCCCCCAATGGGGGCATTGCACTCAAAACTCGAATTCAGTTTGTAATCGGAAGGTGTTTTGAGGGGTGCCTGCCGTGGTGCCGCGCAGCAAGCCGGCATTCCATTTGATGGCTTGTTGGGTGCCTGTGCGAATTTTCCCGAACAGGGCAGGGCCGATCTTGTGTTGTTGTTGGGAGGTGGGGCTCCATCGGTTCCATTGCCCCCATGACCCAAAGGCTTGCGCGCCCCATTCGAGCTGTTCTGAATGGCGGTATTTGATTTGGCCCTGGTAGTGCAGTTCTGTGTCGAACGGCACGCTGGCTTTGACGTGTTTTTGCACCAGCAGGTTGAAGTTGGCTTGCAGCTTGCCCCATTCGGTTTGTAACAGCGGGCCATAGGTGATTTCGTATCCTTCGCTGCGGTCGGAAGGGCGTTCGATTTCCAGCAGGAAACCCACATCCAGTGGGTATTGGCCTGTTTCAGTCAGCTGAAAACGGTTTTCCCATTCCCAAGCATCAAAAGCATTGGCTTCGCCGGGGGCTTTTTTGTATTTGGCATAGACCTCTGTGAACCACCAGTTGTTGACGCCGTAGCCCAGCCCGATGGAGGTGGCGGCTTCATTTGTACCGTCTCTGTTTTTTTGTGTTCCCCACTTGAAGTCGATTTCTTTTTCGCCTTGCTCTACGGTGGGGGTGCGAATGTAGTCGTTGGGTCCGGCCTGGGCCATGGGTGGGGCTAACCAGGTGGTCAAGGCGCTGCAAAGGACAAAACTGGCGTTGGCGATGCGTTTTTTTCTCATGTTGTTTGTCGCTTTCACTCGGCAATGACAGCGCCTTTGGCCGTGACTTCATTGAATTCACCGATGAATTCGTAGCGACCGGGTTTGAGGGGGCCGATGAAGATCACCGCCTTGCCTCCGGCTGGGATGACTTTTTCGCGGTTCAGGTCGTGGCTTTCAAACTCCTCTGGGGTGCTGTCTTGGTTGTGGACCGTCAGCCGGACGCGCTGGTTGGCAGGGACTTTGAGTTCAGCAGGTTCGAACCGGTGGTTTTTGATGACCAGCAGCGCTGGCAGGTCAGCGGCCCAACTTGCGGCTGAAATGCTCAGGCCCAGGGCGAGTGCCATTCGCTTGAGCGTTTTGAGGGATGGTTTAACTGGCGCTTGAACAGTGGAATGCATGACAGGCTTGTCCTTTTGAGTTGTCATTGATGAGGAGAGTTGAATTGTAGATGCGAATCAATATCATTAGCAACATGGCAGAAAAAAAACCCGCAATCAGCGGGTTCATTGGAGGGGAGAGGACGAGGGCCTACTTGAGACTCAGCACCCAAGCGGCTAATTTCTTGGAATCAGCTTCGTTGACCTGTGGGTTGGCCGGCATCGGGATCGCACCCCAGACGCCTGAGCCGCCCTTCAAGATCTTTGTGGCCAACTTGTCGGCAGCTGCCTTGTCGCCTTGGTATTTGGCCGCGACTTCTTTGTAAGCAGGTCCCACAATTTTCTTGTCCACGGCATGGCAAGCCATGCAGTTTTTGGAGGTGGCCAGAGCCATGTCGGCCATGGCAGGCTTGAATGCTGCTGCGCTGAGTGCACAGGCCAATATCAGTTTTCGCATGGTATTTCTGACTGGGGTTGATCCGTCAATACAGGTCAAGAACAGCGCCCTTGCTGGCGCTCGAGGCGTTGAAGGCGAATTTGGCTTGCACGCCACGGGTGTAACGCGGCGCAGGTGCTGTCCAGCCTTCGCGGCGCTTGGCCAGTTCGACCTCAGGTACGTTCAGCTCAAGCACCAATTTGTGCGCATCAATGGTGATGCTGTCGCCTTCATGCACAAACGCAATGTTGCCGCCGGCTGCTGCTTCGGGGGCGACGTGGCCCACTACCATGCCCCAGGTGCCGCCCGAGAAACGGCCGTCGGTGATCAGGCCCACGCTCTCGCCCAAACCTGCGCCAATCAAAGCGCCGGTTGGGGCCAACATTTCGGGCATGCCGGGGCCGCCTTTGGGACCGAGGTAGCGCAAAACCATCACGTCGCCAGCCACAATCTTTCCCGCCAAGATGGCTGCCAAGGCCGATTGCTCGTCGTCAAACACACGCGCTGGGCCGGTGATGACCGGGTTTTTAAGGCCGGTGATTTTGGCCACGGCGCCTTCGGGCGACAAATTGCCTTTGAGAATGGCCAAGTGCCCTTCGGCGTACATGGGCTTGTCAATCGGGCGAATCACGTCTTGGTCGGCGCGCGGAACGTCAGGCACGTCTTTCAGGTTTTCGGCAATGGTTTTGCCCGTGATGGTCATGCAATCGCCATGCAGCAAGCCAGCGGCCAACAAGGTTTTCATGACTTGGGGAATACCGCCGGCTTGGTGCAGGTCAACCGCAAGGTACTTGCCGCTGGGTTTCAGGTCGCAAATGACCGGAATTTTCTTGCGCATGCGCTCGAAGTCGTCAATCGTCCACTCCACGCCTGCGGTGTGGGCAATGGCCAAAAAGTGCAGCACCGCATTGGTCGAACCACCCGTGGCCATGATCACGGCCACGGCGTTTTCGATCGCTTCCTTGGTCACGATGTCGCGGGGCTTGAGGTCTTTTTTGATGGCTTCGATCAAGACCTTGGCCGATTCTTTGGCAGAGTTTTGCGTTTCATCATGGGGGTTGGCCATGGTGGACGAGTAGGGCAGGGACATGCCCAAAGCCTCAAACGCCGAGGACATGGTGTTGGCGGTGTACATGCCGCCGCAAGAACCCGTGCCCGGAATGGCCCGTTTTTCAATTTCTTTGAGGTCAAAGTCGCTGAGTTTGCCCGCAGCGTTTTCACCCACCGCTTCGAACACGCTGACGATGTTCAGGTCTTTACCCTGGTAGCGGCCTGGCAGGATGGTGCCGCCGTAAACATAAATAGCCGGCACGTTGGCGCGCAGCATGCCCATCATGCCGCCGGGCATGTTTTTGTCGCAACCGCCGACCACCAAAACGCCATCCATCCATTGACCACCTACGCAGGTTTCAATGCAGTCTGAGATGACTTCGCGGCTGACGAGCGAATACTTCATGCCTTCGGTGCCCATGGCCATGCCGTCGGAGATGGTGGGGGTGCCAAACACTTGTGCGTTGCCGCCGGCTTCTTCAATGCCTTCGATGGCTGCATCGGCCAATTTTTGCAAACCGCTGTTGCAAGGGGTGATGGTGCTGTGGCCATTGGCCACGCCCACCATGGGTTTGACGAAGTCACCTTCTTCATAGCCCATGGCGTAATACATCGAACGGTTGGGGGCACGCGATTTGCCCTGTGTGATGTTGGCGCTGCGCCGGTTGATGGGTGTGATCGGGATGATTTTGTCGCTCATGGTGGTGTCTGTATAGAAGCCCAAAAGAAGGTCGCCACATTCTAACGGGCGATGGTCAGGCCTTTGTGTCCAGTGAGGGTCATCTCCAGTGCACAATCCGGGCATGCTGATCCATCCACAAATCGACCCCGTCGCCTTGCAACTGGGCCCCTTGGCCATCCATTGGTATGGCTTGACCTACCTGGCGGCATTTGCCCTGTTTTATTGGCTGGGCACTCGGCGCCTGAACCACCTGCCGTTTGCCCGCTTGTCAGAGTGGACGCGCCGCGACATCGAAGACATTTTGTTTCTCGGTGTGCTGGGTGTGGTGCTGGGCGGGCGCATCGGTTACTGCCTGTTTTACAAGCCCGGTTATTACGCCGCGCATCCCCTCGAAATCTTTGCCGTCTGGCAGGGCGGAATGAGCTTTCACGGCGGCATGCTGGGTGTCATGGCGGCCATGGTCTGGTTTGCTTGGTCTCGCCAACGGTCATTCCTGCAGGTCATGGACTTTGTCGCGCCTTGCGTTCCCACGGGCTTGGCTTCAGGGCGCGTTGGCAACTTCATCAATGGCGAGCTCTGGGGCCGTGTGGCCGATCCGTCCTTGCCCTGGGCCATGCTGTTCCGAGGCGCCGGGGATGTGCCGCGCCACCCTTCGCAGATCTACCAGTTCCTGATGGAAGGCATTTTGCTGTTCGTGTTGCTGTGGCTTTATGCCCGCAAGCCGCGGGCGCAAGGCCAGGTGGCTTCGGCTTTCTTGTTTGGCTACGGTGTGTTCCGCTTTGTGGCCGAGTACTTTCGCGAACCCGACGCGCACCTGGGCCTTTTGAGTTTGGGCATGAGCATGGGCCAATGGCTGTGTGTGCCCATGATCGTTTGTGGCGCAGGTTTGTGGGTCTGGTTCGGCCGAGCAAAGCAAGCCCACTGACGCGCAGGAGTCAGGCTTTCGGCCCCTCTTGCAGGAGGATGTGCTTTTTTGCCAAGCACACGATTGGAATGCCATGAACCTTCAGCGCCGCTCATTGGGACTTGTTTCGGCAGCCTTGCTCCTTTTGAGCGCTTGTGCAGGGCCAGTGCCCAGCCAGCAGACAGCGCGCACCCCCATCGTTTTTGTGCATGGCAACGGCGACTCCGCAGCCCTGTGGCAGACCACCGTCTGGCGTTTCGAGTCCAACGGCTGGCCCACCGACCGCTTGCACGCCATTGACGTGCCATACCCTCTGGCGCGCGACGCCGACAACAAAGTTCAAACTGGGCGTTCGTCGACTCAAGAACACATGGCCTTTTTGCGGGACGAGGTGCAGGCCGTCTTGCGCCGAACGGGGGCAAGCCATGTGGTTTTGGTGGGCAATTCGCGCGGCGGCAATGCGATTCGCAACTTCATTTGCAACGGCGGTGGTGCCGGCGTTGTGAGCCATGCCGTGCTGGGCGGTACCCCCAACCACGGCGTTCAGGCCATTCCCGGTGTGAACGAGGCCAACGAATTTTCAGGCACGGGCCCGTTCCTGCAGCAACTCAATGCCCCCAAAAACGCCAAAGGCGACGAGGTCTGTGGCCCCACACGCTGGATGACCATCCGCTCGGACAACAACGACAAATTCGCGCAGCCCGATGGTCTGTGGCTGGGCATGAAAGGCAAGCCGACGATGGTGGGCTTCGATGGCCCCGAACTCAAAGGGGCCACCAACGTGGTCATCCCCAAAATTGACCACCGGGAAACGTCTTACTCACAAGCCGCTTTTGAAGCCACTTACCGCTTCATCACGGGGCAAGCACCCAGCTCAGGGCTGGTGCGCCAGACAGAGGTGGTGCTGAACGGCAAATTGGTGGGCCTTGGTCTGGACCCGGCGGACGCTGGCAGCGGCAATTTCGTCAACAACCTGCCACTGCGCGGCGCCCGCATGGCCATTTTTGCCACCGATGCTGCCACGGGACAGCGCCAGGGGCCAGCGGTCCACGTCCAGACCACGGGGGCCGATGGGCAGTGGGGACCTTTTCGGGGGCGTGGCGACACAAGCTATGAGTTTGAGATCCAGGCTGCGGGTTACGCCACCACGCACATTTACCGCAGCCCATTGCCCAGATCGAGCCAATGGCTGAACATGCGGCCAGAGCGTGTGAACGACGCCGACCGTGCAGCCCAGGCGGTGCTCAGCTTCATTCGACCCAGGGGGTATTTCGATCCGGGGCGTGACACCTTGAGCCTCGATGGGCAAAGCAGCTTGCCTGGCGTGCCGCCCGGTGCAGGGGTGGCCTCGAGCCGCTTGCGCTTGAACGACAGCACCCAGCGCAGCGTGGGCGCCACCTTCAACGGCGAAAAAATCGTGGGTTTGACTTGGCCTATGGCCCAGGGTCACACCACCGTGCTCGAATTGACAGATTGAGCGAATTGCGTTGCTGGCTTTGATCGGACTGCTTGTTACTCTGGCCGCTTTTTCAGCCAGTCGCCGCGCACCGCTTCGTAGGCCGCCGCCACCTGCAGCAAAGCCACATCGCCCTGCGGTTTGCCGATCAGCTGCACGCCCATGGGCCAGCCGTGTGCCGGGTGAAAGCCTGCGGGCAGGCTGATGGCGGGCAGCCCCGCCAGAGTGGCGTAGAGCGTGCACTCCATCCAGCGGTGGTAGGTGTCCATGGTGCGTGCGCCAATGTGTTGTGGCCAGCGCTCTTGCAGCGCAAACGGCCAGGTTTGTGCCACGGGCAGGGCCAGCACGTCCACGTCTTTGAACACGCCCAGCAGGTGCTGGTAAAAAGCGCTGCGCGTTTGGCTGGCCTGCATGAAGTCCATGAAAGACAGCTTGAGCGAGTTCTCGTGCTCCCACAGGGCCTCGGGTTTGAGTTGGTCTTTGGCGCCCGGAATTTGCAGCAAGGCCGCCACCTTGGGTCCGACCAGCGCCCTGCGCCAGACCAGCCAGCAGTCCCACAGGGCTTGAGCTTCAAAGCCCAGCGCACGGGGCTCGACCACGGCGCCAGCGCCTTGCATCACGCGCAGCGCGTCTTCGCACACGGGCAGGATGCCGTCCTCCATGGCCAGGTGGCCATTCAAATCGCCCAGCCAGCCCACGCGAAGACCCCGCAGGGCATCGGGCGTGTAGTTCAAGCCCGACACATCGACGCTGCCGTTGAGTGACAGCGGCTGACGGGCGTCATGCCCTGACTGCGTGGCCAGCAGGCGGGCCAGGTCGCGCACGCTGCGGGCCATGGGGCCTTCGGTGCCCAGCTGGTCCACCCACACATCAGCACCGGGGCCAAAGGGCACGCGGCCTTGCGAGGGACGCATGCCGAAGATGTGGTTCCAGCCTGCAGGGTTGCGCAGGCTGCCCATGAAGTCCGAGCCATCGGCCACGGGCAGCAATCGCTGGGCCAGCGCCACGGCCGCGCCGCCGCTGCTGCCGCCTGCGCTCACCGCCGTGTCCCAGGCGTTGGGCGTGACCCCAAACAGGGTGTTGAAGGTGTGCGAGCCCAAGCCCAGCTCGGGCATGTTGGTCTTGCCAATCACGATGGCGCCATCAGCTTTCATGCGCTCGGTCATGATGCTGTCTTTGGCGGGCAGGGCCGCTTGCATCACGGTGCTGCCAAAGGTGGTCGCAAAGCCCACCGCGTGCCCGGTGTCCTTGATGGCCTGCGGGATGCCGTGCAGCCAACCCCTTGACTGACCGTTGGCCAGTTCGGTGTCGCACTGGCGCGCTTGCGCCAGCAGCGTGTCGGTCGGGGCGAGGTTGACGATGGCGTTGTAGGTGGGGTTGACCTGCTCGATGCGCGCCAGGTAGGCCTGCATGACTTCGGTGCAGGACACTTGCCGCTGGTGGATGCGCTCAGACAGTTCGCTGGCGTTGAAGTCGGTGATCTCGGTCATGCTGGGTTCAAGAGGCTTGAATGGAAAAACCCGGGCATGTCACTTGGGGTGGGCATGTTCCGGGCTGCGCGAGCGGCAGCGCCGAAGGGGCGCTGCGGACTCAGGGCTTCACTGAGGCTCGACGTTGGCGGCCTTGAACAGCGCGCGGTAGCGGCTGACTTCTTGGGTGTAGAAGCGGTCGACTTCTGCCACGCTCATGCTTGCAGGCACCTGGCTGCCGGTGGTGTTCATGCCCTTGACGAAGGCCTCGGACTTGATGGCCTCGTTCATGGCCTGGTTCAGTTTTTGGACCACGGCGTCGGGCGTATTTTTAGACACCTGCAGACCGATCCAAATGTCGAAGACAAAGTCCGACATGCCGCGCTGTGCACTGATCGGGGCGGCTTCAGGCAGTTGTGGGTGGGGGGCTGTTGAGGAAATGCCGATGATCTTGAAGCGGTTGTCCTTGACCATGCCGATGATGGGGCCTGCGACCGGCACGAAGGCCATGTCCACGCTGTTGCCACCCAGATCGGTGTAGATCTGCACGGCCGCTTTGTAGGGCACATGCAGCATGTCCAGACCTGTCAGCGTTTTGAAGCGCTCACCCATGATGTGGTAAAGCGAGCCTTGACCCACGCTGGCGTAGCTGACCTGTTTGCCTTTGGCCCAAGCCAGGAATTCCGGCAAGTTGTTGACCGGCAGGTCCTTGCGCACGGCCAGGCCGATCGAGGTGCGGCCCATCAGGCTGGCCATTCGGACTTCTTCGGGTTTGAACTTGACGGCCGACAGGGCCAGTGGGGCCATCACCAGTTCCATGGGGGTGCTCAGCAGTTGGTAGTAGCCGTCGGCAGGTGCCGCCAGCACTTTTTGAACGCCCAAAGCGCCGCTCACGCCGCCCAGGTTCTCGACCATCATCTTCTGGCCAAGGTGTTTTTCGTATTCGACCTGAACCATGCGGGCGACCGCATCCGAAGGGCCACCTGCAGGGTAGGGCACCATCACGGTGACCATCTTGTTGGGGAAGCCTTGCGCTGCGGCGCCGAGCACCAGCAGGCTGCCCAGCAGGCCCGCAAGCAGGCTGGAAATCGTACGGCGTGAAATCATGGGTTCGTCCTTGTTTGTCCATGGAATGGGGAGCGGTTGCCACCCCGGATCAGGGCTACAGTCTGAACAAGATATGAATTTCAAGGTATCGAAAAAATGCAAAACCTGGGCGGGGTTTTCCCGAGACGGGTGGTTCAGCTTGGGGGGGCCAAGCCCTCAAGCGCCTGGCTGGCCGCTTGTAAGCCCTGCTGCCAGACCTGTTCTTGCCACTCGGGTGAGTGTGGGTTGAAGGCCTGCAGCATGTCGGCGCGGATAGCGCGTTGCTGCTCCGGCTTGGCCTCGGGGTGCAGGGCCAGCCAGTGGTCGGCCCGCATGGCCTGGATCATCTGCGCCAGCGGCAAGGTGCCAAATTCCAGGCAAATGCCGGTGTACTGGGCCTTTGGACACTCTTCGTAAATGGCCATCTGGATCGGCCCTGACAGTGGCACGCTTTGGGACGTGCCGGTGTTGACCGAGGTGATGTCCGGCCCCCACCACTGTCGGGCGCGTTTAAGTGTTTCGCCGTTGTCGGTGCAGGCAAAAATGCGCTCACCATGACCGTGTGGCCCCAAGCCCGTGTGCAGGTCGATCCAGGCGATTTGGCGGGCCTGTCCTAAATGGGTTCGCAGCACCTGCCGGAATGTGCGGTGACTCCAGGTGGGGGCCAGGCCCCCGAACCAGACCCCTTGGGGAAACTGGTATTGCCCGCTGGTGATGGCCCGCTGCATGCGGCGCTCGCCCCATCTGTCGGCCTGGGCTTTCAAGGCAACGCTGGCCTCTGGGCTGGGTGGCCAGTGGGGGGGCAGCAGCAGTTCGTGGATCTGCGCGTAGTCGGTGTTGACCGGCAAGGGTTGTGCAAAGTCGATGAAGTTGCGGTTGAGGTCCACGTTGTCTTCATTGACCCGCCGCGCATGCGAAAAGCCATGCGGGTTGACCGCGTGCACATGCACCACGGCCACACCGGGTGGCAGCGACAGGCTTTGCAGCAAGCCCGTCTGGATGGCTGAACCGCAAAAGCCCTCGATGCCATGCACAGCGCTGGTGGTCATCAGCACTTGGGCGGCATCGGCCGGGCCGTGTACAGCCACGTCCATGGCGAGTTCTTCGCCCTGTGCGCCGAGCAGGGGCATTGCGTACCGGTGCCATTGCGCCCCGCAGGCATCGGCGGCCTGCACAAAATGCGCACGGGCCTCGCGATAACTGGGACTGAAAAGCGGTGTGCTCATGGTTTGGCCTTGTGTTGGTTCAGCCAGCTTGCCGCCAGGCCAAAGCCCGCGATCATGCCCATGCCACACAGGGCCAAGGCGTCGGGCAGGTGTTCAAACATCCACCAGCCGCCCAGTGCAGAAAAACCGATGGCCGTGTACAAGTAAGGCGATAAGACCGAGGCGGGCGCTTTGGAAAACGCCAGCACCGTTAAGTACTGCCCATAAGAGCCCGCCAGCGCCACCAAACCCAGTAGCGCCAAGTCGGGCCAGGACATCTGGTCTGGCCAGAAGAAAGGCACTGCCGCCGTCATGAGCGCAAAGCCCAGCGCGCTGGTGCACAGCTGGATGGTCAGCGGTGAGTCCTGCCGCGCCAGGACGCCCGTGAGGGTCTGAAAGCCGGTGTAGCAAACCACGCCCATCAGCGCCAGGCTGGCGCCCGTCGGGTCCACATGGCCGCCTGGGCGCACCACCAACAGTGCCCCCGTCATGCCACCCGCCACGCACAGCCAGCGCAACCATGACACGCTTTCCTTCATCAAAAAGCGGGCAACCAAGGTCACGGCCAGCGGCACCAGGCAATAAATGGCGGTGAACTCGGCCACAGGCATGCGCTGCAAAGCGCCATAACCAAACACGCTGCCGCCCACGACCAGCGCGCCCCGCAGCAACTGCAGCCGCCACTGCCGTGTGCGCCACAGTTCGGGCGAGCGCCTGTGCCAAATCGTGGCGCTGACCAACGCAGTCTGCAGGGCGTAGCGCGTCCAGATGATGATGACCGGCGCCACGCTGAGCATCAGCTTTTTGCTGAAGGTGTCTTGCGTCGACAGGCAGGCCATGGCCGCGACCATGGTCAAGATAGCAGTCAGCTGGGTTTGGCGTGTGGTGCTCATCTCTTGTGCAGCGTGTCCGAGGGCAGCTCGCCAAACAGTTGGCGGTAGTCTTGCGCGAACTGGCTCAGGTGCCAGAAACCCCAATGTGAGGCGATGTCCTGGATGGTGACGCCGGGGGCCGCTTGGCGCAGGGCGCGGCGCACGCTGTTCAGGCGCAGTGAACGCAGGTACTTGATGGGGGTGGTGCCCAGCACGTCCTGAAAACTGTAATTCAGTTTGCGGCGGCTTGTGCCCACGCGGCTGCACACTTCCAGAATCGACAGCGGTTCGTCTGTGTGGCCCAGCATCAGCTCGCAGGCGCGGTCCACCAGTTTCTTGCGCCGCTCCAGGGTGGGCAGCTCGGAGGTGTCGACCTGCGCGGGCAGGGCCTCGAGCCATTCCATCAAAATCTCGTCGCGCAGTTGGCGCAGGGCCTGTGGGTCGAGCTGGCGGTGCGCCAGGGCACTGGCCTGGTCGAGCACGGTGAGTTGCAGGTCGCGCAGGTTTTGCGCTTTGATGTCGGTGGTTTGCAGTACCAGCTGCTTTTCGAGCCAATGCGCCAGAGGCTTTTGGTACATGCGCTCCCACAGCGGGTTGAGCAGGCTGCGCTCCACCACCACGGCAATCAGGGTGAAGTGGGGTGGGGTGGTCAGATCGACCTCGTCGCCCTTGCCGCACATGATGGCGTGGGCGGGCACCCGCTGGCCGTTGAAAAACAGGTCCGGCGAGTCTTGCAGCGCCATGGCAAAGCCGTAGGCACTCTCGTCGAGCTGCCCGCGCTGGCGCAAAGCGATGCTGGTGTCTTCGCGCAGCAGCGTGACCTCGGGCAGTTGGACTTGGTGGATGCGCCCCTTGAATTGCCCCGGCGAGAGTTGTTCGTATTGCAATGCCCAGCCTTGCTGAGCCAGAGCATGCTGGTCCATGTCCTGGGTATCCAGCACCTGGACCCAGGGGGAGTCGGGGGTGGGGGCTTGATGGAGAGGTGTCAAAGCGGAGAGGGACTCAAGAGCAGATCAATGTTGATTTTGCACGGCAGATGCAAGTCCGTCATTGCAGGTTAACCCGACACTGAATTTGCGCAAAAATGATCCACCAGCGACAGCGCAGGCATGCTGCCCATCAGTAGGTGAAGTTTTTGCGCCATTCAGAGGGAGACAGGCCGAATCTGGTTCTGAAGTGCGGGCGCATGGCCGATGCACTGGCAAAGCCTGCCGCCAAGGCGATGTTTTCCATGGAACATGTGGTGGTCTCCAGCAGGCGTTGTGCATGGTTCAGGCGTTCGTTCAAAAGCCATTGCGCAGGAGACGAGCCTGTCTGTTTGGCAAACAGGCGAGAAACAGAACGTTCGGTCATGCTCATCCGTTGGGCCATGGTCTGCACGGTGTGCTTTTGATCCAATGCCTGGCGCATGCCGTCGAGCAAATTGGCAAATGCATGGTCACGGGGGCGCGCGGCGATGGGAGATTCGATGAACTGCGCTTGACCGCCTCTGCGGTGCGGCGCCATGACCAGCCTGCGGGAGATGAGGTTGCTCAACTCTGCCCCAAGCGTCTTTCGAACGAAATGAAGACAGCAATCGATGGCGGCGGCCGTGCCTGCCGAGGTGATGATGTTTCCTTCATCCACATAAAGTGTGGAGGCATTGACACGCACCAGCGGATGCCGAGCGCTGAGTTCTTGCGCTGCTGACCAATGGGTGGTGGCTTCCAGTCCGTCTAGCAATTTGGCTTGCGCCAAGACAAACGCACCCATGCACAGGCCCATGATCGTGGCCTGGCGCTGGTGCGCAGCTTGCAAAGCCTCAATGAGTCGCCGGGGTGCTGGTGGCAAGTGGTCTGGCCAACTCGGAATGATGATCACATCGGCTCGTTCCAGTGCTTCCCAGTCGTCAGCGATTTGGATCGAAAAGCCCACGGTGCTGCGGATGACCGGTCCATCGATGGCACAAAACTGGAGGTCAAAAGGTGAGGGTGTTTGGTGAACATCGCCAAACACGACGCTGGGCACAGACAGGTGAAATGGACTGATGCCATCGAAGGCGATCACACAAATTTTCAAAGGAGTTAGTCTGGTATTCACGGGCAAAGATTGTCTTGATTTTGCTGAATTTTGTCTTATCCACGGCTGTTAGCCCGAATGCGTTGCTCGGACACTTGAACCCTGAACCGAATGATCCGTCCGCATGGTGTGGACAGGCGCAAGGTTCGCTTGGAGAGATTTTCATGAAAGCGCAATGGCTTCGTTACATGCTGGGTGTGGGTGTCGTTTATTTTTGCTTGATGGCGACAGCCCACTTTATGGGTTTGAAATACCCGCTGTTGTTCGTTTACTACGATACCCCCTTCTACGCTTACCAAGACAAGATCATTTCTTTTTCTGTGATGGCCTATGCGAGCTTGTTCTATGCAGCCATTCGCCATGTTCAAGTGGTGCCGATGGCTTTGTTTGCATTGGGCGTGACCGTGTTGGGCCTGTCGTTTGTGAACATCTCATCGGATTTGCAAAGCGTTTTGCAAGGCCAAGGCACAGTGATTTATTGGTTGCAAACAGGGTTTTTTGCGGTTTACTTTTTGGTTTTGTTGGGTCTCTACAAGGGGGTGGATCGTTCGCAATGACTGCCGGCGCTGTGGTCGAGTGAAAACCCGGGGTGTACGTTGCACAAACTTGATAACGCTCCGTTCGCCATGTGCATAACATGGGCGACAGCCTGAAAGAGACCCGATGAACCTGCGCCTGGCCGTTTTGCTGACCAACGACGACACCTCGCCGTTTGCAGCGCATTTTCCGAACGACGGTCAAAAAGTGGTGCAGCTTCTGCAACCCTTGCGGCCCGGCTGGTCTTTCGAGGTGTTGCCGGTCAAGGACGGGGTGCTGCCCGCCAGCCCCCGGGACTTTGACGGTTACGTCATCACCGGCAGCCCGGCCTCGGTCAATGATGACAGCCTGCCCTGGGTGGGGCCGTTGCTGGATTTCATCCGCGCTGTTGATGTGGCCCGCCAGCCGCTCATTGGCCTGTGCTTTGGCCACCAGGCGGTGGCCCGGGCGCTGGGTGGTCAAGTGGCGCGCAACGCCGCAGGCTGGGGCCTGGGCACCGCGCCCACGTATTGGCAGATTGCACGCCCCTGGATGTCGCCGCCTCAGACCAGCACCACCTTGATGGCCGCGCACAACGAGCAGGTCACCCGCATGCCCGAAGGGGCCGAGTGCCTGGGGGGCAGCGATTTTTGCCCCATCGGCTCGATGCAGATCGGCCAGCACATCTGGACCACACAGTTTCACCCCGAGATGCCGCTGGTGTTCATGCAGGCTTTGCTGGGCTACATGGCCGACAAGCTTGACACCCACACCATGGCCCGCGCCCATGCCAGCCTGCAGCATGCCGCCGATGTGCCGCTGTTTGGACAGTGGATGGCGCAGTTTTTTGAACATGCGAGGAAAAATCCACAATGACCGTTTGGCACCCCAGCGACGATGGCCACGCCGACATCTCTAGCCACGACAGCTATGTGAACGGCACGCCGCACAACACCTTCCAGCGCCTGCGCGATGAAGACCCGATGGCCTGGTGCAACTGGGCAGATGGCAAGGGCTTTTGGTCGGTCACGCGGCATGCGGATATTTTGGAGCTCAACCGCAACCACCAGCGCCTCAGTTCTGCCCAAGGCATCCGCATGGAAGACCAGACGCACGAGGAGTACATGGCGCGGCGAACCTTTCAAGAGACCGATCCGCCCGAACACACCCGCACCCGCATGCTGGTGGCCAAGGCTTTTTCCAAGCCCATGATGGCGCTGTACGAAGAGCAGATCCGTGAACTCTGTGTGGGCATCCTCGACCAGGCCCTGGCGCTGGGCGAGTTCGACGCCACGCACCAGATTGCCCGCCAGCTGCCGATGCGCATGCTTGGGCGCATCGCAGGCCTGCCCGAGGAAGACCTGGACTGGCTGGTGGACAAGGGTGACGCGCTCATGGCCAACACCGACAGCGATTTCACCAGCCATGTCGTCGACAAGATGGACACCGAGGCCTACCGCTTCATGCCGTTTCGCTCGCCCGCCGGGGCCGACCTGTTCGACTACGCGGCCCAACTGATGGAGCGCAAAGGCACATCAGGTGACACCAGCGGCGTGCTGCATTTGATCACCCAGCCCGACGCCCATGGCAATGTGATCAGCGACACCGAGTTCCGCAACTTCTTTTGCCTTCTGGTGGCCGCGGGCAACGACACCACACGCTATTCGATTGCGGCGGCTTTGCACGCGCTGGCCAACCAGCCGGGCCTGATGCAGCAACTCAAGGCGGTCCAGGGCGAAGCCGCTTGGGAGGGTGTGGCCGACGAGTTCATCCGCTGGGCTTCACCCGCCACGCACTTTCGGCGCACCGCGACCGAGGATTTCGAGTACCACGGCAAAAAAGTCAATGCGGGCGACAAGGTGCTGCTGTGGTTCATCTCGGGCAACCGCGACGAGCGGGCTTTTGACCGCCCTTTCACCGTCGACCTGAGCCGAGGTGTGAACCGCCACCTGGCTTTTGGGCAGGGCGGGGCGCATGCCTGTCTGGGCATGTGGCTGGCCCGTCTGGAATTGCGCGTGCTGCTGCAGGAGTTGATCAAGCGGGTCGACCGCATCGAGCAGACCGCACCGCACGCCTTTTTGCGATCCAACTTTGTCTCGGGGATCAAGCGTTTTCCCGTGCGCATGCACCTCATCTGAAAGGAAACACCATGTCAAATGTTCAAGATCGCCTTCGGGTCCTGTATTGCGATCACCTGGCCATTGCCCGGGGCAAATATGTCACGCTCAAACCTGGGCAAGGCGGTGGCGCCCGCTTTTGCCGTGGCACTTTTGGCGTGACCTACGAAAAAGAGCTGATCCCGGCCCCGGGCGCGATGGTCATGGAAGGCCTGCCCGACATGGAGGCGGTCTACACCCCCGAGGACATTCGACCAGGCTGGCAGCCGTTCACCCAGGTGGCGATTGGCGACCTCAAAGCCAACGACGGCTCGCCCCTGCCCATGTGCGGGCGCAGTGCTTTGAAGCGCGCTGTGGCCGACTGGCAGGCCATGGGTTACGACCCGATGGTCGGCATTGAATTGGAAGCCTTTGCCTTCCAGATCGAACCCGATGGCTCGCTCAAACCCTATGACACGCCTGCCGCCCATGTGTATTCCACAGGTCCTTTTTCAGACCCGAGGGGCTTCACCGACGCCCTGTGGGAAAAAGCCACAGCAGCGGGCTTTCGCATCGACAGCATGAACACCGAATACGACGCACCGCAGTTCGAGTTCACGCTCACCTACGACCGCGCCGTCAAGGCAGTGGACGACATCTTCTTGTTCCGCCTCTTGGCGCGTGAAGTCGCTTTTCAGCATGGCATCGTGCTGACCTTCATGCCCAAGCCCATCCTCACTGTGGGGGGCAGTGGCGTGCACATCAACTTCAGCTTGCGCGATGGCCAAGGCCACAACGCGATTTCGGGCGGGCATGACGCCAGCCAGTTCAACGCGCTCACCCTGGGCTGCACCGCCGGGTTGATGCACCACCACCAGGCCCTGGCCGGTTTGCTGGCCCCCAGCACCAACTCCTACCAACGCCTGCAACCGGCCAGCCTGTCCGGCTTCTGGCAAAACTGGGCGGTGGACCACCGGGGCGTCACAGTGCGCTTGTCGGCCGAAAGCGGCCCAGGGGCCCGCATTGAGCACCGCATGGGCGACGCCGCCGCCAACCCTTACACCCACACCGCAGCGGTGCTGCAGGCGGCGCGCCTGGGCGTGGCCAACACTTACGCTCTGCAGCCCATCGAAACCGGCGACTGCCTTGAAAACAAGGATGCCACACAGAGCGTGCCCGACACTCTGTCGGGAGCGCTTGACGCGCTCGAAGCCGACACCGTGCTGACACAAGCCCTTGGCGAAGGCTTGGTGGCCAACCATGTGGGCATCAAGCGCCACGAAATCGAACGTACCGCAAGCCTGGAAGGCGATGCGCTGCGCGACCACTACATCCGTTTCATCTGACCTGAAAGAACCCATCCCATGCCCCAAGTGCACTGGATCATGAGCAACGGCGACCGCGTGAGCGATGACGTCAACGACGGCACCAACCTGATGGACGCCGCGCAGATGAACGGCATCCCCGGCGTTGCGGGCGAATGCGGTGGCTGCCTGTCGTGCGCCACCTGCCACGTCTATGTCGATGAAGCCTGGCTCGCCGCTTGCCCGATGATGGATGATGTGGAAAACGCCATGCTTGACATCGTCACCTCTCCCCGCCAAAGCGGCAGCCGCCTGAGCTGCCAGCTGGTCGCCTCCGCCGAGCTCAATGGCATCGTGCTGCATGTGCCCGACTGAAGGCGGCCCATGAAACAAGAACAGATCGACGCGCTGCGCCATTTGTCGATCCCCGATCAGGAGCTGCTGATCGACGGGCAGTGGGCAGCTGCTGCATCGGGGCAGACGTTCCCTGTGGTTTCCCCCATCGACGGACAACAGCTCTGCACCATTGCAGCAGCTGGGCAGGCCGATGTCGATCGCGCTGTGCAGGCGGCCCGCCGCAGCTTTGAGCAAGGCGTTTGGTCACGCATGGCGCCTGCCGAGCGCAAGAAAGTGCTGCACCGCATCGCCGACCGTATTGAAGCGCACCATGCCGAGCTGGCGGTGCTGGGTGTGCGCGACAACGGCACCGAGATCGCCATGGCCTGGAAAGCCGAGCCTGGCAGTGCAGCAGGCACTTTCCGTTACTACGCCGAGTGCGTGGACAAAATCAACGGCGAGATCGCACCCACACCCGAGGGCACGCTGGGGCTGATCCACAAGGAAGCGATCGGCGTGGTGGGTGCCATCGTGCCCTGGAATTTTCCGCTGATGATCGGCGCCTGGAAGATCGCGCCCGCGTTGGCCGCAGGCAATTCGGTGGTGCTCAAACCCTCCGAAGACGCCTCGCTGTCTTTGTTGCGCCTGGCGCAGCTGTGCCTGGACGCGGGCTTGCCTGCGGGCGTGCTCAATGTCGTGACCGGCAATGGGGCAGAGGCCGGCGAAGCTTTGGCGCGGCACATGGACGTGGACATCCTCACTTTCACGGGCTCCGGCCCTGTGGGGCGCCTGCTGCTCAAGGCTTCGGCCGAGTCCAACCTCAAGCGGGTTTATCTGGAACTGGGCGGTAAGTCGCCCAATGTGGTTTTTGAGGATGCGCCGGATCTGGCTCAGGCGGCCAAGGTCTCGGCCATGGGCATCTTCCGCAACAGCGGTCAGGTGTGTGTGGCGGGCTCGCGCCTCTTGGTGCAGCGCTCGGTACACGATGAATTCGTGGATCGCCTGCAAAACATCGCCGCCAGCTTGCGCGTGGGTGATCCGCTGGATGTGGCGACCGACATTGGCGCGGTCAGTAGCGCCCGCCAACTGGCCCGAAACCAGAGCATGCTGGCGCGTGCGCTGGAGCAGGGCGCTCGACTGCGCACCGGTGGTCAGATGATCGCGCCGGTGCCCGGTGGCCAGTACATGAGCCCCGCCGTGCTGGATGGCGTTGCGCCTGACATGGAAATCGCCCGGCAGGAAGTCTTTGGCCCGGTGCTGGCCGTGATGCCGTTTGATGACGAGGCCCATGCTGTGCGTCTGGCCAACGGCACCGAGTACGGCCTGGCTGCAGGGGTGTGGACCGGCAGTCTGTTTCGTGCCCATCGCATGGTGCGCGCCATCAAAGCCGGGTTGGTGCATGTCAACACCTATGGCGGCCCGGACATCACCGTGCCGCTGGGCGGCGTGCGGCAGTCCGGCAACGGGCACGACAAATCGATGCACGCGCTGGACAAATACCTGGACCTCAAAACCGCGTGGATACAGCTTTGAAAATCACAAAGAAAAAACAATGAACAACGACCAACTCAAGGCCGACAACGCGCAATACCTCTGGCACCCCATGGCCCACCCGGGGGCAATGAAAAAGTCCACACCCGACATCATTGCCAAAGGCGAGGGCTGCTGGATCTGGGACGTGGACGGCCACAAGATGCTCGACGGCGTGGGCGGGTTGTGGGCCTGCAACCTGGGCCACAGCAACAAGCAGGTGCGCGACGCCATCGTGGCGCAAATGGACGAGCTGCCGTTTTACAACGTGTTTCGCGGCACCACGCATGTGCGGGCGATCGAACTGTCCAAGCGCCTGGTGCAAATGATGCAGCCCGAAGATGTGGCCACCGTGATGTTCTCCAACGGCGGCTCGGACGCGGTGGAGGGCGCATTGAAGGTGGCCCGCCAGTACTGGAAGCTCAAGGGGCAGGCTGACCGTTTCAAGTTCATCAGCCTGCGCCAGGGTTACCACGGCGTGCATTTTGGCGGCATGAGCGTGAATGGCAACACCAATTTCCGCCGCGCCTACGAGCCGCTGCTGCCCGGGTGCTTCCACATCGACACGCCTTGGGCGTACCACAATCCCTACACCGAAGATCCCGTTCGTCTGGGCGAAATCTGCGCCGAGCTGCTCGAGCGCGAGATCATTTTCCAGGGGCCGGACACGGTGGCCGCTTTCATTGCCGAGCCGGTGCAGGGCGCGGGCGGGGTGATCGTGCCGCCCCCCAACTACTGGCCGCTGGTGCGCCAAATTTGCGACAAGTACGGCGTGCTGCTGATCGCTGACGAGGTGGTGACGGGCTTTGGCCGCAGCGGCGAGATGTTTGGCACCCGCCTTTGGGGTGTGAATGCCGACATGTGGTGCCTGGCCAAGGGCATTTCGTCGGGCTACATCCCGCTGGGGGCCACGGCCATCAACCGCCGCATTGCCGATGTGTTTGATGCCGACACCACCGGCATGGCTTCGGTCTCGCACGGCTACACCTACAGTGCGCACCCGATCGCGGCGGCGGCGGCGCTGGCCACACTCGACCAGATCGAGGCGTTGGACATTCCGGGCAACGCCACCCGTGTGGGCGCGCACCTGCAGATCCGCTTGCGCCAGTTGGTGGACACCTGCTCCTTTGTGGGCGATGTGCGCGGCGTGGGCCTGATGCTGGGGATTGAGATGGTGAGCGACAAGGCCAAACGCATCCCCATGCCACGCAGCAGCGACATTCCAGCGCGGGTGGCCAAGGCGGCCTACAAGGCGGGTTTGATGGTGCGCATCTCCGGCCCCAACCTGATCCTGTCGCCACCGCTGGTCATCACCCTCGAGGAGGTGGACTTCATGTGCGACGTGCTCGAAGCCGCGTTTTTCGCCGTGCAGGAGGGCCGCGCATGAAGAGGCCGGTCATCCTGATCGTCGGCACAGTGGACACCAAGAGCGACGAGATTGGCTTCATGCGCGAGCAGGTCCAGGCCGCGGGCGGACAGGCACTGATCATGGACGTGGGGGTGCTGGCCAAAGGGCAGGTGGTCCCGGACTTTGCCAACACCGAGGTCGCGCAGGCGGCGGGCGTGACGCTGCAGCAAGTCATGGACAGCGGTGATGAGAACAGCGCCATGGCCCTGATGGCGCAGGGCGCATCGGCTTTGGCTGCCCAACTGCAGCGCGAGGGCCGCATGGACGGCCTGCTGGTGCTGGGCGGCACCATGGGCACCGATTTGGCGCTGGATGTGGCCAGCAGCTTGCCGCTGGGCGTGCCCAAGGTGGTGCTGTCCACGGTGGCTTTTTCGCCCCTGTTGCCGCCCGAGCGCATGCCGCCCGATTTGATGATGGTGCTGTGGGCCGGTGGCTTGTATGGCCTCAACAGCCTGTGCCAGTCGGCCTTGGCGCAAGCGGCAGGGGCCGTGGTGGGGGCCTGCCGCGTGGCGCGCGTGCCGCGTTTCGATCGTCCGGTGGTGGGCATGACGTCTTTGGGATCGAGCTGCCTGAAATACATGGTGCAGCTGCAGCCTGAGCTGGACAAGCGTGGGTTTGATTTGGCGGTGTTTCACACCACGGGCATGGGAGGCAGGGCGTTTGAATCGCTGGCCGCGCAAGGCCAGTTCGCCTGCGTGATGGACTTCAGCTTGCAAGAGATGGTCAACCAGATGGGCGGCTCGGTGGTGAGTGCGGGGACAGACCGACTCATGGGCGCGGGCCGCTTGGGCGTGCCGATGATCGTGGCCCCGGGCGCCACCGACCTGGTGGACTACCCCGCTTGGGGACAGAGGCCCGAGCGCTTCGCCGGGCGACCCGCGCACGACCACAACCGCCTGATCGCTTCGGTGGGTATTGACGCCGACATGCGCCGCGAATTCGCCCGCGAACTGGCGAGTCGCCTGCGCCAGGCCCAAGGCCCGGTGCATCTGGTGCTGACCCTGCAAGGCATTCAAGAGTGGGACCGACCTGGCGCACCGCTGCACGATCCCAAAGGCTTGGCGGCCATGATGGACGAATGCGACCAATGCGATTGGGGAGCGACTGAAGTCTCGCGCATCGACGCGCACATCAACGATGCTGCGTTTGTGCAGCAGGTGCTCGCAGCTTTTGACGACTGGCTGGCCCGTGGGCTGGTGAAAATGGTTGCCCCATGAGCGCCGCATTTGCCAAGGCGCTGGTTTTGGATTTTGGCGGTGTCATCAGCCGCACCCTGTTTGAAACACACGATTTGAGCGAGGCGGCACTGGGATTGTCCCCCGGCACTTTGACTTGGCGAGGTCCGTTTGATCCTGAAACCGATGCGCTGTGGCAAGCCATGCAGGCGGACCACATCACCGAGCGCGATTACTGGATGGCCCGCACCCAAAGCGTGGGCCGTCTGTTGGGCGAAGAGTGGAGCGACATGCAGACCTTTGTGCATCGGGCAAGGGGTGCAGACGTGGCTGCGGTC
This sequence comes from uncultured Burkholderiales bacterium, assembly GCA_903822825.1. GTDB lineage: Bacteria > Pseudomonadota > Gammaproteobacteria > Burkholderiales > Burkholderiaceae_C > Limnohabitans_A. The sequence continues at coordinate 7,208 of CAIJQQ010000031.1, read as the reverse complement.
ATTCGCCCTGAAGCGATTGCCGCCGTTCACCAAGCCAAGGCGGCGGGCTTCAAGCTGGCGGTGCTGTCCAACGAACTGGACCTGTTTTACGGCGCGAGCTTTCGCGAGCGGCTGCCTTTGCTCCAACTGTTTGACGTGGTCATTGACGCGACTTACACCGGCATCCTGAAACCTGACCGCCGTGCTTACGAGATGTGCACCGAAGCCCTGGGCTTGAGTGCTGCCGAGTGCGTCTTTGTGGACGACCAAAGCCGGAATGTCTTAGGTGCCATGAGGCTGGGCTGGCAGACGGTGCAGTTCGATGTGACACATCCAGCCGATTCTTACCAGAGGGCTTTGAAGCTGCTCGGGCTGTGAAACTTTTGCCTGTCTGATTCAGGATAAATCGCGGGCCTGAAAGTGTGTCTTTTACCCTACAAGCCACACCACAGACACTTGTAATTACGCATAATTACCAAAGACTTCAGAGGTATTCACATGGTCAAACACGTCAACTCATTGCATGAACAGGTGGCGCAGCAACTGCGCGATCTGATCTTTGCCGGCGAGTTGTCACCGGGCGTGTTTGTGGACGAAATACGGTTGTGCGAACAGTTGGCCATTTCGCGCACACCGCTGCGAGAAGCGCTCAAGGTGTTGACAGCCGAAGGCTTGATCAGGCACGAGCCACGGCGCGGTTGTTTCGTCAACCAAGTCACCGAGCAAGACTTGGACGAGATTTTTCCGGTCATTGCCTTGCTGGAAGGGCGTTGCGCATTTGAGGCCGCGCAGCAGGCCACCGACGCCGACATCGCCGCGCTCAAGAGCCTGCACACGCAACTGCAGGACAGCGCTTTGAAAGGCCGCATTGAGGACTACTACGCTGCCAACTATGCGATCCATGAAGCCATCATTGCCATCGCGGGCAACAAATGGCTGGACCAAGTGATCGGTGATTTGCGCAAGATCCTCAAGCTGGCACGCTTGCAACAGCTCAATGCGCCTGGGCGTTTGAGTCAGTCACTGTCCGAGCACATGGCGATTTTTGAAGCCTTGAAGGCCCGTGACGCAACAGGTGCGGAATCGGCCATGCGCACCCATTTGACGCGTCAGCGCGAAGCCTTGCGCCAGTTGGCCCTTCAGAGCAAAAGCCGCATCACGGCGGTCAACACAAAACATCAACTGATGGGGGAAGCGACATGAGCACATCCGATTGGATTGGCCGCACGGTGGCCGGTTGGCTGCCAGCAGGCAAGACTGCTGGAGGCCTTGCCGTGACCTCAACGCAAGATGGCAAGCCTAAGGCGCGCACAGCCAAGTCTTCAGCAGCCAAGGAGCCGCTGGTGCGCTCATCCCGCGAGCGGCTCAACGCCACGCTGCGCCACAAGGAAGAGGCTTTATCTCCCCGCGTACTGCGTCGCACCTTGACCGAATTGCAAGCGATCATGGAGCCCGGCGTGAGCGAGGTCGAAGGCGGCAAGCGCGCTCGGGGTGTGGCCCAGTGGTACGCCATGGCCACGCCCGAGCAGCGCCAGGATTGCTGGCTGTTGATGAGTGAGCAATTCGCCCCCGATTCCCGCAAGGTCAAGGCCGCGCGTGAACAGTACGAAGCCGCGGTGGGCACGCCCGACGAAGGTGTGGCCGAGATCCGATTGCGAAAGGCGCTTGTGTCGCCGCGCACGCGGCTGCTGCAGCGCTTTGCAGTGTTCCCCGAGGGCATGCGCTTTCTGGTGGATTTGCGCCAGGATCTGATACCCGCGCTCAAATCGAACAAACGTCTGCTGGCCCTGGAAGCCGAGCTGGAAAACCTGTTCACGACCTGGTTTGACGTGGCTTTTTTGGAGCTGCGTCGCATCAGTTGGGACTCGCCCGCCAGCCTGGTTGAAAAGCTGATCAAGTACGAGGCGGTGCACGACATCAAAAGCTGGGGCGACGTCAAGAACCGGCTCGACTCGGACCGCCGCTGCTACGGCTTCTTTCACCCACGTTTGCCCGATGAGCCTTTGATCTTTGTGGAAGTGGCATTCATGGACGAGATCGCCACCAGCATCAGCCCGCTCTTGGACGAGTCGGCGGAAGCCGTCGACCTGAGTCGGGCCACGACCGCGATTTTTTACTCCATCAGCAACACGCAGCCAGGCCTCAAAGGCGTGAGCTTTGGTGACTCGCTCATCAAGCGGGTGGTCGAGACCTTGCGGGGCGACTTCCCCAAGCTCAAGACCTTTGCCACCTTGTCGCCCATACCCGGCTTTCGGGCCTGGTTGAACAAAAACGCGGATCGCATGATCGACGAAACACCCGAAAAAATGCGTGCCCAGCTCAGCCGCGCCGTGGGTTTCGAGCCTGCGGCATCAGAGCATGTACTCTCCGCCCTCGACCAGGCAAGCACACTGCCCGAGCGCTCGGCCCTGCGGCAATGGCTGCTGGCTTGTGCCGCACATTACCTCGGAAAGGACCTCAGCGATGAGCGTCCCACCGATCCGGTGGCCCGGTTTCACTTGGGCAATGGGGCCCGTGTCGAGCAGATCAATTGGGCGGCCGACTTGTCTGGTAAGGGGGTCAAACAGTCGTTTGGTCTGATGGTCAACTACCTTTACGACCTTCGAAAAATTGACCGACACCGCCATGGGCTGTCGCAAGGACGCGTGCCAGTGTCAGACGCCGTGGCGCGCTTGTTTTTTTAGACGCTTGCCTTCAACGATATCATTCACAAAAACGAGGAGACAAACATGACCGTATTTGATTCACACCTGGACCGCAGAGGCGTCCTCAAGCTGGCCGCTTCTGCCGCTGCCCTTGGCGCAGGCCCAGCGCAGGCCCAGTCCACTTGGCCTACCAAACCGGTGACGATGATCGTGCCCTTTCCGGCAGGCGGCGGCACGGATGCTTTTGCCCGGCCTCTGTCAGCCCAGTTCGCTCGCCTGACCGGCAAGCAACTGATCATCGATAACCGAGGCGGCGCGGGTGGCACACTGGGCGCGGGCGTGGCAGCCAAGTCCGCACCTGACGGTTACACCTTGTTCATGGGGGCGGTGCACCACACCATTGCGCCTTTCATGTATGCCAAGCTCGATTACGACCTGGAACGCGATCTGACGCCCTTGATTTTGGTGGCCAACGTGCCACAGGTGTTGGTGGTCAACCCTAAAAAAGTGGACGCAGTCGATTTCAAGGCATTTATTGACTTTGTCAAAAAGAACCCGGCCCGACTGAACTACGGCTCGGCCGGCGGTGGTACATCGCACCACTTGGCAGGTGAGTTGTTCAAGCTGCAAACCAAGACCTTCATCACGCACATCCCTTACCGCGGGGCTGGCCCGGCCTTGCAGGACCTGATCGCAGGCAACGTGGACATGATGTTCGATGGCTTGGGATCTTCGGCCACCCACATCAAGTCCGGCCGCATCAAGGCGTTGATGGTCTCTGGAAACAATCGCAGCCCGGCTTTCCCGGACGTGCCATGTTCGGCCGAGCTGGGTTTGCCTGACTACACCGTCTCCACCTGGTACGGTGTGTGGTCACCCAAGGGCTCACCCGCCGAGTCCCAGGCCCGGGCCGTTGAGGACATTCGAAAGTCTTGCCAAACCGACGAGGCCAAGGCCGTGTGGGCCTCGCAGGGGGCCGAATTTCCCAACCTCACAGGTGCCCAGTTTGATGCGTTCATCAAGGCAGAGCTTAAGAAGTGGTCCCAAGTCGTCAAGGCCTCGGGTGCCAAGCTCGATTGAGCCCCAACATCCATCCCCATCGTTCCATCCTCTCCTCGCACAGCCATGAGCTCACAGAACCTCTTCACTGCACTTCGTGCGGCTTTCCCATCTGACCTGAACGCGGTGGCGGTGGAAACCGACGAAGGACTGCGCTACAGCTGGCGCGACCTGGACCGCGCGACCGCCATGATGGCCAACCTGTTGGCCTCGCTCGATTTGCCACAAGGCAGCCGCATCGCCGTGCAGGTCGAAAAATCGGTCGAAGCCATGATGCTGTACCTGGCCACACTGCGCGCCGGTTATGTTTTTCTGCCGCTCAACACGGCCTACCAACGCGCTGAAATCGAGTATTTCATTGGCAACGCAGAACCTGCCGTGGTGGTTTGCAGCCCTGCCAACTTTGGCTGGGTCAGCAAGATCGCCTTCAAGGCGGGCACGCAGCACGTGTTCACCTTGGGGGACGACCGCACGGGCAGCCTGCTCGAGCGCGCGGCGCACCACAGTGACCAGCACAAAACTGTCAGCAAAAAAGCCGATGACCTGGCCGCCATTTTGTACACCAGCGGCACCACCGGGCGCAGCAAGGGGGCGATGCTCACACATGGCAACATGCTGTCCAACGCTGAGATGCTGAAAGACTACTGGGGTTGGAAGCGTGGGGATGTGCTCATTCACGCGCTGCCGATCTTCCATGTGCATGGCCTGTTCGTGGCCATCCACGGGGCGCTGATCAATGGCAGCAAAATGATCTGGATGGCCAAATTCGATCCCAAGCGCGTGATCGCCCGCATGCCCGAGGCCACGGTGTTCATGGGCGTGCCCACGCTGTATGTGCGCATGCTGGCCGAGCCTGGTCTGACGCGCGAAGCGGTGCGCAAGATGCGGCTGTTCATTGCCGGTTCTGCGCCGCTCTTGCTGGAGACCTTCAACGAGTGGCAGCAGCGCACAGGGCATACCATCCTGGAGCGTTACGGCATGAGTGAGACGGTGATGCTGACCTCCAACCCCTACAGCGCTGACAAGCGCTTCGGCCAACAAACCGAGCGCCGGGGTGGCACGGTGGGCTTTCCGCTGCCGGGCGTGTCGCTGCGCGTGCGGGGTGACGATGGCAAAGATTTGCCCGTGGGTGACATTGGCAACATTCAGGTCAAGGGCCCGAACGTGTTCCAAGCTTACTGGCGCATGCCTGAGAAAACCGCCGATGAATTCACGGCCGATGGTTTTTTCAAGACGGGTGATGTGGGCAAGATCGATGAACGGGGCTATGTGACCATCGTGGGCCGCAGCAAGGACCTGATCATCAGCGGCGGCTACAACGTGTACCCGGCTGAGATCGAGGGCTACATCAATGAGATGGCGGGCGTGGTCGAAAGCGCTTTGGTGGGCGTGCCGCACCCTGACTTTGGCGAGGTGGGGGTGGCGGTGGTGATCGGCAAACCCGGCGCGAGCCTGAAGCCCGAGGCCATCGTGGCCGATTTGAAGTCCAAATTGGCCAACTTCAAGATCCCCAAGCGCTGCTTTGTGGTGCCCGAGTTGCCACGCAACACCATGGGCAAGGTGCAAAAAAACCTGCTGCGGGACCAGTACAAGGCCTTGTTTGTGGCTTGAGCTTGGCGCTCAGTGCCGCCTGAACTCTAAGGGTGCGGTTCAGCTCTAGGGGTCAGGCTCCGCTTTAGGGGTCAGGCTCCGCTTTAGGGGTCAGGCTCCGCTCTAGGGGGGGGGCGGCTAGGCTCTGGGGGTGTGGTTCAGCGCGGCGCCCAGGCCGGACAGGCTCAGACGCGCTTCGCTTTGCGACATCGCCTCTCCGGCCTGAGCGCCGCGCTGAGCCACAGTTCAATCGCCGAAGTGGTCTTGGACTGATACAAGCAGCAACCGAAATTCAAACGTATGAAGCTTGAACGTGCGCTGAGCTCGCCAAGGGGGTAGCCTGTTCGGGCGATTTGGCGAGCGCAGCGAGTATGAGCCAGGACAGGCTACCCCCTTGGCGAGCGGAGTAAGCCCTTCATCGCAACACCAGCACTGGAATGTGCGAGTGCGTCAGCACCTGTTGGGTTTCGCTGCCCAGCAGCAAGCGCTTGATGCCCTTGCGTCCGTGTGAGGCCATGACGATCAGATCGGCCTGTTGTTTTTTCGCGGCGGCAATGATGGCATCAGACACCACGTCGGACTTGACGGTGACCGTTTTGGTGACCACGCCTTTGGCTTTGGCGGCTTTGGCCACCGCGTCCAGGTTGGCTTGGGCGGCATCGGTCCATTCTTTCTCTATGCGACCGATTTCACTTCCTGAGAGGGGGATGCTGCCCTCAAAGTACGCCTGGGGGTAACGAGGCACGACTTTGATGGCGACCAGTTCGGCCGCACAGGTCGCGGCCAACTGGATGGCGCTCGTCACCGCTTTTTTGGACAGGGTCGACCCATCGGTTGCGACAAGAATGCGTTTGTACATACGGGTTCTCCTCAGAACGGTTGAAAGGCCCAGTCTAGGCAGCGCTTGTCTTTTCTTTCTTGATGCATGTCAAGGGTTGTGCCTGCTGTTTGGCGTGTCATCAAGGCATGACGCAAATCCGTGTTTTGACTTGTCTTTTGAGCAAGGGCGAGGTGAATCTGAACCTTTTTCAGTGGCAAGTGGTCTGTTGGTTCACAGCGCGCTGCAAGCCTTCGGTGTCCAGAATTCGAACATGGCGAAGCTTGACCTCGATGAGGCCTTCTTCGACAAACTTTGAAAATGTACGGCTCACGGTTTCGAGCTTCAGCCCCAAGTAGCTGCCGATTTCTTCGCGGGTCATGCGCAGGACCAACTCTGACTGTGAAAAACCTCTTTCGTGCAATCGTTGCACCAAATTGAGCAAGAATGCGGCCAAACGCTCGTCTGCGCGCATGCTGCCCAGCAGCAGCATGACACCATGTTCGCGAACGATTTCTCGGCCCATGATTTTGAAAACATGCGACTGCAAGGAGGCCACTTCTCGAGAAATTTCTTCGATTTTTTCGAATGGCATCACGCACACTTCTGCGTCCTCTAGCGCCACGGCATCACAGGTGTGGAGGTCGTTCACGATGCCATCCATGCCGATGATTTCCCCGGCCATTTGAAAGCCTGTGACTTGGTCCCGACCGTCTTCTGTGACCAAGAAGGTTTTGAAAAAACCCGTGCGTATGGCATACAGCGATGTGAAAAGTTCACCATTGGTGAACAGGGTTTCGCCACGTTTGATTTTCTTTCGCACAGCCACCAGGTTGTCGAGCCGGTCAATGTCATGTTCGCTCAGGCCGATGGGCATGCACAGTTCACGCAAATTGCAATTGGAGCAGGCAATTTGGATGGCTTGGGGATTCATGGCGGACCTCCTTTTTTCGAAGTCTTGCTTGATGTCAATCAAAGCAAGATTTTGCAAACGGTTCAAACTCGGGTTTTTTTATCCAAGACCTGAAACTCAGTTCGAATTTAGTGAGGCCGTTGACATGGGTCAAGATGTCAAACGGTATATACCTTCAAAGCACAAGCCAACTTTCAGAACGGAT
>CAIJQQ010000030.1 GCA_903822825.1 uncultured Burkholderiales bacterium | reverse complement strand
TGGTACCTGCCCGGCCACACCCCCGCCTGCGTGGCCTACCAGTTTGGTGATGCGGTGTTTGTGGGCGACACGTTGTTCATGCCCGATGTCGGCACGGCGCGCTGCGACTTTCCCGGCGGCGATGCCAAAACCTTGTTCGCCTCGGTGCGCAAAATTCTGAGCCTGCCTGAGCAGACCCGCCTGTTCATGTGCCACGACTACCCGCCCGCCGGACGCCCCGTGGCGTTTGAGACCACGGTTGCCGCCCAGCGGGCCGGCAACATCCATGTGCATGACGGCATCGACGAAGCCCAATTTGTCGCGATGCGCACCACGCGCGATGCGACGCTGGAGATGCCGGTTCTGATTCTGCCGGCCGTGCAAATCAACATCCGTGCAGGTGAGTTGCCGCCCAAGGAAAGCAATGGCATCGCCTACGCGAAGATTCCGCTGAACGTGCTGTGAAATACAGGCCGCTCAGCGGCCTTAGCGACTACTTCGCCAGCGCTTCAATCGCGATATCGATGCGCACCTCGTCACCCACATAGGGCGCGTATTTTCCGGCGTTGAACTCGGTGCGCTTGATCGTGACAAAGGCATTGGCACCCAGGGCTGGCACTTTCATCATGGGGTGGGGCACAGCTTGGAATGAAGTGACCGTCAAAGTCACCGGTTTGCTCACGCCTTTGATGGTGAGCTGGCCTTCAATGGACGCGGGCTTGTCGCCGGCAAAAACCACTTTGGTGGATTTGAAGGTCGCGGTCGGGAACTTGGCGGTGTCGAGGAAATCCTCACCCTGGATATGCCCGTTGAAATCCGTGGAGCCGGTGTTGACGGTGGTGGTGTCGATCACGATGTCCACAGCGCCGGTCTTGGCCTGCGCGTCGAAGACAACGGTTCCCGTGGTTTTGCCAAAGCTGCTGAGCTGGGTGGAAAAGCCCAAATGCGAATAGGAGAAACGCGGGAAGGTGTGCGAACTGTCCACCGTGTAAGTGACCGGTGCAGCCAGGGCCGATCCGGCTGCCAAGGTCAGCATGGCCAGAGCGGCGCTGATGTGTTTCATAGATTTCATAAAAATACTCCTGTTAAAAAAACGTTATTTGCCGGCAGCGGCGTTGAAAGCGGTGAACTGAAAATTGACCTGGATGTCGTTGGCCACGACATCGAATTTGGACCACATGCCTTCGCCAATGGCGAAGTCTGCACGCTGCAGGGTGAAGCTGCCGCTCAGGACACTGGACTTGCCCTGCGGGCTGAGCTTGAGCATCGTTTTCACGTCGCGGCTGCGACCTTTGATACTCAGCGAACCGAGCACCTCGTACTGATTGGGCGCAATTTGTTTGACCTGTTTGGCCACAAATACCGCTTTGGGGAACGCGGCGGTGTTAAACCATGCTTTGCCCACCACTTCCTGATCGACCTCGCCGGAGCCGGTGTCGATGCTGGCCAATTCGACCTCGATGCTGGCCTTGGCCTGCTCGGGTTTGGCCGGGTCGAAATTCAGCGTGGCGCTGGACTTGGCAAAGTGCCCGTCCATGGCCACGCCCATTTGCTTGAAGCTGAAGCCAATTTTGCTTTTGTCGGGCTGTACGGCGTCCAGCGTTGCGGCATGCGTGGTCAGGGTCAACAACAGACCGGCGCTCACAAGCAGCACGGGCTTGCGCAAGAATGTCACTGAAAATTTCAAAGCGGTTTCCTTAAGACTTGGGTTGAAAGCGGATGGGCAGCATGCGGCGCAGGACGTCGTCTTTAAGAACGAATTGGTGCAACAGCGCTGCAGCGGTATGAACCGCTATCAGCACCAGCAAACTGATGTTGAGCGCGAAGTGGAGTTCGGTCAGTTGCTTACCCAATTCCTTATCCCGAGCCAGCAGGTCCGGCAAGGGCAGCACGCCGAACCACACGGTAGGTACGCCCTTGGCCGAGCTCATGAGCCAGCCGCTCAGGGGAATGATCACCATCAATAGATACAGCGCCCCATGGCCGCCATGCGCCAGCAGTCGCTGCGCGCCCGTCATGCTCAGCGG
>CAIJQQ010000029.1 GCA_903822825.1 uncultured Burkholderiales bacterium | reverse complement strand
GCACGGGCACCATTGCGGGCACCGTGGGCTCAGAGACCTTGGCGGTCAGCGGCAGCGGCACCTTCAGCGACAAGAACGCGGCCACGGGCAAGACCGTGACCGTCTCAGACGTCACCGCTTTGACCAAGGCCAACGGCACAGGCGACTGGAGCAACTACAACCTGACCAGCACAGGGGCTAAAACCACCACTGCGGAGATCAGCAAGCTGTCCATCACTGCCAACATTGCCGACGTTGCAACCACCTACGGCACCAATGCGGCCACAGGCGGCGTCAATCTGATTGGCGTGATTGGCAATGACCAGGTCAGCTCCAGCGGTTCGACCCTGACAGGCGTCGTGCTCAGCAGCAGCAGCAATCTCAAGGCAGGCACTTACGTCCAAGCTGTCAACGGCGCTCTCAGCGGTGCAGACGCTGGCAACTACACCTTCAGTGGTACCAGCAGCGCTAACTATGTGGTGAACAAGCTGGCCCTGAACACCCAGATCGCTGGCGTGACCACCACCTACGGCACAGCCGCCGCCACTGGCGCAGCCAGCGTCAGCGGTGTGCTCTCGGGTGACAAAGTCGATCTAGGCAACGCCAAGGCCACTTTGGTGGACGCAGCCAACAGCAGCAGCGGCCAGCTCAAGGCTGGCACTTACAAACAGACAGTGGCCAACTCTCTGAGCGGTGTTGACGCTGCCAACTACACCTCAGCGCCCACCAGCGTCGCCAACTACGTGGTCACGCCCAAGGCCATTGCCGCCTCGGTAGTCGCAGCTGACAAGGTGTACGACGGCTCCAACGTCGCCACTTTGACGGCCAACAGCGCACAAATTGCGAGCGGTGACGTGGTCAATGTGCTGGGCGCGACCGGCACCTTTGCCAGCAAAAACGTGACGCGTGATGGTTCGGGCAACGCGGTGACGCAAGTCGTCACCGTCTCGGGCACTGGCGTGGTCTTGGGCGGCACAGATGGCGCCAACTACACACTGACCAATGCCACCAGCATTGCAAGCACCACCGCCAAAATCACGCCCAAAGAACTGACCGTCACAGGCATCACCGCCGGCGACAAGGTTTACGACGGCAGCACAACCGCTGCCATCAACACCAGCGCCGCTGTGTTGGCTGGTGTGGTGGGTGGCGACAACGTGAGCGTGTCCAGCCAAGTGGGCACAGGCAACTTTGCCAGCAAAAACGTGGCCTTCGACAGCAGCGGTTCGGTGACCAGCCAGGCGGTGGCGGTCAGCGGCCTGGGCCTGAGCGGCGCAGATGCAGGCAATTACAAGGCCACCGACAAATCGGGCATATCCGCCAAAGTGTTGCAGCGTGTGCTGAGCATCACGGCAAGTGTGGCAGCTGACAAAACCGTGGACGGCAGCAGACTGGCCATCATCAAACCTGGCCAGCTGGGCAATCTGGTGGTGGGTGAGTCGCTGGTGGTCTCTGGCTCAGGGCAGTTCGACACGGCCGAGTTGGGCGCCAACAAGGCTGTGACCACCGTCTACGCTTTGGCCAATGGCAACAATGGCTTGGCCCGCAACTACACCCTGGCGGGCGAGGTGTTGCGCGCCTCCATCTTGACGGCCACGCAGAGCCTGATGCAGCCCCTGGTTAGCCCTGCTAAAGCAATTGGCGGCAGCCGCGTGACGGTGGCCGGCAGCAGCAGCAGCGGTGGTGCGACGGGCACCTCCGAGGACAAGCCCCTGGACTCCAAAGACCGCGAAGAATGCTCGGTGATTAACCCCGAAAAATGTGAATGCCAAGCTACTACAATCGCTGGGGTTGAAATGTGCCTTGCCCCTGACTTGTCTTTGAAAGACGGCGAGTAAAGCTGATTATGAGAAACATTAGAAACATGAAAAACATGAAAAAAACCATTGACCAATTTGTCTTGAAATCCATCACTCTGGCATTGGCCTCGGTGTGTGGCTTGGCAGCGGCCCAGACCTCGCCCACTGGTGCTGTTCAGCGCAGCGTGGAAGAGGCGCAGAGCAAGCTGCCGCCCAAGCCCGCGGCCAAAGCCATCAACACCGATTTGGCAGATTTGTCCTCTGTGCCCTCTTTCGATCGGCTCGATGGCGTTGAAGTCAAGGGGGAACTGTTGCGTCCTGAGATTCAGGCTTACATGCGCCGCTTTGCGGGCAAGCCGGTGAGCGGCGAAGACTTGATCCTGTTCAAGAGTTGGGTCAACGAAAAGGCCAAGTCCCAGGGGTTCATGGCCTATGCCATCACCGAGGCCAAGGGCAACACGTTGCTGGTCAGTTTGGTGTTGCCGCGCATCAACACCATCAAGATTTTTGCCAAAGATCAGGCGTTGGCAAACCTTTACCTCAAAGATTTGAGTGCGCGTTTTGAGGCAGACTTCAAGCCCGGCATGCAGGTGGACATCCAGTCGCTGGAGCAAAAGCTCGATGCGGTGAGTTTCTCGATGCCTTTGGAGCTTGATGTCACCATCCGGTCTGCGGGTCCTGAGCTGTTGGACCTGGTTGTCAATGTGGCTGAAGGCCCCAAGCAGACTGGCCAAGTGTTGGGCGGTTTGGTTCAGCTCAACAACTATGGTTTGAGCCAGTTTGGCCCGGCTCAGGTGTTGGGGCAATTGACGATCGGCGGACATGCGGCCTCGTCTCGCTTGGCCCTCACAGGTCAAAAGTCAAACGGCATCAGCTATGCACGCAGCGATTACGACATGCCTCTGGAGTGGTTTGACGGACGTTTGCACGCCGGTATTGGCAGTTCGCAAAGCGAGGGTGTGCGGGGTGGCCAGGCCAACGCCAAGAGCACCTCGGTGGACGCCGTGGTGGGCCTTGAAAAGCTGCTGGGCTTTCAGCGCGATGTGGTGTTCAAGGGTGTGGCCGATGTGGCCACCAGACAGTCGCACAGCAATTTGTCCTCCACCGGCGCAGAGCTCAACCGCGTGACGGATCACCAATTGCGCTTGCGAGTGACAGCAGACAACGAGCGTTTGTCTCGGGAGCCCATGCGCGTGGAAGCGGGGGTCACGGTGGGTAACTATGCAACTTTATTGAACCTGCCCAACATTTCACAAGGCAATTATTCAAAAATCGATTTCAGTGCCCGCAAGCAGTTCAATTTGAGCGAAGACGGCCAGATTTTTAGTTTGGTCAAGGTGCGCGGGCAGAGAACCAACAAGCATTTGGACGGTACCAACCAGATGAGCTTGGGCGGCGCCAACGGCGTGCGGGCTTATTCCACCGCAGACGGCTTGGGTGACGACGCCTTGCTGACAACGCTGGAGCTGAATTACAAGAACCAGCCCAACCAGTCGTTTGGCGTTTTCTACGACGGCGGCCTGGTGCGGCCCAGCAAGACCCAGGTTTCGGGTGTCTACAACGGCACTTACACCTTGCAGGCGCTGGGTGTGCAGTCCAGTGGCAATGTCAATGGCTTTTATTACAACTTGACCCTGGCCAAGGGCATTGGCGGCAACAAGGGCGCTTTGCCCACAGACATGGAGTCCCAGCCCAATAACTGGCGTTTGGGCGTGTCTTTGACGTCCACCTTCTGACGCGGTGCCCTCGTTGTTGATCAAGCCCGCCTTGTGCGGGCTTTTTTTCGCCCGCTTGTCGCCAGACATTGGGTTTTTGAAAATAGAGGTCTAAAGAATAATCTTAAAAGTTGAATTAATTGCGAATTTTATCATTGAATGCTAAAATTGAAAGTCAATAGGTTATAAATTCCTATTTATCGTTTTTACGTCAAAATTAACGTTTTAGACGGGCTTCGGCCTTGTCAATGTCGGTTTTTCAAAGATCAGCATGAACGCACGCAGTTATAAAACCATCTTTTCCAAACGCTTGGGCAACTTGGTGGCCGTGGGCGAGTACGCCAGCAGCCAAGGCCAAGCCAATGGTGCTGGTGGCGAGGTGAGTGCGGGGAGGGTTGTTGGCGGCACATGGCAGTTTGCTCCAATTTTGGTGGCCGGGGCCGCTTGTGCGGGCATGGCCTGGGCCGGTCCTATCTCAAAAACAGCACTGCCCACGGGCGCACAAGTGGCCCAAGGTGCAGCCGCCATCACCCAGTCCGGTGCCGTCATGAGCATCACCCAGAGCACCTCCAAAGCGGTGCTCAACTGGAACACCTTTGACATTGGCGCAGCCGCCAAAGT
>CAIJQQ010000028.1 GCA_903822825.1 uncultured Burkholderiales bacterium | reverse complement strand
TTGTGGGGAAGAAGCGGATAAGTTGTTTTCTGCTTTTACGCAAGTGCTGAGAAGAGACCTTAGGCAACAGGTTTTTTTTGAATAGTTCACGCCACAGCTCAATTCTTAAAAGATCTAGCCGTCGCCGGCAAACTCAAAGCTATCAGTGCACCTAGCAGGTTCACGCCGGCGGCAATGCGCATGGCTTGGTCATAGCCTTGGGTTTGGTCGTACAGCCAGCCCGCCAGCACCGGCAGACTGATGGCCGCGATGCACCAGGCGATATACAACTGACCGGCCACTCGGCCAAAGGCATTGGGATGCCAGTAGCGCGCAATGGCACCAGCCGTCAGACCAGAAAGGAAGCCGTAGCCGCAGCCGATCAGGGTCATGGACATTACCGCCATGCTCGGCCCCGGCCAGGTCAGTAGCAGGCTTGAACCACTGAGGGCGATCAGGTGCGCTGCGCAGGCCACGCGAGGCACCGCGAAACGATCAATGAGCCAGCCCCCACCAATGCGTGCAGCCGCAATTGCACCGGTGATGAAAGTGGTACCGCCCAACGCAAACAGGGTTGTTGAGCCATAGGCCTGCAAAATGCCAGCGGCTTGGCTCATCACCATCAGGCCCGCCGATGCAGCCAGAAAGAAAACGGTAAACAGTCGGGCAAACAAGCCCCAGTGGCGGGCCTCGCTGTCGGCCGCACTCGCGCCGGGATCTTGCATGCGAACCTGTGCTCGACGCCAGAGCATTGCAGCGATTGCGCAGCATGTCAGCACTGTGAGCGCAAGACCCGCCAAGGTTGCGCGCAGGCCAAACGCCTCGATGGCCCAGCCAAAGGCCGGTGCACCAAGCATGGCACCCATGGGATAAAGGCTCACGACGTATCCGTTGGCCAGCCCGCTCATGGGGCTGATGGTCTGATTCAGACCCTGCTGCATCATGACAAATACCACGCCGCCGCCCAGTCCAAACAGAACGCCGTAGCCCAGCAGCAAATGCTCGATACCCTGTGCAGCGGCGGCGATCAGCAGGCCCGAGGCGCTCAGTGTTCCGCAAACCAGCAGCAGGGGCACAGGTGCGAAGCGGCGGTAAAGGGCGGGCCCTAGAAGCATGCCGATCGTGAGAAAGATCGACGCCATGGAAAACACGATGGCCATCTCGGCTCGACCAATACCAAGCAGCGCCTCCATGGGCTTGAGGAAGACCGAAAACGCATAGACGGTGCCGAAGGGTAGATTCACCACGGTGGCCGCCGCCAGCACGAGTGCCCCTCGGCTGATGCCTCGTGCAGTGGGTGAATCGCTCATGCTTGATGTTCCTTTGTTCTTTGAACTTCTTCAAATTTGTAACGCTTGCCATGTAGAAGTGGAAAGGGTAATCTAAAGTCGCTACAAACTCTAGAATAACAGGAGGTACTGCCTTGGAACCCAACTCAAGCTTTGAAGCGTTATTGCCGCTGCGTGCTGATCTTGCGCTAGCCTTGCGTGCTGCTGCGGCTCAGGGACTGAGCGAGGGCGTCTGTAACCACTTTAGCGTGGCGGTACCTGGCCGAGCTGACTGGTTTTTGCTCAACCCGCGTGGCCTGCATTGGAGTGAGGTGCAAGCGCCTGACATCGTGATGTGCAATGCAGCAGGCGAGCAATTGGCGGGCCGACATCCGGTGGAGCCATCGGCCATGTTCATTCATGCAGCGGTGCATCGCATTGCGAAAAAGTCGGTTGTGCTGCACACCCACATGCCTTACGCCACCGCGCTCACCTTGACGGCGGCACGTGCCCTAGACACTAACTTATCCCAAACCGCAATGCGCTTTCATGGCCGCGTGGCTGTGGACGCAAACTACAACGGATTGGCCTTGGACATGACCGAAGGCGAGCGCATTGCGAATGCCATGCAAGGGGCGGATGTGGTGTTCTTGGGTAACCATGGCGTCATTGTGTGCGGTGAGCGCGTCGATTACGCCTATGACGACCTGTATTACTTGGAGCGTGCCTGCCAAGTGCAGGTGCTGGCGGCTTCTACCGGCATCGCGCTGACACCCGTGGACCCCGAGATGGCAGCGCGTGTGATGGCACAAAGCCACGGCGAGCGGCTTCAGTCGGAACTCTTTTTTTCCAGCCTAAGACGAATGATGGGTTGACTCTAAGAACTCGCGCTCGTTGCGCACGCCTCTTCTAAAATGCTTACATCTTAAAGGAGTGACGAAATGAATCAACCAGGTTTGTTGCAAGACAAAGTGGTGGTGGTAACAGGTGCCGGTGGCGGTATTGGGCGCGATATAGCGCTGGCGATGGCCAAAGAGGGCGCGCGTTTGGTGGTCAATGACATCGGTGCTTCTGTGGCAGGTGAGGGGCTTGATGCCGGCCCGGCCCAGCAAGTGGTGAAAGAGATCCAGGCGCTTGGCGGCGAAGCCGTGGCCAACACCGACAGTGTCTCTGACCCCACGAGCGCTACACGCATCATTCAAACGGCGATGGACAACTATGGCCGCATCGATGTGGTGGTCAATAACGCGGGTATTTTGCG
>CAIJQQ010000027.1 GCA_903822825.1 uncultured Burkholderiales bacterium | reverse complement strand
TCGCAGCGCGTGCTCGAAGAGATCGAAGAACTCACCAACCCCAAAGTCAAAGCCGGTAAAAAAGCGCTCAGCGCCGATCAGGTGCTGCTCAAAGCCAGCATCCTGAACGTGCTCGACGTTGTGCGCGACGAATCGAGCAAAGACGCCGCCGTGCGCCTGGTGTTTGAGCCCAAAACCAGCCGCATCGAACAGAGCGAACTGATCACCGCCTTGCTGGCGCACACCAGCCTGGAAACCTCGGCCCCGATCAACATGACGTCCGTGGGCATCGACGGCAAACCGATTCAAAAGTCGCTGCGCCAGATGCTGGTGGAGTGGATCAGTTTCCGCCAAAACACCATCACCCGCCGCAGCCAGCACCGCTTGAACAAGGTTCTGGACCGCATCCACATTCTGGAAGGCCGTCAGCTGGTCTTGCTCAATATCGACGAGGTGATCCGCATCATCCGTCACAGCGACGATCCCAAGCCCGCGCTGATCGAAGCCTTCAAACTCAGCGACCGCCAAGCCGAAGACATCCTGGAGATTCGCCTGCGCCAATTGGCCAGGCTCGAAGCCATCAAGATCGAACAAGAGCTGAGTGAGCTGCGCGGTGAGCAGGGCAAGCTCGAAGAAATTTTGGGCAGCCCCGCTGCGCTGCGCCGCCTGATGATCAAAGAGATCGAGCAGGATGCCAAAACCTTTGCCGACCCGCGCCGCACGCTGATCCAGGAAGAGAAAAAAGCCGTGGCCGAAGTCAAGGTGGTGGACGAGCCCGTGACGGTGGTTGTCTCGGAAAAAGGCTGGGTGCGTGCCCGCACCGGCCACGGCCACGACGCCACGAGTTTTGCCTTCAAGGCGGGCGACGGTCTGTATGGCACCTTTGAGTGCCGCACGGTGGACACGCTGCTGATTTTTGGCTCGGCCAAAAATGGGACAGGCCGCATCTACAGCGTGCCCGTGGCCACACTGCCCGGCGCACGCGGCGATGGTCAACCGATCACCACGCTCATCGACCTGGAAACCGGCACTCAGCCAGCTCACTACTTTGCCGGCCCCGCCAACGCCACGCTGCTGCTGAGCGGCTCGGGCGGCTACGGCTTCATGGCCTCGGTCGAGAACATGGTCTCGCGCAACAAAGCGGGCAAGGCCTTCATCAGCCTGGGCGAGGGCGAAACCGTCTGCGCCCCCAGCCATGTGAGCGGCTCAAGCGCCACCGTTCCTGCCGACAAGCAGGCCATGCCTGCGGCCACCAGCGTCTGCTGCGCCAGCACAGGCGGCCGCGTGCTCACTTTCGAAATCAGCGAACTCAAGACCATGGAAAAAGGCGGCCGGGGCCTGATGCTCATTGACCTCGAAGCCAAAGACACCTTAGCGGGCGCGGCGGCCTACGCCCGCAGCGTCAAGATCGAAGGCATTGGCCGAGGCGGCAAAGAGCGCGAAGAAACGCTCGAAATCCGCAGCCTGAACAACGCCAAAGCCGCCCGCGCCAAAAAAGGCAAAGTGGCGGATTTGGGCTTCAAACCCAACCGCGTCACGCGGGTGGAGTGAGGACTCTCCTTCTGACGTGGCCCCTGCTTGGCCATGCTTGTCACTTCGATAACCATCCTGCGTTAGCGGGGGTTTTTGAGGCACATCAACTCAAATGAGAATTGTTCTCGATAAAATGAAGTGACTTTTCTGACAGCCGCTGCATGAACCTTGACCAAGCCCCCTTGTCCACCGTCTGGCGTGTTGCGCAGGTGCGGGTGCAGCCGGGCCACGAAGCGCAAGCGCGGCAGCTCGAAGAGATCGGTTTTTTACCTGGCGAGCCGGTGTGCGTGATGTCTCGTGGGCTTTTTGGCGGCGACCCTTTGGCGGTGCGGGTGGGCTTGTCCACCTTTGCGCTGCGCCGCGATGAGGCCCGCTGCATCGAGTTGGAGACAACTCATGCGTGAGCAGCGGCTGCACATGGTGCCGCGAGGCACGCTGGTCGCGCTGGTGGGCAACCCCAATTGCGGCAAGTCAGCTCTGTTCAACCGCCTGACAGGCAGCCGTCAAAAGGTCGCCAACTACGCCGGTGCCACGGTCGAAAAGAAAGAGGGCACATTGCCCATGGCCAGTGGTGGTGCTTTGCGCGTGCTGGACTTGCCGGGTGTCTACAGCCTGTATCCCCGTTCCGAAGACGAGCGCGTGACTTGCCAAGTGCTTTTGGGGCGCTCCCCCGGAGAAAAGCGCCCTGATGCGCTGGTATGCGTGTTGGATGCGACCAACCTGCGCCGTGGCCTGCGCCTGGTGTTGGCGGTCAAGCGCTTGGGCTTGCCCTGCCTGGTGGTGCTCAATATGGCCGATTTGGCCGCAGGCCGGGGCCTGAAAATTGACCCTGAAGCGTTGTCGCTGGCGCTGGGGTTGCCGGTGGTGACCTGTGTGGCGGTGCAGGCCGGTGGCGAGCAGGCCGTGCGCGAGTGGCTGGCCGAGCAACCCTGGAAGTTGTCGCCGCTTCTGGCCCGCGATGCCAATGCCCCAGATTGGCAGCACGAACAAGCCAAGGTCGAAGCCGACCATGAGCAGGTGCAAACCATTTTGCGCGGTTTGCAGCTCGACGCCTTGGTGCCTGATTTGTTGAGCGACCGCGTTGACCGCGTGGTGCTGCACCCCTGGTTGGGGCCGCTGATTTTGCTGGTGGTTTTGTTTTTGATTTTTCAGGCCGTGTTTGCTTGGGCCACGGTGCCGATGGACATGATCAAGTCAGGTGTTGATGCGTTGTCGGCCTTTGCTGTGCAGGCCTTGCCCGACATTTGGTGGCGAGGCCTGCTGGTGCAGGGCCTCTTGGCGGGCATGGGTGGCGTGCTGGTGTTTTTGCCGCAAATTTTGATTTTGTTTTTCTTCATCTTGCTGCTCGAAGAGTCGGGGTACTTGCCGCGTGCCGCGTTTTTGCTCGACCGCATCATGGGCGGCGTGGGCTTGTCGGGGCGTTCGTTCATTCCGCTTTTGTCGAGTTTTGCATGCGCGGTGCCGGGCATCATGGCCACGCGCACGATTGCCAATCGGCGTGATCGCATGGTGACCATTTTGATTGCGCCCTTGATGACCTGCTCGGCACGCTTGCCTGTTTATGCCTTGCTGATTGGCGCTTTTGTGCCAGCCCAAACTTGGGCCGGTATGGAGTTGCAAGGCCTGGTGCTTCTGGTTCTTTATTTGTTGGGCATTGCGGGTGGCATGGGGGTGGCTTGGGTGCTCAAATTGTTGACGCAATCTGGACGACAGCCACGGCCCTTGATGATGGAGTTGCCCTCTTACCACTGGCCCACGCTGGGCAATTTGGCGCTAGGCTTGTGGCAAAGGGCGTGGATATTTTTGCGGCGTGTGGGCACTGTGATTCTGCTCCTTACTGTGGCATTGTGGGCGCTGGCCAGTTACCCGGCAGCCCCTGTTGGTGCTGTGGGCCCGGCCATTGAACACAGCTACGCCGGGCAAATCGGGCATGCTTTGCAAGTGCTGTTTGCACCGCTGGGCTTCAACTGGCAAATCAGCGTGGCCCTCCTCACGGGCATGGCTGCACGCGAGGTGGCCATTGGTGCGTTGGCCACGGTCTATGCCGTCGTAGCGGCCGACGCAGGGGCAGCCACGGCGTTGGCCCCCATGTTGGCCGAGCAATGGAGCTTGGCCACGGGCATGGCGCTTTTGGCCTGGTACATCTTTGCGCCGCAGTGCCTGTCCACCCTGGTGGCCATCCACCGCGAAAGCGGCAACTGGAAGCTGCCCGCCATCACGCTCGTGTACCAACTGGCGCTGGCGTATGGCGCCGCCTTCATCACCTTCCGGGTGGTGTCGCATTGGGTTTAACCATGGCGCAGGCTTCGGTTTAGCATGTCTCCATGCTGAACTTACCTACCCCCCAACTGAATTTTTTTGCCGATTTGTCGGTGCAAGTGGACAAGCCCCAAGAGGTGGGCAAGACGCACCACGGCATGCGCCGTTTGATCCCCATCTTGGGTGGTCAGGCGCAGGGCCAAGGTTGGACCGCTCGCGTGCTGCCCGGTGGCGCCGATTTCCAGCTGATCGTCAACGAGCGCATGGCCGAGTTGGACGCTCGCTACACGATGGAGACCGATGGCGGAGACATGATCTTTGTGCAAAACCACGCCGTGCGCACGGCCGCTCCCGAAGTGATGGCCAAGCTCATCCGGGGCGAGCCCGTGCCGCCCGAGTCCGTCTACTTTCGCTGCACACCCAGCTTTGAGACGGCATCACCAGTGCTGGCTTGGATCACCGAGCGCCTGTTTGTGGGCACGGGCGCGCGCCACCCCGACAAGGTGGTGATGCGGTTTTTTGAGGTGGCTTGAACCCCTTCATTGCCCTTCCTTTTGAAGTTCGATGGCGGGGTATGTGTAGCTGTGGTTTTGGTGAACCTGCCCAGGCAGGTACAAGCGCAGGGCCAGGTAAAACGGCTCAGCAGGTGCGGGCAGCCAGTTGTTGATTTCGTCTGGGCGCTGGTGGCTCAAATGCAGCGTCAGTCCACCTTCGCTGTCGTACTTCAGTCCGGCCGTGCGATCACCGATGGCAAACCGTTGTTCCGGGTGGTCGTAGAAGAGGTAATCGGATTTGCGGTACATCGTGACAGACCAAAACGAATTGACCTGCGGTAGACCGCCAGGCGGAAAACGCAATCGGTAGTGGTTCTTCCCGTCCAGCACTTGGCCTTGGCTGTCACGAAAAGCCAACAGATAAAGCACCTCTTGAGAACCCAAAATGCCAATGTACGCACGGGCGACTCGAGCGCGTGTGAGCCAGTCGCCGTGGAAGTTGTCCTGGACCTCCACGGCGGCTTTCCAGCCCCCACCTAAATCCGTGTCTTGTGGTGTGTCTACCTCTTGCAGTGTGTCCGTCAGGACCGATTGCAGCATCTCCAAGTCTGAAGGTGTTTCGAGTCCGGGACCTATACCCAGTTGCGTCCACTGCTGCAATTGAGGGCGGTCTTTGTCGGGTGGAGGATTCAATGCCATGGCTTTGTTCACCACCCGCAAAAAAGTGCGGGCATCTCCAGGCAAGTCTTGGGGTTGGACCATGCATTCACTCACCCGCTGGGCGGGAAGACCATCGAGCGTGGTGATCTCGAAAGCATCTTGCAAGGCATGCACGGGGGCCATGTCTTCATTGGTGTGGGCCAATATGCGACCCAATACCCACACGTTGGATGTTGGGCAAGCCACGGCGGTCAATCCCTCAGGGACGGTGCCTTGCCACTGGGGCCCATGGACAAAGAATGTTTGCGCCCCGTTGCCTGTGGTTCGCGTGCCCAGGTGCGCGAAGGGGTTGGTGTAGAAGTCCAGCAGCCCCAGCACGTAATAGCGTTGGCCAGTGTCGGGGGTTTTGATCAGCAAGGGGCCTTCGCTCAAATCGAGCCAAGCGTTGGTGTAGAGCGTGTCGTTGTTGGGGGTCACCACGCGGCGGTCACTGGCGTTGAGCAATCTGCGCGAATGAGAGAACAAATTGACCCAACGCTTCAGGGACTCAGGGCCTGCGTTCGGATCGGCCACCTCGCCTTTTGCATTTTTTCGTGGGCTGCTGGATGCTTGCATGCGCGCCATTTCGTAAACGGGCAGTGCATACAAGATGGCCTCGCGTGCCAGGTCGGTCAGACTGATCATTTGCGCAGCATCCGGTTGATGCGTTCCCACATCTGTGTATCGGCGCTCAAGAATCGGCTGAACTCGTCGGTGCCCATGAAGGCAGCTTCCCCGCCTGCACTCACCAAGCGTGTTTGTGCCTCCGGTTTTTGAACGGCCGCTTTGATGGCCGCTTCAAGTTTGCGCAAGGCGGTCGTGGGCGTGTTGACCGGTGCATGCAGCCCGTACCAAGAGATCACTGTGACCTCGGGGTAACCCGCCTCGGCGATGGTGGGAACCTCAGGCAATTGGGCTGAACGGTTTGAACTGGTCGTGGCCAGCGCCCGCAATTTGCCCGATTTGACATGGGGGTAGGCCACACTGGATGGCAAAACCGACATGGAAAACGCGTTGTTGATCAGGTCCAGCGCCAGCGGGGGGGCCCCCTTGTAAGGGACCGCTTCAAGCTCAATCCCTGCTGTGGACTTTAGAATCTCGACCGACATGGTTTGAGTGGTGCCCGTACCCGGATCGCCAAATTGAAGCCTGGGTTTGGCACGCTTGGCCCACTCCACATATTCGCGAACCGTTTTGGCTGGAGAACCTGCCGGCACGCACATGAAGCTGGGCGACATGGAAAAACGCGCCACAGGCACAAAGTCCTTGAGCGCCCAGCGCAGGTTGTTTTCCTGCATCGGGTTGTTGATCAAATAAGGTGCGGACACCAGCAAGGTGTAGCCATCGGCTGCGGCACGGGCCACTGCTTCGGCGGCAATGTTGCCGTTGGCACCCGCTCGGGACTCCACCACCACGGCTTGCCCCAGTTCTGCCGCCAGTCCTTGGGTCATGGCCCGGGTTTGCACATCGACCACGCCACCCGCCGGGTAGGGCACGATGACTTTCAAAGGTCGATCGGGGAAGGCGTCTTGCGACATGGCCAAGTCGCTGTGAGCAGCCAACATGGCCCATGCGGACAGGTTGAAGGTTCTTCTTTGCATGGGGGTCTCCTTGGGTCGTATTTGTGGGGCTGAGATGAGATGGGTTGGAATTGGGGCTCAGCGCACACCGGTTTGTGCATCGGCCATGCGCACCATGTCTGTCAGCCGTGGACCGATGGTTTTGAGCAACTCCTGGGGCTTGACACGGTAGCCCGGCACGGCGCAGTTGAAGAGCAGTTGTCGTGACCCATAACGAATGCGTGAAGCCACGCCGACGGCAAGCACCCCCAGGCCCGCGTCGCCCAAGTTGATGGCAAAGCCGCGCTTTCTGTAGTGCGTCAGACTTTCTTGCACGCCTGCCAGGCAGCGTTGGTGGTCATCGGGCCTTTTGAGCCGAACACGCTCGATGATGTCCAACTGCTCAGATTCATCCAGTGAAGCGAGCAAGGCCCGTCCCATGGCGGTTTCTACGATGCCGCGAACAGCCCCAACGGCAGGCCGTTTCAATGTCCCTTGTTCATGGGTGCAGGACTCCAGATAAACCACATCCAGGTCCATGGCCACGCCAATGGAGACGGCCCCCATCATTTGGGTGGCCATGGATTGCATGGCTGGTCGCAACTGGTTGAGCAAGGGGGTGCTGATCAGGTAGGGGTAGCCCAATGAGACGGTGGCTGGGCCGATGAAATAACGGTCCAGCCGTTCGTCGTGGTCGAGGTAACCCATCACTTGCAGCGTGCGGCACAACCGAGAGACCGTGGGCCTGGGCATGCCCAAACGTTTGGCCAATTCGCTGTTGGCATGCGGGCGTGGGTCGTTCACGAAGCATTGTAAAATCATCATGCCCTTGGCCAATGTGCCCGCAAAGCTGGGGTTGTCTTCGCGCAGCAGTTGCAACTCGGTTTGGTCACGCAGGTGTTGAGGTGCAGTGTTCGCTCGCATGGGGCAATGGTCGCTGTTGTGTTGTATGAGGGCGATAGATGTTTCATTATTTGAAACACGCGTTCACACCTTAAGCACAATCGCGCACCATGGCAAGCATGATCAGAGACCCTCAAAAACTGCAAAACCTCCTGTCACAAGTGCGTGCTTTTGTGCGCGAGCGGTGGCACCCCCTGGAAGGCACCATCGAGCAACTCGACCATGTGCCCGATGACCTCGTCCGTGAGTTGCGACAACGGGGGTTTTTTGGCTGGAGCATTCCCGAAGCCTATGGTGGCCTGGGACTGAGCACCGAAGAGCTGATCCTGGCCGCTTTTGAGCTCTCACAAGCCTCGGTCGCCTTGCGAGCAAGGGTGGGCACCAACACCGGTATCGGCTCGGAAGCTTTGGTGGCCGATGGCACCGAAGAACAAAAGCAGCGCTGGCTGCCTCGCATGGCCACAGGCGAGCTGACCGGTTGCCTGGCCTTGACCGAGCCCGATGCGGGCTCTGAGGCCAGCAATGTGCAGACCACAGCACAGCTGGAAGGGGGGCACTATGTTTTGAATGGCCGCAAGTGCTACATCACCAACGGCCCGATTGCCGATGTGTTCACCGTGGTGGCCCGCACCGGGCCCAACAGCAAGGGCAGTGCAGGCTTGTCGGCCTTTATCGTCGAGCGTGGTACGCCCGGTCTGAGCACCGGAGCAGCGTACAAAAAAATGGGCCAAGCAGGGTCGCCAGTCTCGGATGTTTATTTTGAAAATTGCCACGTTCCTGCGGGCAACCTGATCGGCGCCCAGGAAGGCGTTGGCTTCAAGACCATCATGAAGGTGCTCAATAAGCAGCGATTGCATTTGTCGGCCCTGTGTACCGGACCGGCCATTCGCATGTTGGATCTGGCCATCGAGCACACCCAGCAAAGGCAGCAATTCGGTCAACCGGTGGGCAACTTCCAACTGCTGCAAGCCATGGTGGCCGACAGTCAGACCGAGATCTATGCCGCGCGCTCGATGATTTTGGAAGCGGCTCGCGCCCGCGACCGCGGTGAAGACGTGGCCTTGACCGCATCGATGTGCAAGTACTTTGCCTCCGAAATGTGTGGCCGCGTTGCGGACCGATGTGTGCAGATGTTCGGCGGGGCTGGCTATGTGGCCGATTTCAGCCCCATTGAGCGGTATTACCGCGATGTGCGCTTGTTCAGACTGTATGAAGGCACCAGCCAGATCCACCAGCTGAACATCGCCAAACATGTGCTGCGAGAGCGAGTTTAGGCATGATGCACCCGCACCTCACTTTGGAATGCATTTGGAGAACCCCATGATTTTTCACTTCTCGGCTGCTCGGTCATTCGCCGCTGCTGTTCTTTTGATGTGGTCTGCAGCAGGTCATGCCGCGGAATTCCCGACGCAGCCTGTCCGAGTGGTGGTGCCTTTTCCGGCGGGCGGCAGCACCGATTTGGTCACGCGAGCACTGGCCGTGGAGTTGGGCGCCGTGCTCAAGCAGTCGGTGGTCGTGGACAACAAGGCGGGGGCAGGGAGTTTGCTCGGCTCGGAGCTGGTGTCCAAAGCGCCAGCCGATGGCTACACCTTGCTCATGGCAGGGCTGACCAATGTCTTTTTGCCTTACGTGCACAAGAATTTGCGTTTCCACCCGGTGGACGATTTCGCCAACATCGGCTTGGTGGCGGACTTGCCCAATGTGCTGGCCGTCAATGCGTCCACACCCTACAAAAAACTCGATGAATTGATCAAGGCCGAGAAGGTCAAGCCCAAGTCCATCAACTTTGCCTCGGCGGGTGTGGCCACGCCCTCGCACCTGGTGTGCGAGATGGTCAATTTTCAGACGGGTAGCCAGTTCGAGCATGTGCCCTACAAGGGCAATGCCCCTGCGGTGGCCGATTTGATGGGCGGGCACATTCCCCTCATGTGCAACAACTTAGGGGGCACGCTGCCCTACATGAACAGCGGGCAGATCCGCATCTTGGCGCAAACAGGCAAGACGCGATCTGCAGCCGTGCCCGACGTGCCGACCTTTGCCGAGTTGGGTATTGCAGGCCTTGAGGCGGGCTTGTGGATGGGCTTGGTCGCCCCCAAAGGCACGCCTGCTGACGTGATCAAAACCCTCAATCTGGCCTTGACCAGAGCCATGACCTCACCTGCACTGAAAGAGAAACTGCAGCAGCTGGGCGCAACAGCGCTGCCAACTGCGGTGTCGGCATTCGATGACCGAGTGAGGCAAGACCGCAAGGCTTGGGACCCTATGTTGGGCAAGCTCAACCTGTCGGGCAATTGAGATGGCGTCCAACCGTGACAATTCATCGCCAGGGCCTTTGCGCGGAATTCGCATTTTGGATTTGGCCACGGTGGTGGCCGCCCCATTGGCAGGGACCTTGTGCGCCGACATGGGCGCCGAGGTGATCAAGGTCGAGCTGCCCCAGGGCGGCGATGCATTGCGCACACTGGCGCCAGTTTGGCAAGGCCATGATCTGTTCTGGAAAGTCACCAACCGTGGGAAAAAAGGCATCACCCTGGATGTACGCCAACCGGATGGGCGAGCACTTTTTTTACGCATGTTGCCTCAGTTTGATGTTCTCATCGAGAATTTCCGGACGGGGACACTTGACGCTTGGGGTTTGGACATCCAAACACTGCATGCATGCAACCCGAACTTGATCGTCTTGCGTTTGACGGGGTTTGGCCAAACCGGTCCCTATGCCAAGCGCCCGGGCTTTGCCCGCGTCTTTGAAGCCATGAGTGGCTTTACCCATTTGACGGGTGAGGCCGGTGGTCCTCCCCAGCACATGAACTATCCCCTGGGCGATTCCATTGCGGGGCTCTTTGGTGCGTTTGCCATTTCAACGGCGCTGACCGAGCGGGCAAGAACACCGCCAGAGCAATACATCGGGGCCGAAATTGATTTGGCGGCCACGGAAGCCTTGTTTCGACTGCTCGACCCCTTGGCCGCAGAAATGCAGTTCATGGATGTGGTCCGGCAACGCAACGGATCACGGGCCACTTACACCGCGCCGTCCAATGTTTACGCATCTGCCGATGGCCAATGGATCACCATTGTGGGCACAGGCAACCCGATCTTTGAGCGCATCTGCAAGGCCATGGATCGCCTGGATTTGCTCCATGATCCGCGTTTTTGCAACAACCTCGAGCGAACAAGGCATCTGGTTGACCTGGACAAGGTGTTGGCAGATTGGTGCCGCCAGCATCCCATGGCATACGTCATGCAGCGCCTGGATGAACAAGAAGCACCCTATGGGCGCGTGAACTCCATAGCCCAAGCAGCGCAAGATCCGCACTTTCAGAGTCGACATGCCTTGATCGATCTACCGGATGAAGACCTGGGCAGCGTGAAAGCCCCTTGCATCGTGCCCAGGTTTGTAGGGCGTGATCTGCCCGTGCCGCAAACAGGCCCTCGAAGGGGCGAACACAACGCGGCGTTTTATGCGGATTTGGGTCTTACGCAGCAGGAGATCAGTGCCTTGCTGGGCAGCAAGAGCATTTGAGCCCGGCAGTGCTTGGCGACCGGATCCCCCTGAGTCAGCCCGGGGCCGGCAGCAGGGTGATCCGTCCTGTCATGCGACTTTGCGCACCGAAGCGTTCAACGCCACCTTGACACTCTCCGGTGTGAAAGGGATGGTCCGCAGGCGAACCCCTGTGGCATCAAAGAAAGCGTTGGCAATGGCCGCAGGCACCGTGGTGGGGGTTTGCTCGCCAGCGCCCCAGGCCGGTTGGCCAGGCTGGTCGATCAACACGGTTTGCACCGTGGGGGTATCGGGGAAGCGCAAGATGGGGTAGCTGGCCCAGTCCACGCTGTCGATGGTGCTGCCGCTCCACTGAACTTCTTCCATCAGTGTGCGGCTGACGGTTTGAATCACGCCACCCTGGATTTGGTTCTGCACACCGTCAGGGTTGATGATCTGGCCGCAGTCGTGGGCCACAAACACCTTGGTCACCAAAATCTGACCGGTGGTGCGGTTGACTTCCACCTCGGCCACTGTGGCCACGTAGGTGATGGTGTTGTTGTAACGCACATAAGAAATACCCCGGCCCCGTGTCACATTGCCAGGGTTGACCTGTGTGGCTGAAGGGCGCTTGCTCCAGTTGGAGGCCTTGAGCACGGCGTTGATCACCCCGCTGGCACGCACATCGTTCAGGTGGTTGAGGCGGAACTCAGCTGCATCGGCGCCTGCTGCTGCGGCCAGCTCGTCCATGAAGGCTTCATTGGCAAAGCTGTTCTCGATCCGGCCTGGGCTGCGCAAGTGCGACGAGCGCAGGAAGGTTTGTGCCACGTGTTTGGTGGTGACCAAAATGTTAGGCACAGCATAGGGTGCGCCAGCGTTCTGGAACAAGAACCCCACCCAGTTGCCAGGGCGCGGAATGCCTGTGTCACTGGCGGCCAGCAGCGGGAAATCCAGCGGTTTGAAGGCCGCGATGTGGTTGAGCGCAATGAAAAAATCGCCTTTCCAGCCGGTGATCTTGCCTTGTGCATCCAAGCTGGCCTCCAGGTCCATGGACCGGGGTGGGCTTTTGGGTGCGAGCGCGGTCTCGTCCTGGCGCATCCACTGCACACGCACGGGCTTGCCCATTTGCATGGCAATCAGAGCCGCGTCGGCCGTGGCGTCTTCGTGGCCGTTGCGGCCGTAGCAGCCCGAGCCATCCAGGTACACCAGGCGGATGGCCGATTTGGGCAAGCCGGTGATGACCGACAGTTCATGCTGCATGGAGTGCGTGGCTTGCGAGGCCGACCAGCACACCAATTGACCGTCCTTGAAATCGGCCACGGCACACGATGGGCCGATGGACGCATGGGTCTGCACCGCAAAGTTGTAGGTGGCCTTGACGCTTTTGACTGCGCTGCCCAAGGCTTGCGACACATCGCCCACCTTTTGCGTGGCCTCCTCTTTGGCGATCGGCATCTTGCGCCAGGCTTCAAAAATGGTGGCCTTGGCAGGCAAGTCAGGGCCTGCGCTCCATTCGGCCTTGATCGCCTGGGATGCCTTGATGGCGGCCCATTCATTTTTGGCCACCACCGCCAGGAAGTTGCCTTTGCGCACGGTCTGAACAAAGCCGTTCACACGTTTGGCTGGGGCCTCGTCAAAGCCTTGCAAGGTGGCACCAATCTGTGTGGGCCGGATCACCCGGGCGTGCAGCATGCCGGGCAAGCGCAGATCGTGCACATAGGTGTGTTCGCCAGTGACCTTGCCAGGAATGTCCACGCGCGGGACGGACTTGCCCACCAGTTTGTAATCGGTGTGTTTCTTGACCGCGATCTTGGGGTCGACTTTGACTTCAAAGCCGGACCCGATCAGGCTGCCGTAGCTGGCAGATTGGCGGCTGGCCTCGTGGGCAATGACGCCGTCGTTGACGACCAACTCTGAGACGGGCACCCCCCAATTTTTGGAAGCCCGCTGCAACAAAGCCTGACGCGCGTTGGCCGCGGCAATGCGAAGTTCACTGCCGCCTTGTGAGATGGTGAGCGCTGCGCCCGTGATCCATTGGTCAGGCGTGGTGGCCGTGTCGCCCATGACCATGTCGATGCGGCCAAAGGCGACATCCAGTTCGTCGGCTGCGATTTGGGTGAGCGCCGTTTTGGTGCCGGTGCCCAGATCCACTTTGCCGACATACAGCGTGATGCGGTTGTTTTTGTCGATGGTCAGCCAGGAGTCCAGCACCTCAGGGGCCACGCTCTTGGCAGGCGACAGACCCGTCGCTGCTTTCGCTTGAGCTGTCAATGAAAAGCCAACAGACAGAACACCTGCGCCAGCTGCACCGAGAAATTGACGTCGATTGAATGCGGTCATCATGTTCTCCTCAGGCGGTGATGGCGCGCTTGACGGCGGCCACAATGCGTTGGTGGGTGCCGCAGCGGCAAAGGTTGCCCGCCAGCGCTTCACTGATTTGCTGGTCACTGGGGTTTTTGTTTTGCGCCAGCAAAGCCGTGGCCGTCATGATCATGCCGTTAATGCAGTAGCCGCATTGCACCGCTTGCGTGTCAATGAAGGCCTGCTGAAGTTTGCCTGGTTTGACGGAGCTGCCCAAGCCTTCGAGAGTGGTGACCGCTTTGCCTTGTGCGCTCGCGGCCGGGGTGATGCATGAACGTGTGGCTTGTCCGTTGACGATCACGGTGCAAGCGCCGCACTGGCCCTTGCCGCAGCCAAATTTGGGGCCATTGAGCCCGAGTTGATCGCGCAGTGCGTACAGCAGCGGGATGTCCTGATCGGCATCGACTGCTCGCGCTTTGCCGTTGACCTTCAAATTGATTTGAGCCATGTTCGTCTCCATGAAGAGGGGCCCGTCAATTCAGATGCCGGGCCAGGGCCGTGGATCCAAAGAGACCCATGCAGCCCTGCTGATTATGGAGACGCCCATGAAAAGGGGACTTCGTGAAATCCCCAAGACAGTCCACTCGGCGACAGATCAGCCCTGTGCGCCCATCAGGTAGTCGATCTTGCCCACATCCACCCCGTTGTGGCGCAAGATGGCATAAGCCGTGGTGATGTGAAAGTACATGTTGGGCAGCATCCAGCCTGTCAGGTAGTCTTGGCCTTTCAGGGTGCGGGTCTTGCCCGGGCCTGCTGGGAAGGTGATCTCTTTGTCCTCGGTGCCGTCCAGCGCAGCTGCGGGCACGGTGGCAATGAAGGCCAAGGTTTTCTGGATGCGCTCTTGCAGCTGGGGCAAGGTGGCTTCGGTGTCTTCAAACTTGGGCGCTTCCACGCCACCCATGCGCGCCACACCGTTTTTGACGGCATCGCAGGCGATCAACACTTGGCGAGTGAAGGGCAACATGTCGGGGGCGAGTCGGTAGGTCGTCAATGCAGTGGGGTCTATTTTCTTGGCTTCAACAAACTGCTCGGCCTTGGCCAGGATGTGGCCCAAGTTGGTGAGCATGCGGGTGCAAACGGGCAGGGTGGCGCTGGACATGGAAAGGGTCATGGTTGTCTCTCTGGGTTGAAATGGTGGCGGCACAGACAACAGGTCTGAGCGTTTTTTCATGAAGTTGAATCAGGCGATTTCGGCGATCAGTTCAATCTCGACACAAGCGCCCATCGGAATCTGGGCCACGCCAAAGGCGCTGCGGGCGTGCGCGCCCGCTTGTGGACCAAACACCTGGCCCAGCAGCTCGCTGCAGCCGTTGGTGACCAGGTGTTGTTCGGTGAAATCGCCTGTGGAGTTGACCAAGCTCATCACCTTGACGATGCGCTTGACCTTGTTCAAGTCGCCCACGGCCGCGTGCAATGTGCCCATCAGGTCGATGGCCACGGCGCGGGCGGCTTGTTGTCCTTCAGCCGTCGTGATGTCTTTTCCCAGCTGGCCCGCCCAGACTTTGCCGTCTTTTTTGGCGATGTGGCCTGAGAGAAAAACCAGCTTGCCAGTCTGCACAAAGGGCACATAGGCCGCAGCAGGCACAGCCACGGGAGGCAGTTCAATGTGGAGGGATTTCAGGGTGTCGTAAACGCTCATGGTGGCCTTTGTGTGCTGCTCAGTGGGATGACCGCATGCGCGGTGGTGCAAAAATCAGTTGGGATTGTCGCTCAAAGTACTTGCTGGAGGCTGCAAGACATGAAGCTGCGTCGGCCGCGTTGGGCAGAGCCATGTGGATGGACATGGATCGGTGCTCGACGAAAGCGGTGGGTGCAATCTAAACTTGCAAGACGCGAGCCAAGATATGAAAAAAGTACACAGAGCCGCGGTCAGGGAGACTCGTCATGGTTCGACTTCAATGGGCCACCTGTCTGCACTGGGGCTTGTTGGCCTGGGTGGGCGGTGTGACGCTGCAGTTGCAGCAAAGCGTGCTGTGGCCTTGGTGGGGCTACGGTTTGTTGGGTGCCTTGGCGCTGCTGTTTGTGCGCATGGGGCATGTGCTGCTGCAGTGCCTGGGCTTGGCCGCTTTGGCTTTGGCTGTCACGGGCGGACATGCTGTGCTGCGCAGCCCGTCCATCGCGCAGGATCTGGAGGGGCGCGACCTGGATGTGGTGGGCTTGGTGCAAGCCTTGCCACAGCGCCAAGATGTGGGTTGGCGTTTCCGCTTTCAAGTTGAAGAAGCCCGACTGGCGGGCCAGATCTTGCAGGTGCCCGAGCAAGTTCCGCGTGACGTGTATCTGGGTTGGTACGCCGCCTCATTGCGTGACGAGGCGCTGCCCCGGCAGGTGCTGCCCGAACCTGTGCAGGCGGGCGAGCGCTGGCGGTTTCGGGTGCGGCTGAAGGCGCCGCACGGACAACGCAATCCGCGTGGTTTCGACTATGAGCTGTGGCTTTGGGAGCAGGGTATTCGCGCTACGGGCTATGTACGGCAGGGTCGCGTTGACCCGCCACCCATGCGGCTGGTGGCCACGCTCAGTCATCCAGTAGAGTGGGCTCGCCAGCAGGTGCGTGACCGATTGTTGACAAGACTGGACGGTGCATCGGGCGAGGGGCTCCATGCCGCAGGCATTTTGGCCGCTCTGGTGACGGGCGATCAGGCGGCGATCGACCGCAGCGACTGGGACGTGTTCCGCGCCACCGGGGTATCGCACCTGATGAGCATCTCGGGGGTGCACGTGACCATGCTGGCCTGGCTGGCTGCGGCACTGGCTTCTGGGCTGTGGCGCCGCAGCGCCATGTGGGGCCGTGGCTGGGCCTTGCTTTGGCCTGCGCCCCAGGCGGGGGCGGTGGTGGGCGTGGCAGTGGCTGCGCTGTATGCCGTGTTCAGCGGCTGGGGCGTGCCCGCGCAACGCACGGTTTGGATGCTGGCTGTGGTGGCCCTGTTGCGGCTGTCGGCGCGAGACTGGCATTGGCGTTTGGTGTGGGGCCTGGCGGCCACCGTGGTGGTGACCTTGGACCCTTGGGCCTTGCTGCAACCCGGTTTCTGGTTGAGTTTTGTGGCTGTGGGGGTGTTGCTCGCGACCGAACGGTCGACGCAAGAGGTGACGGCCACACCGGTATTTGAACCGAAGCCCAACCCCCATCCCGCGTTGCTTGCGTTGCTGATGCAAAGGGGGGCGGGCTTGTTGCGCGAACAAGCGGTGGTCACCTTGGCACTGACGCCTTTGACGGTGCTGTTTTTTGGGCAAGTTTCGCTGGTGGGCTTGTTGGCCAATCTGATCGCGATTCCGTGGATCACCTTGCTGGTCACGCCGCTGGCCTTGTTGGGGGTGCTGCTGCCTGTGCTTTGGGATGCTGCGCGGCTGTGCCTGCAGCCTTTGGCTTGGCTGTTGGGGTGGATGGCGACCTGGCCAGGGGCGAGCTGGCAAACGCCCATGCCGCCTTGGCCACTGGCCGTGTTGGCGCTGGGCGGGGCCACGGCCTTGTTGGTGCCAGGCCCCCGGTCGTGGCGAGTTTGGGGACTGCCCCTGGCTTTGCCGGCATTGCTGTGGTCAGCGCCGCGCCCGGTCTCAGGCAGTTTTGAGTTGTTGGCGGCCGATGTGGGGCAGGGCAACGCCGTGTTGGTGCGCACCGCCCGCCACAGCTTGCTTTACGACGCAGGGCCACGCTATTCACCCGAGAGCGACGCCGGGCACCGGGTGCTGGTGCCACTGTTGACGCAGATGGGCGAGCAGTTGGATGTGCTGATGCTCAGTCACCGAGACAGCGACCACACGGGCGGCGCAGCCGCTGTGCTGGCCATGCAGCCGCAGGCGCAGTTGTGGTCTTCGATTGAGCCAGAACACCCCTTGCTGCGTGCGCGCCCTGGTCAGCGCTGCGAGGCGGGCCAGCGCTGGGTGTGGGACGGGGTGCAGTTCGAAGTGTTGCACCCGCTGGCCGAGGACTTTGAGCGGGGTCGTAAAAGCAATGCGCTCAGCTGCGTGCTGCGCATCCGTGGGGCAAAGGGGACGGCACTGCTGTCCGGTGACATCGAGGCGGCGCAAGAGCGCGAATTGATCGCGCGGGGGTTGACCGCAGTGGACTTCTGGCTGGTGCCCCACCACGGCAGCAAGACCTCGTCTACCCCCGAGTTGTTGCAGGCGCTGCAGCCTGCCGTGGCGTTGGCGCAGGCCGGTTACCGCAACCGCTTTGGCCATCCTGCCCCGGGGGTGGTGGCCCGTTACAGAGAAGCGGGGATCGCTTGGTTTGACACATCCCATTGTGGCGCGGCCGTCTGGCGCAGCGACGCCCCCCGTGCGCTGCGCTGCGAACGGGCAGAAAACCTAAGGTATTGGCATCACTCCGCGCCGCCATGATGGGGGCGACGTGGTCAGTCCAAGGTCAAGACCACCGGTGCGTGGTCGCTGGGCCGCTCGTTCTTGCGCGGGGCGCGGTCGATGATGCAGGCGGTGGACTTGTCGCGCACGGCTTGCGACACCAGGATGTGGTCGATGCGCAGGCCTCTGTTGCGACGAAAGCCGAACTCGCGGTAGTCCCACCAGCTGTAGCTTTTCTCGGGCTGCTCAAACAGCCTGAAGCTGTCGGCGAGACCCAAGTCGGTCAGGGCTTGCAGCTTTTCGCGCTCGGCCACAGTGCAATGGATGGTGTCTTTGAGGCCCACCGGATCCCACATGTCCAGCTCGTCAAAGGTGATGTTGTAGTCACCCATCAGCACCAGTTGCGGATGCTGTTGCATTTCGCTTTGAACCCAATCGCGCAAGGCGTCTAGCCAGCGCATTTTGTAGACAAACTTGTCGCTGTCCGGGGCCTGGCCGTTCGGAAAATAAGCCCCGATCATACGCAAGCTGCCGCCTGCAGCGTCAGGGTAAGTTGCCGCAATCACGCGCGACATGTCGTCTTCAAAGCCCGGGATGTTCTTGACCACATCCGTGCCTTCGGCCTTGGAGATCAAGGCCACGCCGTTGTAGGTCTTCTGGCCGAACCACTGCGCGTGGTAGCCCGCCTCGGCCAAGGCCGCAGCGGGGAACTTGTCGTCGGTGAGTTTGAGCTCTTGCAGGGCCAGCACATCGGTGGGGTTGGCCGCCAGCCAGTCCAGCACCTGAGGCAGGCGCACCGAGAGGGAGTTGACGTTCCAGGTGGCGATTTTGAGCATAGTGAATGATGATCCGAATTCTTTGCGCTAATATGAAATCTGTTTTTTATAGAACATCATCATGCCACGCGCACATCACTTATTTGTAGGCTTGGTTACTTGCGTTGCAATGGGGACACCTTTTGCCAATGTGTCCTCTGAGGCCGCCAAGTTATTGCTGAATGCAGAAAAAAATCTGGCCACCAAAGAGGCGGGCTTGATTGCAAAACTGTTGAAGCCCGCTTCCGCGGAACTGAGCCTTGTTGAAAGATACGGTGAGAAGGTCAGAAACAAAGTCGGGAAAGACAGCCTCAAGTGTGTGGGCAATAGGTTGCGGGAGGGGAAAAATCAGGCATCTCAGAATAAATTGACGGCAGCTGAGAAAGAAAAACAAGCGCAAGACCAATGCTTTGGCGGATTCTTGAAATGCATGGACATTTCTTACAAGAACATCAAAGAGCCCAACGCGAAAATGTTTGATCGGTGCATTGCTGAGGTCAATACCAAGTTCGAAAAATACGCTGGGAAAAAGTAGATCAGCCTTGATTTTTTACGCTCTCAAAATCGTCTTGAGATAACTGGGATAGCTTAATTTTTTGTTCTCGCAATATTTCTTCAGGGTAGGAATATTGCGGTTGAGCAACAGCCTCTGATGAAATGAATATTTTCCGCGATGCTGTCGTTATGCCATGAGACGCCAGCGTCACATGGTT
This sequence comes from uncultured Burkholderiales bacterium, assembly GCA_903822825.1. Taxonomy (GTDB): domain Bacteria; phylum Pseudomonadota; class Gammaproteobacteria; order Burkholderiales; family Burkholderiaceae_C; genus Limnohabitans_A. The sequence continues at coordinate 4,935 of CAIJQQ010000027.1, read as the reverse complement.
GTTGTACTCGACAAGATATTCGTAGAGTCCGGGTGAGAAGAAAGCTTCAAACAAGGTGGTGGCGATCAGTGTCATGCATATGAACACGGACATCAATACCATCATGATCTTGTTTTTTTCAATGGCTTTTTTGATGTTGGTCATCAGGCCGTCGTTGGCATGAATGGTCGACTCAATGTCCTTTTTTGCCTCTTCGATTTTCTTGCGCAAAGCACTGATTTTTTCTCGAGTTTGGCTCGCAGATTCAACTGCCTGATCTGCTGCAGCTTGAACAGTCTCAGACACATTGGGATCTGCTCGAAAGTTCTGATAGGTTTCAAGTCGAAGGGCTGCGCCTTGTTGCGTCTGTAATTTTTGTGTCAGCTCGGCATAAAGACCAGCAAGTTCAACTTCGTTTTTCGTGTCAATCGCCTTGTAAATGTTATCGATCAACTTTTCCTGGCGTTGGGTTGAGTTGTCCTTGAACTCTTGATGACCCAGAACGACCGACAAGGGCAGGCTGATGGATAAACCGATCAAGAGCCCAAAAAACAGCTGCAGCGCCAGCCTCGGCAAAACGCTGATGAAGGAATGACTTTTGTGAGTGAACGCAGTGGACAGGGCGAAGCGGTAGAAATTGAAAATAATCATCGTCCATGCCAGTGCAAAAAATGCAAGGAACGAAAGATTCAGCCAGTGGCGTGCCGAATGGTCAAAGCCTTCTGGGAAATACACCAAGAACATGGCTTGACCGACTGATATGAACGCCAGTAAGCCGATGAGCGCAGTCATCGCGCCAAGTGCCACCCACATCACGCGCTCGGAGTAACTTGAACGGTCAAGAAAGTAAGGGTCTTTTCCCCCCATGCGCTGCAAAGTGTGCATCAAACTCATGTGGACCTCAGAAATTTCTTCAAATGGTCGATGGCTTCCTGATCGGTCAGGTAATTGGCATTTTTTCGATTGGCAACGTCCTCGTCGTCAGCGAACGGATCAGGCAGATGGACTGACATGTCTGGTGTGAGCAAAGAAGGGGACGAGATAGACCGGCTCAATTTGCCCTTGAATGCATCCATGGCCTCATTCGCCAGCAAGCTGTACTTGCGGTAGATGGTCTGAAGTTGCCCATTCTCTTCATCCACCCTGAATTCTCGGTAAGCGTTTTGTGCGTCTGCCTGGTTTTCACGGTATACAAATCCCCCCGCCAATAGAAACCAGATCACTAAGCTGAACAAAGCAGAGCGGTAGGCCGGTTTGATGCTCGAAGTCCCTGAGTCTGGTGAATTAACCACTTGACTTGACCAGAGGTAGTTGAAGAAATAAATGGGGTTGAATTGGTCATCAGAGAACCTGAGTTTGAGCTTCTCTTCCAGCTCGCTTTGCGTTTGAGTGGCGAGTTGTTGGTCCTCCAAGACGTCATCTTTGATTTTGAGGAATTCACTTACGCATTGGTTCAGTAAGCCTTGGCGATCAAACTCAGGATCGGACGTGATCTTTGTGCTGGTGCACTGCAGGCGGTTACCTGGTTTGTTGCTGCTTGTTTGTACGGATGGCGTTGAGCTTGCTGGGCGAGGGGGTTCTTTTTGAACCGACAAGATGATCGGTTCTTCCAAGAAGTTGATGGCTGTTGGGTGCTGCTTCACAGAGGGGTCCCGAGCCATATCGTCTTTGATCGTATTGAATATTGTGTCGATGTCTTTTTCGTCAGTGATGTGTTTGAGCACTCGTGTTGTGAACACCCCATTTGGAAAACCGTCGTACGAATATTCTCCGGCAGCTGCCGCCATCGCGATATAGGTATTTCGACTGGCACCTGTTGAGTCAAATCCTGTCTCATAGTTGCCGCCAGATCGACAGGCGTCCGTCATGATGATGTTTGCAAGGATGGACTTGTCCCGCTGCATTTGCATGAGCTTGTTGATTGAAACATAATCATCGTTACTCTGTGCTCGGTCAATTGGAATTAAATAATTGACACCTCGAAGTTGGGTGCCATGACCGCTGTAGTAAACGAAACTGATGTCGCCAGGTTTGAGGGTGTTGACATAGTCCACCAGCTGCTGCTCCATAACAAGGCGAGTGGCATCGGTCAGCAAGGTGACAGTGAAGCCCATCTTTTCCAATTTGGCTTTCATGGCCTTGGCATCTCGAATGGCGCCTGGAAGGGGAGTGTTCGGCAATTCGTAAGCGGTGTTGCCAATCACCAAAGCTTTGCGGGCTGCAAAAGCCAGATTCATTGATGGAACTGCACCAGCAGGTGCATCTGCCTGGGGGGCGATGTTGTCGAGGAGCGCCATCTCCTCATTCGAAATATAGAGACTTAAATTGCCACCCAGTGCATTGATTTTTTCTCTGATCTTGGCGAGGTCGCGTTTGAGCTGGGCTTGAGCTGAAGTGTGAACGTCAATGAGCCCTTGAACGCGCAACTGGGATTCCAACCGATTGAGTTCGTTGATCTTTGGTTGATCAATCAGCTTGCTTGCAAAAATCAGGATCGGCTGTGTGAATGCCAGTGTCAGCAGCAGATAAACAACGATGTGAAACTGTTTGGCATTCGGAGGCGTCTCCTCTTCGTCAACCGAGCCGAGTGGCAGTCCTCGGTTTGAGTTGAGCAAGGCTTGAATGGCAAAAAAACAAATGGCCACAGAGGTTGCAGCCACTGCGGCCAAAGCAGTAGATCGCGTCGTGATGAGAAACAGGTACGCCGCCGCTGCCGAGCACCCCAAGGCGCCCAGCACAGCCCATAAGCTGAAAATCTCTAACTTCCAGCGTTCGGACGTTGGAAGTTTGACCAGGTGTGACGGATCAAACCCGGAGAGTCTTGAAAACAGCATGCGCAATCAATGGTGGAAGGTTCAGCCTTTTGCGGATGTGTCCAACTGAATGTACTTTTCAGGATGGGCGTTGATGTCCTGACTTACAGATTCCTCGAACTTCACCAAGGCTTGTTGAGAAAGTCGCGCTTCTGAATTTAAATGCGCCAGTGAAGAGACCAGGGACGCGTTGGCTTGATGGTAAATCTCGATTTCTGCATGCTGGCCACCGATGCCTGCTTGTGCGTTTGCTTTTCTTTCAACAGCATAGCGTGCCGCCACTATTTCCCGCTGGTTTTCAGTTAAGTAGTGGTAAGGGCCGCTGCGAAGCATCATTTTGAAAAAGATGGGGGCCACTTCGATGGACAAAAGCAGAAGCGTCAGTGCCCACGAGACTGTGGGGAATTCTTCGTGGGCCCACATGATGCGGTTGACCAGACCGCCCATGTGGTTGGCTATGTCTTTGATTTTCACCATTTCCACATCATGTTCACGTGCGATTTTTTCTTCTTCTGACTTTAAATTCGCAAGTTCTACTTGGTTATCAGCTTCCCACGCTTTCAACTTGGCTTCTTGCGCTTCTTTTTGTTCCTGGTATTTGCTTTGTAATTCTTTCGCATCTTTCCAGCCTGGGCCTCGGCCTGAAACTCCGTTGTGAGCTGTCCCACCTGCTTCTTTGTAAGCTAAATCGCCTTGTTTGATTTCGAGTAATCGGTATTCTTCTATTTTTTCGGTGATCTGTTTTCTTTCGTCAATCAAGGCCTTGAAATTGACTTCTTTCAGCTTTTTGACTTCGAGGTCCCATCGCGTTTTTTCTGTGTCGTAAGCGCCTGGTTTGAGTGGTTTTCCCTTTTCGTCTTGGGTCAATACATTACCGCTGGCATCTTTGCGTCCGTAAAGGTACTCCCCTTGCTTTGCCACCAAAATGGCATCCAGCTCGGATTGCATCACCCGAATTTCCAAAGGTTTGGACAAAGTGAAGCCAATAATCAATGCCATCAACAGGCGAGGAATGGCGCCCAAAAATTCGTCTAAGGTGATTTTTTCTGTGCCATCACCGTGCCCGCCGGAGGACACAATGAAACGATCCAGGTTGAAGATGATCATGGACCAGACCAGTCCAAAGAACACAGATGAAACCACGGCAATGGTGGGTGTGCCTTCGTCGGTTCCGGGATTGAAAACCCGATAAAAAGCGTAAGAGGAAGACAGGAAAGCGAGTACGGCTGTGGCCAACACCACACCGCCAATGCCTTCTTCTTTGATCCGCTCGGACTGAGGGCAGTGGCGCAACAACTGCAAATCTGCACCCGCACAAAACCAGAGAAACTCCCTGAATTTGTTTTGTTTAATCTCTACATCGTCCGGGTAACGGTAGTGGTCAATGCTATCAACGAGGCTCATGGCAGCTTCCTTTTACGAAGGTCAAAATTCTGTGGAGGAGCTTGCAGCACGTTCTTGTGCAAGCGAGATTTCAAATGGGGTGTTTTGTGTTGGAAGTCATCCAGATGACGGGCTCTAGGCACGGCAATCTGGGCTTGCAAACGTGCAATCTTGGCGCTTAACTGCTGCCCCGTGGTTTGTGCGCGCCATCTCAGGGATTGCCATTGATTGCGCAGACCATGGAGCGCTGGAATGGGCTGAGCCAGTTTTGGCAGCGCAAAGTCCGGCAGTGGCATGTGCTTTGAGATGGGCCGGGTTTGCTGAATGGCAGTAACGGGGGTGTTGTTCACGGGCGTTTCAACACGCACCGTGGACCAACCAAAGAGGTTCCATAGACGAATCTGAATGCGCACGCCCTTTGGGACATTCAGTTCAATTTCATGCGAATTGGCCGACAGTGACTTTTTGTACCCAGCGAATTCGGTCTTGCCGATGGTTTTGACTTGCAAAATGCCCCACCCAGAAACCCGAATCTGCAGGGGGGTGAGTTGGCCGACCCCTTGGACATGGTGGGGAAAATGGCAAGAGTGGATTTGGGGCAACAAATGCATTTCAGTTCATTCTTTGCCGTTGTTGCCTAAATGGCACTGGATGTTGACTTCGACCCGTCGGTTGATATCGTTGGCGGGGTCTCTGGGCAAGATCGGCACATTGTGGCCGTAGCCGCGTGTTTCGATTTTGCTGTCCTCAATGAATTCAT
>CAIJQQ010000026.1 GCA_903822825.1 uncultured Burkholderiales bacterium | reverse complement strand
CTGCCCCCTTTAGCCACTCGGGCACCCCTCCGGAGCGAGCCTCAAATTATGCCACCTTTTTATATTCAGACGCAATCGGCGCCAATTTTTTTCACCAATCGATCTTTTTCTCACCCTTTTCAGCCAGGAATTCATTGGCCAAACGGAAATGGCCACAACCCAGAAACGGACTGGGTGGCCGCAGCGCAGACAAAGGCGAGGGGTGGTTGGCCTCCAGGATCAGATGATTCCCGTGAGCTGCTGCCGATTGGATCAGGCCTTTTTTGGCCTGTGCTTGACCACCCCATAGCATGAACACCACGGGCCGAGGTCGCTCAGCCACCAACTCCACCAGCCTATCGGTGAGCGCCTCCCAGCCCCAGCGGGCATGGCTGGCCGCCAAGCCATCCTGAACGGTCAAGCACGTGTTGAGCAGCAATACGCCTTGATGGGCCCAGCGGGTCAGCGAGCCATCCACCGGCAAGGGCAAACCCAGGCTGCGCTGCAGCTCCTTGAAGATGTTGCGCAAGCTGGGAGGCAGCCGGACACCCGGCGCCACGGAAAACGCCAAACCCTCGGCTTGCCTGGGTCCGTGGTAGGGGTCCTGCCCCAGAATAACCACGCGCGCATCCTCCAGCGAAGTCAAGCCAAGTGCCCGCAAGGGCTCAGGAGGGTAAATTTGTCGCCCCTGAGCCAATGGTTGCGTCAAACGTACCGACAGCTGTTGTCCAGCCTGGGAAGACAAAAAGTCCTGAACCACAGGGCGCCAGTCGGGTGCCAGGCCTTGAAGGGGGCATGGCCAAACCTTCAGGCTTGGCGCCTGTGGCGCCGCCCAGTCAAAGCCTTGCTGCATTCAAACGCCTCAGTCAAACAAGGCGGCCAGCGCCTCGCCCGGCTCCGGCGCGCGCATGAAGGCCTCGCCCACGAGGAACGCGTTGACGTGTGCTTCGCGCATGCGCTGTACGTCGGTCTTGGACAGGATGCCACTCTCCGTGACCAGAATGCGGTCTTCGGGCACATCGGACAACATGTCCAAGGTGGTTTGCAGCGAGACTTCGAAGGTGCGCAAGTTGCGGTTGTTGATGCCCACCAGTCGCGTCTTGAGCTTGAGGGCGCGCTCGAGTTCGACCCGGTCATGCACCTCCACCAACACCGCCATGTCCAGGCTGCTGGCCACCGCTTCGAGTTCGGCCATCTTGGCGTCGTCCAAACAGGCTGCAATCAGCAAAATGCAATCAGCGCCAATAGCGCGGGCTTCATAGACCTGGTAGGCATCCACCATGAAGTCCTTGCGCAGCACGGGCAGGTCACAGCTGGCGCGGGCTTGCTTGAGGTAATCGTTGTTGCCCTGAAAGAACTGTTTGTCGGTCAACACCGACAAACACGCCGCGCCAAACTCGGCATAGCTTTGCGCGATATCGGCAGGAATGAAATCCTCTCGCAAGACGCCCTTGGAAGGGCTGGCCTTCTTGACCTCTGCGATCACCGCCGCTTGGCCCGCATTGATTTTGGCGCGCATGGCGCCTTCAAAGTCGCGCGTGAGCACGCGACTCTCAGCGTCGGCACGCATGGCGGCCAACGGTTTCTTGCGCAGACCTTCGGCGATCTCTTCTCGCTTGACGGCCACGATTTTGTTGAGGATATCGCTCATGGGGTTTCCTGCAGCCGATCAGGCCAGCTTGGCTTGGGTGAATGCGATAAATTGCGCGAGTTTGGCTTTGGCCGCCCCCGATTCGATGGCTGCACGGGCATGGACAATGCCCTCTTGGATGCTGGTCGCTACATTGGCGGCATAGAGCGCCGCACCGGCGTTGAGGATCACGATGTCGCGTGCCGCGCCTGGCACGTTGTCCAGCACACCGCGCAGCATGGCCATCGATTCTTCG